>NZ_JBVIST010000002.1:0-805286 GCF_055575375.1 Streptomyces sp. NPDC034111 | reverse complement strand
GTTGCTCATCAGTGCCTCTCTCAACTGCCGTGTGACGTCTCTCAACTGCGGGGTAGGGCGATGTCGATGGGTGGCGCTCAGTGGGCGGCGCGGGCGGGGGCGGGCAGCCAGTCGAAGGCCTCGGCGCTTCGGCGGTCACCGGGCTTGTACTCCAGCCCCACCCAGCCCTCATAACCAGCCTTGTGCAGGCGGGCGAGAAGCTCTTCGAGGGGCAGTGTCCCGGTGCCGGGGGCGCCGCGGCCCGGATTGTCGGCGATCTGCACATGCCCGGTCCGCTCCGCAAAGCGGTCGATGACCTGCGCCAGATCCTCACCGTTCATGGACAGGTGGTAGAGGTCCATCAAAAAGCGGGCGTTGTCCAGCCCGGTGGCCTCATTGACCGCCTCCACCACCTCGACCGCCTTCGGCGCGCTCACCAGCGGACAGCGCGGCGACTCGGGCCGGTTGAGCGCCTCGATCAGCAGCGTGCCGTCGACCTCGGCGACCGCACGCGCGGCCAACGCCAGCATCTCCAGCGCCAGTTCATCCTGCACGGCAGCCTCCACCCCCTCGACGCGGTTGCCGTACAGGGCATTGAAGGCCGTGCAGCCCAACGACGCGCCGAAGGCGACCGCCACCGGCACATTCGCAGCAAACCGCGCCGACTCCTCACCCGGCACCGAGAGCGCACCCCGGTCCGGCCCCGGCAACTGCCCCGCATAAAAGTTCAGCCCCACCAGGCGCGTACCGGCATCATCCAGCGCCGCCCGCAAAGCATCCAGCTCCGCCCGCTCCGGGGTGGGGGCATCCACCCACGGCCACCACAGCTCCACCGCCGTGAAACCCGCCGCCCGCGCGGCCGCCGGCCGCTCCAACAACGGAAGCTCGGTGAACAGCATCGACAGATTGACGTTGAAGCGCATGTCCGAGAAACCCATGAAACCGAGCGCTCCTTCCGTATAGTGGAACTGCTTTTCTGCTTAACGGAAGCCTGCCTGCCGGGTTCGGAGGCTGTCAAGGGGGCCCCACGGCAATTTCTGGTGGCCGGGCCGAACCGCGCGTAGGTTGAGCGACGTGCGATTGAGAGTTGAGTTCACGACGGAGCCGTTCGACCTGGACGAGGCGCCGGCGCATGCGGTGGTGGCGCGGGAGATCGTCACCGGCGCCGATCTGGACGCCGTCGACGTCGGTCCGTTCGGCAATACGGCCGAGGGCGATGCCGAGCAGGTCCTCGGCGCGGTGGATGCGCTGCTGCGCGAATCCCTGCGGGCGGGCGCCACGCGCGTCTCGCTCCAGGTCAATGTGATCGGAGGAGCCGCGCCGGACCAGGGGGATGCGACGTGACCGAGCCCGCCGACCACCCGTTCGTCCAGGCGGTCAAGCCGCTGGTGGACGCCATGGGCGGCCAGATGGTCGCGCCGGACCAGGCCCAGGGCGACGATGTCGTGCTGACCTGGGAGGGGCAGGACCGGGTGGCCGTACGGCTCCCCCATCTGTCGGATTCGCTCGACCACATCCTCGCCGAGCTCCAGCGCCGGCACGGTATGCCGCTGGCGGAGCTGGACCGCAAGACCAAGCAGTCGGTGGTGCGGATCCTGGAGAGCCGCGGTGCCTTCTCGGTCCGGCACGGCGTCGAGACCGTCGCCAGTGCCCTGGGCGTCAGCCGCTTCACCGTTTACAACTACTTGAACAGGGAAAACGCCGCGAAGGGCACCGACTGAGGTGAACCGGGCCAGGCCCCGCCCCGACCGGCGAAGCCGCCGTCCGGAATTGCCGGACGGCGGCTTTTGTGTCGCCGAGTTTTCAACAAAGTGTTGACGTGGTGTTGCCAGGGGTCTTAGCTGTTTCCAGCCAAGCAGAGCTGTCCAGCACCAGGCCGCGGAGGCTTTTCGTGTCTTCGAGTACGTCCCCGGGGCTCGCCCGGTTCAACACCGCCGACGACGGTACGGCACGGGCCGTACTGCACGAGGTGTGTACCAGCCGGGCATGGGAGAGCAAGATCCTCGCCCAGCGCCCCTACGCCACCCCCGACGCCCTGTACACGGCCAGCGACGCCGCGATGGCCGAGCTGAGCGCGGAGGACCTGGCCGAGGCGATGGCCGGGCACCCGCCCATCGGCCGGCCGAAGCCGGGAGACCCGACCTCGCACCGCGAGCAGAGCGGGATGGCCGGCGCCTCCGACGCGCTCAAGGCGGAGATGCTCGAACTCAATCTGGCCTACCAGGAGAAGTTCGGGCACGTCTTCCTGATCTGCGCCTCCGGCCGCACCGGGGAGCAGATGCGCGACGCGGTCCGTAACCGGATCGACAACACGCCGGAACAGGAACGAGAGATCGTTCGGGTGGAGCTCGGCAAGATCAACCGTATTCGCCTGGCCCGTATCGCGGAGCACGCAGAAGGAGACGCAGCATGAGCAGCGAGTCGGCTGCGAGGACGTCGGTGTCCACGCACATCCTGGACACCAGCGTGGGCCGCCCCGCCGAGGGTGTCGCCCTCGCGCTCTCGGTGCGCTCCGGCAGCGCCGGCGCCTGGACCGCCCACGGCGCGTCCAGGACCGACGCGGACGGGCGCTGCAAGGACCTGCCCGCGCTGCCGGAAGGCACCACTCATGTGCGCCTCGACTTCGCCGTCGAGGAGTACTTCGTTTCCCAAGAGCACAGCCAACCCACGCAAGCCGAGGAACAGCAGGACGCCCCCCGCGTAAGGGACAGCGGAGCTTTCTTCCCGGAGGTGGCAATCACCTTTGCCGTCAAGCCGGGCGAGCACTACCACGTACCGCTGCTGCTCAACCCGTTCGGCTACTCCGTATACCGAGGGAGCTAGCACCGACATGACTGCCCATTCCCGCCCGGCCCGCCCGGTGATTCTCGGCCAGAACCAGTACGGCAAAGCGGAGAACCGCGTCGTCAAGATCACCCGCGACGGCGATACGCACCACATCAAGGACCTGAACGTCTCCGTCGCCCTCTCCGGCGACCTGGAGGAGGTCCACCTCTCCGGCTCCAACGCCAACTGCCTGCCCACCGACACCACCAAGAACACCGTGTACGCCTTCGCCAAGGAGCACGGGATCGAGTCGGCCGAGCAGTTCGGCATCCACCTGGCCCGGCACTTCGTGACCAGCCAGGAGCCGATCAAGCGGGCCCGTATCCGCATCGAGGAGTACGCCTGGGAGCGGATCGAGACCTCCGACGCCAACTCCCGCTTCATCGGCTCCGACGAGGTCAAGCACTCCTTCGTCCGCAAGGGCCAGGAGACCCGCCTCGCCGAGATCACCTACGACGGTGAGCAGTGGCAGATCATCTCCGGTCTGAAGGACCTCGTGGTGATGAACTCCACCAACTCGGAGTTCTGGGGCTACATCAAGGACAAGTACACCACGCTGAAGGAGGCCTACGACCGCATCCTCGCCACACAGGTATCCGCGCGCTGGCGGTTCAACTGGACCGATGACGAGCAGCGGATGCCCAACTGGGAGCGGTCGTACGACCAGGTGAAGAAGCACATGCTGCACGCCTTCGCCGAGACCTACAGCCTCTCGCTCCAGCAGACCCTGTACCAGATGGGTTCGCGCATCATCAACAACCGCTCCGAGATCGACGAGGTGCGGTTCTCCCTCCCGAACAAGCACCACTTCCTGGTGGATCTGGAGCCGTTCGGGCTCAAGAACGACAATGAGGTCTACTACGCGGCGGACCGCCCGTACGGCCTGATCGAAGCCACTGTTCTGCGCGACGGTGTCGAGCCCAGGATCCCGGTGGACCTGACCAACCTCTGACCGGCCTCCGCGCGGCTACGACGCAACGCCGGGCCTCGCGGCCCCTCCCCACCCCGCAGCGGGATGGGGCCGCGGTCCCGTTCAACCTGTTCTTCCCATATTTCGGCACCCGGAGTCGTTCCACGGTTCCGGCACTCAAATCCTCCTAGGGTCCTGCCGTGCCCGCACCATCACCGGAAAGAGGAAGCACGATGGCATCATCGGCAGCCCAGCGCATTGTCATCGAGAACTGTGCGATCGCGACCGTCGACGCCGACGACACCGAGTACGCCACCGGGTATGTCGTCGTCGCCGGCAACATCATCGAGTCCGTCGGCGCGGGCAAGGCACCGGAGGGCCTGGAGAACGTCGTCCGCCGGGTCGACGGCACCGGGCACCTGGTCACGCCCGGACTGATCAACACCCACCACCACTTCTACCAGTGGATCACCCGCGGTCTGGCCACCGACCACAACCTGTTCAACTGGCTGGTCGCGCTCTACCCGACCTGGGCCCGGATCGACGCCACGATGCTCGCCGCGGCCACCCAGGGCTCGCTCGGCATGATGGTCAAGGGCGGTGTCACCACCGCCTCGGACCACCACTACGTCTTCCCCAAGGGCTCCGGCGACCTCGTCGGCGCCGAGCTGGCCGCGGCCGCCGAGATCGGCGCCCGGATCACCCTGGCCCGCGGCTCGATGGACCGCAGCGAGAAGGACGGCGGACTGCCGCCGGACTTCGCCGTCGAGACCACCGAGGGCGCCCTGCTGGCCACCGAAGAGGCCATCGACACGTACCACGACGCCTCCTTCGGCTCGATGGTGCACATCGCCGCCGCGCCCTGTTCGCCGTTCTCCATCTCCACCGAACTCCTGCGGGAGGGCGCCAAGCTGGCCCGCCGCAAGGGCGTACGGATGCACACCCACGGCTCGGAGACCGTGGAGGAGGAGAAGTTCTGCCACGAGCTGTTCGGCATGGGCCCGACCGACTACTTCGAGTCCACCGGCTGGCTCGGTGACGACGTGTGGATGGCGCACTGCGTCCACATGAACGACTCCGACATCGCCGCCTTCGCCCGGACGAAGACCGGTGTGGCGCACTGCCCCTCGTCCAACGCCCGCCTCGCCGCAGGTATCGCCCGCGTCCCCGACATGCTCGCGGCCGGCGTCCCGGTCGGCCTCGGCGTCGACGGCACCGCCTCCAACGAGTCCGGCGAGCTCCACACCGAGCTGCGCAACGCGCTGCTGATCAACCGCCTCGGCGCCCACAAGGAGGCCGCCCTCAACGCCCGCAAGGCGCTGCGGCTCGGCACCTACGGCGGCGCCCAGGTCCTCGGCCGGACCGCCGAGATCGGCTCCCTGGAGGCCGGCAAGCTCGCCGACCTGGTGCTGTGGAAGCTGGACGGCCTCGGCCACTCCTCCATCGCCGACCCGGTCACCGCGCTGGTCTTCGGCGCGGCCGCACCGGTCACCCTCTCACTCGTCAACGGCAAGCCGGTGGTCGAGGACAACCACCTGACCAACGTCGACGAGGACGCCATCGCCCGCACCGCGCGGGCGGAGGCACAGCGTCTGGCCCGTATCGCCGCCGAGGGCTGACCCCCTCGGCGCGGTAACACGGCCGACGCACACCCGACTCGGCCGGGAGGGACGGCTCCCGGCCGACCTTGTGGATCCGAGCGGGATCCACAAGCAGCCGGACCCCGGGGGTGCGGGATTCTCCCCGTACCTCCGGGCCGGTCGGTCGCACCGCCACCGTCCACGCGCCACAAGCGCGGCCCTACGCAGCACCGCTGACCAGGCGACTTCTCGCACCACGCACCACATGGCAAGCCCTCCGTGACAGCCTCGCACCGCCGGCCGCCGGCGACGCAGAAATCGAAGGAGGCCCGCAGTGGCCGCAATGACCGGGCAGAAGTCGGAGGGGGACCGGAAGCATCCGGTCGACGAGACCCTCCCGCCCTTGAAGATGTTCACCAGCGGCCTCCAGCATGTGGCCGCGATGTACGCGGGCGTGGTGGCCCCTCCGATGATCGTGGGGCCGGCCTGCGGGCTGAGCGCCACCGAGACCGCGTTCCTGATGGGCGCCAGCCTCTTCACCGCGGGAATCGCCACCCTCCTCCAGACCCTCGGCTTCTGGAAGGTCGGTGCCAAGCTTCCCTTCGTCAACGGTGTTTCGTTCGCCGGTGTCACGCCGATGGTCGCCATCGGCAAGGCTCACAGCCCCCACGACGCGCTGCCGGTCATCTTCGGTGCGGTGATCGTCGCCGGTGTGCTCGGCTTTCTGCTCGCCCCCTACTTCTCCAAGCTCGTCCGCTTCTTCCCGCCGGTGGTCACCGGCACCGTCATCACCCTCATCGGTATCTCGCTCCTCCCCGTCGCGTTCAACTGGTCACAGGGAGGTAACTCCCGGGCACCCGACTATGGTTCCCTGACGAACATCGCGATGGCCGCGCTGACCTTCCTGATCGTGCTCGTACTGCGCCGGGTGCTGCGCGGCTTCCTCCAGCAGATCGCGATCCTGCTCGGCCTGATAGCCGGCACCCTGATCGCGGTCCCCGTCGGCATCACCGACTTCTCCGCCCTCACCAAGGCCGCCCCGATCGGTTTCCCGACGCCCTTCCACTTCGGCGCCCCGCAGTTCGACATCGCCGCGATCGTCTCGATGTGCATCGTGATGCTGGTCTGTATGACCGAGTCGACGGCCGACATGCTCGCCCTCGGGAAGATCGTCGACCGTCCGGCGGACGAGCGCACCATCGAGGGCGGACTGCGCGCCGACACCCTCGGTTCGGCCATCAGCCCGCTCTTCAACGGCTTCGCCAACAGCGCCTTCGCGCAGAACATCGGCCTGGTCGCGATGACCAAGGTGCGCAGCCGCTTCGTCGTGGCGACCGGCGGTCTGATCCTGATCGTGCTCGGCCTGTGCCCGATGGCCGCCTCGGTCATCTCGCTGGTCCCGCTGCCGGTCCTGGGCGGCGCGGGCATCGTGCTCTTCGGCTCGGTGGCCGCCAGCGGCATCCAGACGCTGGCCTCGGCCGCGATGGAGAAGGGCGACAACTCCCTGATCGTCGCGGCCGCCGTCGGCATCGGCCTGATCCCGATCGCCGCGCCGGACTTCTACCACAACCTCCCCAAGGACCTGCTGGTCGTCCTGGACTCCGGCATCAGCACCGGCTGTCTGGTCGCCATCGTCCTCAACCTCGCCTTCAACCACTTCGGCAGAAAGACACCGGACGGTGACGGCGCCGAGGCGGCCGCCGGGGACGCCCACGACGAGCCACAGCTCTCACAGCAGCCCGACCGGGCCGCCGCGGGCGGTCCCGGCGAACCCGCGACGACGCCCGCGCACTGACGGCAGGCAGCCGCCGCGCACGTCAACGGCCCGTAGGGAAGCGCCGAACTCCGGCTTCCGTACGGGCCGTTGGGGTAGGAGCGGCCGGATCAGCCGAGGTGGAAGCTCTCCCCGTACACCTTCCAGTCCAGCGGAGTGTGCAGATCGAGGTTGCCCTTCTTCAGGAACACCCGCTGCGCGGTGTCGACCCGACTGGTGTCGCTGTGCGCCTCCTCCTGCTTCATCGCCCAGACCCGGGCGTCGAGGAAGGCGTCGAGGTAGGTCTTCTCGTCGCCGCCCTGGGCCGGCGGCTTCGCCTTGGCCAGTGCCCGCTTGCGGATGCTGGAGAAGCTGGTCCGGTCGTCACCGTTGCCGTGCATCACGAGCGCGTCGTAGTACGCGAACTGCCCCAGTACGCCGATGCCGTCGGCCTTGCCCTGCTTGACCGCGGGGTTGAAGTAGCCCCGGTCCCGCTCGTCGTTCTGGGCCTTCTGGAACTCCGGGTCCTGGGCGGCCTTCTTCCAGGCCTCGGTGTAGTGGGGGTCCAGCCCCTCGTGCGAGTCGCTGCCGTCCACCTTGCGCAGTGCGGGGAGGTACGGGGCCAGGACGTTGCCGGGCTTGCGCCGGGTGTAGAGCTCGACGAGTTCGAGCATGTCGTGGGTGCCGGAGCAGAAGCCGATGATGCCGCCGGTGTAGCCGCGGCCGTCGCCGATGTCCTCGATGTACTTGTACTGCGCCTTCCAGTCCAGCGAGGAGTTCTCCGCGCTGGAGACCAGCTGCATCGCGATCTCCTTCTTCGCCGGGTCGTCGAGGCCGGCCGCGGCCCGTACGGTGCGCGGGGCGGAGTGGCTGCCTGCCGGGCGGGCGAGGTCCGCCGGGGCCGTCGTGGTGGCGACGGCGGTGGCCGGGACGGCGAGCAGGATGAGGCCGAGGGCGGCGCGGGTGGCGGTCCGGGGCAGGCGGCCGCCTATCGATCGGGTACGCATGGAGTCAGTCCTCCAGTTCGGAGCGAGCCGTGGGGGGTTCCCCAATCGTTAGGAAGCTTTCCTACCAGGCGTGGGAGATGCCGGATACCCCGTCGACACGGGGCGGCCCGAAGCCGCCCGGCTGCCGGCCGAGGCGCCACGCTGCCCCAACCCTCCCCGCACGCACGCCAGTTGCTCATGTCAGCAGCCCTCTCAGCAGCCCCTCGATCCCCGGCCCCGGATCGAAGTCGAGCACCGGAAAGGCGAGTTGACGGAAGGCAACCCCGTCCAGGTGGTCGAAGAGGATCTCGCAGTGTCGCCGCGGGGTCGGGGAGCCGAAGCGCCGCAGCCACTCCGCGCCCCAGTCGACGGCGGCTTCCCGGCCGCGGGTGAGCGCCGGGCGGAGTCCGGGCCGGGTCATGGATTCGAGGCAGAGGGCGAAGCGGGCGGCGGTCCTGGCCCGCTCGGGGCCGGTCGCGTGGCGCAGGAACCGGGTGACCGCATCGGCGAGTTCACCGATATCGGCCGGTGCGGCCCCCTCGGTGAAGTGCTCCCAGTTGCGGCGCTCCAGCGTCTGGAGGTGGTCGACGATGCCGTCGATCAGGGCCGCCCGGTTACGGAAGTAGTTGGACGTGGTTCCGGACGGGACCCCGGCCGCGGTATCCACGGCCTGATAGGTGAGCCGCCGCGGCCCTTCGCTTCCCAGGACCTGAATCGCCGAATCCAGTACCTGTTCCCGTCGCCCTGCCACTCCGAGCGCCCTTCTTGCTCTCCTTGGCCCTACAGTGCTCGTAGCGCCGATCCACTACAAACATAGTACCGCAGGCCCATGCCCCGCGCCCGACGCGAACCCGACCCGCAAACGCCCTCACCGCACCCCGCACCGGCCCCCCGGCCGAGCGCCACCCCGGTCCACCGAAGCCACCACGCCCCCCCACAAACCACTCCTTCACCCCGAAATGCCGCATGACTCCTAACATGAAGTCAGGCCGGCCCGCACCAGGCCCGGCCGGCGGTACCGACGGCGTCACGGAGAGGGGTTCCGCGGTGAACCAGGAAGCCAACGACCCGCACCGCCCCCGCCCCGGAGGGGCCGCCACACTGGAGTCCACCGTCGACTCGCTGATGGACGGGGTCTGCGCGGACCTCAAACGACTCGCGGCCATCCCCTCGATCGCCTTCCCCGGCTTCTCGCCCGAACCCGTCCTCCAGGCCCGCGACCTGCTCGTGGCCCTCCTCAGGGACGCCGGCGTGGCCCACATCGGTGAGCTGAACCTCCCCGCCACCGCCCCCGTCATCACCGGCAGCATCCCGCCGCCCACCCCCGACGCCCCCACCGTCCTGCTCTACGGCCACTACGACGTCCAGCCGCCCGGCGACGAACGGCTCTGGACCTCCCCGCCCTTCGAACCCACCGACATCGAGGGCGGTATCCGTGCCCGCGGCATCGCCGACGACAAGGCCAACCTGATGGTCCACATCGGCGCGCTACGGGCGTACGGCGGCCGTCCACCCGTCGGCATCAAGATCGTCTTCGAGGGGCAGGAGGAGTACGGCAGCGCCTTCGACACCTATCCGCCCAGCGAGCCGGACCTCTTCGACTGCGACGCGATGATCATCGCCGACACCGGCAACATCCGCCCCGGCACACCCACCCTCACCACCGCCCTGCGCGGCTCCGCCGTGGTCTTCGTCGAGGTCCGCACCCTCAACGCCGCCGTGCACAGCGGCGAGTACGGTGGCGCCGCCCCTGACGCCCTGCTCACCCTCCTCAAGGCGCTCGCCACCCTCCACGACGTCCACGGCGATGTCGCCGTCGAGGGTCTGCACCGCGAACCCTGGACCGGAACCACCCTGACCGACGACGAGTTCCGCGAGCTCGCCGGCGTCACCCCCGGCACCCCGCTCCTCGGCTCCGGCGGCCTGGGCGAACGCCTCTGGCGCGGCCCCGCCGTCACGGTCGTCGGCCTGGACGCACCGCCCGTCGAACGCGCCGCCTCCGCCGTCGTCCCCCACGCCCGCGCCAAGCTCAACCTCCGCGTACACCCCCGGCAGGATCCCAAGGAGGCCCAGGCCGCCCTCGTCCGCCACCTCCAGCGCCTCCGCCCGTACGGCATCCCGCTCACCGTCACCCCCGGCGACGCCGGCCCCGGCTACGAAGCCGCCACCGACGGCCCCGCCTACCGCGCCGCCCGCATCGCCCTGCGCCGCGCCTGGGGCACCGACCCCGTCCACATCGCCTCCGGCGGCTCCGTCCCCCTGGTCAACGGCCTGGCCAAGGCAGTGCCCCACGCCGAGATCCTGCTCTTCGGCGCCGAGGACAACCTCTGCAACCTGCACGGCCCCGACGAACGCGTCCTGCTCTCCGAACTCCGCAACACCCTGCTCACTGAGGCCGCCTTCCTGTCCGAATACGCCGCGGGCCACCGCGCGGGAGCCACCCCGTAGCGGCCCGCCCCACCGCGGCGCCTCCCATGAGCAAGGGCCGGCCCCGCCGCCCCGGGAGGGGAGCAGGACCGGCCCTCGCGACGCGTAGGACCTCAGCCCAGCAACTCGTAAGCCGGGAGCGTCAGGAACTCCGCGTAGTCCGCGTCCAGGGAGACCTTCAGGAGCAGGTCGTGGGCCTGCTGCCACTTGCCGGAGGTGAAGGCTTGCTCGCCGATCTCGGTGCGGATGGCGGCGAGTTCTTCTGCGGCGATCTGGCGGACGAGGTCGGCGGTGGCCCGTTCGCCGTGGTGTTCGCCGTCTTCGAAGACGACGCCGGCGTTGACCCACTGCCAGATCTGGGAGCGGGAGATCTCGGCGGTGGCGGCGTCCTCCATGAGGCCGAAGATGGCGACGGCGCCCAGGCCGCGCAGCCAGGCCTCGATGTAGCGGGTGCCGACCCGGACGGCGTCGACCAGGCCCTGGTAGGTGGGCTTTGCGTCGAGGGAGTCGATGGCGATGAGGTCGGCGGCGGAGACGGAGACGTCTTCGCGGAGGCGGTCCTTCTGGTGGGGCTTGGAGCCGAGGACCGCGTCGAAGGAGGCGCGGGCGACCGGCACCAGGTCGGGGTGGGCCACCCAGGAGCCGTCGAAGCCGTCGCCGGCCTCGCGGTCCTTGTCGTTCTTGACCTTGGCCAGGGCCCTCTCGTTCGCCTCGGGGTCACGGCGGTTGGGGATGAAGGCCGCCATACCGCCGATGGCGTGGGCGCCGCGCTTGTGGCAGGTGCGGACGAGGAGTTCGGTGTAGGCGCGCATGAAGGGGGCCGTCATCGTGACCGCGTTGCGGTCGGGGAGGACGAACTTGGCGCCGCCGTCACGGAAGTTCTTGACGATGGAGAAGAGGTAGTCCCAGCGGCCGGCGTTCAGGCCCGAGGCGTGGTCGCGGAGTTCGTAGAGGATCTCCTCCATCTCGTACGCCGCGGTGATGGTCTCGATCAGGACCGTGGCGCGGACGGTGCCCTGGGGGATGCCGATGTAGTCCTGGGCGAAGATGAAGATGTCGTTCCAGAGGCGGGCCTCGAGGTGCGACTCGGTCTTCGGGAGGTAGAAGTACGGGCCCTTGCCGAGGGAGAGCAGTCGCTTGGCGTTGTGGAAGAAGTAGAGGCCGAAGTCGACCAGGGCGCCGGGCACCGGACGGCCCTCGAACTGGAGGTGGCGCTCCTCCAGATGCCAGCCGCGCGGCCGCATCACGACGGTCGCCAGTTCCTCGGCGGGCTTGAGGGCGTAGGACTTGCCGGAGGCGGGGTCGGTGAAGTCGATGCGGCGCTCATAGGCGTCGATCAGGTTGAGCTGGCCGGTGACGACGTTCTCCCAGGTGGGGGCGGAGGCGTCCTCGAAGTCGGCGAGCCAGACCTTGGCGCCGGAGTTGAGCGCGTTGATCGTCATCTTGCGGTCGGTGGGACCGGTGATCTCCACCCGGCGGTCGTTGAGCGCGGCGGGCGCCTCGGCGACCTTCCAGCTGTCGTCCGCGCGGATGGCCGCGGTCTCCGAAAGGAAGTCCAGCGAGCTGGTACGGGCGATCTCGGCGCGGCGCTCGGCGCGGCGGGCGAGCAGTGCGTCGCGGCGCGGAGTGAACCGGCGGTGCAGCTCGGCGACGAAGGCGAGCGCGGCGTCGGTGAGGACCTCACCCTGGCGTTCGGGGGTGTGGGCGGGGTCGACTTCGACGATGGCCAGCGGGGACGGCGCTGGTGCGGACATGAGCTGTCACTCCATTCAGCGGCGGTGCCTGGCGGCCGCCGGGACGCCGGGCGGCACGGGGTGCCGCGGGCGCCGGAATACGGTCGCGGGCGCCGTTCGGGTACAGGGCGCTTCTGACCAGTGGAGACTAGTTTCCTTATCGCGGAACTTCAATGGTTTGTTGATGTCGAGATTCTCCGGGTCGACAGAAGCGGTGATCGAATGGCTCTCGGTGCCACGTCCGTCACTCTCCATCACCCCGGATGTCCGGGTTGCGGGCGCCATCGTCCCGCTCCGGGGCCCGGCCGCCCTGATCCAGGCGGTGCAGGTCCTCCGGTGTGTCGATGTCGTACGGCTCGGCGATGTCCGAGCACTCGACGAGGGTGAGGGCGGCCGCATGCTGCTGGAGGTAGGCGCGGGCGCCTCGATCGCCCTCGGCGGTTGCCGCGATGTCGGCCCAGCGGCCGGCGCCGAAGAGTACGGGGTGGCCGCGCCGTCCGCCGTACGAGGCCGCGGCCAGATCCGCGCCCGCGGCGTACGCGGCGATCAGCCGGGCCACCGCGGCGGCGACGATGCCCGGCTGGTCCACCAGGGACACCACGACCGCTTCCGCCCCCGAGCCGGCCAGCGCGGCGAGGCCCACGCGGAGCGAGGACCCCATGCCCTGCGCCCAGCCGGGGTTCTCCGAGGTGTGGTACGCCGAGAGATCGGCTCGTTCGCGTACGGAATCGGCGGCCGCCCCCAGCACGATGTGCACGGGGTCGCAGCCGCCGTCCCGCAGAACCCGTGCGGCGTGCTCGACCAGCGGCCGTCCCCGGTGGTCGAGCAGCGCCTTGGGCCGTCCCCCCAGACGCCGGCCGCCGCCCGCGGCGAGCAGCAGGCCGGCCACCCTCCCCTCGGGCCGCGGCGAAGCCGATGGTTCTCCCGGTGATGTCGGTGCAGTTGGTGCCATGGGGACTGCTTACCGCATCACGTCGCGCACGGTGCCCTGCCCGAGCGCGGGGCGCCGAGTGGGGGCGTGGCCCGGTTGGTCAGGCCGCGTCGTCGGACGCCCGCGGGCGGGGGATGTTCGGCCGGAAGCGCTCCCGTAGGTGGTGGGTGCGCTCCTCCATGCGCCGCCGCTCGGAGACATACCGGTGTATGTGCTCCAGGGTGATCTCCGAGGCATCGGACAGGCCGTACGCACGACAGATGAGCTGTACGACGCTGACGTCGTGAGGGTTCGGGCCGTTGCCGGGGCCGGTGTTGGGCTCCATGGCCTTCTCCGATCCAGTGATATGCCGGATATTTCCTTGGAAGGGAGAATGCTCCATTCCGCCACCCTGTACGCATCGGATTTCAGACGCCCACGCCAACGGGTGCCATGGGGAACGCATGTACTGACGCATCATCAGGCCGGAACCGGGCAACGCGCGCGAGGGACGTTCGACGGGGTGTCAACAGGGCGCCGGTGGGCTCCGGACGGCCCCGCTGAACAGCAAATGCGGTCGCGAAAGCGGCGCTTCGGACATGGCGCCGCGTTCACCCACCGGCGATGTCACGGTGAGACGCATGGCCGGATAAGGTTCTGCCCCGTTGCGGACATCGTGGCTGCCCGTCGGTGTGGCGGGTGGGCCTATTTCTTGAGTCGGGGGACGTCGTGGGAAACAGTGTGGGCTCGTCCGGAATCTTCCAGCCGCTGGAAGGCGACGACCCGCGGGCGATTGCCGGCTACCGCCTCACCGCGAGGCTCGGCTCCGGCGGTATGGGCAAGGTCTACCTCTCCTACACGCCCGGCGGACGCCCGGTGGCCATCAAGGTGATCCGGCCCGAGTTCAGCGAAGACGCCGAGTTCCGGCGCCGGTTCAAGCAGGAGGTGCAGTCCGCGCAGCGGGTGCAGGGCCTGTTCACCGCGCCGGTCATCGACAGCGACGCCGAAGGCCCGAGCCCGTGGCTCGCCACCGCGTACGTGCCCGGCCCCTCGCTCGCCGCTGCGGTCGCCGCGCACGGCAAGCTGCCCGTACCGACCGTGCTGCTGCTGGTCGCCGGGATCGCCGAGGCGCTTCAGGTCATCCATGGTGCGGGCATCGTCCACCGGGATCTGAAGCCGTCCAATGTGCTGCTGGCCGCCGACGGCCCGCGGGTCATCGACTTCGGTATCGCACGCGCCGCTGACGCAACGTCACTCACCAGCAGCGGTGTCACGGTAGGCACGCCCACCTTCATGGCGCCCGAACAGGCCGCGGGCAGCACCATCACCTCCGCCACCGATGTCTTCGCGCTCGGCCAGGTCGCGGCGTACGCGGCCATCGGCACCCCGGCGTTCGGTGAGGGCACCTCGCACGGGGTGCTCTACCGCATCGTCCACGAAGAGCCGGACCTGAGCGGACTCCCCGAGGAGCTGCGGGAGTTGGTCACCCGCTGCCTTTCCAAGGACGCCTCGGCGCGGCCGTCCGTCGCGGAGGTGATCGAGCTGTGCGGTGCGGCCTCGGGTCAGACGCAGCTGCGCCGCCCCGAGGACTGGCTGCCCACCGCTGTGGCCGCCGACATCACCACGCGCGCGGCGGCTCCGGCGCCCGCGCAGGCGCCGCCGCCCCCGCTGGAGGCCCCCACCGCGGGCGCTCCGGCCGCCCCGGCTCAGCCGCCGACGCAGCCCGTGCAGCCGCCCACCCAGGCCCCCGTACCGCCGCCGGCCGCCCCGGCGCCGTCCGTCCCGCCGGCGCCGACCGAGCTGAACCACCCGCAGACCCCGCCGCCGGGCTTCGGTCCCGCGGCGTACGCACCGACCGTCGGCGCCACCGCGCAGGGCACACCGGTGAACTCCGGCCCGCAGGCCACGGGTCCGACCGCCGCCCACCCCGCGGCCGCGGCACCGGCGGCCCCGCAGCCGCCGAAGAAGAAGCGCAAGGGGCTGGTCACCGCCCTCGTGCTGGTCTGCCTGCTGGCCTTCGCGGGCGCGGGCGGCGCCGTCGTCTACACCTTCATGAAGCCCGACGGCCAGAAGAAGAACAATCAGGCCACCAGCAACAACAAGGCGAAGAACGGCGGCGCCTCGCCGGCGCCCTCCGGGGACGCGACGGCGAACCCCGACGACGACGAGGCGAGCACTCCGGCCGCGCCGGTGCAGGACCCGAAGCCGGTCGACTTCAAGGACATCAACCTGCCCGACGAGTACCACCTGTCGATGGCCGACGAGTCGATGAAGCCGACGAACTCGGACAACGACACCGACATCGACTTCGCCTACAAGGACTACGACTACTCGGACGACCAGGTCGACACCGAGACCGGCAAGCTGGTGCTGCTCAACTCCGGTGAGCAGGGCTCGCTCGACACCTGCCGCAACGAGACCCGGTTCACCGAGACCATCCTGGCCAAGCAGCTCACCAAGGGCGCGCAGATGTGCCTGACCACGGACTACGGCCATGTCGCCTTGATCACCTTCAAGGGCTACGCACCGAAGTCGGACCCGAGCAGCTATATGACCGTCGACGTCCGGGTGTGGCGCAACGCGGTGGAGCCCAAGCAGGACTCCTGAGCCGAGGGGCACGAGCAGATGTGCAGGCAGGACGCGCGCCGCGGTCCTGCCTGCGCGCTTTGCGGGCCGGGCCCGCGAGGGACCGAAGAGTGTGGTGCCCCTCGTAGCGGTGGTGTTGGCGCGCCCTTGTGCCCGGATCGGGTCGGCGAACCGATCATTTTCGCTCTCCGTATGGCGCGAGCAGCGCAGAGTGGCGTTAACTGTCCCGCATTGCGGAACGGCAACGGCCATGGAGGACGCCGTCGTTGTGGATCAGTTGCAGAGGGACAGACGAGTGACCGGCGCCGAGGGTGACCCACGTGTCCAGGAGCTGCGCGGCGCGGTGGCCCGGCTGCGCCGTCAACTGGCGGTGCTTCCAGGGGAGCTACCGGACCGGGCGGCCGCCGATGACGAGCTGGCCGCACTGGATGCGATGGTCAGCCACGGGATGCCGGAGGTGCCCCGGCTGCGCCGTTCGTTGCTGCTGATCGCCGGGGCGGTCGGCTCGGTGAGTGCGCTGTCGCCCGCGCTGAGCGAGGTGCGCGAGGGCATCGACCGCTTCGGCGAGCTGCCGCACGGCCGGTGAGCTCAAGCGGGGCGGCCGTCAGCGGGGCGGCGTCATGAGCGGGCGGGGGAGCGGACGGCCGGCGCGCGGTGTGGCCGGTCGCTGGCGTCCGTCGGGTGCTCCCGTCCTACGCCGGCGTCTGGTTCGCCAGGGCCACCGACAGCTGCGCCGCGACGTCCTGGAGCACGGGCACGATCTTGTCCGTGGCGGCCTCGGTGACACGGCCGGTGGGGCCGGAGATGGAGATCGCCGCCGAGGTGGGGGAGTTGGGCACCGGCACCGCGAGGCAGCGGACGCCGATCTCCTGCTCGTTGTCGTCGACCGCATAGCCGAGCCGGCGGACGTCGGCGAGCGCTTCCAGGAAGCGGTCCGGGTCGGTGATCGTCTTCTCGGTGGCGGCGGGCATCCCCGTACGGCCGAGCAGCGCGCGGACCTCCTCCGGCGCGTGGTGGGCCAGCAGGGCCTTGCCGACACCGGTGGAGTGCGGCAGGACGCGGCGGCCGACCTCGGTGAACATGCGGACCGCATGCCGGGAAGGAACCTGCGCCACGTACACGATCTCGTCGCCGTCCAGGAGCGCCATGTTGGCGGTCTCGCCGGTCTCCTCCACCAGGCGGGCCAGGAACGGCCGGGCCCAGGTGCCCAGCAGCCGCGAGGCGCTTTCGCCGAGGCGGATCAGCCGGGGGCCGAGCGCGTAGCGGCGGTTGGGCTGCTGGCGTACATAGCCGCAGGCGACCAGGGTGCGCATCAGGCGGTGGATGGTGGGCAGCGGCAGTCCGCTGCTGGTGGAGAGCTCGCTCAGGCCGACCTCGCCGCCGGCGTCGGCCATCCGCTCCAGCAGGTCGAAGGCGCGCTCGAGGGACTGGACGCCGCCGCTGGCGCCCGCGGGCTTGGCTTCGGCGGCGGAGGTGCTGGCGCTGGACGGCGGCACGTCGCGTTCCTTTCGGGGCGGGTCAGATCGGTCTCGGCTGGGGGGCTTACGGGCGCCGGGCCCGACCGCAGCAGCCTACCGGTCCCCCTACGGTGACACACGGTCTCTCGCACACTCGTTCCCGCCGGTCAGGCGCTCTTTGTCTCACCTGGTGAGCCGCCGGACAGGCGGTTAGCCGCGATCTCTTGACGGTGCCAGTGGCCGTAGCTACGTTCTGCTGCGCGAAACATACTGTCCATTCTGTGGAATCCTCCAAATTGCTGGAGCGTCATGCGCATTCTCGTCATGAACCCGAACACGACGGTTTCCATGACCGCGTCGATCCGCGCCACCGCCACCGCCGTCGCCGCCCCGGGCACCGAGATCATCGCCACCGAACCCCTCTGGGGGCCGGAGTCCATCGAGGGGCACTTCGAGGGTTTTCTGAGCGCCGCGGCCGTCCTGGACCGGCTCGCCACCTTCGATACGCCCTTCGATGCGCTGGTCATGGCCGGATTCGGGGAACCGGGCCGGGAGGGTGCCCAGGAGCTGCTGCCGGTACCCGTACTGGACATCACGGAGAGCGCCGCTCAGATGGCGATGATGCTCGGCCACGCCTACGGCATCGTCACCACCCTTGACCGCGCCGTACCGCAGATCCGGGACCGGCTGCTGACCGCCGGGCTGCTGGAGCGCTGTGCCGCGGTGCGCGGTACCGGGCTGGGCGTGCTGGAACTGGAGCAGGATCCCGAGCGGACCGTCGAGGTGATCGTCGAGACCGCGCGGGAGGTGGTCCGGGCCGGCGCCGAGGTGATCTGCCTGGGGTGCGGCGGGATGGCCGGGCTGGAGGAGAAGGTGGCCGCGGCGCTCGGTGTGCCGGTCGTCGACGGGGTGGCCGCTGCGGTCAAGTTCGCGGAGGCGGTCGTCGGGCTCGGACTCACCACCAGTACGCACCGCAGCTTCGCACCGCCCCGCCCCAAGGTCATCAGGTCGTGGCCGCTGAGTACCCATCTGTCCCCGGAGCGCGCTCAGGGCTCCCCATGTCACACAGAATTTTCCGCACAGACATCAGACATCTGATAACTGCTCTCTAAGCTCCACCCCATCTGCCTGGGAGGACACCGTGACAACACCCCCGCAACCGGATCCGCGGCTCTTCAACGAGGACCTTGCGCCGGCCGCCGAGCGCAAATGGGGCACGTACAGCATCTTCGCGCTGTGGATGTCCGACACTCACGCCATCAGCAACTACGCTTTCGCGGCCAGCCTGTTCGTGCTGGGACTGCCGGCCTGGGAGGTGTTCACCGCGCTGCTGGCCGGCATCACGATCGTCTACTGGCTGATGAACCGGATGGGGCATGCGGGGCATCGCACCGGCGTCCCCTATCCGGTGCTCGCCCGGGCGAGCTGGGGCGTCTACGGCGCCAATATCCCGGCCCTGCTGCGCGCGGTGATGGCGGTGGCCTGGTACGGCATCCAGACCTGGCTGGCCTCGACCGCCGTGGTGCTGCTGACCCTCCAGATCGCGCCGGGGCTGGAGGTGTACCACCACAACTCGGTGCTGGGGCTGTCCACCCTGGGCTGGACCGCGTTCCTGCTGATGTGGGGGCTGCAAGCCGTGCTGCTGACCCGGGGGATGGAGTTCATCCGCAAGGTCCAGGACTTCGCGACCGGCCCGGTGGTGTGGCTCGTGGTGCTGGCGCTCGCGCTGTATCTGGTCGTCAAGGCCGGCGGCGAGATCTCGCTGACCCGCAGCATCACCGGTCTCAGCGGCTCCGCGCAGATCGAGCAGAGTCTGATCGCGGTCAGCCTGACCGTGGCCACCTTTCTGACCCTGGTGCTCAACTACGCCGACTTCGCCCGCTTCACGCCTGACCACCGCTCCTACCGGCGCGGCAACCTGATCGGCCTGCCGGTGAACTTCACCGCCTTCGCGGTGGTCGCCGTACTCGTCACCGCGGGCACCATCTCGGTCTTCGGTGAGGCGATCCACGACCCGGTGAAGGTGATCCAGAAGATCGACAACCCGGTGGTGACGGTCATCGGCGCGCTGGCCTTCATCGTCGCCACCATCGGCATCAATGTCGTCGCCAACTTCGTCTCGCCCGCCTACGACTTCGCCAACCTCGCCCCGAAGTATCTGGACTTCAAGCGCGGCGGCATGATCACCGCGGTGCTGGCCGTCGTCGTCATGCCCTGGAAGCTGTACTCCTCGGCCCTGGTGATCCAGTACTTCCTGGGGGCGCTGGGTGCCTTCCTCGGCCCCCTGGTGGCGATTCTGCTCGTCGACTACTACCTGGTGCGGCGCGGCCGGATCGACGTCGATGCGCTGTTCTCCGCCGATGCCGAGGGCGCCTACTTCTACCGTAGGGGCTACAACCCGAAGGCCGTGCTCGCCTTCCTGCCGGCCGCCGCGGTCTCCGCCTCGCTCGCCCTGGTCCCGGCCTTCGGTGCGGTGGCGCCGTTCTCCTGGATCTTCGGGATGCTGCTCTCCGGTGCGCTCTACGTCCTGGTGTCGGGGCGGGGGAGGGCGGCAGCGGCCGCCGGGCCCTTCCCGCAGGACCGGATCCCCTCGCAGGTCAGGGCCGGCGCGGCGGAAGAGCCGGTGGCCGGGGCGAGGGACGGGGCGGTGGGGGCGCCGGTGCCGGCGGAGGGGTCTTGACGGCGCGGGATCCGGAGTGAAGACTCATTCAACAGACTGTTGAATTCGGATCCTGTGGAATGCAGAGCGCCGGATTCCGGTCCGGACACCGTTCCGGAGCCCGCTCCGGGGTGACTGCGCGCGGTGGACGCCGCGGCCCTCGACGGCCGTGCGCCCACCGCGCGGCCACGCAACCATGAAGACACGAAACGAGGAGGGGACCGGGTGTCCGCAACAGAGCTGGTGCTTCGCTCCACGCGCGTCGTCACCCCCGAGGGGACCCGCGCCGCGTCCGTCACCGTCAAGGACGGCACGATCGACGCGGTGCTGCCGTACGACGCCGAGGCCCCGGCCGGGGCGCGGACCGCGGACCTCGGCGACGACGTCCTGCTGCCCGGCCTCGTCGACACCCACGTCCACGTCAACGACCCCGGCCGCACCGAGTGGGAGGGCTTCTGGACCGCCACCCGCGCCGCCGCGGCCGGCGGTATCACCACCCTCGTCGATATGCCGCTCAACAGCCTGCCGCCCACCACCACCGCGGCCCACCTCGACACCAAGCGCGCGGTGGCCCGCGGCAAGGCCCATGTCGATGTCGGCTTCTGGGGCGGCGCCATCCCCGGCAACGTCAAGGACCTCCGCCCGCTGCACGACGCCGGGGTCTTCGGCTTCAAGTGCTTCCTGTCGCCCTCCGGCGTGGGCGAGTTCCCCCAGGTCGACCAGGAGCAGCTGGCCGCCGCCCTCGGGGAGATCGCCGGGTTCGGCGGGCTGCTGATCGTGCACGCCGAGGACCCCGGCCATCTCGACGCGGCACCGGAGCCGCACGGCCCCAAGTACGCCGACTTCCTCGCCTCCCGCCCCCGTATCTCCGAGAACGACGCCATCGCCCGGCTGATCGTTCTCGCCCAGCAGCTCGATGCCCGGGTGCACGTCCTGCACCTGTCCTCCAGCGACGCGCTGCCGCTGATCGCCGCGGCCAAGCGCGAGGGCGTCCGGATCACCGTGGAGACCTGTCCGCACTTCCTGACCCTGGCCGCCGAGGAAATCCCGGACGGCGCAACGGAGTTCAAGTGCTGCCCGCCGATCCGCGAGGCCGCCAACCAGGACGCGCTGTGGGAGGGCCTGGCCGACGGCACCATCGACTGCATCGTCTCCGACCACTCACCCTCCACCGCCGACCTCAAGACCGCCGACTTCGGCGCGGCCTGGGGCGGAATCTCCTCCCTCCAGCTGGGGCTGCCCGCCATCTGGACCGAGGCCCGCCGGCGCGGCCACTCCCTCGACGAGGTGGTGCGCTGGATGGCCACCGCCCCGGCGGCACTGGTCGGCCTGGAACAGAAGGGCGCCATCGAGCCCGGCAGGGACGCCGACTTCGCGGTCTTCGCCCCCGAGGAGACCTTCACCGTCGACCCGCAGGCCCTCCAGCACCGCAACAAGATCACCGCATACGCCGGGAAGACCCTGCACGGCGTCGTACGGTCCACCTGGCTGCGCGGCCGGCAGATCAACGACGGCGCCACCCTCGCCGAGCCCACCGGCGCCCTGCTCGAAAGGTCCGACCGCGCATGACCACCGACGGCATACCCCGCTACACCGGCGACGCCGGCCCGTACGGAGGCGGCGACCCGTACGCCGACTACCGCACGCCAGGACCGGCCGGCTTCCCCTTCAGCCACCTCCCCGACCTCGCCGACCGCCGGCTGGGCGCCGGTGTGATCGCCGCGAACGACGAGTTCTTCGCCGAGCGCGAGAACCTGCTCACGCCCGCGCCCGCCCACTTCGACCCCGAGGCCTTCGGCCACAAGGGCAAGATCATGGACGGCTGGGAGACCCGCCGGCGGCGCGGCACCGACGCCGCGCACCCGTTCCCCGGCGACGCCGACCACGACTGGGCGCTGATCCGCCTCGGCGCGCCCGGCGTGATCCACGGCATCGTCGTCGACACCGCCCACTTCCGCGGCAACTACCCGCAGTCCGTGAGCGTGCAGGGCGCCCGGGTCGCCGGCTCCCCGTCCCCCGAAGACCTGCTCGCCGACGACATCGCATGGACGACCCTCGTCCCGCGCACCGCCATCGGCGGGCACGCGGCCAACGGCTTCGCCGTCGAGACCGGCCGGTGCTTCACCCATCTGCGCCTCAACCAGCACCCCGACGGCGGCATCGCCCGCCTCCGCGTCCACGGCGAGGTCGTCCCGGACCCCGACTGGCTTGCCGCACTGGGCACCTTCGACCTCGCCGCGCTGGAGCACGGCGGCCAGGTCGAGGACGCCTCGGACCGCTTCTACTCCTCGCCCACCCACACGATCCAGCCGGGCCGCTCCCGCAAGATGGACGACGGCTGGGAGACCCGGCGCCGCCGCGGCACCGGCAACGACTGGGTCCGCTACCGCCTCACCGAGCAGTCCCGGATCCGCGCGGTGGAGATCGACACCGGCTACCTCAAGGGCAACTCGGCGGGCTGGGCGGCCCTGTCCGGACGCGACGGGGAGCGGGGCGACTGGGTGGAGCTGCTGCCCCGTACGCGGTTGCAGCCCGACACCGTCCACCGCCTGCTGCTGGACGACGCCCCCGCCACCACCCATGTGCGGCTGGACATCTTCCCGGACGGCGGTATCGCCCGGCTCCGGCTGCACGGCTCGCTCACCGAGGAGGGCGCCCGCCGACTCGCAGCCCGCCACGAGGAGTTGGGCCGCTGAGATCGCAACGGCCATGATGCGGGCATGACTGGTGAACGATCTTCCGCGCCGGCCACGGTGATACGGCTCACGCGGTACACGAAGGCCGAGCAGAGCGAAATCCTCGGCGACGGCCCGGACCCCTTCGGCGTCGCGGCAACCGGCCTGACCTGGCTGCCCAAGGAGGAGCACTTCGGCATCAGACGGGACGGCAGGCTGGTGGCGCACGCCGGGCTGCTGCGGCTGCCGCTGTCGGCCGGCGGGACCGAGACGCAGGCCGTCGGCGTCGGCGGGGTGGCCGTCGCACCGGACCTGCGGGGGCACGGACTGGCGCGGCTGGTCGTCAACGCCGCGCTGGATCACGCCCGTACGCTCGGGCCGCCGTACGGGCTGCTGTTCTGCCGGCCGCCGCTGGTCGCCCTCTACGAACGGCTCGGGTGGCGCCCCGTGCAGGCGGACGTCGAGGTCGAACAGCCCAACGGGCCCGTGATCATGCCGCTGCGGACCATGTGGACGCCCCTGCACGAGGATGCGCGGTGGCCTGACGGGCCGGTACGGCTGCGCTCGCTGCCCATGTGACCCACGCGCCCCGTGACGTGACGGAGCGCGTGCTTCACGGGGGGCCGGGACACCGAACCGGCGGGCACCGCACCGCACCACACCGCGCCGCGGCGTCCCGGCCCCCCGTCTCAGCGCAGAATCACCTCATTGACCACAGGCGCCGCCGCCCCCTCGCGCCACACCAGCCGCACGCCCGCAATCTCCCCGTCGCCGGCCGCGAAGCGCGTGAACGCACCGGACAGGGTGCCGAGCGGGCGCCAGGCGCCGCCCTTACGGACCTCGACCCGGGCGGCCCCGGCCGGTGCGCCCTGCGGCCGCAGCACGACCACGGACCGTGCCGTACGGGGCGTGTCCGGGGTGAACTCCAGCTGCTCGCCGGGCTGCGCCGCCCGCGCCGCGCGGTAGAAGGTCGCCGGGTCACCGTCCGCCGCCGACCGCAGCGCACTGCCCTCCGCCGCGGGCGGGCCGCCGGACACCGCGACCTCACCGGCCCCGGCGACCGTGAACTCCCGTACCACCAGCCAGTTGTCCTGCGCCTGCGTGGCCCGCGCGCGGACGTACCGGGCGGTGGTGCCGGCCGGCGGCTCGACGCTCACCTCGGACCGCGTGGCGAAGGCCGCCAGCTGCCGCCAGTTCTTGCGGTCCGAGGAGTACTCCAGGACGCCATGGTGCAGATAGTCGTCCGGGCTGCCGCTCTTGGCCATCTTGAGGGTGACCGTGCCCAGCGGGCGTTCCGTATGCAGATCCAGACCGATGAACGAACCGGCCTTCGGCCCCGCACCGCTCCAGAAGTACGTCGCCTCGTCACCGTCGGCCATCCGGGAGACCGCATTGTCCTGATAGACCGACAGATCGGTCGACGCCCTGGGACGTCCGACGACCCCCAGCGCCTCGTCATGCGCGGCGAGCGCATCCTCGACGAAGGTGTCCAGCACCCCGTCGGCCACCTGCACCGGGATCCGCTTCCCCTTCATGTCCACATACACGAAGGACGTGGCGGTCCGCACCAACTCCGGTATCTGCTGCCGCAGTTGCCACGCGCTGGCCTCATCGCCCGCCCTGACCGCTTCGGTCAGCTGGAGGGCGGTACGTGCCGCCACGCCCCAGGCGTGGGTCGCCCCCAGCCACGGCCCGCTGTCCTCGATGAAGCCCCGGTCGGCGAGCCGGTCACGCAGCACCGCCGGAGCGTCCTGGAGGTTCCGCAGCACCGCATCGAGCCGCCGCGCGTCCCCGCCCTTGTGGAACTCCCCTATGGCGGCGGACAGTTCGGGTGCCTGCTGCGGGTTGAGCGACGAGGAGTAGCCGGCGTCCGCGAAGGCCCTGAGCGCCCTGGCCGTACGGGCGTCGCCGCCGGCCAGCTCCTCGATCGCCGCGCCCCAGGAGGCCCGGGCGTCATAGGCCGCGTCGTTCCAGGCGTAGTCGGCCACCGTGTGCAGCGCGATCTTCGACGCCGCCGGCTGGATCATCGGATTCGCGGTGATCCCCGCCAACTGCGCCGGCAGCCCCTTCTCCCGCCCGTTGAACGGCCCGAGCAGCAGCCGGCCGGTCACATAGTCGTTGACCGGGTAGTTGTCCCAGGTCAGGATCGGATGCCCGAAGACCTCGCGGGCCTGCCGGGCCTGCGCGACGGTCATCACCGGCGCGATCACCCCCACCCCCGTCCACTCCACCAGCACGTCCTTGTCCAACTGGGTGGCCAGTGCCTTCTTGTACGGGGACGGCTGCACGTCGTAGTACTCGGTCGGCACCATCTGGAGCGGCTGGGCGCCCGGATGCCGGGCGATGAACTCCTGGTTGACGCGGTTGAGCAGATGCGCCTGTGCCGCGCCCGCCGCCCCGCCGCCGGTGCCGAACCTGTCCTTGTCCGCCGCGCAGTTCCAGTCCGTATAGCTGATGTCGTCCAGCGGCACGGCGAAGGTCCGTACGCCGATGTCCCACAGCGTCCGGAACTTGGCGGTCAGCGCCTTGAGATCGGCATCGGAGCTGTAACAGACGGAGAGGCCGGGGGAGAGCGCATAGGTGAACTCCACATGCCGCTCCCGGGCCCGGTCCACCAGCTCCTTGATCTGCGCGAGCCGGTCCGCGGGGTACGGATCGCGCCACTTCTCCCGCAGATAGGCGTCGTCCTTGGGCGAGTACACATAGAGGTTCATCTTGTGCGCGCCGTAGAAGTCCAGCTGGTCGAGGCGGGCCCGGTGGGACCAAGGGGTGCCGTAGAAGCCCTCGATGACACCGCGCAGCGGGGTGGCCGGCCAGTCCCGTACGACGGTGCCGGCTATCCGCGCGCCGGGTCGGTCGCGGTGCGGCAGCAACTGCCGTAGCGACTGGGCGGCGTAGTACGTGCCGGTGGCGTCCTTGCCGGCCAGCGCGATCCGGCCGTCACCGACGGCCAGCGCATACCCCTCGGCGGGGAGCGAGGCACTGTCCCGCGCGCCCAGAGACTTCAGCGCCCGCGCCGCGCCCGCACCGTCCACATACACCGTCAACTGCCGCCCGGCGGGCGCCCGCCCGGCCCGGACGACCCGGTCCGCGCCGGCATCCCTGAGCGACTTCTCGACGAGCGCCAGCGCCGCGGCATCGGTCTTCGGGCCGGCGACGACGGTGACGGCAGGGGTGAGGGTGACCCGGTCGGAACGGCTGTGGACCGACTGCGGGGTGGGGGAGATGGCCGGGGCCGGTCTGTCCCGCGCGGGCTCCTGGCGCCCGGCGGCGCCCGGTGGCCCCGCCGCCATGCCCAGCAGGGGGATCATGGCGAGGGCCAGCGCCAGTGCGGTGGCCGCCGCGGTGCGCGTACGGTGCATCCTTCGGTCCTCCTCGGTACGGCGAGGTACGGGGTGAAGCCGCTGCGAGCGCTTCGCGGCAGCAGGCTTCACCCCGGGCGCGCGCCGGGGCAATGGACTTTCGGACCGGAGGGATGGACAGCCGCGGACGGCTTCTTCGGAGCGGGTCCTAGCGCGACTTGGCGAGGACCACCAGCAGGCTCATGAACGCCAGCAGCACATGCGTCGCCACGACGTAGATGAAGACCCGCACATACACCCCGCGGGGTGGCTTGTTCTCGACGTAGCGCCGGTCGGGCGTGGGGACGGCCGGGGTGTCCGGGCCGGGGCGGGCGGACGGCAGAGGGGTGGGGTGATCGGGCACGGCGTACGGTCCTTCCAGCTCACAGGCCACGGCGCGGAGCGTCGTCGCCCAGGCACAGTTCGGCGGCGCCGCTCTGGAGCAGCGTGTGAACGAACAACAGCTCCGTCCCGCCCCGCGAGGCGGCGGCGATACGGTGCGGGGTCAGCGAGTCGAAGTGCGCCGCGTCGCCCGGGGCCAGCACATGGACCGCCGCGCCGAGCGTCAGCCGCAGCCGTCCCTTGAGGACGTACAGCCACTCCTCGCCGGGGTGCACCCGCACCAGCTCGCCCTGCGCCCGCTGCGGTACGTGCACCCGCAGCGCCTGCATCGCCCGCCCGGCGCCGCCCACGGTCCAGTACGTCCAGCCGCCGGCCTCCGACGGCTCGGCGCGGCCGGCCCGGACGACCGGGTCCCGCTCGGGCGCGGTCTCGCCGAGCAGGTCGGATACCGTGGTGCCGTACGTACGGGCCAGCGCCAGCAGCATCGGCAGCGAGGGCTGGCGCTGGTTGGTCTCCAGCCGCGACAGATGCGCGGGCGAGAGCCCCACCAGCCGGGCCGCGGTCTCCAGTGTGAGACCACTGCGTCGCCGCAGGTCACGGAGGCGCGGCGCGACGGTGGGCAGCTCCTGCGGCTCCGCGCCGGAGGGCTCGTCGGGGAGCTCGGTCATATCCCCGGTATAGCCACCCCTCGCCTCCTGGGCAAAAGTTTTGCCTCAGAGGCAAAAGCCCACCGGTCGTGCCGTAAGGCGGCAGACCGGCTCAGGGCTCATGGCTCACGACTACCGCGCGGCGTCCTGCGGATACCAGCGCAGCTCGACGGTGTTGCCGTCCGGGTCCTGTACGTAGATCGACTGTGCGTCACCCCGCGCGCCGTAACGCCCCACCGGACCCTCCAGCACGGTGAAGACGCCGGAGTCGATGACCTCCTGCCAGTCCAGGGGGTCCACGACGAGACAGATGTGGTCCACGTTGGTTCCACCGGTCCCGCCGGACTCGTCGTGTGGGCGGGCGATCAGATCGATGATGGTGGACGGGCTGATCCGCACCGAAGGGAACGGGGCCGCACCGGCCCGCCACTCCTCCACCCGGACCGGCTCCAGCCCGAGCGGACCGCAGTAGAACTCCAGCGAACGCTCGATGTCCTGCACGGTGAGCACCAAGTGGTCGAAGTCCTTGACGCGCATGGCTACTTACTCCTCGTGTGAGAGGGGACAGGAAAGAAGCCCGATTCAACCGGGTCCGTTGAGCGCCGGGGAAATCGGGGTTGCCAATTGGGGTGGCTCGCGGGAGTTCTTGTGAACTCCCGGAAAACTTCCCGGGCTTGAGATTGACAGGATCATGTCTACGCGCGTCATTCTGGAAGCATGAGAATCCCCCCACGGATCACCAGGATCGGCGCCGCGGGCGCCCTTGCTTCGGCCCTTCTCATCGGCGGGACCGCGGTCGCCACCACCCCCGCCACCGCCCAGCCGGCCGCCTCGTACGCCGCGACGGCGCACACCTCGGCCGTCCACGGGCTGGACGTCGGCAACATCTGCTACTCCAAGCTGCCTTCGCAGGCCCACGACACCCTCGACCTGATCGCGAAGGGCGGGCCCTTCCCGTATCCGAAGGACGGGACCGTCTTCGACAACCGGGAGGGCGAGCTGCCGTCCCAGAGCACCGGTTACTACCACGAGTACACCGTCATCACGCCGGGCTCGCCCGACCGCGGCGCACGGCGGATCGTGACCGGTGAGAAGAAGAACGAGGACTACTACACCGCCGACCACTACAGCTCGTTCGATCTCGTCGACCGCAGCTGCTGAGGGCGCACACACCGGCACTCAGCCTCTGCTGACGTCCCACCACACCGGCACACCACGGCGGCCGGGGTGCATTCGCACCCCGGCCGCTTTGCTGTGCGCCCCCCTGCGACCTGCTTCTTCGCCCATTCTCGGCAGAAAGGGGCGCGTGGGGCGCACCCCCCGGGGGAGGATTGTCAGTGGTTCCCGGTAGCGTTTCGGTAGAAACGAGGAGTGGGCGGGCATCGGCGGAAAAGGGACCATGTGCGGTCGGCTGCTGCGGCGCGCCCTGGAAAGTGCCGCATCCGCCGTGGCCATGGCGAGGCGGCACGAGGCGTCGGACACAAGGAAGGACGGCGAACTGCCGTGTATCGCTGGGAGATCACCCGGGCCGCACTGGCGCAGCGTGTTTTCGCCATCGTCCGCTGCAAGACCTATGACGAGGCGAGCGCCACGGCCGACACCCTGCTGTCGGCCGGCATCACCAGCCTGGAGATATCCCTCACCACCCCCTTCGCACTGGAGGCGGTGACGACGCTGACCCGTGAGCTCGGCGATGACGCGGTCATCGGCGCGGGCACGGTCCTTGACGCGGTGTCGGCCCGCATGGCGGTCGACGCGGGCGCCCGCTACCTGGTCTCCCCGAGCCTCGACGCCGAGGTCATCCGCACGGGCCACCGCTATGGCGTCCCCGTCTTCCCCGGGGTGTCGACCCCCACCGAGATGGTCCGTGCCCTCGAACTCGGCGCGGATGCGCTCAAGCTGTTCCCCGCCTCGGCGCACGACCCGTCCTGGCTCAGCGACGTACGGGCCGCCCTGCCGCAGGTGCCGTTGCTGCCGACGGGCGGGGTGACGGTCGACAGCGCGCCGGAGTGGATCGCCGCGGGCGCGGTCGCCGTCGGCATGGGCTCGGCGCTCTCCGACGGGGACCGTGACACGGTCACCAAGCGCGCCGCCGACCTCCTCACCCGCCTCGCCGAGGCGGCCCCTGACGAGGAGCCCGGCGTCGTGGGCAGCTTCGAGCGCTGAGGGGACGGCGGCGAACTCCGGCCCCTGGGGTGGTTTCTGCCGCCGGCCCGTCAGCGGGTCAAGGGGTTCACCGGGGGCCACGGGCTCTGCCACCCTGAGCGCCCGGTGATGTGATCAGCCACAGGAGCCCCCATGAAGCGCGCCGCCACCCTCTCCGCCCTCGCCTGTCTGCTCGCCGTGACCGCCGTCGCCCCGGCAGCCTCCGGCGCCCCCGCGCCCGTACGGAACGCCACTCCCGCGGCCGGCAAGAAGGCGTCGGCCCTCGACACCGTGCCGCGGCGCGGGGTGCTGCGTATCTGCACCACCGGCGACTACCGCCCGTTCAGCTACCGCGATCCCAAGACCGGCAGCTACCGCGGCATCGACATCTCGATGGCCCAGGACCTGGCCAAGAGCCTGGACGCCAGGCCGCGTTATGTGGCCACCACCTGGGCCGAGCTCATCGGCGACCTCGCGGCCGGCCGCTGCGACCTCGCCATGGGCGGTATCTCGATCACCCTGCCGCGCGCCCGTTCCGTCGCCTTCAGCGCGCCGACGCGCACCGACGGCAAGACCCCGATCGTGCGGTGCACCGACAAGGACAGGTACCGGACGCTCCGGGAGATCGACCGGCCCGGCACCACCGTCATCGTCAACCCCGGCGGCACCAACGAGGAGTTCGCCCGCGCCCACATCAAGCGGGCCACCCTCAAGGTCCACCCGGACAACACCACGATCTTCGACGAGATCATCGCGGGCCGTGCGGATGTCATGATGACGGACGCCAGTGAGACCCGTTACCAGGCCAGGATCCACCCCGAACTCTGCTCGGTTCACCCGGAGCGGCCCTTCACCTTCTCCGAGAAGGCCTACGCCCTGCCCCGCGGCGACGGGGAGTTCACGGCCTATGTGAACCAGTGGGTACATCTGGCCACGCACGACGGGACGTACCGCAGGTATGAAGCGGCGTGGCTGAAGCCGTAAGCAGCGAGCGAGAGGCGGATGCGGCCCCGCGCCCGACGGCGACCGTCCCCCGGTGCCCCGACGCCTGCCGCGACCGGCGCTCAGCCGGTGGCGCCGCCCCCTGTCGTCGCATGCCCGAGGACATTGACGATCCGGCCGTTGGGGTCCTTGACGAAGAAGCGGCGCACGCCCCACTCCTCGTCCTTGAGGGACCGTACGATCTCGCCGCCCGCGGCCAGCACCGAGGCGTACACCGCGTCGACATCGTCGACCTCGATGCTCAGGTCGGGCGAGACCGGCGCGGTCCTGTCCTCGGTCATGAAGATCAGCTGTGCGGTGGGGTTGGTGGGGGAGGCCAGCGTCATGACCCAGCCCAGGTTCATCACTTCCTCCAGTCCCAGGAGGCCGTAGAAGGCACGGTTCTCCTCCAGGGCCTCGGACTGGATGTCGGGGACGACACGGCGTACGGACATCGGTGCTCCTCGGATCGTGATCGCGCTGGTGACCGGATCCTGGCTACCAGACGGAGCCTTGGCGCGGATCCGTTTCCCGTACATCCGTGACGGCCGGGCGCCGAGGGCGCCGGGTACTCCCACGGCCGACCTTGTCCGGACAATGTGACCTCCGGACTTCCCGTCATCTGCGCGGGCGGATACGCTCGCCAACGTGGGGAAACGCGATACAGAAGAAGCCCTGGGCGCCGAGAGCCCCGTTCAGTTCAGCGTGGACCGGAGCAGTCCGGTCCCGTTGTATTTCCAGCTGTCACAGCAGCTGGAGGCCGCGATCGAGAACGGCAAGCTGGCTCCCGGCAGTCTGCTCGGCAATGAGATCGAGCTGGCCGGCCGGCTCGGCCTGTCCCGGCCGACCGTGCGGCAGGCGATCCAGTCGCTGGTCGACAAGGGGCTGCTGGTGCGCCGCCGTGGCATCGGGACCCAGGTCGTGCACAGCCAGGTCAAACGCCCGCTGGAGCTGAGCAGCCTCTACGACGACCTGGAGGCGGCCGGACAGAAACCGGCCACCCGGGTGCTGCTCAACACCACCACCGAGGCCGATGCCGAGGTGGCCGCCGCGCTGGGCATCGCCGAGGGCGCGGAGGTCGCGCTGGTCGAACGGCTGCGGCTGACGCACGGTGAGCCCGTGGCGCATCTGCGTAACCACCTCCCCGCCGGGCTGCTCACGCTGGAGACCACCGAGCTGGAGCAGACCGGTCTGTACCGGCTGATGCGGTCGGCCGGGATCACCCTGCACAGCGCCCGGCAGGCCGTCGGCGCCCGCGCCGCGACCGCGGAGGAGGGCCAGCGGCTCGACGAGCCCGAGGGCGCCCCGCTGCTCACGATGCAGCGCACGACGTTCGACGACACCGGGCGGGCGGTCGAGTTCGGCTCGCACGTCTACCGGGCGTCCCGTTACGCCTTTGAATTCCAGCTGCTGGTACGGCCCTGAGGGGGATGACGCGGGGAATATCGCCCGCAATGTCCCACTGTGCTGTGCTATCGCGACGTCCGATCGTCAGAATGTTCTGACAAACCATTGACGTGGCTCTGCGCACGCCGTTAAAACTCCTGCCAGCCGCACTCCGGCGGCCGTGGAGAAAAGGCGGTTCCACGATGTTCAGCGTGCGTACGACCGGCGTCCGGCGGCTCACCCTCCGCAGCGCCGCCGCTTTACTGACCACCGTTGCCCTGGTCGCCGGGTGCAGCACCGGCGGCCAGGACGCCAAGGGTGAGGGCTCCGGCAGCCCGCGCATGACCATCGGGATGGTCAGCCACGCCGGGGACGGCGACACCTTCTGGGACATCGTCCAGAACGGCGCCCAGCAGGCCGCCGCCAAGAACCACATGAAGCTCCTCTACGCCCACGACAAAGAGGGCGCCCAGCAGGCCCAGCTCATCCAGTCCTACATCGACCAGAAGGTGGACGGTCTGATCGTCACCCTCGCCAAGCCGCAGGCCGTCAAGGCGGCCGTACGCAAGGCCGTGGCGCAGGGCATCCCCGTCATCACCATCAACTCCGGGGGCGAGTTCTCCACGGCGTACGGGGCGCTGACCCACCTCGGGCAGGACGAGTCGGTGGCCGGCCGCGCGGTCGGCGAGGAGCTCAACAACCGGCAGGTGAAGAAGACCCTCTGCGTCATCCACGAGCAGGGCAACGTCTCGCTGGAGGACCGCTGCGCGGGCGTCCGCAAGGCCTTCCGCGGAACGGTCGAGAACCTTAATGTCGACGGGACGAACGCGCCGTCCGCGCAGTCCTCCATCGAGGCCAAGCTCCAGTCCGACAAGTCCATCGACTCGATCGTCACGCTCGGTGCCCCGATCGCGGCGATCTCCGTCAAGGCGAAGCAGGAGGCGGGCAGCCCGGCGCAGATCGCGACCTTCGATCTGAACGCCGCGGTGATCAAGCTCCTCAAGGCGAAGGACGTCACCTTCGCCGTCGATCAGCAGCCCTACCTCCAGGGCTACGAGGCGGTCGATCTGCTCGGGCTCCACAAGGACAACGCCGACGTCCTCGGCGGCGGCAAGCCGGTGCTCACCGGGCCCGCCCTGGTGACTCAGAAGGACGTACCCAAGCTGACCGAGTACACCGGGCGAGGCACCAGGTGAAACCACAGGGAAGACGGGACCCCATGAACCGGGACAGATCACCGGTAACGGATACTTGGCCGGTTGGGCCCGGCCGGAGCGGGCCGGTGGACGCCACCGCAACCGTACCGACCGGGACACCCACAGACCGAAGACAACCGACGCACATACAGGCAACGCAGCCGACACGGCAAGATCAGCGGGAAGGGCGAGTCCTCGTGGCAAGGGTTCGGAGAAGGGGACGCGTCGTCAGCGCCGTGCTGGCGGCGGTGCTCGGCGCCTCCCTGGCGGGGTGCAGCAGCACCGGAGGCAAGCGCGCCGAGGACGAGCGCGCCGCCAAGGCCGCCGGCGGCAAGGCCGCGGTGAACACCCCCAGGTGGACATTCGCGATGGTCACCCACTCGGGAGACGGCGACACCTTCTGGGACATCGTGCAGAACGGCGCCCAGCAGGCCGCCGCCAAGGACAACATCAAGTTCGTCTACGCGCACGACAAGGAGGCCTCGCGGCAGAGCCAGCTGGTGCAGTCCTACATCGACCAGAAGGTCGACGGACTGATCGTCTCGCTCGCCAAGCCCAACGCCATGAAGGACGTCGTCCTCAAGGCCGAGAAGGCCGGTATCCCGGTCATCACGGTGAACTCCGGTGCCGAGGAGTCCAAGGCGTTCGGCGCGCTCAGCCACATCGGGCAGGACGAAACGGTGGCCGGCGAGGCGGTCGGCGAGGAGCTGAACAAGCGCGGCCGCAAGAAGGCCCTCTGCGTCCTGCACGAGCAGGGCAACGTCGGCCATGAGCAGCGCTGCGACGGCACCAAGAAGACCTTCAAGGGCGATCTTCAGAAGCTCTACGTCGAGGGCACCAACATGCCCGACGTGCAGTCCTCCATCGAGTCCAAACTCCAGTCGGACCCGTCCATCGACGCCGTCGTCACCCTCGGCGCGCCGTTCGCCGCCACCGCCGGCAAGGCCAAGGAGCAGGCCGGCAGCAAGGCCGAGATCGACACCTTCGACCTCAACGCCCAGGTGGCGACCGGTCTCAAGGACGGCGCCCTCGGCTTCGCCGTCGACCAGCAGCCCTACCTCCAGGGCTATGAAGCGATCGACCTGCTCTGGCTGTACAAGTACAACTCCGATGTGCTCGGCGGCGGCAAGCCGGTGCTCACCGGTCCCCAGGTGATCACCAAGAAGGACGCCGCGGCCCTTCAGGACTACACGAAGCGGGGTACCCGATGAGCCACACCCACGTACCCGCCGTGCAGCCCACCAAGCCGCCCGCCAAGAGCCAGGGCGACGAACGGCTGCTGCACCGCTCCCTGGCACGCCGGCTGATGGGCCGCCCCGAACTGGGCTCGGTCGTCGGCGCCGCCGCGGTCTTCGTCTTCTTCTCGATCGTCGCCGAACCGTTCCTGCGGGCCTCCAGCCTCTCCACCGTGCTCTATGCGTCCTCGACCATCGGCATCATGGCCGTACCGGTGGCGCTGCTGATGATCGGCGGGGAATTCGATCTGTCCGCCGGTGTCATGGTCGTCAGCTCGGCGCTGATCTCGTCGATGTTCAGCTACCAGATGACCGCCAACACCTGGGTCGGCGTCGGGGTGTCCCTGCTGGTCACCCTCGCCTTCGGGGCGTTCAACGGGGTCCTGCTGACCCGTACGAAACTGCCCAGCTTCATCATCACGCTCGGCACCTTCTTCATGCTGACCGGCCTCAACCTCGGCTTCACCAAGCTGATCAGCGGCACCGTCTCGACGAAGACCATCGCCGACATGGAGGGCTTCGAGTCGGCCCGTACGCTCTTCGCCTCGCATCTGACGCTCGGCAGCGTCGACATCCAGAGCACCATCCTGTGGTGGATCGCGCTGGTCGCCGTCGCCACCTGGATCCTGCTGCGCACCCGCGTCGGCAACTGGATCTTCGCGGTGGGCGGCAACTCCGACGCCGCGCGGGCGGTCGGTGTCCCGGTCACCAAGACCAAGATCGGCCTCTACATGGGTGTCGCCTTCGCCGCCTGGGTCTCCGGACAGCATCTGCTGTTCTCGTACGACCAGATCCAGTCCGGCGACGGCGTGGGCAACGAATTCCTGTACATCATCGCGGCGGCGGTCGGCGGCTGTCTGATGACCGGCGGCTTCGGCTCGGCGATCGGCGCCGCGGTCGGCGCCTTCATCTTCGGCATGGCCAGCAAGGGCATCGTCTATGCGCAGTGGAACCCGGACTGGTACAAGTTCTTCCTCGGCGCGATGCTGCTGCTCGCCACACTCCTGAACGCATGGGTCCGCAAGCGGGCGGAGGAAAAGGCATGACAGCGCTGGTCGAGCTGAAAGACGTCAGCAAGTACTACGGAAACGTCCGGGCACTGGAGGGGGTGTCCCTGGAGGTGCACGCCGGAGAGATCTCCTGTGTGCTCGGCGACAACGGTGCCGGCAAGTCCACCCTGATCAAGATCATCGCGGGGCTGCACCAGCACGACGCCGGTACCTTCACCATCGAGGACGAGGAGACCACCCTCTCCTCCCCGAGGGAGGCCCTGGACCGCGGTATCGCCACCGTCTACCAGGACCTGGCCGTGGTGCCCCTGATGCCGGTGTGGCGGAACTTCTTCCTCGGCTCCGAGCCGACCACCGGATCCGGCCCCTTCAAGCGGCTCGACGTCCGTACGATGCGCGAGACCACCCGCAGCGAGCTGCTGCGGATGGGCATCGACCTGCGCGATGTCGACCAGCCCATCGGGACCCTCTCCGGCGGCGAGCGGCAGTGCGTCGCCATCGCCCGGGCCGTCTACTTCGGCGCCAAGGTCCTCGTCCTCGACGAGCCGACGGCGGCGCTCGGCGTCAAGCAGTCCGGCGTCGTCCTCAAGTACGTCGCGGCCGCCCGGGACGCCGGGCTCGGCGTGGTGTTGATCACCCACAACCCGCACCACGCCTACCTCGTCGGCGACCGTTTCGTGCTCCTCAAGCGCGGCACGATGGCCGGCAGCCACGCCAAGTCGGAGATCGCCCTGGAAGAGCTGACCCGCCAGATGGCGGGCGGCAGCGAACTGGAACAGCTCAGCCACGAGCTGGCCCGCACCGCCACCCCGGAATTCCCGGGCGGCCACCGGCCCGACTGATCACCGGACGTATCCGCTACGCCCCGCGCCGCCTCCGGGCCGCGCGGGGCGCAGCACTGCCGGTCGCGGTGCGCCGGAAACGGCCGGTGAGGCACAATCGCAGCGAACCCGCACATCGAGGCCCCGGCCTCCCGAGACCCGCAGGGACGAGACGACTCTTGCGCGCACGCAGCCGCCGCGACCATAACGGCGAAGAGGTGGGTCGATGAGCATGTACCGGGACCGGGTGCACCGCGGATCCGCCAGAGCCACCGTGCTGCGCACGGTCGGCACCCGCGAGCGGCGCTCGCATCTGACCGCACCCCGGGTGCCCACCGTCGGCATCGACATCGGCGGTACCAAGGTCATGGCGGGCGTGGTCGACGCCGACGGCATCATCCTGGAGAAGGTCCGCACCGAGACGCCGGACAAGTCCAAGAGCCCCAAGGTCGTCGAGGACACCATCACCGAGCTGGTCCTCGACCTCTCCGACCGGCACGACGTCCACGCGGTGGGTATCGGCGCGGCCGGCTGGGTCGACGCGGACCGCTCCAAGGTGCTCTTCGCACCGCATCTGAACTGGCGCAACGAACCCCTGCGCGACCGCCTCGCCGGCCGGCTGGCCGTCCCCGTCATGGTCGACAACGACGCCAACACCGCCGCCTGGGCGGAGTGGCGCTTCGGCGCCGGACGCGGCGAGGACCACCTCGTCATGATCACGCTCGGTACGGGCATCGGCGGCGCCATCCTGGAGGACGGCGCGGTCAAGCGCGGCAAATACGGAGTGGCGGGCGAATTCGGCCATATGCAGGTCGTGCCCGGCGGTCACCGCTGCCCGTGCGGCAACCGCGGCTGCTGGGAGCAGTACAGCTCCGGCAACGCCCTCGTACGGGAGGCCAGGGAGCTGGCCGCCGCCGATTCCCCGGTCGCGTACAACATCATCGAGCGGGTCGGCGGCCGGATCGGCGACATCACCGGACCGCTGATCACCGAGCTGGCCCGGGAGGGCGACGCGATGTGCGTCGAACTCCTCCAGGACATCGGCCAGTGGCTGGGCGTCGGCATCGCCAACCTCGCCGCCGCGCTCGACCCGTCCTGCTTCGTCATCGGCGGCGGTGTCAGCGCCGCCGACGACCTGCTGATCGCCCCGGCCAGGGACGCCTTCCGGCGGCACCTCACCGGCCGCGGCTACCGCCCCGAAGCCACCATCGCCAAGGCCCAGTTGGGCCCCGAGGCCGGAATGGTCGGCGCCGCCGACCTCGCCCGCCTGGTGGCCCGCCGCTTCCGTCGCGCCAACCGCCGCCGGGTCGAGCGCTACGAGCGCTATGAACGGGCCGGCCGCCGATGACCGAAACCGAATCCCACGCCATGCATGACGACCACCCCACCACCCCTCCGCCCCGCGCCGAGCGCCGCCGCCCCCTGCTGATGGCGCTGATCGTCTTCCTGCTGATCGCGATCCCGGCCGGCTACATCGTCATCTCCGCCGAGCAGAGCCGCGACAGCGGCGAGGGCAAGGAGGCCGAGGCCGCGGCCACCGGCCTGACCAACGCCTTCCCCTCCAAGGTCCAGCAGCGGATCTACAACGTCCCGGTGCCGATCGGCTCCACGCCGGTCTACTACTACGAGACCAACTCCTGGCAGACCAGTTCGCTGTTCGTCCAGTTCAGGACCAACGAGTGGGGCCTTGAGCACTACCTCGCGGCGGTCGGCACCAGCACCGCCGCCCTCAAGAAGGACCGGCACACCATCCCGCCCGACCAGGCGGCGAAGGTCGGCTGGGACTTCACCGTCGACTGGCCCTGGGCGGGCACGACGACCAGCAACAAGGCACCGCACCCGTCCCAGCGGATCATGGTCAGCTATGACGAGCCGGGGCACCCCGTCGTCTACACCGTCTCGACCGTGAAGTTCTGAGCGGCCGGCGCCCGGTCCGCAGGCGTGAGACGAGAAGCCCCGCCGGAATGCGCCCATGCTTCCGGCGGGGCTTCTGCGTGCGGCGGGCTACTGGGCGTCGCCGGAGCGGACCAGTCGGACGAGCCGGGCGCCCGCCTCGGGTACATCCGCCGGCCGCGGACGGTGATGTTGTTGCGAGTGATCCACTCGTCATTCCGCGCGTGGGTGGGTGGCGCGGCGGGCTCCGGCCAGCAGCAGGATGGTCGCGACCATGGGAATCGGCCAGGGCGTCGTCACGAAGACCACGGCGCCGACCACGGTCCAGATCCCCAGCGTCCACGCGATGAACGGCGGAGGCGTGATGCCGCGACGGTCCAGCCACAACACCGTCAGGCCGACCAGGACGAGTGGCACGCCGAAGCTGTCCACGCTCAGCCAGTACGCGCTGTTGGCCGGGCTCATGTTGGCCAAGTCCTCCCCCCACAACTCCCCACTGAACCACGCCCCGGCGTGACGTGCGGCGCCCTCCAACGTCAGGGCCAGGAGCGTGTGCGCGGCTCCGAATAACGCGATGAGCCAGCCGGCCCACTTGATCATCTGAAATCTCCCTTCTTGTCGCGGAGCCGCACGACGCGGCTCATCGCGGTGGTGTGCCCCTGACGGGACCACGGCTCTTGCGGGGCAGACCTCGACGTGCTCGGGAGGCGGGTAGCGGAAGTACCGAAACCGAAAGACACAACGCTGCCCCCCTAGCGTTATACGATGCCGTATAAGTCGAACGTAGACCGGTTATACGCCTCCGTACAGCCGGACGGGAGTGAGGTTGGTCACCCGATGGGTGCGTTGCGTACACCGCGTGAAAAGTGGGTCGAAGAAGGGCTGCGGGCGCTGGCCGAGGGCGGTGTGCACGCGGTGCGTGTCGAGGCCCTGGCCAAGGCGCTCGGCGTGACCAAAGGGGGGTTCTACGGCTACTTCGCCGATCGTGACGCGCTGCTGACGGAGATGCTGGACACCTGGGAGCGCCAGAGCATCGACGACGTCTTCGACCGGATCGAGCGGGAGGGCGGCGACGTGCTGGACCAGTTCCGGCTGGCCGGGCAGCTCACCTTCGCCAGCGACCGCCTCCCCCTCGACCTGGCGATCCGCGACTGGGCCCGCCGTGACCAGAACGTCGCCGAACGCCTGCGCCGCGTGGACAACCGGCGCATGCAGCTCTCGCGCGACGCGATCAGCAGTGTCTGCGCCGACCCGGACGAGGTCGAGGCACGCTGCCTGCTTGCCTTCTGCTTGGCGATCAGCAGGCACTTGCTCGCCGCCGACCATCCTGACCGCACCCGCGACCAGGTCGTCGCCCGCGCCGGAGATCTCCTCCTCAACCGCTCGAGCGATGGGCTCACACCGTGACGTAGCGGTTCGGAGGCACTGCCGAGCGCCCGGCCCGCCGCCGCGACAGGTCACCCGCTGCCGACCGAACGCTCGCTGCCCCCGAACACCTCGGCCGCCCGCTGGTACGTGTACACCGTGTCCGGTTCCGGCGCGGCCACCCTCGGTCGTTCCGGTTCACCGGCTCAGCACTCCTCCTTTTCCGGCCACCTTCCGCGCGTGCTTCCGCGGGGAGCGCCGCGCAGGCGTTCCTGCGTTGCCTGCCCGTTCGGTCTGCTGGGTTGTTCGGCCACGGCGGTTCGGGGGGCAGTGCGTGCAGGCCGCGATTGTCGCGCGCATTCGTCCCTTCCGTGTTTCGCCTCTTCGCGCGAACAGCATTGAGCGGACGGCGAATTGAGGGTTTACGGGGAAGACGGCTCATTCGATCCGGTGAAGCCTGACATCACACCGGGTCGGTGACGGGCTGGTTGGGGCCTTTCGGATACGGCCGAATACCGCTTCCCTGACGGGGTTTCGTACGCCAGGCGGATGGCAAGCCTGCTGCCGTAGCCGATCGCGGCGGAAACAACGACGAGGGCGCGGCGCGATGGCGTGGAGAAGACACGCAATCCCCCTGAAACGTCGTTCACTTCGGCGCTACAGGGAGGGCCGAGGGTATGCCGAGCAAGAGCCCGGTAGGTGTGGCTTATAACCCCGCACAGTTTATTCGCCACCCATTGACGAAGAAGAACCAAAAGGAGCTGGACATTGAGGCCAAGGTTCCTTACGTCCTGAACTGGAAGGAAAGGAAGTGGCTGGGAGCACCCGCATGGGAGCGGGTGAAGGCAAGGGCCAAGCAGCGGGCAGAGAACGGTGCGGAACGGTGGATCGCGCCTACGGGATTCTCCGTGAACAAGGTGCGGTACGGCGACTACCCCACCGGTGAGAAGACGGCTCACGAGCGGGGATGGCGAGCCTATATGAATCCCGGGGTACCGCTCATCGAAGAGCGCAGCGACATCGAGCAGCCCCCGCCGGATGTGATCTCCAAGCAGACGTACATCAACCGGACCGACCCCGAACCGACGCAGTGGGAGAACACCGTCGAGTTCTCGGTCTCGAACCAGATCAGCTGGTCGCTCCAGGGGCAGGTGCAGCTCACCTTCAGTGCGAAGACCAGCGCCTCACTGCAACAGCAGTTGCAGAAGAGCATGGCCATGAAGCAGGCCGAGAAAAGCACCCGCCTCAACAGCAAGGACCGTCAGGGGGCGGACTCGGAGAGCCAGTCGGAGGCGACGGACACCGCCACCGCCTCGGGCACCGCCACGGGCACCGGGGAGCTGTCGGCGAGTCTGATGCTCGGAATCACCGCCTCCGTCAGTGGTTCCCTGACCACGTCGTGGACGCAGAAGTCGACGCTGCGTGGCCCCGTGCACAGCCGGGTGGACGTGCTGGCCACACAACGGCGCCAGGTGAGGACGTTCGACTACGAACTCCCCATCACCTTCGGCGGTTATGTCGCCCTGTACTACCCCGAGCCGGTGGAGCTGCCCGGTAAGCCGAACTGGCCTGTGGGCGAGGAAAGCCGGGCGCAGACCGGGGATCAGAGCGGAGCGACTCCCCTTCCGAAGGAAGCCCAGGTGATCGTGCACGACATCGGCGTCATCGGCCTGGTCGAAGACGGCAAGAAGTTCCTCACCCTCAAGGGAGAGGCCGAAACCGTCTCCACTCTTGCCGGCGAGCACCAAGTCTTCGAACTCGAGACACTCGATCTCGACGACGGGATCGGCCATGACCGCGAGGTGCCGCTCTACAAGAGCTGATGTGACATCCGCCGGCGGAACGAGGAGGAATTCCGTGTCCTTTGAGAACGTGTTCAACAGCGGCGGCAGCGAAGCCGAGGCTGCCGAACAGGCCGCGCAGAAGCTCAACGACGGTATCCCCGGCGCCTCGGGCGCCTCGAAGCGGGTGCGCGACCTGGAGGATGAGCGCGACGACCCGAAGATCGTGCGCGAGACATCGCCGCACGCGCAGAAAATCGCAGAAGGCTTTCTCGGCCCTCTGTTCAAGAACTTCCAGGCCGTGGCCGCGCAACAGCTCCAAGCCAGCCAGAACCCCGAATCGACGTCCACTATGGCATCGTCGGCCAAGGACCAAGCATTCAAGTCGGTGAAGGTCGAGATCCGCGACGAAGACAAGCCGGGAATGCCCGAGGTGCCCAAGCCCGACACGCCTGCCAAACCGCAGTACCGGGATTGAGGAAGAGGTCGGATCGGGGGTGGCCCGCGGGCGTCACGCGCCCGGCGGCCGGTACTCCACCTTCTGGCGGACCGCCTCGTCGATCTCGTCGGCGGTCAGCAGCACGACGGTGCTCGTGTGCACGCCACCGGCTGCCGAGGTGACGAGACCCATGGCGGCAGCGGAGCTGTTGCTCGGCAGCTCCACCGTGGCGTACACATCCTCCTCGCCGAATGCCCAATACATCGATTCGAGCTGGCCTCCCAGGCTCTGGACCATGCGCTCCACGACCTCGCGGCGCGCACTGGCGCCGTCTTTGAGCAGGCCCTTCAGTCCATCCACGGTCAGCCTGACCCTGAAGAGGTATTTCGGCATGGTCTCCGCCTTCCACGTGCGTCTCGGCATCCACCCCTCATCCGCATCCTCCTGCCGACCGACGCCGACCGTCGCGGGGACGGCCGCCATACGGCTTAGGCGGCAGGGGCGCGGCCCGCCGTCACTCCTTTCTCGACAGCCATCAGCCATCCAGTCGGCCCGAGGACTCATGACGGGTCGGCGCCGATACCCCTCCCACCCCTATATATCGGAAGGCAGGATATAGTGAGCGCATGACTGCCAGAGGTATGACGCAAGCGGCGTTCTTCGTCCTCACCGCGCTGGTCGACGAACCGCGACATGGTTACGGGATCGTGCAGGTGGTCGATGAGCTGTCCGAAGGGCATGTACAGCTCCGGATCGGCACGCTGTACGGCGTGCTGGACCGACTGGCGGCCGACGGGCTCATCGAGCTGGACCGCGAGGAGGTGCAACAGGGCCGACTGCGCAGGTACTACCGCCTCACCGACGCCGGTGCGGCAGCCCTGTCCGCCGAAGCGGAGCGGATGGCGGCCGGGGCACGCGCTGCGACGCAGCGGATAGCCGCACACCGCCCCACCACTGCCAGGCCGGCTCCCGCGAGCCGCTCAGTGCGTCGCCCGGGCATCGCCGGAGGCACCGCATGACGACTGTGCTCGAACAGCGCTACCGCACCGCCCTGCGCCTGCTGCCCTCTTACTACCGCGCTGAGCGGGAGGAGGAGATGGTGGAGGCCTACCTGCACGGGATCGACGAGCAGGCTCAGGACGAGATGCGACCCGCCTGGGGCGAGGTGGCCAGCATCGCCGCCCTTGCCATCCGCACCCGGATGGGTGCCGCCGGCGCCCCGGCCCCCTACGCCACGCTCGGCGCGACGGTTCGCCTCTTCGCGCTGCTGAGCGTGTTGCTGCATGCAGCCTCCGCACTGACCGAACGGGCCCTCTTCCTCGCCTGGTTCGGGGGCGCCCCCGCGCCGGACCGGAGGTCGTTCCTGGGTGGCTTCACCGGCCACGGCGCCGCACCGGGGCTGTACGAGGCGGCGTTGTGGCTGCTCCCGCTGGCCTGGACGGTGGTCTACCTGGCGCTGCTGCGCGACCGCAGGCGCACCGCCTTCGTCTTCGCCGTCCTCGCGGCCCTCCCTGGCCTGGTGTCGGTCGTGCAACTCGTGGGCGGCGGATGGGACACCGTGGCGGTCGCCCTCCCGCTCGCGACTGCGGTGTTCTCCTGGCTGACCGTCCTGACGCTGTGCTGTGGCTTCCACTGCGACGCTCCGCCCGCCCGGCTCCCGCTGGCTTCGCCCGGGCTGGCCCTCATGGGCACCTGCGTCCTCATGGGTGCGTCGATGGTGGTGTGGCCCGCGGTTGCGGCCACGGGAGGGTCCGGCGGTTCGGCGTTCATCGCCGCGGCCGCCATGTGGCTGGTCGCCCGCTGCCGGTCACCGAAGCGCGTGGCGGACCCCGTACTGCCCCTCGCACTGGCCACGCTCGGCCTCGCCGTCCTCGTGGAGCGGACTCTCACCCTCGCGTTCGTGGTCCAAGCCCACGCCCCCGGCTCACTCATCGCCGCCTCCACCGTGCAGACGGGCATCATCGCCCTCCTGGCGGCAGCCCTGACCACAACCGGCACCCGCAGCCTGACCGCACGCTTCAGGACCGGCTGAACCAGGCAGCCACGACGGCGCTCGCGCCGGTCGTCGCACAGGCCGACGTCAACCCGCCAGGCAGAACCTAGGCGGGCCGGGAGAAGCGTTCTTTGAGGGCGTCCAGGCCGGCGGCGTAGATGGTGTCGCCGAAGTGCTGCTCGATCTTGGGGACGAGTTCGTCGGCGGCCTGGTATGTCGCGGCCCAGCGGATTTCGGCGCCCGCCTCGTGCGGGTGCACGGACAGCGTGGAGACGTAGTCGGAGACGGGGACGGCGGATTCATGGATGGTGTAACGGAGCATCCGGCGCGAGTCGTCCTTCTCCAGGAGCCGTTCCCGGATGACCACTTGGCCGTTGACGGAGAACGCCTGTACCGCCCCGGGCGTCTCGGGATCGGCGCCGTCCTCGATCACCGACGGCGGCAGCAGGGGGTGCCAATCGGCGAGGCCGCCGAACTTGCCGATGATCTGCCAGACGGCATCGGGGTCGGCGGTGACGACGGTCGTGCGGGTGAGCGTGTGCACGGATGGGCCTCCGATGACTGCGGATTGCGATGACGGCGGGTTGTCGCTGATCGGCCGTTTCCCTCGACGGGTCACCACGTGCCGTCGCCGCGCAGTACGGCGTCGGCGCCGCCGTCGATGAAGACGACCTGGCCGGTGACCAGTTCGTTCTCGGGAGAGGTGAGCCAGGTCAGGAGGGGAGCGATCTGTGCCGGCTGGGCGTGGCCGTGGAGCGGCATGGGGACGGTCTCGTCGACGATCTTGCGTACGTCGGGGCTGGCCAGCATGGGTTCGGTCATGGGGGTGATGACGGTTCCGGGGGCTACGGCGTTGAGGGGGATACCGGCGCCCGCCCAGTCTGCGGTCACGGCGGTGCGGCGTATCCATCGGGCGAGGGCGGCCTTGGTCGAGCCGTAGATCGCATAGCCCTCTCCCCGGTCGACCGCTGCCTGCGCGGCGGTCAGCGCCGCTTCCTCGTCACCGGCGAGCGCCGCGTCGGCGATGGCCGTGTCGTGAGGGTGGACGGAGGCGACCGAGGCGATGACGACGGCGCGCGGGTCCGTACCGGCGGCCAGCAGGGGGCGCAGCCCTTCCAAGGTGGCCACCGCACCGAAGTAGTTGACGCTGACGGCGCGCGGTTCGAAACCGGCGAGGCCGGCGCCCGCGATCACGGCGTCGAGCCGCCCACCGCTCAACTCGCTTGCGCACTGGACCAGATGGGCCCGGCCCTCGGGCGTGGCGAGGTCCACGACGATATCGGCGTCCTTGAGATCGGCACCGATTACCGTGTTCCCCTGCTCCTTGAGCCGGGTGGCGGTGGCCTTGCCGATGCCGGAGGCAGCTCCGGTGATGAGGTAAGTGCGGGACATGATCGGCTCCTTGGCTGACGCTGTACGTACACCGGTCACTGATCACCGCGCGTCGGTCATGGGCCGTACGCCGCCGATCGGCAATCGCCTTTCGCCGCACGGCCCCAACCGGCGTGCGGGCATGCAGGGATAGCGCGACAGCACGGGCGCAGCGGATGAATCGACCACTGGCCGACCGGCTCCTGATCAGTCGTTGATCAACATACGCTTTTTTGGCATGGCATGCCACTAATTCTCTGCGAGAATGAAGGCCGAGGTGAAGCACGACAAGGAGCACACAATGGCGGCAGCGCGGGGCCGACCGTCCCTGACGGAACATCGGCGCCTGGAGACTCGGCTGGAGATCGCGGAGGCCGCGGCGACCCTGTTCGCCGACCGCGGTTATGACACGACGACGGTCGAGGACATCGCCTCGGCCGCGGGCATCTCCCTGCGCACCTTCTACCGCTACTGCCCGGCGAAGGAGGACGCCCTCACCCCCCTCTTCGCCTCCAGCGTCGGCCAACTCGTGGACGTCCTCGCGGAACATCCGGTCGAAGAACCGCTCAGCGCCGCCATCGAGGCGTCCTTCGGGACGGCGACGGCCGAGCGACGCCTGGAGGACGCCGCCCGGGCCCGTCGACTGATCCGGGTCCTGGGGACCGTCCCCGTACTGAAGATGCGCTGGCTCGCCGCGGGGCGGGAGATGCAGCAACGGCTCGCGCCCGCGCTGGCGTCCCGCGCGGACGCCCCTGTCGACAGTCTCGAAGTGCGTCTGCTGACCACCGCGGTGCTGGATGCGTTCACCGTCACCATGGAGCATTGGGCCTGGCAGGACGAGCCCGAGGAACTCGTCGACCTGATGCGCCGCGCGCTGGCCTTTCTGCGGCTCGACGAGCTCCAGGTGAAGCCCGAGCCATCCGTCGACAAGTAGGCCAGCTCATGTCGCCAGGGCCCTTCGCTGACATGCCGACGTCCCTCAATCGGATTGTGCTTCTACGGGTTGCCTCAGAATCGTCCTGAGCTTGGCGGGGTCAGTCCTGCGTGGATCGCTGAGGTAGATCTCGTGGTGGAGTCCCGCCTCCCGCAGGTTGTTGGTGGGGAGGTACTCGTGGTGCAGCCTGGTCAGGATCGGTGTCTCGTCGTCGTAAGGGCCGATGTGGAGGACCTGGGCGCTGTTGCCCTCGTGCAGCGTCTCTGACCGAACATGCGGAATGGCCGAAAGGTTCTTCTTGGCTCCAGCGGTGCGCTTGGCGTCTTCGATCATGTCGCTGGTGATCCAGTCGGGGACGTTGATGAGCAGTCTCCATCGCCAGTTGTCCTTGAGCCTGGCCAGGAAGTCGTCCATGTCGTCCGCCCACCACAGTCCCTCAAGCGGGCCCACGACGAAGTCCTTGCCGAGGTCGCCTTTGCTCGCGAACTTCACGGTATAGGCGACCGCGTAGAGCGCCTCGACCGCGCGGCGGTACGCGGCGCTGGTGTTCGGGTCGCCGTGCCCGTCGATGGCGAGGAAATGGAGCTCGGGGATGTCGACGAGCTCCCAGTCGGTGTTCTTGGGCGAGTAGCACTTCTTGAGCTCGCGCTTGACGTCGTATTTGGTGGTCATGCCGAGGTGCCTTCCTGGTGAGTAACTGTCATTGCGGATCAGTGGCGTTGTTCAGGCTGCGGTGACCTTGGGGCGTTCGACGAGGTGACCATTCTTGAGGCGGGCGCCGTTGCGGGCGAAGCCGACGAGGTGAGGCGCGGTGAGGCGCGGTGAGGCGCGGTGATCGCGCGCCAGTGGGCAAATGGGCGGACTGGTCGACTCGCGTGGCGCTCGGCGAGCGTAATGAGTTCCTTGCGGCCGTCCGCGCGCACGCCCATGAGAAGCATGACGCAGGAGTGCGCCTGGCCGAGGCGGATGCCGCCCCACCAGCTCGGCTTCGCGCCGCAGAGGTTCCTTGAAGCCTGGCAGCTCAGCGAAGAGATAATCGCTTGCCTGTTGGCAATGGTGGTGGATGCAATGTCCGGCATGGCCACCCAGGTGCGCCCGCCACGGCGGGATGAGATGAACGCGTACGACCGGGCCTGGCCAATCTGCGATCCGGGCAAACCGCGACCGAATCGTCACACGGGAGACGCCAACGCATGAGTACGCCACCATCGCCACCTGGAGCGGAGCGGACTGACGGATCATCCGTCCAGATCGGCGCTCTCGTTCCGCTGACCCGGCCTGGCTGGGTCGAGGCAGGCCAACACTTGCTCGCCGGTGGGATCGTCGGGAGACCACTCGAGCTGGTGGTCCGAGACACCGCGGCTGATCCACAGAGGGCCGCGGCGGCCGTAGATGAGTTGGCTCGCCTGGGCGTGGCTGCCTTGGCGGGGGAGTATCACAGCGTCGTCGCTCGCGCCGCTGCCGCCAGGGCCGACGCCCTCGGCCTGCCGTTCCTCTGCTCGTCAGCGGTTCTCGACGCGCTCACCGAACAGCCAACGGAATGGGTCGCGCGCCTCTGCCCACCGCAGTCCCGCGGCTGGCAGGTCTACGCAGACCTCCTCCTCAGCGCCGGCCACAGCCGAATCGCCGTAGCAGCCCAGCCGAGCGTCTACTGGGCATCCGGGACCCGCATTCTGCGGGACTACCTCGCTCCACGCGGCGGCACCGTCATCGAACTCGACATGAGCGCGCTCGCTCCCACGGCGGTGTGCGACGAACTCGTCGACAATCGCGCGACGGCCCTCCTTCTTCTGGTCGGCCACCCGGAGCCGGCAGTGCCGATCGTCAAGTCCGTCCGCCGCGACCAGCGCCTCGCCGAGATCATGATCGGTGCTCCGGCCGGGCAACCGGAGTTCTCCGAATGGGCGACGTTGCTGGGCGACGACGGCGCCGCGATCCCGTTCTTGCGCTACCTGCCCGAGCGCCTCAGCCCGCTCGGTGAACGAGTCGAGGCGGCCCTCCGCGAGCGGCTGGCCCAAGCGCCGTCCTTCGTCGCCTTCGAGGGCTACGACACGGTCGCCGTCCTCGCCGATGTGCTGCGTTCTCACGGTGCGGACCGGGCGCGCATAGCCGAATCCTGGCCGCGCGTTGCAGTCGAAGGCACCCGCGGGAAGATCCAGTTCTCCCGCACGCCAGGCATCAGCGTTTGGCAATGGGCTTGGGCGCCGGTCCAAGTCGTTGATCGAGATCCGGCGCAACCCGATCGCTTTCGGATCCTTCACGCCGGCTGAGGGAGCTCGGAGGTCCGACTGCGAGCCCAAGCACGTCGTCGACCTCGACGGCTTGCGCCTCGGCCAGCATTTTCACCTCCGCCCAGCCCTCATGATCCGGTGGGCTGGTCCGCGGCGCTGCCGTGGTCTTGGGCGTCAGCGGCAGCGATCCGGCGCGGCAGTTTCGCGGCAACGACGATCGTCACCAAGGTGAGAGCGGCGGCAACGCCGAAGGCCAGCTTCATCCCGCTCAGCTGTGCGGGCACGGCGGCGACGCCGTCGGCGACCAGGTGACCGGTGCGCGCGGTCATCACGGTCACCACAAGCGCCGTCCCGAACGCTGCGGCGACCTGCTGCAACGTCCCGAGCATTGAACTGCCGTGCGAGTACAGGTGCGGGGGAAGTGCGCCCATGCCCAGCGTGAAGACGGGGGTGAAGGTCGCCGCCAGGCTCACCATCAGCAGCGCGTGCAGTCCCAGCACCTGCCAGTACGGCATCGTCATCGAGACCTGGGTGAAACCGCCGAGGGCGAGCACCATGCCGATCGAGCCGGGCAGCACCAGCGGCCGACTGCCGAACCGGTCAAAGACCTTGCCAACGGTCGGTCCAAGCAGCCCCATGGCCAGACCGCCCGGCATGACCAGCAGGCCGGTCTCCAGCGGGCTGAGCCCGCGCATGTTCTGCAGGTACAGCGGCAGCAGGATCATCGACCCGAGCATCGCCAGGAACCCGATGGAGATGAGGGCCAAGGAAAGGCCGAAGGTGCGGTGCCCGAGGGTGCGCAGGTCCATCAGAGGCACACCGGTGCGTTGCAGCTTGAGCTGGCGGATCACGAAAACCGCGATGGCCGCGATCCCCGCGAGGACGATGCCGATGCCGAGCCCGACCCTGCCGTCGGATTCGCCGAAGAGGCTCAGGCCGTACACCAGGCCGCCGAAGCCGAGCGTCGCCACGGACACGCTGAGCCAGTCGATGGAGCTCACCTGCGGCTCGCCTATGTTGTCCATCTTGCGCAGCCCGAACAGGGTCACCACAGCCGCGATCGGCAGGACGACCACGAACAGCAGCCGCCAGGAGCCGAGCTGCAGGATCAGCCCGGACACGGCAGGTCCGAGCGCGGGCGCCACCGAGATCGCCAGGGTGACGTTGCCCATCACCCGGCCGCGATCATGCTCGGGCACCACGATCATCAGCGTGGTCATCAGCAGGGGCATCATCACGGCTGTGCCTGCGGCCTGCACGATCCGACCCAGCAGCAGCACCTCGAAGGAGGGCGCGACAGCGGACAGAGCGGTACCCGCGAGGAACACGCCCATCGCGATGGCGTAAGCCTGGCGGGTGGTGACCCGTTGCAGGAACCAGCCGGTGATCGGAATCACGGCGGCCATGGTCAGCATGAACGCGGTGGAGACCCACTGCGCCGACTGCTCGGTGATACGCAACGAGTCCATCAACCGCGGGATCGCGTTGATCAAGATCGTCTCGTTCAGGATCACCACGAACGTGGCCAGCACCAGCAGCCGCACCACGGTCGGTATGCGGCCCGCCTGCACAGCGGGTCGTTCTTGGGTCACAGTTGACATGCAGCACCTCGCTGGGGTTCCTGGGCACAGTCGCCTCGCAGCCAAGGGCTGTCGGCACGAACGTCGGTGGTGATACCGGTAAGACCGGCACGCTTGGCAGAACTCATCGGCCGGCCCGAGTGTTCCGCATTGTCGCGCCGATCTCACCCGAATTTTCGCCTGCTCAGGAAGGCATCCGTCGGCAACGCCGTGGCCGACGGCCCTGCTCCTGCTGCGAAGCCGACCACCTCATCTTGGTAGGTGGGCTGACGGGAGTACCAGTCGAGCCCTGGGGAGGGGCGTCGGTACCGGCGATCGGGCGGGTCGGTCAATCGAAGTACGATTCGAGCGTGCCGCGACGCCGGGTGTCGAGTGTCGCGCAGTGGAATGAGCCGCCGAACGGCGCGTAGTGCAGCAGGTCGCACGGGATCGGCTCGAACCCCCATCGTTCGAGCGCGCGAAGCATGTTGGTGTGGTGCTGCTCCGCGATTACCCGCCTGTCGTCGATCATCAGGATGTTCATGCTCAGCCACTTGCCGCACATCGAGGTGATCTTGAGCAGTTGCTCGTTGACGGGGCTGGGCTCGGGAGCGATCAGGACGTCCCACGAGCTCAGGACCTCGGGCAGACGGTCGACGTCGACGTATTCAGGATTGACCAGCACCTTGCCGGGCGAGAGCAGGACGAAGGTGGTGTCGATGTGCATGGGGGTGCGGCAGCGGCTTTCGATCTCGTGGATGCGATAGCCAGGTCCGGCACGGCCACGCCATCGGGGTCTCGATGATCTCGTCGCCGATCACCAGCATGCTGTCTCGCGGACAGGTGTTGGAAAATCCGCGCGACGACCAGTCGGGGGTGCCGAAGCGCCGTTTGTGGTCGACCGCGTCTGGACGTCTGATCGTGATGCCGAGGGACTCCAGGAGAGCGATGAACTGATCGAGCTCATGCTGTGCCGGCTCGACCAGCGTGCGCGGATACTTGAAGCCGCCCGCAGGCCGATGCAGCCGCGCCGCCCATGGCGGGATGTTGCACGCCACGACCGGGTGGTTGGACGGGATCGTCGCGCCGCCGAGACGCCCAACGATGATCTCCTCCAGCGGGTCCCACTCGTTGTGTGAATTGACCGGCGAGGCGAGAGGTTCGTCAGGGGTGTCAGCCGTGGCCGAGGGCGCCGCCATTACACGTCCTCGCGCCACGCAGAGCCGTCGTTGAGCTCGTAGATGTCCTGCACGAGCGGGAAGTTGCTGACGCACCGGCAGCACTCGATGCGGAACGCGACAGGCACGCGGAACTCCCGATCACCTGAGGGGCACGACGGGGACAGCTTGGCATCTGCCCGAAGCGCTGCGCCGGAGCCATGCCGCTGGCCTGTCCTGGGGCATGGACCTCGGTGCCGCGGGCGGCCTGGGCCGCGGTGCAGGCCCGGCCGCCCGGTGGGGGCGCCGCCGACCGTCGCGGGTGATCACGTCGTGCCGGAGCGGCGATCGGCTCGGGCAGGTCGGTCTCGAACGCCGCTACGAGGTGGTGCCGCGGGCGCGCAGCTCCTCGTTGATGCGCTGGGCTTCTTCGAGTTGGTCTTCGAGGATGACGATGCGGCAGGCGGCCTCGATGGGGGTGCCCTGGTCGACGAGTTCGCGGGCGCGGGCGGCGATGCGGAGCTGGTACCGGGAGTAGCGGCGGTGTCCGCCTTCGGAGCGCAGGGGGGTGATCAGGCGGTGCTCGCCCAGGGCGCGAAGGAAGGCGGGGGTGGTGCCGAGCGTCTCGGCGGCCCGGCCCATGGTGTAGGCGGGGTAGTCGTCGTCGTCGAGTTTGTCGACGGGGCGGGTACTGCGAGGGGGCATAGACCTCTTCTTTCAGGGACGCATCGAGGGGCCCGGGTGCCGTACCGGCACCCGGGCCCCGAGCTTTCAACACCATCTACCGGCTGACTGCGCCGGCTTTCTGTTTCCGCTGGTCCGCCTGGGAGGGCGGAGGTGCGGGGATCGCGGTTGCGTGACCGGGGACCACCTTCCAATCCGGGGCCTGCGGTACCCGAGCGGACTTCTTCCTCGCCCGGGCGATCCTGATGGCGTCTGCTCCTTACCTCATTCGGTTACTCGGTTGTACTGCTGGATACCGCGGGTACTGCTCGCGGCCCCTGGGGCCGCTCGGCCCGGCAGTCAGTGACGGGACCCAACGATTTTCGGCCCCGTCGCTCCACTGCCGTTCCGCCTACTGCTTGACCTGCTTGCACGGCAGTTCACCTCTGCCGTGCCCTCTTCGACTCCGTGAGAACGAAGAAACAGTAACTCCGAGACGAGCCGATGTCTACTGCCGCCGCAACAGATTTACTTCAGGGATGGCGCCTGGACTTCTGTCACGCCTACACCCGGAAGAGTGATACCGAGGGTTGAAGCCCGGCCCCGCGGGCACAAGCTGAGCCTTGCGGCGCAAGCCGGCACAAGGCGGGTGGCAGCGCATGAACGACATGAAGACGACCCGCACGGCGGCCCCCAGGCCCGCGAGGCGGTCCGGCGCGGCGCCGAACCGGACACCCTGGTCATCGACCCGGTCGTGGCCTGGCTCAGCGGGGCTCCGCTGAGGTGAGAGGCACCGTGATCGATGTGAGACTGGGTGCGGAAGGGGTGATCCCTGTGCCGGACCCATCGCAGGCGCCCGCCGATCCCGTCGCCGCCGTCGACGAGAGTCTGCTGGAGGAGCTGATCAGCGAGGCACAGATCGTCCTCCCGGTGGATTTGTCCGCACTGGCGAACCGGTGCGCCGTGGCCCTCGGCCTGAACACAGCGCTGATCTACCTCGTCGATCTCCAGCAATGGCTGCTCGTCCCGCTCGACGAGTCCCTGGAACCGCTGCCGGTGGACGCCTCGCAGGCCGGCTGGGCGTACCGTACGGTCTCCGAGCGGATGACGGATGACGGCGACGGCGTGGTGGTCTGGGTGCCGCTGGTCGACGGTGCGGAGCGGCTGGGGGTGCTGGCGGTGCGGACCGCCACACTGGACGGGCCGCGGATGCGCCGCAGCCGGATGCTGGCCGATGTGCTCGCGATGGTCGTCACCTCCAAGCGCGCTTACAGCGACTGGATCGCCGCTCGCACCCGTACCGCGACCATGCAGCTGCCCGCCGAGATGCTGCGGGCCTTCCTGCCGCCCCGCACCATCGGCAGCACGCAGTGCGTCTCGACCGCGGTGCTGGAGCCGGCGTACGACGTCGGCGGCGACGCCTTCGACCACGCGGTGATCAAGCATGTGCTGCACACCATGATCCTCGATGGCATGGGCCACGATCTGGCCTCCGGTCTGACCACCTCGGTCGCCATGGCCGGCGCGCGGAACGCCCGCCGCAGCGGCGCCGACCTGCCCGACATCGTCGGCTCCGTCGACCGCACGCTCGCCCAGTGGCTGCCCGACCACTTCTGCACCGGTGTGGTGTGCCGGCTCGACGCCGCCACCGGGGAGTTGCACTGGATCAACTGCGGTCACCCGCCACCGCTGCTGATCCGTGGCGAGCGGGTGCTCGAGGGGGCGCTGGACAGCTCCCCGCAGCCGCCGATCGGCCTGCCCCTCGAACTCTCCCCGGTCGCCCGGCAGGTCCACGAGACCAGACTCGAACCGGGCGACCGCGTACTGCTCTACACCGACGGTGTGGTCGACGCGCGCGACGCGAATGGCGTTGATTTCGGCCTCGACCGGTTCACGGACTTCATCATCCGCGCCTCCGCCGCCGGCCAGCTCCCGGCCGAGGTGCTGCGGCTGCTCATCCACGCCATCCTCGACTACCAGCACAACGACCTGCGGGACGACGCCACCATCCTGCTCTTCGAATGGCACCCGCAGCACCCGTAAGGCGCTCCGCGCCGTCCTGACGGTCGTGAGCCCCCCAGCGATGCACCGCACACCCGCCTCGCGGTGATCCCGTCTGCCAAACACCGACGAGCCGTGGACGCCGCTGCGCCGCGACCTCACGGAGCCGGTGCAGGACCCAGGCGTGCGGATCGAGGTGGTCGGGCCGGAGCAGGCGGTCGGGCGCCTTCGGACGCTGTCACTCCGTCGGCGGTTGCCGGACCGCGTTGCCCCGCGAAACGTTGCCTGTGCGGAGCGCGGGCGGTCGGGAGGAGCACCAGGCCGGCGATCACCACACCATCCGGCTGCTTCCAGACAACGGCCTTGCGCAATCAGTGAGCTGCCGTACGGCCGATGGTTCCGTACGGCCAGCCGATCGAGGGACGGAGAGAGCGATGAGCAAGCCCCTGACCGAGGCGGCGATCGAAGCGAGGTACCAGAGTTCGTTCGGCCGGGCCGCGGGTTATCTGCCGCGGGACCGCAAGGCGGTCGACGCTTGGCAGGCGGCGTTGGTGGAGAGGGCCAGGGCGCAGCGGGCGGTGGAGCACGTCAAGCCCGTGCAGGAACTGGCGGATCTGCTCGACCGGGAGAAGGATCTCCGGGACCTCGTGACGCGGACGATCGAAGAGGCCCTGAAACTGCATCCAGGTGGGGCCAGGAACATCGACGAAATGCTGACCTGTCTTGACGAGATCACGCAGACCGCACCCCACTACCGTCTGGACCCCCGGCAGCGCATCTACTTCCCGATGTCGGCCCTGTTCTGCTACATGATGGCTGTCAAGGACGATGGCTGGAAACTCTTCTGTGATCAGAGGTTCAATGACGCCCTGCGGAAGATCCTCAAGGCATGGTGCGCCTTTCTGGACAGCCCGGAGAGCCGCCACGTCCTGTACAACGGCCCCGACGGCTGGCTGAGTCAGGCGGCGTATGAGGACTTCAAGCTCTACGAGTTCGCGGTCGATCCGGACGCCCCATACGGCGGATTCACGTCCTACAACGCCTTCTTCCACCGGCCCATCAAGCCTGAGTTCCGCCCCAACGGAGCACTGCACGATCTGCGGGCGGTCGTCTCTCCGAACGACGGCTCGGTGGTCATGGCGTATCCGAACGTCCAAAAGGACGACAACATCCTCGACATCAAGCACCAGCGGTACTCGCTTCGGAAGTTGCTCAGCAAATACAGCGGCATCGACAAATTCGTGGGCGGTACCGTCTTCCAGTCGTTCCTCTCGGGGGCGAACTATCACCGATGGCACGCTCCCGTCGACGGGGTGATCGAGTACACGGAGACGGTTGAGGGGCTGATGTTCAGCGAGCTGTACTCGGAGCAGGTCGACCCGACCGCCGGTACGCTCTCCCAGGGCTACCAGGCCAATGTCAACACCAGGGGCATCGTGGTCATCAAGAGCGAGTCCCCCGACATCGGCAAGGTCTGCGTCATTCCCGTCGGGATCACCGAGATCTCCTCGGTCACCATCGCAGCTGAGGTGGGCCAGCGGGTCACCCGGGGCGAGGAGATCGGGTACTTCAGCTACGGCGGGTCGAGCATGTGCCTGGTGTTCGAGCCGAACAAGGTCGACTTCACCGTTCCCACCGGGGTTCCAGGCATCGTCACCGACGACGGCGCGCCTATCTTCGTCAATTCGACAATTGCGCGGGCGAAATGATCAGTTGAACGGCGGCAGTCCGGTGGCGCCCTCCCGGTGGGGAGGGCGCCACCGTGCGTTTCAGCCGATGTGACGCCCTCACGCCGGGAGCCGCTCGCCGTTTGAACTCCCCGGTGTTCCTTCAGTTCTTCTGGTTCTTCTCGTTCTTCGGGTTCTTGTTGGCGCGTGACGGGAAGTTCTGCTTCTCCTTCTCGATGTAGTCGAACAGCTCCATCGCGAACGCCGCGCCGCGTCCCACTGCGCCGCCGACGCGTGGCGGGGTGCCGAACTGGATGTCGCCGATGGGGAGGGGCACCGAGTAGAACTGCGCCTCGAAGGGCTGCAGCCGGAGCATCGGCCGGAGCTGGTCGATCCCCTCGGCGTAGTCGCCGTTGAAGACCGGGGTGATCCGGAATGTGGGGATCTTCCGGGTGGGGTCGGCCGGGTCGGGGCCGTTGCCGACGTAACCGTAGGCGGCCATCGCCGGGGGGACCTTCTCGGCCCACTCGTCATAGGCGGAGATCACCTCCGTGGCGCGTTCCAGCGGGTAGGAGAGGTGGCCGCCGAGCACGGTCGCGGTCGGCGGCCGGTGCAGTTGGAGGGTCATCTCGGCCGCAACGCCGAAGTTTCCCCCGCCCCCGCCCCGGCAGGCCCAGAACAGGTCCCGGTCGGCCTGCTCGGGGGCATCGGCGGTCAGGGTGCGCAGACGGCCGGCGGCATCGACGAGCTTGATCTCGGTGACGTTGTCACTGCCGAGTCCGTAGGAACGCGAGACGAAGCTGTAGCCGCCACCCAGGAGGAAACCCGGCAGTCCCACTGTGAGGCAGCCGCCACCGACGGGGATCAGGGGGGCACCGTGGCGCGCGACGTATGTGTACACATCGCTCCAGGTGGCGCCCATCTCGACGCGCAGCAGTCTCTTGTCCCGGTCCAGCGTCATGGCCTTCATCAAGCCGAGGTCGAGGACGACGCCGCCCCGGTTGAGGCAGTAGCCGACAGCGCTGTGACCGCCGCCGCGTACGGTCATGGGCAGTTCGGTGTGCTGGGCGAAAGCGATGGTCCGGGCGATGTCGTCGGTCGAGCGGGCGCGGACGACATAGGCCGGGGGCGTCCGGGTACGGCCGTTGTCGATGCTGACGGCCTGCGTGTACTCGGGGCTTCCCGGCTCGCAGACGTAGCCGCTCAGGTGCCGGGCCAGGTCGTTGACGGCGTGACGATGGTGACCCACGGTCAGGCCCCGTTCCCCGCCGACGGCTCCACGAGGGTGCCGAACTTCTTGAGGGCACTGAGACTCGGGACGAAGAAGTACTCGCCGCCGCACATGGTCACCCACTGGCCGACCCGCTTCTTGAAGAAGTGGTCCATCACCTGCGGCGGGTTGTGCGAGAAGTCCAGCTCGTTGCGGGAGCCGTACTGCTTGGGCCAGTGCTGTTCGACCGCCTCGTCGCCCTTCTTCTCGTACGGCAGCGTGCCGATCACGGGGTCGAGGCCGCTGCCGGAGGGGAGGAAGACCTCGTTGTTCGCCCACTGGGCCTGGATGAACTCGAACTGGTCGGCGATGCTGCTCTGCGCGCACAGGAACAGCAGACCGACCTTGTCGTTCGCACCCGGCTTCAGCGTCACATCTGGCTTGCCGCTGAACCCGGCAGGCCGGGGGTGGGGGAGAAGCCCATGCCCGCCAGGGCAGCGCTTCCATGGGGGAGGGGAGCGGCTGAACGCATTCGCCTGTACGCATTCGCCTGTACGCAATCGCCGCAAGGTGCCAAAACATGAGCTGCCCCAGGCACGCAGGACCTCGACGGCGATAGTTGGGCCCCCATCGTGTCCCTTTGGGCAGCTTCCTCGATCGAGCGGACCGGGTATCCGCGGTTCAAGTGGCTGATCACCGCGCATGAGCTGCTGCTGGCCCTACCGTCGATGCTGAAGTGATCCACCGGTACTGGCAATCACTCCGGGAAAGGGGTGTTTTGTGTCCCCTCGCCCGTGAGAATTCGGAAACTCGGTGAGTGCTGTCCCGGACTGGGGTCTGACTCACTCGACGCCGCCATCCGGCCGGGGGGGGGAACGGCCATGACCAGAACGCCCAGCACCCCAGCTACCGGCCAACTTCCGCCGACTGCGGGTGAGGTCGTCCTCGGCGTGGACACCCACCGGGATACCCATGCCGCGGCCGTGCTCTCCCCGCTGGGGGCGGTCATCGGCACCGGATCCTTCCCATCCACTGCGGCCCGCTGTCGCCAACTGCTCCAGTGGGCCAGGCAGTTGGGCACGGTGCGCCGGGCCAGGGTCGAGGGGCCAGCAGCTGCGGGGCGGCCCTGCCCCCGCTGTCTGCTGGCCCAGCATGTCGAGACGTTCGACGTGAACCGGCCCGACCGTACGGCCCGCCGTCGGCGCGGCAAGTCGGACCCGCTCGATGCCCAGGCCGCTGCTCGGGCCGTGCTCAGCGATCGCGCGCAGGCCCGGGCCAAGTCCGATCCGATGAGACCCTCGATGATCAGGGCCCGCGACGGCCTGGCGGACCATGCCGCGCGAGAAGCCGTAGCGCGCCGCGAGGTCGGCCTCCGCGGGGAGCGGACTGCCGACCGCGCAGTCCTCGCGATCGATCGCCCGCCGCAGCTCCTCGGCGATCTCCTCGTGTCGTGCCGCCACGCTCCCTCTCTCGCGCAGAGTGGTGAGCCGTGTGCGCAGCGCGACCTGCGTAGATGAGGCGCCGTAAACATCCATGCGTGCCACGGATGTGCACGAATGGTAGTCAAGAGTTTCCAAGATGTTACGGACCAGACATCGACACCGTGCCTACTATGGCCAACTTGTTCAGACGAGTTATTCGCACAAGTTCGTGTACCCCTCTGGAGAGACCGTGACCGAGATCCTGCCGAGATCAGCCGTCCTTGCCGGCGGCCTCGTCGCCGCCACACTTGTCCTCAGCGCCTGTGGCGCGGGCGACGCGTCGACCAACGCCGACGGAGAGAGCGCGGCCACCGCGATCACGGCCAAGGACTTCGGCGGCATGGACGCGCTCGTCAAGGCAGCCAAAGAGGAAGGCACGCTGCACGCCATCGCGCTCCCCCGCGACTGGGCCAATTACGGTGCGCTGATCGACGGCTTCGAGAAGAAGTACGGCATCAAGGTCAAGGTGGAGAACCCGGACGGCGCCAGCCAGGACGAGATCAACGCCGTCACCTCCCGCAAGGGCCAGGACACGGCGCCCGACGTCCTCGACCTCGGCAGCTCCTTCGCGTACAGCGCCGCCCAGCAGGATCTGCTCGCGCAGTACATGGTCGCCGATTTCATTGACATCCCCGACGGCCAGAAGGACACGCTGAGCCGCTGGTACAACGGCTACGGCGGCTATATCTCCATCGGCTGCGATGCCAATCGCGTGAAGACCTGTCCGACCACCTTCAAGGATCTGCTCAAGCCGGAGTACAAGGGGCAGGTCGCGCTCAACGGCAACCCCACCAAGTCGGGTTCGGCCTTTGCCAGTGTGTACGCGGCCGCCCTCGCCAACGGCGGCTCCTTCGACTACATCCAGCCCGGCCTCGACTTCTTCGCCAAGCTCAAAAAGAACGGCAACTACACGCCCGTCCAGTCCACCTCGGCCACCATCACGAAGGGCCAGACGCCGATCGTCCTCGACTGGGACTACCTCAACGCCAGGTACACCGACGAGTTCAAGAACAAGGGACTCGACTGGCAGGTCACGGTCCCAGAGGACGGCAAGTTCTCGCAGTACTACTCGCAGGCCATCAACAAGGAAGCCCCGCACCCGGCGGCCGCCCGACTGTGGCAGGAGTACCTCTACAGCGCCGAGGGCCAGAACCTCTGGCTCAAGGGCTACGCCCGCCCGGCTCTGATGGCCGCCATGGAGAAGGACGGCACGCTCGACAAGACCGCGGCCGCCAAGCTGCCGAAGGTCTCCGGCACGCCGAGATTCCCGACCGAGTCGCAGCTGGGCCATGCCAAGGATGACATTGCCCAGGGCTGGGGCAAGACCGTCTCCCGATAACCGCGACTCTCACCAGGGCCGACGCGGTGCCCGCCGCTTCTTCGGAGCGGTGGCGCCGCGCGGCCGGCTGGTGCTCGCGAATCTCGGCGGCGTCCCGCTGGCCTTCGCCTTCGTCGGCCTCCTCGGCAACGCCGGTGTCCTGACCGCCCACCTGGGCGCAGTGATCGGTACCGAGGTGTTCTTGGCCACCGCGGCTGGATACCGCGACTGCTGGAGTGGGCCAGGGGGCTGGGCGGGGTGCGGCGGGCCGGAGCGGAGGTTCGCGCGCGCATCCCTCGGCACCGGGCTCGGGACCAACGGACGAACCTCGCCACTGCCCGCAGCGGATCACGGCCGCAAGCTCCGTCTCCGCCGCCGAGCGGCACGGAGCCGATCGGGTGACGATGGACGTGTACTGACGTGACCGCGCTGCTCCAAGAAAGAGGCAGACGTCATGACATCCCCTTCCGAGTCCTCAGGCCCCGTTCCCCCGCGCAGCACCGAGCCACAGGACACGCCCCTGGCCGAAGGCATGGCCTTCCTGGCGAACAGGGGCTGGCAGATCCTGCTCACCATGGGCCTGGCCACCACCGCCCTGGGCGTCGTCGCCCTGGTCTGGCCGGACGCAACGCTGCGGGTCCTCGGCGTGCTCTTCGGCGTCTATCTGCTGGCAGCCGGCGTTTTCCAGCTGGCCGGCGCCTTCGGCACGCATGTGCCCCGGCATCTTCGGGTGCTGCATTTCCTCACAGGCGCGGTCTCCATCCTGCTGGGGTTGATCTGCTTCCGGGGCGCCATGGAGTCGATTCTGCTGCTCGCCCTGTGGATCGGCTTCAGCTGGCTGCTGCGCGGCACCATGGAGACGGCCGCGGCGGCCTCCGCCCAGGACATGCCGGCCCGAGGCTGGCACGTGGCCTTCGGGATCATCAGCGCTCTGGCGGGCATCGTGCTGATCGTCTCGCCGTTCGCCTCGATCGCGGCACTCACCCTGGTGGTGGGCGTCATGGCCATCGTCCTGGGGCTGACCGAGGTGGTCCGGGCCATCATGATGCGCGTCGAAGTCGGCCGTCTCGCTCCGGCCCGCCCTGCCCAGCGGCGCCCCCTGTTCCACCGTCCGCATCGTCCGCACCCCCAGCACTGATCACCGGAGCCGGATCGGCCGACCACCGGCGAACAGCGAAAAGCCGCCCGCCCCGACGGGCAGACACCTCGGCCGGCGCCGACGCCGCACGGCCGTGGACGACCGCGAAGCGAACGCACTGCGACCGTGGAGCAACGACCGCTCCGACGTCCGCCGCCCGCTCGGCACCACTCCCAGATCACCGCCGCCCACCACGATCGCGACTGATCCCGCGTCTGCCCTCCGTCTGAAACCTGCTGCGCGGCGCGTCGCCAGCCAGGGCCGCGCGCTGTGTGCACACCTGGTGACCTGGGGGTTCGCGCTCTGCCCGGTTCGGCTTCGGGCAGCCGGTATGCCGGCCGTGAACAGCTCGCCCGACAGCCGAGGCCACCCGCCGGATGGTGCTCCGGCCCGGCGGCCGCCCGGCGGGCGCGGCGCCCGGCGGAACGACGACGGAATGTACGCCGGGTGGTGTCCCCCGCAGCTCGGGCGTCCGCCCGGCAGGAAGAGGCCATGGCCGTTCGGCAGGTGGCCACCGCGTTGAAATCCGCCTACCCGTGGGTGGATGCGGCCGTTGTCGATGCTGCGGTCGCGGCGGCCCACGCCACATTTCACCAGGCGAAGATCAAGGATCTATATCCAGATTCTCGTCGAACGGCGTGCTCGCAACGTGCTCAGGGCCATCGGCCGGGAAGATGCTTCGCACAACCGAGCGCTCGGACGACGTGAGCCGGCTGCTTCGCCGCCGTTGAAACGCCCTCGTCCGTGACGTACCGAAAGGCGGCCCGTGTCGGCGACGGCCGCGATCAGCGACTACCCGACCCGTAACCGCATGCCGGTGATCGTGGGGGAGTGGGGCGGCAACCCCTACGTTCCGCACGCAAGCCAGTTCGTCACCGACATGACGGCCTCCCTCGACCGCTTCTCCAGTGGCTGAACGTGGTGGCAGTGGTGCCGGGGCGGCGGCTACTGCTTCCTCGACCAGACGGGCGTCGCGAAGCCCGACGCCCAGCTGCTCGTCCAGCCGTACGCGCAGGCCGTCGCGGGCGACCCGCTCAAGTTCGCGTACGACCCGGCTACACGCACCTACACGCTCACCTTCCGCACCCGCGACCCCGCAGAGGTGCCCACCCAGATCACCGTGCCCAGGGACACGTCCCCAGGCGGCTACCGCGTCGATATCCAAGGCAGCAAGGCCAGTTGGGACGACCACGGCCAGACCGTCAGCATGAGCACCCATGGCAGGGCGGGAGCCACCTACAGGGTCACGATCAGCCCGAGGTAGCCACCCGATCCGCTCGGGGGCTGCGGCCCGCGGCCCCGCGTCAACTGAAGAAACTTTCTCCACGTCACTGCGGGCAAGCACCTGCCGCCGGAGCCGGTGACACCACCTCCCCCAAGCCATGCGATCGACGTTCACCTCACACATCAGCGCGATGCCCGGACCGACTTCGTGGCTGGTGACCGCATCGGGTGCAGGAGTTCCAGCACACTGCGGCCGGCGGCACGGGCTGCCGACGCGGCGCTGGCGCACACCTCGGCGGACTCCTACCAGGTGGCGTCGAGTTCACGCAGGTCGGCGGTCAGCTGATCCGACCACTGGTCCCTGCAGCAGCCGTGGATGGCGCGGTCCTTGGCGCGCGGCAGGGCCAGAGACCGGGCCGTGCGGACCAAGCGACATCCCCTCATGCCTTCGGCTCGAACAGGGCTGAAGCTTGTCCGAAAATGGGTCGTTCCAGTGATCGATCCTTTGTACGGTCAGAGAAATTCCGAACGGGGAGATCTTCATGATTCGTCGTGTCTCACTGGCAGCCGCCGCGTGTGCGGCCCTTGGTTTCTCGCTTGTCGCTGTTCCGGCTCATGCGGCTGGAGCCGAGGCGACGCCCCCCCACGCGTCGCAGAAGGTGATGTCAGGGTCGGACCATGTCAAGTGCACCAGCTTGAGCAAGGGGCAACTCTGCATCGTCATGAACAGCCGGCCCCAGTCCATCGCTGTCATCTACACCAAAAAGGGTGGCGCGAACATCAAGGCGCAACTCGGGTATCGCATGAACGGTTCGTCGTCGTACAGCGGGCTGGAGACCATCAGCGACGGTGACCGGGCCACCAACACTTGGAAGATGAGCTGGCCCTGCAAGAGCGCCGTTGGCCTGATCAAGGTCCAGGGGCAAGGGACCTTCGAAACCCCGTCGGCGACGTTCCCGGGCTGCTGATGAGATAGCACAACACCACCCGCAAGGGGCCCGCCAGGAGCGGGCCCCTTGCGCATGCCCGCACGCGCACGTCAGGAGCAGGCGCCCACCGCACCTCACGAGTTGGCATCGCACCCTCGTGCTGCACCGGAGGCCCTGCCTTCATGCACGCACCCGCGAAGATCACTCGCCCAGGCACCCGGTTCGATCAGAACCGACCTCGTGATCGATAGGAATACGGCTTCCAAAGGGAATCGCCCTGAAGTGAAGGGCGTTGCGACATGGCTTGATCAGGTCCAGCACACGGGTCTGGGCCCTGTATTCGGCGCCCGTTCCTGGTTGTGCCCCATTGGTCAAGGTTGTGCGGAGAACGGAATGTGGGCGGGTGCGAGGCCGGCACCGGATTGGGACAGGACTGGGGCGGGAGAGGTGTGGGAGCGCAGCGAACGGTGCGCGGATGCGCCCGGGGTGACGGTCCAAAGGGTCGGCTGGACAAGCTCGTCGCACGCAGGTGGTGTTCGCCGGGCTCGAAGACGCCGAAATTTTCGAATTCGGTGACCAGAGAAAGTACGACCTGTTGGTACGTCGGCCGTTTGGAGTTCGGCGGCGAGCAGGAGTGCGTCGTCGCAGCATCGGCCGGAGGCTGGCTGGGGCGCTCGGCCGCTGGCGGAGTTGACGGCGTGACTGCGGCCGGCCGGCAGGCTTTGTAGTCGGTTCAGGGCACGGCAGGTGATGGGCGCCTATGTCGACCTCCTGACTTACGGCGAGGCAGGACCCAGACCGGGGGTGCGGAATGCCAGGTCACTTCAGGAGGGCCGCACCCAACTCGGTAAGCGGCCACGAGCGATCGGACCGCTCGATGAACGGCCGTCTCAATGAACGGCCGTCTCAATGAATGCAGTCCACCCTTGTCATCAGCTCCCAGTGACTGGCTTCGCTGAGAACAGGCAATGCCCAACGGGACCGGATCTAGTCACCATGCTGCTTTCGCACATTCTTCCGGTCGCCATTCTCTGGGCACTTGGGGACTTTCGCGAATCCCGGTGGATGCCAGGCATTCTGCTGGTGACGGCGAGACTCCAGCGGATAGAATGTCGCGCGCTGCTCGCGATGGCGGTCGGTGAGGTGTCGGGGTCGGCGGTGGGGGCGAGGGCGCCGTGATTGAGTTGCGAGAACACGCAATCCAGGTTCGCCCTGACCGAGGCCCTGAACGCGCGTTCGCTTTTTCTGGCCTGCGGCGCTTACAGCTCGCCTGCAATATCCTCAAGCGATCACCACAAAGCGGTCCACGCAGCAGCGTGGACCCTCTTTCTTTTCTGTGGCGTTCGCGCCGGAGTCCGCGTCCGGGACCACAAGTGGACGTGCAGCGAGAAGCGGGCGCTTCGTTTTCCTGACAAGAAAAGTGTGGAGTGTGATGCCATGAACCGAGTCGGCAGAGACTCTCGGCGGTCGGCCCGGAGGCTTGTGGAGCCGCTGGCGCGCATAGGGTTATCCGTTCTCTTGCTGGCCGGCGGCGCCGTGGGAGTGACGGCCGGACCGGCCGCCGCTTCGACCGCCGACGGCACGCTGACGGTTCAGGTGCTGCGCGACTTCTTCGGCACCGGCCTGATCAACACGACGATGGACGTCCCACAGCGGGGCATGAAGGTGGAGATCTCCGACCCCGCTGGGCACGAGGTCACCGGCGTCACGGATGCCACCGGAAAGGTCGTGGTGTCGCGGTCGGCCGTGTTGAGCGGCGGCCACTACCGCGTCGACGTCAGCATCCCGGCCCCGTACAGCGGCTACCTGCGGGCGGCGCCTGCCTCGACGGCGGACAACCACTTCGACAGCTTCACGTCGTTCGTGGATGTGTCGGACGGAAAGAACGCCTCGGTGGTGACGGGGGTGTGGGATCCGGCCGACTACACGCTCCCGGACTCGCGGTACTTCGTACCGGTCCACAACGGCGCCAACGGGACCGACAACCGGGCCTTGGTGGCATTCGGGACGAAGACCCGGGGCACGTGTCCCGCCGATGTGGCGTGCCCGGCCACGCTGGCCACGCAGGACCAGGTGGGCACGACGTTCGCGTTGGCGTACGACACTCACCGGAGCCGGTTGTTCCAGAGCGCGTTCGCCCGCCGGTACGCCCCGTACGGGCCGCAGGGTGGGGGCGCGATCTACACGGTGCCGGTCAACGGCTCGGGTGCGCCGGAGCTGTTCGCGCGGGTGCCGGACGCCGCGGTGACGCGGCACGACACCGCCAACATGATCAAGGATCCCGGGTTCACCGACGCGCCGGGCAAGGAGAGCATCGGTGGCCTGGCCCTGTCGGAGGACGGCTCCACGCTGTACGCGGTGAACCTGCGGACCCGCAGCCTGGTGAGCTTCGACGCGACAGGGGCCACCGCCGCGGCGCCCAAGTCGACGGTCCCGATCCCGGACCCGGGGTGCGCGAGCCCCGACGACTGGCGGCCGTTCGGTCTCCAGGTTCACAACAACACGCTGTACGTCGGCGGTGTGTGTAGCGCGGAGAGCACGCAGCAGCGCGCGGACCTGAAAGCCTTCGTCTCCACCTACGACGGCAAGCGGTTCACCACGGTGCTGAGCCACCCGCTCACGGACAAACGCGGCAGCGTCTTCGGTTCCGGCGACAAGGCCACCCACTGGAACCCGTGGAACACCAGCCTGGACACGTGGGACGACCGGAAGGCGGGCGGCGTCTTCATTGATCCGCAGCCTGAGCTGGCTTCCCTTGCTTTCGCCCGGGACGGCTCGATGATCCTGGGTTTCCGCGACCGGTTCATGGACGTGCTCAGTTGGGGAGGGCTGGACCCCCGCCCGGGGAACGACACGGCGGAAAACGCCATGTCCGGTGGTGACATCACCATGGTCTGTGCCACTCCCACCGGTGAATACGAGTGGGAAGGCACCCGGAGCTGCCCCAACCACGCCACCCCCGCCAACAATGGCGGCCAGCCCGCCGATGTCGTCGAATACTTCCCGGGCGACTTTTACGCCAACGCGCACCAGGAGACCGCGCTGGGGTCGGTGGCCTATATCCCGCAGCAGCAGTGGGTCGTCAGCACGGAGTTCGACCCGGTCGTCAACGTCGCGACCTCAGGGACCGGGTACCACGACATCACGACCGGTCAGGGCCCGGGCAACAACCCGACCGCCAACGGGTTCCAGTTCGTCAGCCGGGAACAAGGCGGGTTCGGCAAGGCCGGCGGGCTCGGTGACATCGCGTACGCGGCGGCGAACGCGCCGATCCAGATCGGCAACGTCGTGTGGTTCGACGGCGACCACAACGGGATCCAGGACCCGGGGCACGTGCTGCTGCCGGGGGCGACGATCAACCTGCTGGACGCGGACGGCAAACAGGTCGCCACGACCAGGACCAATGCCGCCGGTGAGTACTACTTCGGTGGTGTCGGCGCCGAGTACCAACTCACACCAGGTGCGAAATACACGGTGCAGTTCGACGTGTGCACCGCGGACACCGGCAAGGTGCCCGGCCGGCCCTCGGCGGACGAGCTGCGGTTCACGCTCCCGCGAGCCGGTGCCGACCGTGCGCACGACTCCAATGTGACGCCGCCGACCACCGGGCAGTTGTGCAACGGTCTCGCGCCTGTCACGGCGCCGGACAAGCCGGGCGGGGTCGATCACACGATCGACGCCGGTGTGTACATCCCGAAGGCCACGCCGACTCCGACACCTACTTCGACGCCGACGCCGACTCCGACGCCCACTGAGACGCCGACTTCGACATCGACTCCGGCCCCGACTTCGACCTCGACGCCGAGTTCGCCGCCGGCCTCTACGCCGCCGTCACCCGCGCCGCCTGCCTACCGCCCGGCCCCGGCCGGTGGGGGCAGGGGTTCGATGGCGCACACCGGTCTGTCCGGACTGCCACAGATGATCGTCCTGGTCGGTCTGCTGGTGGGTGCGGGCCTGGCCATCGTGTTCAGGAGCCGGAAGCGTCGCGCCCAGAAACACTGAACGAACCGAACACAGTGATCTGCCTGCCCGCGGTCCGGATGTCGCGGTCGGGCAGATCACCTCTTGGCCGGTCCACGAGGGCCGGCCTTGGCGTCGTCTGTCACTGGGCTGCCGAGTGCCGCCGCGACCGCACGGCGGCCGAGCAGTGTGGTGATCGAGAGGGTGAATCAGAAGAGTGTCAGCGTCGAGCCGTGTGCGGAGCGGGAGATTCCAGCAAGCTCTACCGGGCCGTGCGGCTGACCGGCGCCGATGGCTGCGGCCACGCCGGGCGGTAGCCGTCATCGGCGTGGCGGCCGTCGCGGTGGCCGCATTCCTGGTCGCCGACGGCGGCTCCGGTCCCACCGGTCCGCGCACACTGACGTCGGATGAGGCGAACCGGCTGGCGATCACGCGGTTCCGTAACTACCAGGCGCACGGCCGCGCGGTGACGATCACTGTGCCGGGCACCGCCGGCGGGCTGATCGTCACCGGGTCCGTCGACTACCAGGGCAAGCGCGGCTACGGCGTGGTGCACGGCACCGGGCGCGACACATCCAGCGACGGTCTGATCGAGTGGACGGCCACCTCGGTGTTCGTCCACCCGATGGCGAACGCCCCGGCGCACGCACCCGCGTCGCCGCCCCGCTCGGCCTGGTACAGCCGTCCGCTGCTGTCGTCCGGTAGCGCGCTGGACAGTTCGCTGACCATCGCGCTCAGGCTCGGCAGCGACCGGCCGGACAACGCCCAACTGCTGCCGCAGAACGGCGCCGCCTGGTGGGGACGCGACCAGGTGGACGGGCATCAGGTGGATGTCATGACCGGGCCGTCCTCCCCTGACCGCTCCGGTACGGCGGGCAACGTGCGCTACTGGGTCGGATCGGACGGCACCATGCACCGGGTCCGCGTCAGCGTGGCTTCCGAGTCGCAGCCGGTGGTCATCGATTTCGACACCCAGAAGTACGTTCCGGTCAAACCGGTACCCGGAGCCACCCCGGCCCGGTAGCCGCTGTTCAGGACGTTTGCACCCGCGCGTTCGCGGCGAGCAGGGACGCTGACGGCAGTGGGATGCCTGCCGTCCTTGGCAGAGCCGGAACGGCCGGGACAGCGGTGGCGCCCGTAGTGGCGGCGTGGGGGAACTGCGGCTGTGGACCCGGCGCTGCGACCTCGGTGAAAGGGATGCCGCCCGGCGCCGTCGGCATCGCCCACTTACCTGCCGGCGAGGGCGACTTGGCCCGCAGCGGACAGGACTCGGTTGTCGCGAGCCGGGCGGGCACTGTGGTGCGCAGCTCGTTGCCTCGCAGGCAGTTGCCCCGTCCCCGTGTGGCGGTGGGGAACGTCCAGCCGACGTCGATGCCGTTGTGGGTGAACGTGTTGTCCACGATCTGGTTGCCGACCGGAGGCATGTCGGCGGTTGCGGTGATCACCAGCCCGGCGTTGCTGTTGTCGGCGATGCGGTTGCGGAGGAATTCGTTTTCACTGCCGCCGTCGATCCCGATGCCGGTGCCCCACCCGCCGTCGGCCTGCTCCGGGGTGGCCCTCTGCTGGTTGGCAGCGATCAGATTGCCGGCGATGAGGGCGCCCCGCTGCGGGAGCAGCTTCTCCTGGTGGTCGGAGTCGGTGGTCAGGCCGACCCGGTTGCCGACCAGGCGGTTGCCGACCACGTACATGTCTTCGCTGGCGTTGGTGCCTTCGTAACCGATCGCGTTGAGTTCGGCGATGTTGTCCCGCACCACGATGCGACAGGGCTTGCACTGTCCGACGTAGATCCCCGAGTCGGCCCCGCCTGACGCGTACGAGTGCTCGATGACACCGTTCTGCGCGGAGAACGCGTAGATGCCGTACAGACCATTGCGGGTCGCGGTCACATGGGAGACCAGGAACGACTTCAGGAAGGTGACAGGCTCATCGCCGGTGTCGTAGCCCCCGGAACGCCCCGGTAGCCCGGCGACCGCTTTCGCCGAACCGGTCACCAGGACCCCGTTCTGCGTGTTGTTCTTCACGGTCAGGTTCTCCACGGCCACCCCGGGCGCGGTGACGACGATGCCGTTCGGTTGCTGCAACCGCCCGTCGATGACGACCTTGTCCCGGGACTCACCACGAAGAGTGATCCGAGGCGTGGAGACCTTCACCGACTCGTGGTACCTGCCCGGCGCGACCAACACCAGATCGCCGGGGCGAGCGAGAGATATCGCATCCGAGACCGTCGGGGCGTCAGCCGGCACTCTGATCGTCACGTGCGCGCCGGGTGGTCGCCGGCCGTGGTTCGACCCGTCGTCGCCGGGCCCGCAGCCCGCCAGTACGCATGTCAGTGTGCTCAGTAACGCGACCATCACGCGAAGACGGAGACGAGGCATGGCGTCATCCTGGCAGGAAGCCATGCTGCACGAAGGCCGACCAACTCGCCTTCCCCAGAACGGATATGGCATTCGAAGAACTCGCCCTCCGCCAGAACGGATATGGCATTCTGCACGCCGTGAGCCGAGCCGACTCCCATCCTTCACGCCGCGCGTTCATCGGTGCCACCGGGGCCATGGCCACCACCGGGCTCACCGCTGGGTGCGAATCGCCTGGACCTCAGCCAAGCCGGCGTTCTTCCCCCGCGTCACCCACACGGGTGTCGCCGACCGGTCGCCATCAGGCAGGCATCACGCTCCCGCAACCGGCCCAGCCAAACCTCCTGGCGGTGGTGGCCGACCTCGGCGACGCCGTGGCCGTCGGTCCGCTGCTTGCCGAACTCGGCCAGGCCGTTCACACGCTCACCACTGGAACCGATCCACGACTGCTGGGCCTGCCGCCGGGCGATCTCACCGTGACGATCGGGGTGGGCCCACGGCTGGTGCGCATGGCCGACCCCGCCCTGCCCGGCGCGGCGGACCTCCCCCGGTTCTCCCGCGAGAAGATCGCCCCGCAGGCCCGCGGCGGGGACCTGTTGATACAGATCTGCGCCAGCGACCCCTTGCTGTTACCGACCGTCGCCGCCGCGCTTCTGGAGCAGGCCGGTCACCGGATACGTGAACGCTGGCGTCAGTCCGGACGTCGCGGCCCGAACATCCCCGTGGACAAAGGCATCTCCGTGCCACGAAACCTGCTCGGTTTCATCGACGGCATCGTGGGCCCGCACACGACGGCCGAACACCAACGCCACCTGTGGCTGACCGGGCCGGCTCCCGTCGTCGGCGGCACGATCGTCGTAGTGCGTCGCATGGAACTCGACCTGCCGCGGTTCACCGCGCTCTCCGTCGCCGACCAGGAGGCGGTCTTCGGCCGGCGCAGAGCCACCGGCGTGCCCCTCTCCGGCGGGACCGCAGCATGGGACCCGAACCTCGGAGCCAAAACACCGGACGGGCGCTACCTCGTCCCGGCCGACGCCCACGTCCGCCGGGCCAACCCCAACGTGGTCGGCGTTGGTCTCATGCTCCGCCGCTCCTACAGCACCGACGCGCCCACCCCCGGCCTGCTCTTCATCAGCTTCCAGAACGACATCCGCACGTTCACCAACACCCTTGCCCATATGGATGATTCCGACGCACTGCTGCGATTCACCACCACCACCGCCAGCGCAACCTTCCTCATCCTCCCCGGCTTCGACCGGCGGCACCCGCTCGGCGCCAAGATGTTCCACTGAGCAGGTCGACGACGGCGCCGTGGCCGTCAGCCCAGAGGCGGGTCGGCGGTGCGGCATGGCAGTCAGCACTCACCAAAGGGTCGCCGGTCAAGGCCGGCACCCAGGCGATCAACCAGACGTCTGCACAGTGAGGCGTCCTTCGCCGCGCTGTGCGGGGTCAGCCCCGTAGAACGCTCCTCGGGCAGTCGGCAGAACCGTCGCCTCAACCGCGGCGGCGACCGGCAGGCCAGCGCCGCCCGCCACCGGATCGTGCAGACCCGCCTGGTGGGCTAATCGATCGGCGGGACGCTCGGCCGGTTACGCGGAGCGGGCGGAGCCGGGCGCCGGCGGCCCGCTCCATGGCTCCTGCCTCGGCGGGAGCCGTGGTCAGGGTCTTGTCGGCCCCCGGGACGCGGCGCTTGGTACCAGCGGAGCGAACGTCGACGCCTGTGGATCACTCCTGCCGGAAGGAGGCGCACCTTCCCGCTGGGCGGCGGTCTTCGACTTCCCGGCCGAGCACTGGATCACCTTGCGGACCACGAATCCGATCGAGTCGACCTTCACCACCGCCCGGCTGCGGACCCGTGACACCGCCGCCCTGGCCATGGTCTTCAAGCTCGTCGAGTCCGCCCAACAGCGGTGGTGGGCGGGCGGTCAACGCGCCCCACCTCGTCGCCTTCGTCAGCGCCGGAGCGGTGTGCGTCAGCGGCAGACCGGTCGAGCGACCCGGCTAGGTGGCGGCGTGCTGCGGCGAGAAGGCTTCGACGGTGACGTGGCCGTCGAGTCGGCCGCCTGTCAGGTTCGTCCTCCCTCACGGCCGGCGGCTCCATCTCTCGCCTCGTCCCCCTGCTCAGCTCCACGTTCCGGGCCACATTGCGCGCCAGTTCGTCCTCTCCAACGACGTGCCCGGGTGGGGCTGCGTGTTGGTCCGTCCGGGTGACAGTCGGGTCAATACAGTGGTGTTTCATTGGCCATTTCGGGTTAATGGTGGTGACCGTTATCCGGTGGGTTGCCCATCTCTCCGGGGAGAGATGGGCAACCCCTGCGGTGCGCCGGTGCGTGGTACGTGTCGGTGTGTCCTCTCTCTGTCCCGGTGTGCAAGCGGTGGTCCGACGCGCGTATGCCGGCGCCGTGCGACGCGGGCCCCGGATGGGAGTTCTCGGGCGGCCCTCTCAGCTGAGAGAGGTTTGTCATGGAGCTGACTACAGGTTGGTTGGGAGCTCCGGCGGTAGCCGGCGGGGTTCGGCCGGTTGTACCGGCCGGTGGATCTGAGGTGGCCGCCGTACGGGGGCTTGTGGCCGCGCCGTTCAGTGCGGCGTTCTCCACGGTGACGATCCCGGCGGGCACGACCCCGCTGGCGGTGGCCGTGGCGCCGAACGGCAACGTCTACGTCGGCAACGCCAACTCCAACAACGTCACGGTGATCAGCAGCACCACGAACACCGTCCTGGCCACCGTCCCCGCCGGCTCAAACCCGGCCATGATTGCGGTGGCGGCGAACGGCAACGTCTACGTCACCAACCAGAGCTCGAACAACGTGACGGTGATCAGCAGCGCCACCAACACCGTCCTGGCCACCGTCCCCGTCGGCGGGGGCCCGTTCGCACTGGCGGTGGCGCCGAACGGCAACGTCTACGTCGCCAACAGCACTTCGAACAACGTGACGGTGATCAGCAGCGCCACGAACACGGTCCTGGCCACCGTCCCCGTCGGCGCGGTCCCCGACGCGGTGGCGGTGGCGGCGAACGGCAACGTCTACGTCGCCAACCGGAACGCGAACACCGTGACGGTGATCAGCAGCGCCACCAACACCGTCCTGACCACCCTCCCCACCGGTGGGTTCCCGGGCGCGGCGGCGGTGGCGCAGAACGGCAACGTCTACATCGCCAACCAGACCTCGAACAACGTGACGGTGATCGACAGCGCCACGAACACCGTCCTGGCCACCGTCCCCGCCGGCACGGTCCCGGGGGTGATCGCGGTGGCGCCCAACGGCAACGTCTACGTCACCAACACCGTTTCGAACAACGTGACGGTGATCGACAGCCCCACGAACACGGTCCTGGCCACCGTCCCCACCGGCGGGGGCCCGTTCGGGGTGGCGGTGGCGCCGACCGGCAACGTCTACGTCGGCAACAGCAGTTCCAACAATGTGACGGTGATCAGCAGCGCCACGAACACGGTCCTGGCCACCGTCCCCGTCGGCGCGTTCCCGTTCTCGGTGGCGGCGGCGCAGAACAGCAACGTCTACGTCACCAACGCCAATTCGGCCAACGTGACGGAGATTTCGCCGTTGACGGTGACGACCTCGCCTGCGGCGCCGGTGTGCGGGCAACCGGTGACGTTCAGCATTTCCGGGGGGACTCCGAACGGGACAGCGGTGGTGAACTTCGGGGACAGCAGCCCCACGGTCACCGTCCCCCTGGACGCCACCGGGAGTGGGCAGACCACCCACACCTACACCGCCGGTACGTTCACCGCGACCGTGAACGGCAACCCCACCCCCGTCACCGTGAGCCCCAACCCCACAACGACGACGCTGTCGGTGACGCCGAACCCCTCCACCTGCGGGCAGAACGTGATGGTATGCGCCACCATCACCCCGACCACGGCCACCACCACAGTGCCGACCGGCACGGTCACCTTCACCCTCCCCAACGGCCAAACCCAGATGGTCCCCGTCAACGCATCGGGGCAGGCCTGCTTCACCACCACCGCCCTGACCACCGGCACCCTCACCGCCGCCTACAGCGGTGACAGCTGCTTCATCGGCTCCACCACCAGCACCCCCGTCGCCGTGAACCCCACCCCCACAACGCTGACCGCGCAGCCAGGCACGATTCGGCTCCGGCTGACCCCGCTGCCCGAGTTCTACATCCCCACCCTCAGCGCCACCCTGACGACCACCTCGGGGATGCCGGTGGCCGGTCAGCCGGTGACCTTCACCGCCATCACGCTCTTCGGCCCGGTCAACCTCGGCACCGCCGTCACCGACGCCAACGGCACCGCCACCATCCACAACGCCATCGTCCCCGTCTTCGCCATCGCCACCCCCTTCTACACCGCCACCTTCCCCGGCACTGCCTGCTACACCGCCGCCACCGCCCACGGCATCCTGCTGTTCAACCCCCTCCCGGGCTGATCTCACTGGCTCCGAAAACCCCACGTCACCTGGTCTGCTGCGACGGGAGGAACACACCGTGGCCCAACTCGACGAGCTGGCCGACCAGTCGAGGGGTTCGGCGACACGTGTGGACTCCAGAGGCGGGGCTCCGGCCGTGAGGGCGGCTCCAGCATCGGCACGGTGATCCAGCAGACCACGGCGCAGGAAGGGCGGCAGAACAACCCGACTCCGCGCTCGCGAGCCGCGATTGGAGGGTGCGACAGCGACGGTGATGACGGCAACGACGGCACACCTCGGCTGCCGAACGGCCACTGTGACCACATGGTTCGCCGGGTGGGCGATTGGATGGGCGGTGACATCCGTTTCGCCCCCTGGGGGATGTGGTGGCCGAGCCTGTGCGGGTGCGCAGACTCACCGATCAGGAAGGGCAGAGGCTGCAGCAGATCGTGGGCCGGGGCACCAGCTCGGTGCGCTATCGCCGGGCGATGATGCTGCTGGAACGAGGAGGGCGACGAAGAGGCGGTGCTGCAGGCCACCCGCAACACCCTCTGCCTGCTGGCCCACCGAATCGGGCAGCTCACCGAGCAGATCCAGGAGCTGGAACGCCGCCTGGCCCGGCTCGCGGAACGCCACGCCCCGCAGCTGCTCACTGTGGTGGGCATCGGCCCGGACACGGCCGTCACTTTGCTGATCACGATGGGGGCTTGTCGGCTCATGAGACGCGGCGCTTGGTACCAGCGGTGCGTACGTCGACGGGGAGGCAGGCGAGGGCCCTGTGGTCGCCGTCGAGGTGGTCGCTCAGCCCCATTTGCCACGGGGCACCGCCGTTCGCTGATCGTTCGGGGGCGCCGATCCCGTCGAGTCTCGTCTGCGTCCGTTGAGCGCAACGTGCCACCACCGCGAGACAGTGAAGCGCCGGCCGGGGCGGCTCTGCCGGTTCGACCACGACTGTTTATCAAGACCTGACCTGAGGTGAGGGGGCAGTGAACGTTCGCATCGGATGGTCAGGTCGGAAACTATTTGAAGCTCAGTGTGCAGGCGCTCGTCGGTCGCGAACGGCGGATGCCACCGTCAGAGCAGTCCCGGCGAGGATCGGCGCGATCATCGCGGAGAACAGCCAGCCGGAGACCTCTCGCTCCGGCGCCGAACGCCACAAGACTGCGCAGCCGATCAGGAGCGACATGCCCACGCAGGCGTTGAGTGCCAACAACGCCCGGGCGGTCCAGAGGGCGGAGGCGCGTGTGCGAGGCCGGTTGAGCGACGCCCTCACGAGCCCGTTGCCGAAGGGCGCAACGCTATCCGGGAGTTCGGCGCTGGGAGTTACCCGCAGTGTCTGCTCCGCGCAGGCGGTCAGCAGAACAGTTACGCCGATGTGCACGAATACGAGGACGAACGCGCTACCGATAGACCGGTTCGTCCAGGCGTCCACCCCGTCGCTGCCGATGTGTTGGGGTATCCGGCTCGGCAGATGCGGATAGCGGACGATGCCCCAGACGGAGAGTGCGGTCAGAAGAGCGGCGTTGGGGAGGAGCCAGAGACGTACGGGAGATGACAAGACCATGCGGCTGATTCTCCGACGAACGCGCAAGGGCGGGTACCGTTTTACGGAGGCGGCCGGCCGGAGCGTGGCGGCCGGGCAGACGTTCAGCGCCCTGCTGTTTTCCGTAGTCGATCCCTGCCGCGACAAGGCTGACGCCAGGGAGCCGGCGGTACGTGTGGCGACGTCTGTGTCATGACTGGCGCATCAACTGCCGCAAGTAGCACATATGCCGACACCGGATCATCAGCATCCCCACCTTGGCCCGGCAGCGACGATCAGGAGGCATGCGGCGCGAAGCACGCCGCTGTCCTGTCCGAGACCTGACACCAACAGCACCACGACCAGGAAGGCGGCACCGCAGCAGATAACGCCGGGTTTGTGGACTTGGGGCTGCCAAAGGACGTAGGGGCCTACCGGGAGGGTCGGGTGGGGGCCACTGGCCGGTTCACCCCTCGGGGCTTCCGGAGGCGGCCCGAGGGGTGTCGCGGCCCGTACTAGCGGCCGTCATCCAGTACGAGCAAGGCAGGGGTGGACCATTCGGGCCGGTCTTCCGCCCTGGGTGTCCAGTAGAGCCGGCCTTGAACACCTTGGAGGATGCTGGCGAGCGGAACGGGGTCGAGGCACTGGTCGAGGAACAGATCGCGGGGTCCGTTCGACGAGGCGAGACGCAGCGAGGCTGTCAGGACGGGCTCCGGCTGCATTGATGTGCCTGGAGCATCGGGGCGCCTGAGAAGGCTGATGATTCCCTGAGCCGGGCCCTCGATCGAGAAGTGTGGGCCCTCCTGCCCGGAGGCTGTGCGCCGACGCCGGATGAGCAGGAGTCCCGCCACCGGTACTCCCACGGCGGTGACGAAGCACATGCTCAACAGCGGGCCACCGTCGTAGTCGACCCCCTCGACGATCAGGCATACGGCGAGGAAGCCGAGGCCGAAGCCGTACATCCCCGGTCCGTGCACGGCCGGTTGCCACAGCGCGTACGGTCCGACCGCGCGCAACGGACGGGAATCCGGGAGGGGCGGGTCCACCGGCGTCGGCGTCCGGGAGCGGGATGAAGGCGACGGCTTCGCGGTTTCCGAGGGCGATGGTGCCGGTCTTGTCGAGCAGCAGGGTGTTGATGTCGCCGGCCGTCTCGACCGCGCGGCCCGACATGGCCAGGACGTTGCGCTGGACGAGGCGGTCCATACCCGCGGTGCCGATCGCGGAGAGCAGCGCGCCGATCGTCGTCGGGATCAGGGTGACGAGGAGGGCGACGAGCACCGTCGTCGACGGGACCGCGCCGGCGTAGGAGGCCATCGGCTGCAGAGCCACCACGACGAGGATGAAGACGATGGTGAGCGCGGCGAGCAGGATGTGCAGCGCGATCTCGTTGGGGGTCCGCTGCCGCGTCGCACCCTCGACCAGCGCGATCATCCGGTCCAGGAAGGACTGTCCGGGGCGCGAGGTGACGCGTACGACGAGGCGGTCGGACAGCACGGTGGTGCCGCCGGTGACGCCGGAGCGGTCCCCGCCGGATTCGTGGTCGTGGCGTCCACCCGCCGCGGCCTGGACTTCCTGATGACCGGTGGGCAGCCGCATCGGCCGGACCCACGGGTAGGAGCGGCGCCGCCCCAGGGCCGATCATGAACCATTGAGCGGCCTGGCTCGTATACAGGTTGAAACTGACCGTACGAGCCCGGGGGCACGCCCGGGCGGGGCCCGGGCTCACGGTCCCGTCGGGCGCTCACCTTCGGGGCACCGCAGGAACATGCGCTGTATAGGTACGCCACCGGCGGTTCCTGGTCAGGAGGTCTGATGCATTCTCGTTCCGTTGCCGCATGGTCGGCAGGAGTTGCCGCTTGCAGCGCCCTCCTCAGTGCTGTTGTCCACCTCGTCATCGCACCCGAGCACCTTGAGGAAATGCCCTACATAGGAATCCTGTTCATCGTCGGCAGCTTGGGGCTTCTCCTCGCTGTCGCCGGCTTGGCGCTAGGGCATTCCGTACTAACGGCATGGTGGGTCGGCGCACTGGTCAGCGGTGGCATGATCCTCGGTTTCGCCCTCTCGCGCACGGTCGGACTGCCCGGCTACCAGGAAGAGGGCTGGGATCCCCCATACGGCATTCTGTCCGTTGTCGCGGAAGCCCTGTTCCTCGTCGCCTTCTTCGCCTGGCGTGGCATTCGGCCGGTGCGTGTCCCCTCGGCTCCGGCCCGCCCCAAGGTGCCCGCGGGCAGATGACAGCGCCGCGGGGCGGGGCCGGGAGCGTGCGGTCAGAGGCGCCCGGCCGCCGTCACGAAGTGACCGCAGCCGGAAGGTCGGGACTGGCCGGCAGGTGACCGGCGGCGGTCGGGACCGTAAGGACAATGGTCATGCCGCCGCCGGGGGTGTCCTCGGCGTCGAGGGTGCCTCCGATGGCCTCCGCGAAGCCGCGGGCGACCGCCAGGCCGAGGCCGACACCCGCGCCGCGCGGGGCGTCACCGTAGCGCTGGAAGGGCGCGAAGATGCGGTCCTTGGCGTCGTCGGGGACCTTGCTGATCACGATGGGGGACAACCCAGAACGCCTGTCCAGCGAGGCGTCGTTCGCGGCGCTTTGCGGGGGCAGCCCCGTCGAGCGCTCCTCCGGCCGTCAGCGTCACCACCGGCTCAACCGCGGTGGCGACCGTAGAGCCAATGCCGCCCTGTATCGGATCGTGCAGTCACGGCTCCGGTTCGATGCACGTACCCGCAACTACTACGAGCGGCGCATCGCGGAGGGTAAGACTCGTCGCGAGATCATCCGCTGTCTCAAACGCCGCTACGCTGCCCGAGAAGTGTTCAACCTGGTTCGGTCTGGCATCGGGCCCCGCGAAGTGGCTTGAGCCAGCTGAACGTTCGCACAGGGACGAGCGATTGCGAGATCCCCCGAGCCAGTGGCCGCATGCACCCTCGCCGGCCTTGCCCCGCACGCTGACCAGACAGCACCAAGGCGCTGCGCTCCGCGTCCGGTTTCGACACAGGCGGCCTGGTCGCGGGGGTGGCCTCCTGCCCGGCTGGATGCGCTGGACGAAGCCACCCCCGCGCATTCCCGGGCACCAGGGCGGAGGTGACCCGAGCGAGCGCACGTTCGGCTGGCTGATGCAGAACCGGTGTCCGGCACGCGACTACGAAGCTCTGCCCCAGCAATCCCGCACAATGATCCACTGGGCTTTGGCTCACACAATGAGTCGTTCTCTGGCCTCAGAATCCACACCAAGCTGGCGAATCGAATCGGGTGAAACAGGCGTCACAGTCTGAAAGTTGATCAGATGCCCTCTAAGAAACCGAGCGTTGCGTGCCGACGGGTGGCGAAGATCTTCCAGTCCTTCAGGTGGGCGATGGCCCGTTCGACTGCGGCCCCGAGCATGTTGACGGAGCTCCCGTAGCCGGTTCACCCCGCTGAATGGGACTCTTCGTCCCGGTCGACGACGGCTTCAACTGCACCGTGGGATTCTCGACAACATCGGTACCGGCCTCGCCGCGAACCACACGCCAGGAGCAGGGGAACGCTGCCGCATCGCACCCCCACAGGCCGGCTCGGATATATGGCCAGATACGTCCTACGTGACAGATTGGCCGATTGTAAGACCGCGACGTTGCCGGGGAGTTGGCGCCGGGGCATGATCACTGCTCGTATCCACCTGATCACTCATCCAGGAGCCGATACGTGATACGCCCCATCGCTTTGCGTGCTCTCCCTGCTGTCGCCGTGACCGGCGCCCCCGCCCTGCCCCTCGCCCAGGGAGCCCAGGCGGCCGCCCCGACCCCCGTCGCCCCGGCGACCGCCGCTGTCGGTCATCCCGGCCAGGTCCGCCGGGGCGACACCGACTTCATGCACTCCCATCCGCGCGTCGAGGTCCGCTACGGCGACCTCGGCCCCCCGGACCGGGCCCGCGTCGTCGCCTCGGCGGCGACGCTGATGTAGCGAGGCGCCGGTGCCGCCCGACCCGGGCGGCCCGCCGGTCACCAGGTCATGACCGGCGACGGCCGCGCCGCCACCGCCGTCTCCCGCCTTTGCCGCATCTCCTTCCGCCTCGTGGTGGCGTTCCTTCCTGTCGCCGGCGCAGCGACCCAGGGCAGCGCGGCTGGGGTCACGGAGCGGCTGCTTACCGCAACCTCTCATTGCGTCGTTCGCTCGCATGCCCCGTTTCACGAGATTCCACAACAAGGGAGTTACTGATTTTCATGTACAAGCGTCGGAGTTTACTCGCCTTCGCCACTGTGAGTGCGGCGATATGTACCGCTGGAGTCATGCCGTCGGTCAGCCATGCCGCCAGCGGCGGCGACGGAGAAAGGGAGGGGTCCTACGCCGAAACGCACGGCCTGACGGCGGAGGACGTCAAGAACATCAACGCACTGAACAAAAGAGCCCTGACTGCGGGTCAACCTGGCAATTCTCTGGCGGAATTGCCGCCGAGCGCCAGTGCGCTCTTCCGGGCCCCCGACGCTGCCGACGAGAGGGTGACCCCTCCCGCCGAGCCGCTCAACCGGATGCCTGACGCGTACCGGGCCTACGGAGGCAGGGCCACTACGGTCGTCAACAACTACATACGCAAGTGGCAGCAGGTCTACAGTCACCGCGACGGCAACCCACAGCAAATGACCGAAGAGCAGCGAGAAAAGCTGTCCTACGGCTGCGTCGGCATCACCTGGGTCAATTCGGGCCCCTACCCGACGAACAAATTGGCGTTCGCGTTCTTCGACGAGAACAAGTACAAGAGTAACCTGGAAAACGGCAGACCACGCCCCAACGAGACGCAAGCCGAGTTTGAGGGGCGCATCGTCAAGGACAGTTTCGACGAGGGGAAGGGTTTCAAGCGGGCACGTGATGTGGCGTCCGTCATGAACAAGGCCCTGGATAATGCGCACGACGAGGGGACTTACATCGACAACCTCAAGACAGAGCTCGCGAACAAAAATGACGCTCTGCGCTACGAGGACAGTCGCTCGAACTTTTACTCGGCGCTGAGGAATACGCCGTCCTTCAAGGAAAGGGATGGAGGCAACTACGACCCATCCAAGATGAAGGCGGTGGTCTACTCGAAACACTTCTGGAGCGGGCAGGACCAGCGGGGCTCCTCTGACAAGAGGAAGTACGGCGACCCGGATGCCTTCCGCCCCGACCCGGGCACAGGCCTGGTCGACATGTCGAAGGACAGGAACATTCCGCGCAGTCCCGCTCAACCTGGCGAAAGTTGGGTCAATTTCGACTACGGCTGGTTTGGGGCTCAGACGGAAGCGGATGCCGACAAAACCATATGGACCCACGCCAACCACTATCACGCGCCCAACGGCGGCCTGGGCCCCATGAACGTATACGAGAGCAAGTTCCGGAACTGGTCTGCCGGGTACGCGGATTTCGACCGCGGAACCTACGTCATCACGTTCATACCCAAGAACTGGAACACCGCCCCCGCCGAGGTGAAGCAGGGCTGGTCGTAACAGCCGGGTAGGAGGGCCGGGTCACCCGGCCCTCTCTCCCCAGCCCGCCACACGCCGGCGTCGATGCGGTCCCGGTCTTCTTCGGTCACACCCAGCGGTTCAGGTGAGCCAGGACGAAGCGGCGTACGGTGCGCACGTGGCTCTTCTCGGCGAGCAGGGCGATCACGGCGTGCCGGCATCCTGGTTCAGGAAGCACAAGCGGCGCCGGTGTCGATGTGCCGACGGGGGCGCGTCCTTGGGGTCCCGGGGGGACAGTCGCGGAGGGGCCGGCGTGCGCGTGGTGCATGGGGGAGGCCCTTCTCCCGTCGCGACGGCGTTGTTTTCCTGACGCCGTCTTCCTTCCTTACGCTGAGGCCGGCCGCACTGGGAGAACCGGTTGAACGACTCGACCTCGTCTTCACGGGAGCGGGCCGGTATACCCCAGAATCCTGCTGCTTCAGTGAAGATCCGACTGGACCTCGGTCAGTCGATGCCTTCGACGATGCGGAAGTTGCGCTCGACGCCGTCGGAGAGTGCGACCAGCGCCTCCTGGTAGGCCGCACTCTCGTGCGCCGCGACGGCCTGCTCGAAGCTGTCGAACTCGACCAGGACGGTGCGCTCGGCGATTCCGGCGTCATGCGCCACGACCCGACCGCCACGGACCAAGGTCCGACCGCCCCCGGCCTTGACGGCCGGAGCGGCCAGCTTGTTGTAAGCAGCCAGTTTCTCAGGGTCTGAAATGGTGCGGTAGACGCTGACCCAGTAGCCCTTGGGCATGGAACCTCCAGTGTTGGGATGAGTGCATCTGACTTACGGGTTGGTCTCGGACGAGCGTCGGCGGGCGAGAGCGAGGCTTGTCAGCGTCGTGATCGCCATGGCGCCGATGCCGACCAGCGCCGCGGTGGTGTAGGCGCTGTCGTCGGGGAAAAGGTGGCCGGGGCCGGTGCCCGCGGCGAGGATCAGGCCGCCGATGGCGCTGCCCAGGGAGTACCCGACGCTGCGGACGACGTAGTTGAAGCTCATGGCGCTCGACGTCTCGCTCTTGGGGGTGACGGCCAGGATGACGCCGGGCATCGCGGCCGAGAAGCCGCCGACGCCGAAGCCGAGCACGCCCATCGCCGCGAACAGTTCGGCCAGGTCCGACCGGGCCGCCGCGAACAGGGCGAACCCGCCGCCGACCACGACGGCGCTGCCGGCCAGGAGCAGGGGGTCGGCGATCCGCGTCCGGACCCGCGGCGTGAGCTTGCCGGCGACGAACCCCAGCACCGAGAACGGGATGAGGACCAGCCCGGCGACGAAGGTCGTCAGCCCGAAGCCGTAGCCGGCGCCGTGCGGCGTCTGCGCGTACCGGGTGATGAGCGTGAGCAGGAGGTACATGCCGATCCCGCCGACGAACATGGCGAGGTTCGCCCCGGCGACCGCCGGGTGCCGCACCGCCCGCACATCGACCAGGGGCGTCGTGCTGCGCAGCTCGATGACGGCCCAGACGCAGAGCAGCACCACCGCGACGACGGCGAGGCCCGCCGCCACGGCGAGGTGCCGGCTCCACAGATTCCGTTCGCCGGCGAGGAACAGCACCAGGAGCAGCGCAGCGGCCAGGACGACCGCGCCTGCCACGTCCACGTGGGCGGAGCGGCCTTCGGGGGCTTCGGGCATGGAGCGCCACGCGGTCAGGAGGGCGGCGGCGGTGACGACCAGGCCGAGGCCGTAGGCGGCCCGTACCCCGCCGAGCTCGCCGAGCAGTGCGGCCAGCGGGTAGCCGACGCCGGCCCCGATGATCGAGACCACCGAGATCAGGGCGATCACGCCCGCGCTGCGCTCCTCGGGGAGGTGGTCCCGGGCCACGCCCATCATCAGCGCCGTCAGCCCGAGCCCGACGCCCTGGGCCGCCCTGCCGGCCAGCAGCCACGCGAACGGCAGCGGCAGCAAGGTGAGTGCGCTGCCGGCGACGACGACCGCCAGCGTGGCGAGGATCGTGGCCCGCCGGTGCCGGCCGGCTCCGAGCCGGCCCAGGACCGGCGTGGCGACGGCGCCGCTGAGCAGCGCGACGGTCAGCGTCCACTGCGCGCTGCCGAGCGAGACGTGGAACGAGGTCGCCACGCTGGTGATGAGCGGCGTCCCGAGGCTGGCGACCGCCGCCACGACCAGAGCGATGAACATCAGGGCGGGGACCAGCAGCCGCGCCTCGGAACGCGCCACCGGGAACGCCTTCACCGCGACCCCGCCGACCGGCTGCCCGGTCACTGCTTCGGCCCTTCGCGGTCCTGGCTTTCGATCTCTGCCAGATGCTTCAGCGCCGGAAGGGCCGCCACCAGTGCCTCGACCTCGTCGCCGGTGAGCTCGCCGATCAACCGCTCGAACGCGTGGACGCCCGCCTGGCGCCGCGTCCGGACATAGGAGGCGCCGGCCTCGGTCAGGCACACCAGCGTGACCCGCTTGTCGGACGCGTCGCCCCGCCGCTCGACCAGGCCGGACTCCTCCATCACCCGGACCAGGGCGGTCATCGCGGGCTGGGTGATGCCCTCGACCGCGGCCAGATCGGTGATGCGCCGCGGGCCGGTCCGGTCCAGGGTGGCCAGGGTGGCGGCGGACGTCAGGCTCATGTCCCGGGGCAGGCGTCTCGCGGCCCTGGTGGCCAGGCCGTAGAGGGCTGCCCCGATGGCGGCGGACGCGCCAGGAGCGGTGTCTTGACGACTCATGCTCGAAGCATAGCATTTTTATATTCATAGTTTATGGAAATGGTCGACTGGCGCGGGCGGCGCGCCCCTTGAGCAGGCCGGCCCGCCGGATCCGGGTCAGTGCCAGGCCCAGCAGCCGGTCGGCGCGGTCGCCCTCGGCGAGCCGGTCGCGGAAGTCGGACAGCGCGCTGTGGTGGAAGCCGGGGTCTTCCAGCTCCAGGCCGAGGGCGTACTTGAAGTCGATGCGGCAGCGCACCGCCTCGGCGGCCTGGCGGTCCGACAGGTTCGGCGCGTACTGCAGCACGCAGACGGTGGCCAGCTGCGCGGGCGAGAGCCCGGGGCGGCCGTCGCGCGGGTACCAGGCGGTGAAGTCCTCGTCGCTGAACAGGCCGTCGAGGCGGTCGCGGATCCACATCGCAGCGGTGCCGTGGGGGTTGCTGGCCCGGGCGACCCGCACGGTCAGCGCCGGGATCTCGGCTCCGGGACGGGGCTGGAGGGACATGTCAGGCTCCTGGGGGACATGGGTAGAACGCTCCCACAAGCCTGACGCAACGTCACGATCGTTGACTGTCCGTCCTCAAGATTCCCGACAGAGTCCGACCCGGAAGACCTGGCGCACATCTCGCCGTACCTGACCGAACACATCAACCGGTTCGGCGAGTACAGCACCCACGAACTCGGCATCCAGCCCGAGGCGTACGACCCGACAGCGCTGCCGTGGGGGCGGGGTTTGTGACGGTTCTTGTGGGCCCTCGCCGTATTTCAGAGGGATACCCGCGCTGTTCTGCCAGCGGCAGAACACCGGCCGGACCGGGCTCGACGATCACTACAGTCCAGTCTCATGACGACGATTACGACGCGTACGGTCGAGTATCCGGCCGACGGCTTGACGATGATCGGGCACCTCGCGCTCCCGGCCGGTGTCGACCGCCGGCCCGCGGTGCTGCTCGGACCAGAGGGCATGGGGCTCAGCGACGTCGAGCGCCGCCGGGCCGATGCTCTCGCCGAACTGGGATATATAGCGCTGGCCTTCGACCTTCATGGCGGGCGCTATTTGGGCGACCCCGAGGAGATGCTGGCCCGTTGCCTGCCGCTGCTCGCTGATCCCGAGCGGATGCGAGGCATCGGCCATGCGGCGCTCGATGTGTTGCGCACCGAACCGCGGACCGACCCCGACCGGATCGCCGCCGTCGGCTACGGCACCGGGGGCGCCATAGCGCTGGAACTCGGGCGCGATGGCGTCAACCTGCGCGCGATCGGGACAGTCAACGCAACTACCACGGGCCGACCGGGCGAGGCGGCGCGCATTCGCTGCCCGGTGTGGGCCGGGGTCGGGTCGGAAGACCCGATCATGCCGCCCGCGCAACGGAACGCGTTCACCGCCGAGATGCAGGCCGCGGGCGTCGACTGGCGCCTCACGGTCTACGGCGGCGCCTTGCACGCCTTCCACCACCCACCGGTCGACCACACCGTGGTCCCCGGCGTCGGCTACCACCCACGGCACGCACAGCGAGCCTGGCGCGACGTCGTCGACCTGCTCGCCGAGTGCCTGCCCGTGACGGAGGATCTGGGGCATGACCCAGGTAAGCATGCTGGCCCCGGGCACTGACAGTCCACTCCCCTCAAGTCCGCACAGCAGAAACGCATTCGGGCGGTTACTCGATCGCGGAGACGTATTCACAACTACCGCAGTAAATACCGGATTTACTGCGGCAGAGCCCCTACCGTGATCACCGCGACCTGCGGCGGACCAATCCGGCCGCCGCGCTGACCCGATGATCGAGGACGGCGCCACTGACAAGGGCAGCGTGACCACGGTGCGGCGGATCGGCGGGACGATCCGCAGGCCGGTCGGCGAGTGGACGCCTGCGGTGCACGCGTTGTTGACCCACCTGGAATCGGTGGGCTTCACTCGATCCGGTGCCAAGGCCGCCGTCGGCGCCACGACGGCGGTCGCCGACGGCGGCTATCCCGGAACGGCCTGGTGATGCCGCACCGCCGCCGCAGGGGCGAGGAGTTGCCCGCGTGGAAAGAGGAGCACAACAAGTCTCACAAGCAAGTCCGCGCCCGCGTTGAGCACGTCTTCGCGCGCATGAAGGGCTGGAAGATACTGCGCGACTGCCGTTTCGAGCGTGACGGCGTCCACCACTCCATGCGTGGCATCGCCGTCTGCAAAACCTCGCCCTCGCCGGATAGAGAGCGGGCCGACAGTTGGCCGATCGCACTCACCCGCGCTAAAGATCATCGACGGGACGGCCCTAACCTCGCGCTTTCATGAGGTGGGCTGTCCAGAGGTTGATCATAAACACGGAAAGTGCCCTTGACCTGCAACGATAGGACTTGCTGAGGGTCCTGTTGGTTGCAAGGAAAAGAGCACTTTCCAGGTGAAGCACTGAGCTGTTTCAGAGTGGCCACTGATCGGGTGACGCTGGCGGTGGGCGCAACGCACGAGGCTCCCGTGCCGTTGGGGGAGGTGTTCGAAGTCTCAACCCACAGGCACAGGAGCCCCGTTGGTTCCGTATTTTGCCGCACTCAACCTGCCCCACGCCCTGGTCGAGTGGGTCACCATGCTCATCGTCACCCGCGAGGGTGACCGCCGCTGCAAGCTCCCACCGCACCAGCGTGCGCTGGTCGGCCTGGTGTACCTGCGCAGGCACGACACAGCAGGTGAAGGAGCTGGTCGAACCGTTCCGCCCGTACCTCGTCCAGCCCGACCACACGTTCTACCTGCGGTGCACGGACGCCACCCTGCGCGACCGTATGGCCGGAAAACAGGACTACAACCAGGACGACGACATGGTCAACGTCCCCGGCCGGCTGACACGACTCCGCACCAATTTCGACAAAATCGCCGCCGCTGACCCCACAGGCGTCATCATCGACACGGACGACAACACCCCCGCCGAACTCGCCGACATCATCACCGCCTACCTCACGGAAACGAGCCCATGCCCCAACTTCAGGACGCCTCCGTGGTCGTCGCCCGCACCAAAGACGGCCGGGTAGCCGTCCTGTCCTCCCGCAGCGCCGAACACGGGGAGATTTTCCTTCCCGGTGGCCGGCGCGATCCGGGGAGACTCCCGAGGACTGTGCGCGGCGAGAGCTGAAGGAAGAGGCCGGGGCCGAGGCCACCCGGTGGCAGCATCTCGGCACCTACGCGAGCACCCTCGGAAGCAACGCCCGCCTGTCGTTGTTCCTCGCCGAACACCTCACGCTCGGACCACAGGAACTCAACGACACCGAAGAGGACTTCAAGCTGTCCTGGTGGCCGATGAACGAGGCGATCCAGGCCGCGCAGGACGGCCGGTTACACCTCCCCGGCGGTCCCCTCGCCCTGCTGCTCGCCGACCGCACCCAACCCAAAGGAGTACCGGAATGCTGAAACGTACGGGAACTGTCGTGGCCGCTGCTGCCGTTGCCGCACTTGCCCTCCCCGCCGACGCCCACGCCGCCGCCATCGCCTGCGGCGGGTCCGTCTCGACCCAGGGCATCTCCGGTAACGGCTGTATCAGCGCGGAGCGGTGGAAGGACGGCCACGTCTTCATGCGCAACATCACCGCGCACACGGTCCTGACGAATACGCGCCCGCACGCCTCCTGGGTCGAGTACGAGGCGTACTTCCGCGTCGTCTCGGGCGGTCACTGGGTGAAGATCGGCAACGGGCGTACCGTAGTCCAGCGACGGTCCACGGTCGGCCCCCTCGCCATCGGCTCCACGGATCGCGTCTGCGGCCCGGTCAACGTCAAGGTCGAGATCCGCGTCCATGTCAGGCCCGCAGGGGGCGCCTGGTCCAACTGGAGCAGCGCCGCGACCTCCCAGTGCCAGACCTGACGCTGCCAGACCTGAGCCTCAGCACACGCAGCGCCCCCGCCTCCGCGACCAGGAGGACGGGGGCTCTCGTGTTTTCTGCGGAGGAATTAACCTCACGCCTTCATGAAGCGGGCTGTCCGGCAAGTGATCAGGCAAGCAGAAAGCGCCTCTGACCAGCGAGAATGAGGATTGCTGAGGTCCTTGTTCCCGCCCCTGTCGGAGGCACTTTCCAGGTGAAGCAGCCTATCGGGTCCTATCCCCATGTCCTTGTCCGGGACGACGGCCGGGCCGTGGTCTCGCAGGCCGGTTCAGTGCTGCTGGCCGAAACGGTCCGCAGGACCGGCAGGCCATATCCGCAGCACTCGCCCCCTGGCGGAAACCGCGGGCCGTCCACGACCCACAGAACGCCATCCGCACCGCCCGGCACGAAGTCCGGGCCCGCGCCTGGTCGTTGGCCGGCAGCCAGGCACCGGACACCGGTGGGCAGGTGATCGTGGACCTGGACGGAGTCTTGGTCGTCTCCCACTCCGACAAGCAGGATGCCGCCCCAACCTGGAAGAAGACCTACGGCCGCCACCCGCTGATGGCCTTCGTCGACCACGGGCCGGGCGGGACCGGCGAACCCGTCCCCGCTCTCCTTCGGCCTGGGAACGCGGGCTCGAACACCGCCGCCGACCACATCACCACCGCTCGCCTCGCCCTCGCCCAACTGCCCAAGAAGTACCGGCGCGGACGGCAGACCCTCATCCGCTGCGACTCCGCGGGCGGCACCCACGAGTTCGTTTCCTGGCTCGCCCAGCGCGGGCGCTGGCTGTCCTACTCCGTTGGCATGGTGATCACCCAGGCCATCCACCAGCACGTGCTGAAGATCCCCGAGTCGGCCTGGACCCCGGCCATCGAGACCGGCGGCGAGCTCCGCGACGGGGCCTGGGTCGCCGAACTCACCGGCGATCTGATCGAGGGCTGGCCGAGAGGGATGCGGCTGATCGTCCGCACGGAACGGCCCCATCCCGGCGCCCAGTTGAGGATCACGGATGCGGACGGCATGCGGATCACCCGTTTCGCCACCAACACTGCCGGTCGTCCCATCGCCGCACTTGAGCTCCGTCACCGGCTGCGGGCCCGGACCGAGGACCGGATCCGGGCCGCCCGCGCAACGGGAATGCGCAACCTGCCCCTGCACGACACCGCGCAGAACAAGGTCTGGCTGGAGATCATCCAGCTCGCGCTCGACCTGCTGGCCTGGATGCCCATGCTCGCCCTCACCGGCAAGGCCCGGCTCTGGGAGCCCCGCCGGCTTCGGCTCCGCCTCTTCTCTGCAGCCGCTCAGCTCGTCACGACCGGACGGCGTCGCATCCTCCGCATCGTCCGTCACTGGCCGTGGACCGGCGAAATCACCGCAGCTCTCGCACGGCTCGCTCTCCTACCGAAGCCCGGCAGCCACCGAAAGCGAAACGGTCCGCCGACTCCGTCGGCAGACCGTCAAGAAAGTTCGAGGCTAAGGACGGAAATTGAGCGCAGGCAGTGGGCTCAAGGGCTACTTCTAACGAATGCGATCGATTGCATCCATTGCTGTTGGCGGACCACTGTACGAAATTGACACGACTTGGCCGCGGGAGGTGTAAGTCCAACGAGTTGCGCCGTTCCACGGATCGAGTGTCGTTACGTCGTTATGATCTTGCGCCATCGCTGCGGCGCCGTCTGCCAGGGCCGGGGTTAGGTCAGTACTCAACACAGGAGAGTCCCAAGCCAGGTTACCGTTCTTGGTACGAATGGCAGAAACTCGACCTCCCAGGACGTACAGTAGGTTGATAAACTTACCGCGATGGACGGCGAGAGATTCTCCACTGAAGACTACCCGCGCCCACCTCTTTGCACGCGTTTTCTCAGAAATGGCCACGAGCTCGTCACTGGTCAGGAGATATACGGAACCATCGCCGTATTTCAGGTCCTTGGCTTCTGGGTCGGCGTAAAGCCATGAGAGGTTGCCGGTATCCGCATCAATGGCATGTACTCCGGCTTCGCTCATAAAGAACAGGGTGGACGTTGAGGTGGATGCGTCCTTGAACTTGAGGCCTTGCGTGCGCAGATTCCATCGACGCTTTCCTGTCTGAGCATCAAGTGCCTGAAAGGTCGAGTCGGTCTTGACGTAAAGCTTCCCTTCGATAAAGATCAGCGAGCCCTCCCCTCCGGAGGCTCGCCAGATCGTGGCACCGGTAACGGCGTTCAGGGCGGCTGTTTCGACTCCGGTATTTAGATAGACAGTCCCTGAGTGATCAAATGTGCAAGCGAAGCCCTTTGTTCGCCATTCTTCTTCCCCAGTGTCCTTGTTTAGACCGCATACGTACCCATACGCTTCGACAACTAGCGTTGACTCCGCGGTCCCGACGGGATTTCCGGCGCACGCATCGTTCGTCTTGCTCCATATCGGGTCCCCGTTCGATGCATCCAGTGCATGTAATCCGTTCGTGCTCCGCCCTGCGGTCCCGGCGTAGACGCGCGATACGCCGTCTTGGGCATGCGAAATTTCCGTCGTTCCCTTCTGGTGAAAGCTCCAAAGCTCCTTGCCAGTGCGGAGATCCAACGCGCTTAGGTAGCCCGCATCATCGGAGAGATAAAATCGGCCGCCCTGTTCAACTGGAGAGACGGGTCGCCGTGCTACCTTCTGGTCGTCCTGATCAGTTTTTCTGGGCTTCCACGGCTCTGCTAGAAACACCACGGCGACTGCCACTGCAACGAGCACCGTGATAGCAAGCCCAATGAGCCCAGGACTGAAAATATTGACCATCTTTCCGTGGTCGCCGACAATGATCTGGGCGCTTCCTCTGATCTCCGTATCATGCACGGAGTTCGAGTGTTTTCTGGCCCCTGCCTTATCCCGCATCCGCGACTTATCCAAAACGGTTATGCTGCCTGCCGTGATCTCCGTTGATGAGCGCGGCGGGTCCATGGAACTGAATATTACTCAGGCTATTTTCTGGTTCTGAATCCGTTCTCGGACCGTCGAGAGTCGGACTGGGCGCGGTTCCTCCTGAGGCAGGAGTGTTATTCGTGGCGTTGTTGTTCCGGGGAACCAGAGCAACCAGGATGGAGATCGCTAGACCCAGCGACCCCACAAAGAACCCCAGAATGCTTGCCAGCTTGTCCGCCTGCTCCAGGCCGATGTAGGCGAAGTAGGAGCCGAGGCCGACCAAGGCGAGGCCGAAAGCGACACCGCCCCATAGGATCCACCGCCGATACGTGGTCATGAGGACATGATGAGCTAGCGGAGCCGATGTGTCTGCGTCTAACGGGAAAAGATCTTGCTGGTTCCGTGTAGGGATGCGGGGATAAATGGACGGCCACGCGCGGTCAATGCACCAACCGCCACATCAGTTACGGGACAACCTTTAGAGATGAACGAAGCCAGGCGGATGCACCGTATGCCCAGAGTCTGGATTCGTGTTGAGTGCGCCGGGGGACAGGAAGACGGTTTCGAGAGCGGCGGGGCCGAGCGTGGCCCGAGATGCGCTCCATCCGCTGGCGCACTACCTGGTCGAGGGAGTGTGCCCGTGGTCGGCGGCTCCAGAAGTCAGGACGCCGACGCCATGGCTGTGGTCGCTCTGGGACCGTCGTCGACACCTGCGGGGGCGCAGCCCGATGGTGGTGGGCACGGACGGGGGGATGCCGGCGGAGCGGACGATGGCGCGGGCGCTGTCCCAGGTCTTGGTGCTGCCGGTGTGGCTTTGGGAGAGCCTTGTAGCGGCTGGACCGGCAGGTGGTGGGAGGTACTGCTGGCTAACCGAGCTGCTCCTCCTCATGCCGGAGGACCTGGTCAACGTGTTCGACCAGGCACTGGTCCAGCTCGGCCAGCGTCCCGCTGCGAAGTTTCATCAGTGGCAGCTCCCACTCCACGCCTTCGCGGATGTTCACCATCAGCTCGCTATCGGCCGGCACGATGGCTTGCTGGAGCCAGCTGGCGAAGTCGGCCGCTTCGGCGGGGGTGCAGTCCTCGAGGGCTACGCCGTTCGGTTCGACTCCCATCATCCCTTCGTTGATCTCGCCGCTGGATGTGCGGAACTGGAAGGAGAGCGTCTCTCCTGTGTAATGCCCGCTCCATGCCTCCACGACCGCCTCGGGCTCCTTCGTTCGCAAGGCGTCGGCGAAGGAGGGGAAGGTGAGGCCCCATCCCTGGGGAGCGCCTTCGGGTGGGCTGAAGATGAACATGGTTCGGAAGTTGCCGGCGTTCCCATCCTCTTCGATCGCCATCTGGGTCAGGGCACGTGCCTGCTGTAGCCGTTGACCCCGTGGGCGACGAGCAGGGCATCCCAGTAGGGCACGGCATGGGGGTCATTGGTGGCAACCTCCACCCCGCGTAACCGGCCCGCGTGGGCCGGGTACTCGATCGCCGCTTTGTACTTGTACAGCTCTTTCTCGTCCTTCTTGTGGAGCACCTTCTCCTGGAAGCTGTCGCTGTTCTCCAGGTCATCTAGGTTCCGGTACGTGCATCCCGGCCTCTTGACGAACTTCGCCTCCACCGCCATGCCGTCGGTGTCATGCAGGCTGTCCACCATCAGTGTGCCGAGGGCTGACTTGCGCGGATCGATCGGGACCTCCTTCTCGGGGTAGCCCGCGGTGCGGAGTTGGTAGTCCCTTTCGGCTTTCGTGCCGCCGGAGAAGCCCCCGTCGCGAAGGCTGTGTGCCCATCGGTTGAAGCTCTGTCGCTCGGTGGGCGTCAGAGGCGGGAACCGGGGGGTCCGGAGGGACGGGTGGCGGCATCGCCGGACGGTACAGGCTCGGATCGGGTTTGGTGTAGCCGGCCGGGATCATGATGGGGACGCGAGGAGGAAGCGGGAGGGGGAGCCCTGGCGGAAGGACCGGGCTTGGCTTCCAGGGGGCCGGGTCGGGCTGCGGAACGCGTACGCGCGACTCCGAGGAGTCCAGACTGTGGCCCAGGCTGGCGAGGGCCATGATGCGGTCGTCACCAGAGACCGCCGCGTGGAGCCCCCCGTCCTCACCGTTGCCTCCGAAGGCAGGGTTGTCCCAGACGGAACCTCCGCCGCTGTCGAGCAACGCATCGGAGGCGGTTTCTCCTCAGGACTTCTTGCTGGCAGTTTCGACGTGGTCGGCGTACCTGTCGCAGGCGTTGGCGAGCTGTTGGCAGGCAGCTGGCAGATTGGCCAGCAGAGTGCAGGAGGGTTCGGCCTTGGACGGCGGTGAGATTTCAGAGCGTGCCGGGTGTGAGTGAGATGCCGGCGCGCACCCTGCAACGCCACTTCTCCGGGTCAGAAGACCCCGGCCCTGATCACGAGCAAGGCACCGCATCCGTACCAGAGGATCATGGTGAGCTACGACGAGCCGGGTCACGCGATCGTCTGCGTCATCTCCACGGTGAGGATCTGACCTGCGCAGATCCCGCTTCGGGCGCGATCGGTGGCCGCGCTCCGACGGCTCCTCCTGACCCGGATGTAAGGATCGCGTCAGAGAGTCGGTAGCGTGGCCGGGTGAGCGAGAAGACCCTGCAGCACCGGATCGACGGCCCCGACGACGCGCCCGTACTCGTACTCGGCGCCGCCCTCGGGACCACCTGGCACATGTGGGACCGGCAAATCCCCGAGCTGACCCGCCACTGGCGCGTCATCCGCTTCGACCTGCCCGGACACGGCGGGTCTCCCGCCCACGCGACGCCCTCCATCGCCGAGCTGGCCGACCGCCTGGTCGCCACCCTCGACGCACTCGGCGTCGAGCGGTTCGGCTACGCCGGCTGCAACATCGGCGGCGCCATCGGCACGCAGCTGGCGCTCACCCGCCCGCACCGGGTCACCTCGCTCGCCCTGGTCTCCTCGTCGCCGCGCTACGGCACCGCCGACGCCTGGCGGCAGCGCGGTGTGGTCATCCGTACCAACGGGCTCGACCCCATCGCCCGTACCTCGCCGGAGCACTGGTTCACGCCCGCGTTCGCCGGCACCCAGCCCGCCATCGTCGAATGGGCCGTCCAGATGGTGCGGACCACCGACCCCGGCTGCTACATCGCCGCCTGCGAGGCGCTGGCCTCCTACGACGTACGGTCCTCCCTCGGCCGGATCGGCGTCCCCACGCTCGTCGTCGCCGGCTCCGAGGACCAGGTCACCCCGACCACCGACGCCCGCACCCTGGTGGCCGGGATCCCGGACGCGAGCCTGGCGCTGGTGCCCGGCACCTCCCACCTCGCCCCCGTCGAGCAGCCCTCGGCCGTCACCGAACTCCTCATCCGGCACTTCAGCACCGCCTGGCACGACAAGCCGGGCCCCGGCGGCCAGGCCGCCATAGGCGCCTCCGCCCCGAAGCCGCAGATCGCGCCCCCGCCGCCCGCGCAGGCACCGCCCGCCGCCATAGAGTCCGGCCTCGCCCAGCCGGACCCGGACCGCGGCGGCACGTATGAGGCGGGCATCAAGATCCGCCGCGAGGTCCTGGGCGACGCCCATGTGGACCGGGCCCAGGCCGCGGCCGACGACTTCACCGGCGACTTCCAGGACTTCATCACCCGCTACGCCTGGGGCGAGACCTGGACGCGCCCGGGCCTGGACCGCCGCACCCGCAGCATCATCACGCTCACCGCGCTGGTCGCCCGCGGCCACCACGACGAGCTGGCCCTGCACACCCGCGCGGCCCTCCGCAACGGCCTGACCCCCACGGAGATCAAGGAAGTCCTCCTGCACACCGCCATCTACTGCGGCGTCCCCGCCGCCAACTCCGCCTTCGCCGTCGCCCAGCGGGTGATCCGCGAGGAGACGACACCGGAGGCGTGAAGGGGCCGGGAGCACCTGTACCTCTTTGGATTTCCGGCTTCTTGCGCGGTCGGCTCAACGACATGGCTCAACGACATGACGGGTGGCCCAAGTGCCCGCGTGAGTGAGTGGTCCGCGCGGCAAGATGGGGGCATGGAACTCACGAAGAAGACCCACGCCTGTGTCCGTCTGGAGAAGGACGGGCAGACGCTGGTCATCGACCCCGGCCTGTTCAGTGAGGAGGACGCGGCCGTAGGGGCGGACGCGATCCTGGTCACGCATGAGCACATGGACCACTTCAACGAGGAGCGGTTGCGGGCCGGTATGGAGGCCAATCCGGGGGCGGAGATCTGGACCCTGGCCAGCGTCGCCGAGCAGCTCTCGGCAGCCTTTCCCGGCCGGGTGCACACGGTCGGTGAGGGCGACACCTTCACCGCGGCCGGCTTCGAGGTCGAGGTGCACGGTCAGCTGCATGCCGTCATCCACCCCGACATTCCGCGGATCACCAACGTCGGCTATCTCCTCGACGGCGGGGCGGTGTTCCACCCCGGTGATGCGCTCACCGTCCCCGAAGGCCGTACGGTCGACACCCTGCTGCTGCCCGTCCACGCCCCCTGGAACAAGGTCGCTGAGGTCATCGACTACGTCCGTGCGGTCGCACCCCGCCGGGCCATCGACATCCACGACAGCCTGTTGCAGGACCATGCCCGCCCGGTCTACGACTCCATGATCGACAAGCTGGGCGGCACCGACCACGGCCGGCTCACCCCCGGCAGCAGCACCGCGGTCGGCTGAGGGCCGGCCGGCGGTGGGCCCGGCTGTCAGTGCCTCGCTGTAGGTTTACAGACATGCGCATCGCGACCTGGAACGTCAATTCGATCACCGCCCGCCTCCCGCGGCTGCTGGCCTGGCTGGAGAGCTCCGGCACGGATGTGCTGGGCATCCAGGAGACCAAGTGCACCGCCGAGCAGTTCCCGTACGACCAGCTGCGCGAGCTCGGCTATGAGGCCGCGGTCAACGCCGACGGACGGTGGAACGGCGTCGCCCTGCTGTCCAAGGTGGGGCTGGAGGACGTCGTCCTGGGGCTTCCTGGCGGCCCGGGCTACGAAGGGGTGCAGGAGCCGCGCGCCATCTCGGCGACCTGTGGCCCGGTCCGCATCTGGTCGGTGTACGTCCCCAACGGCCGCGAGATCGACCATGCGCACTACACCTACAAGCTCAGCTGGTTCGAGGCGCTGAAGACGGCGGTCGCCGAGGACGCGGCGGGCGCCCGTCCGTTCGCGGTCCTCGGCGACTACAACGTCGCCCCGACGGACGAGGACGTCTGGGACCCGTCCGTGTTCGTCGGCGCCACCCACGTCACGCCCGCCGAGCGCGCCGCCCTGACGGCCCTGCGCGAGGCGGGGCTGACGGATGTGATGCCGCGCCCCCTCAAGTACGACCGGCCGTACACGTACTGGGACTACCGCCAGCTCGCCTTCCCCAAGAACCGCGGGATGCGCATCGACCTGGTCTACGGCAACGAACCGTTCGCCAAGTCCGTCTCGGATGCTTATGTGGACCGCGAAGAGCGCAAGGGCAAGGGCGCGTCGGACCATGCCCCGGTCGTGGTGGATCTCGACGTCTAGGGCGCGGTGTGTCCGCAGGGTCCTGTAGGCCGCCGCGCGGGGCAGGACATGCGGTGGCAGGGCAGGACAGGTCGGGGCGGGGCTCGCGGGTTCGTGCGTGGGTTCCGTCCTCTCGCACATCCTCCTCACCCCGGACCCGGCCGCCCCGGCACCAGCTCTCCTAGGTTCACCGCCTCGCCCAGGGCCTTCAGGCCCCTGTCGCCGGGGTGGAGATGGTCCCCGCTGTCGTAGGCGGGGAGCAGCCGCTCGGGGTGCTGGGGGTCGCGGAGGACGGCGTCGAAGTCGAGGGTCGCGTCGGTGTCGGCGGTGGTGCGGAGGAAGGTGTTGACCGCTTGGCGGCGGGCCTCGGCGGCGGGGGTGCAGTCGGGGTAGCCGCCGCACGGGGTGAGGGTCGCCGCGACGACCCGCAGGTCCCGCTCGTGTGCGCGTCGGGTGAGCGCCCGCAGACCGGCGATGACGTCCTCGGCCGAGGTGTCCCAGCGCACGTCGTTGATGCCCTCGAAGACCACCACGGTGCGTGCCGAGGGCTGCGCCAGCACATCCCGCTCCAGCCGGTGCTGGGCGCTGACCCCGCCGGTGTCCGTGCTGATGCCGTCGCCCTGGTAGCGGTCGGTCACGATGCGGTTCGCCGAGATCCCGTGGTTGAGCACGCCGTAGCGGGGCAGTGCGCTCTGCGACTGGAAGCGGGCGGCCAGCACGTCCGGCCAGCGGCGGTTGGTGCCGCTGGTCGACTTCGTCCCGTCGGTGATCGAATCGCCCAGCGCCACGATCGAGCCGGGCCCGCCCTCGACATCGAGCCCCGTCAGGAACGGCCAACTGGTCATCGTCTCCGGGTAGGCCGCGCCCCCGGTGTCTCCCGTACGGTCCCCGCTGCCGGCCGCGCTCAGATAGGACAGCTGGGTCGCCTCCTGGTGCACCGGCGCCGCCGCGACCCTGCCCGGCAGATGGAGGCTCACCAGCAGATCGGAGCCGGGCGGCACGGTGAAGGCCGCCGGATCGCTGAACGCCTCGGCACCGGCCGCTATCCGGACCCCGGTCCGGCCCCGCCCGAAGGTCAGCGGTACGGGTGTGCCGTGTGCTGCCGCGCCCGTACCGCGTAACGCGATACTGGCGGCGCCTATCTCCACCGGCGTTGCCGCGAAGCTGTTGGCGATCCGTATGCGCGCCCGTGGCCCGCCCGCGCCGCTGTGGACGACCAGCCGCAGCGTACGGTCCGTCCACGGGCCGACCGCCCGGTAGCCAGCGGTGCTCGCTGCCCAACTCCCGGTCCGTCCGCGCCCGGTGTCCCGTACCGACACCGCGAAGACGTGCAGGGTGGCGGGGGAGTGCGCGGCTCTGGGGAGGGTTACGGAGGCCACCTCCCGGCCGGCGCGCAGCGGTACGGCCACCGCGTACAGCCGCGCCTTTTCGTCCAGCTGTCCGCCCGGGCCGTTGAGGTGCGGCAGTGCGACCGCTTTCGTGGTCAGCGGGCCGGACCGCCAGTCGGGCGCGGTGAGTTCGTAGGAGCTGTGCGAGCCGTCCCGATAGCGGACGGTGCCGGTGCCGGAGGCCGTGCCGCCGGTCCCGGCCACCAGGAAGGTCAGTGCCTCACCCCGGCCGGAGACCGCCACCGCCTGCCCGTCCGCCCGCACATTGTCCGGTGCCCCGGCGGTACGGGGCCAGCGGACCCGTGCCCCGTCGAGGGTCAGTACGCTCCCGGGGGACCAGCCGGCCGCCGCCAGGTCCTGGGCGGAGAGGGAGTGGCCCGCGCCGTCGAAGTCGGCGGTGCCGGGGCGGGAGTTGTCACTGATGGCCCGGTTGTCGAAGAGCTTCGACAGGCGTTGCGGGTGGGTTGCGTGGTGCGCGGGGAGGGGAGTCGCGGCGGTCGCCGCGACGGACGTGGCGGGCAGGGCCGTGGCGGTGAGCAGCAGGGTCAGGGCGCTGGCAGGTCGTCGTAGGCGCATCGGTCGGGGTCCCTCCGGGAGGCATCAACGGGCAGGTGTGCGTTGCGATCCGGCCGATTCCCCGGGGTGCGCGGGGGCTTCGACGGATCCGGCCGATCCGATCCGAGCGCCATGAAGGTAGGGAGAGGGAGGGGGAGCGTCAAGGCGAGGAACGGCGTCCGCTTGCGCCGCGCGCCTGTGGCCCGCACCACAGGTCGGGTGGGACCCTCACACCATGAACATGTCTTTTCTGGACAAGTGGCGTAAGCGTCAGCATGCGCACCGGTCCATGCCGCTCGCGGAGTCGGTGCGGGCCGATCCCGGCAGCGTCGTCGAGCTGCTGTCCGAGTGCGAGCTGCTCCGGGACCAGGCCGCCGCCGCGGGGGTCGAACTGGACGACTCCGTAAGGTCGTTGGAGCTGCTGGACCAGCTTCAGCCGGTATGGCGGGACGACCCGGAGGTGCTGCCGTGGCTGGGCAATGACGCGGGCCTCTACCTCGGCACGGTCCTGGTGCGTACGGTCCGCGGCGCGGTCTGGCATGTGTGGCCGGACGGGCAGCCGGTGGTCCGGCTGGAGTCCGGGCGGGAGATCGATGTGGTGGCGGCGGGCCATGACTGGGCCGATACCGGCGCGCCGGAGCTCTCCCAGGTCTATGCCGAGGTCTCCGAGTCCTGACGGCCGTGCGGCGATCGGCCGGCTTGCCTGATTTATCCGCCCCTATCTGCTGATACGTGCGTGTCAGTGGAGAAGTGCCCCTTTTGCACCGGTAAGTTGCGGGCTCTCCGCTGTACGGATGAGAGTGGGCAGGACTGCATATGGCCGGTGATGCGCTGATCGAAATGCGCGGGGTCAACAAGCACTACGGAGAACTGCATGTTCTCCAGGACATCGACCTCACCGTCGACCGCGGCGAGGTGGTGGTGGTCATCGGGCCTTCCGGGGGCGGCAAGTCCACCCTGTGCCGCGCCATCAACCGGCTGGAGACCGTGGAGTCGGGCACCATCGAGCTGGACGGCCGGCCGCTGCCCGACGAGGGCCGGGCGCTGGCCCAGGTGCGGGCCGATGTCGGCATGGTCTTCCAGTCCTTCAACCTCTTCGCCCACAAGACCGTGCTCGCCAACATCATGCTGGCGCCGATCAAGGTCCGTAAGAAGAGGAAGGACGAGGCCGCGCGGCGCGCCCGGGAACTCCTGGACCGGGTCGGGCTCGCCTCCCAGGCCGACAAGTACCCCGCACAGCTCTCCGGCGGCCAGCAGCAGCGCGTCGCCATCGCCCGCGCGCTGGCCATGGACCCCAAGGCCATGCTCTTCGACGAACCGACCTCCGCCCTCGATCCGGAGATGATCAACGAAGTGCTGGAGGTCATGCGTCAGCTCGCCCGGGACGGCATGACGATGGTCGTGGTCACCCATGAGATGGGCTTCGCCCGCTCCGCCGCCAACCGCGTGGTGTTCATGGCCGACGGCCGGATCATCGAGGACCGCACCCCCGAGGAGTTCTTCACCGCACCGCGCAGCGAGCGGGCCAAGGACTTCCTCTCCAAGATCCTCAAGCACTGAACGGGGGCGCTGCGATGCCGCACAGTCACTCCACGCGCCTGCGCCGTGCCCTGGTGGCCCTCGCGCTCGGCCTGCTCGCGCTGGCCCTCGCCGGCTGCGGCCGGGAAGGCAGTCCGCCGGTCAAGGGCCCCAAGGGCAGCGAACTTCCGCAGTACCCGGTCGCGAAGAACTTCCGGCTGCCGGACTCCCCGACCTGGCAGAAGGCCAAGCGCCGCGGCCATCTCGTCATCGGCGTCAAGGAGGACCAGCCCTACCTCGGCGAGAAGGACCCGGCCTCCGGCCTCTACTCCGGCTTCGACATCGAGATCGCCAAGATGATGTCGGCCGCCCTCGGCTTTCCGCCGAGCACCATCCAGTTCAAGACCATCGCCTCCGCCAACCGTGAGACGGCGCTGCAGAACGGCCAGATCGACCTCTACGTCGGCACGTACACCATCAACGACAAGCGCAAGAAGCTGGTGGGCTTCGCCGGCCCCTACTACATGGCCGGCCAGGCGCTGCTGGTGCGCGCCGACGAGAACGACATCAAGGGCCCGCAGGACCTGGCCGGCAAACGGGTCTGCTCGGCGGCCGGCTCGACGCCGTACCAGCGCATCCAGTCCGAGTACCCCAAGGCGGTCCTGGTCGCCTACGACACCTACTCGGTGTGCGTCGACAACCTGCTCACCTACCAGGTCGCCGCGGTCACCACCGACGACGCGATCCTGCTGGGTTACGCCGCCAAGGTGCCCGACGAGCTGAAGGTGGTCGGCAAGCCGTTCTCCGAGGAGCCGTACGGCATCGGTGTTCCGCGCGGCGACAACGCACTGCGCCTCGCGCTCGATGACGCGCTCGCCGCGGACGAGAAGAACGGCAACTGGAAGAAGGCGTACGACGCCACCCTCGGCCTGTCCGGTGTGCCCGCCCCCAAGCCGCCCCCGATCGACCGCTACCCGGCGACCTGAGGAGCCAAGGAACCGACCGATGAACGTTCTCCTCGACAACCTCTCCCTCTACGCGGAGGGTCTGCTGGGCACCGTCGAACTCACCGTCTACGCCTCGCTGCTCGCGCTCGCCCTCGGCTTCCTCATGGCGGCCTTCCGCGTCGCACCGGTGGCCTCGCTGCGGGCGTTCGGCACGGCGTGGGTGACGGTGCTGCGCAACACGCCCCTGACCCTGCTGTTCTTCGCCGTCGTCCTGGGCCTGCCGCGCTTCGGTCTCGTACTGCCCTTCAAGCTCTTCGCCATCCTGGCGCTCGGCTGCTACACCTCCGCCTTCATCTGCGAGGCGGTGCGCTCCGGTATCAACACCGTGCCGGTCGGCCAGGGGGAGGCGGCCCGCAGCCTCGGGATGACCTTTCCGCAGACCCTCGGTGACATCGTCCTCCCGCAGGCCTTCCGGTCCGTCATCCCGCCCATCGGCTCGACTCTGATCGCGCTCGCCAAGAACTCCGCGATCGCCGGCGCGTTCAGCGTCTTCGAACTGCTCGGCGTCTACAAGCCGCTCAACGAGATGGGCTACAGCATCATCTGGACCTTCATCTGGATCGCCGTCGGCTATCTGATCGTGACCCTGACCATCAGCGCGATCTTCAATGTCCTGGAGAAGCGCTTCGGAGCCGCCCGATGACCACCACTTCCGCCCTCTACGACGTCCCGGGCCCGCGGACCCGGGCGCGGCACCGGCTCTACGGTCTCGGCGCGACGGCCGCGATCCTCGCCCTGATCGCCTGGATCCTCTACCTCCTCTTCGCCACCGGCCAGTTCACCGCGGCGAAGTGGACGCCCTTCCTCTACAAGGGGATCCAGGAGCTGCTGCTCCGCGGCCTCGGCAACACCCTGCGGGCGTTCGGCTTCGCGGCGGTGCTGTCGCTGGCGCTGGGCGCGGTGCTGGCGACCGGCCGGCTCTCCGAGCACCGGCCGGTCCGCTGGGTGTGCACCCTGCTGGTCGAGTTCTTCCGCGCCATGCCCGTGCTCGTCATGATCTTCTTCATCTATGTGGCGCTCCAGGTGGCACCACTGCCGGCGCTGGTCGCCGGGCTGACCCTCTACAACGGCTCGGTGCTCGCCGAGGTCTTCCGTTCCGGCGTCAACTCCGTCGAGCGCGGCCAGCGGGAGGCCGCCTATGCGCTGGGCATGCGCAAGACCCAGGTCATGACGCACGTCCTGGTGCCGCAGGCGGTCCGGGCGATGCTGCCGGCGATCATCAGCCAGCTGGTGGTCGCCCTGAAGGACACCTCGCTCGGTTTCCTGATCACCTACGAGGAGTTCCTGCACGCCGGCAAGCTCATCGCCTCCAACCTCGACTACGACCTGCCGTTCATCCCGGTAGTCATGATCATCTCGCCGATCTACATCGGGATGTGCATGCTGCTGTCCTGGCTGGCCAACTGGGTCTCCCGGCGCCAGAAGCGCAACCCCAAGGTCGAGGCCGTCGAGGTCGCCGCGCCGGAACCGGGCACCCTGCTGCCGGGCCGCCACCAGCAGCCGCCGCCGTAGGCGGCCCGGGCTCAGCGGAGGCTGCGCGCCATCCCAGGCCCTACACCCGCCACACCCCGTCCCGCATCAACTCCCGCTCCGCCAGCTCGTTCTCCTCCCGCCACACCAGCATCCGGCGGGGCCGGAAGGCGAGGAAGACCCAGGCCTCGCGGCCCCGGGGGTCCCAGCCGAGTTTGCGGGCGAAGGCCGCGCCGGTGGCGTTCGGCAGCGCGTCGGAGGCGATGACCTCCGCCGTGCTGTCGATGAGCACCACGTCACGCGTCGGCCCCAGCGCCACCCGGCACTCCCCGTTGGCCGCCAGATTGCGGGCCGTCGGATTGTTCTTCCTGGTGGCCATCACCAGGCGTCCGTCGTGCCAGACGAACGACAGCGGGACGAGGCAGGGCGCACCCTCACCGGACGCCGTGGACACCCAGGCGTCCTCGTCCTTCTCCAGCCGTTCGAGCGCATCACGTTTGCGCTGCCCGGCATCGCGTGCCGGTGGAAAGTTGGCCATGGCGGGAGGCTAGCGACGCGGAGCGGCCGCCGCCTCGGGCGCCGGCCGTAGGACCGAGGGCGTACGAGCCGTGGGTCCGGCGTCGTACGCCCCTGTGTGTGGCCCCTCCCGGTCAGTCGCGTACCGGGACCGAGACATACGACGGATCGCCCTCCGGGGAGGAGAACGTCAGTCGTGCGCCGCTCGGATTGTGCTCGTTGTACAGCGGGTCGACGGTGTCCACGACCACCGCCAGCCGGTGCCCGGCCGGGACGTCATAGGCGGTGGACAAGAGATCCAGGTCGACGCCGAAGGGCCGGCCCGGGGTCTTGTCGTGGAAGGTGAATGGGGCGTGGGTGACCAGCTTGCCGATGCCCAGCGGGCCCACGTCGTAGAGGTAGGCGATGACGGTGCCGCTCTCCGCGGTGCTGGTCAGGGTGGTGTGCAGCTGTGTGGTGCCACGGACCCGCTGCCCGGTCTCGTAGTGCTCGGACTTCCAGACGGCGGCAAGTGAGCGCGGCAGCAGCGGAATCGAGGCCATCGGGGGCAGCCGGAAGAACTGGTCCAGCATGCTGGAGAGGAAGATCAGCCCGCCGTCGGCGCCGGAGTCCCAGTTGGTGTTGATCTGCTTGCTGCCGTCCAGCGCGATCCTCCGGTGCGCGGACGGTACGTCCTTCCAGCTCTTGTAGCCCTCGTAGGCGCCGGTGGAACGGGACTTGAGCAGTACCGGCGACTCGCGGTCGATGCCGTTGTCCGCGCCTTTGAGGTAGTGGTCGAACCAGCGCTTGGTGTTGGTCCAGGTGTCGTCGGGCAGTCCGAACAGCCCGGGCGCCTCGGCCGTCGCATGGTCGCCGGGGCGGAACTCCAGCCGCTTGGGGCCCTTCAGCTTCTCGTAGAAGTCGGCGTACTGATTGGGCGGGAAGATGGAGTCGCCCCAGGCGTTGCCCAGCATGATCGCGGTGCCGTTGGCATTGATCTTGTCGAGGTAGGTGGCGGGGGAGCGCTTCCGCCCCCACTCGATCATGTCCTGCTCCTTGGCGAGGTTCGAGCTGAGGAAGTCCTTGAGGATGGTCTGGAGTTCGGGGCTGGGCCGCCCGGTCAGCGCGCCCGCACCGCCGAGCACCGCGGCCGCCTGCCGGTGCTCGGTGCGCCCGCTGTAGATCGAGTCGATCAGGTTGGCCCAGCCGCTGAGCGCGGCAACCGCCTTGATCCGCTTGTCGAATGCGGATGCCAGCAGGCTGATCCCGGCACCGTACGAGACGCCGGCCATACCGACCTTCTGCCGGTCGGCCGGCGTATGGGCCAGCGCCCAGTCGATGACCTTCGACGCATCGGCGATGTCCTGCGGCCCGGCCGTCTCGATCTGCCCGCCGGACTGCCAGAACCCACGCGAGTTGTAACCGACGACCACATAGCCCGCGTCCGCCAGCTTCTTGGCCTGTGCCATGTACTCGACCTGCGGCATCGCCCAGCTGGTGGGCAGCACGAGGACCGGGTACCGCCGGGTCCCGTCGGCGTCGGCGGGGGTGAAGACGTTCGCCTTGAGGGTCACCCCGCCGTCGCCCTCGATGTCGACGAACCTCACGCCGGGCGATCCGGCCGCGGTGGCCGCCGCCGTCGTACGGGCGGAATCCGGTACGGCTGCCTGGGCGGTGGCCGGCGCGCCGGCGAGGACCGTGGTGGCCAGCACGGCCGCCGAGACGGTGCCTGTTGCGGCACGCAGAGTCGTGCGGGAGGGCGTCATCTTCTGCTCCAGATCTCGAAGCGGGCCGCCCGTACGCTGTCGCAGGACAGGAGGGGCGTACGGAAGGCCCGAATTGACTGGAGAGTAAGGTCCACCCCTTACCTCTGGTAACCCGTCGGTAGGTTACGGCTGGGTAACGTCCTTGGATCCAGGGGGAGTCGGAGCAATGGTGCGGACGGCATTCGATGCGAGCGAACGCCGCGCGTGGGAGGGGAAAGCGGCGGCCTACGAGGCCGGTTTCGGCAGGCTCTGCGCCCATACGGTGCCGTGGCTGCTGGACGCCGCGGGGGTGCGGGCGGGCACCCGGGTCCTGGACGTCGGGACGGGGCCGGGCGCGGTCGCCGCGGCCGCCTGGGAGCGCGGAGCGCGGGTGACCGCCGTGGACGCCGAGCCCGATATGGCCCGGCGGGCGCGCCGTACCGTCCCTCAGGCGTATGTGCAGGTCGCCGCGCTCCCGCAACTGCCGTTCCGGGACGGGCAGTTCGACGCGACCGTCGGCAACTTCGTACTCAATCACGTAGGACGGCCGAGAGTCGCCCTTGACGAACTGCGCCGGGTGACCCGGCCGGGCGGGTGGATCGCGCTGACGATCTGGGCGGTGCCCGCGGCGCCCGGACAGGCGCTGCTCGGGCGCGCCGTACAGGCGGCCGGCGTGCAGCGCCCCTCGTACCTGCCGCCACTCGCGCCTGAGGACGACTTTCCGCGGACGGTGGACGGTCTGGCCGGACTGCTGCGCGGGGCGGGGCTGGTGGAGGCCGGCTGCCGTGCGCTGACCTGGGACCACCGGACGACCCCCGAGGAGTGGTGGGGCGGTCCGGCGGCCGGAGTGGCGACCATCGGCCGGACCGTGCTCAGTCAGGGGCCGGCCGTGACCGAGCGCATACGGCGTCAATTCACCGTGCTGGCCGCGGAGTTCATGACACCGGACGGCGCTCTGGTGCTGCCGCATGCCGCATTGCTGGGGTACGGCCGGCGGGCGGGGTGAGCCGGGGCCGGAGAGGGGGGTAGGGGGAGGGGCAGGGGTAGGGGTAGGGGGCGGCAGTAGACAGGTGGAGATGCCGTCAGGTCGGTGCGCCGGCCGCTTCCGGCAGTGCGGTGAGGAACTGGGCGAGCGCGGCGTTGAAGGCGTCCGCCCGCTCCAGATTCGGCATATGTGCCGCCCCGTCGATGACCGTCAACTCGGCGTTCGGCACCCGCTGGTGGATCTCCCGGGCGTCGCTGACCGGTGTGAATGTGTCGTCCGAGCCGACGACCACCAGCACCGGCACCGCGATGTCCGGGAGCAGCGCCGTGTAGTCGGGGCGTTCGGCGCGTCCACGCAGTGCGGCCGCCGCGCCCTCGGGCGGGGTGCCGGTCATCATGCCCAGGACGTGGCGGGCCACGTCCGGCCGGGCGTCAATGGTGTGCGGCGCGATCATCTTCGAAAGGACCTCCTGCGCATAGCCGGCCATCCCCTCGCGCTCCAGGCGCGCGGCCATCTCGTACCGCGCGGCCCTGCCTTCGGCCGTCTCCGCCGCGGCGAAGGTGTCGGCGAGGATCATGGCGCGGATCCGCTCCGGGTGGAGCCGGTAGAACTCCATGACGATCTGGCCTCCCATGGACAGACCGCCGAGGACGAAGCGCTCGATCCCGAGCCGGTCGAGCAGGGCCACGACGTCGCGTACGAAGGTCTCCAGCGGGGTCTTGCCCGGCACCACCGAGCTGTCGCCGTAGCCCCGCAGATCCGGGGCGATCACCCGCCAGCCGGCCCGGCCGAAGTGTGCGGTCTGCGGGTGCCACATCGAGCGGTCGAACGGGTGCCCGTGCAGGAGCACCAGCGCCGGACCGCTGCCCTCGTCGTCGTATCCGATGGTGAGCTCGCCGAAAACGGACCGTCCCATGCGCTGCATCCCCGCCCCTCTGCTTCGGTGTGCTCTCGATGCTATGGGCGTGCAATGGTCGGTGCAATAGAAATAATGTGCTCGGTGCAATATGGTGGGCAGGGTGGTGTCCTTGGTGTCCTGGGAGGGGTGCGGTCGGTGGAGGACTATCGCGTGCTGGCGGACGGGCTGGCGGCGGATATCGCGGCCGGGCGGCTCCGGCCCGGTGACCGGCTGCCGCCGCTGCGTCGGTTCGCGCGTGAGCGGCGGATCGCGAGTTCGACGGCGGCCCGGGTGTACCGGGAGCTGAGCCGGCGGGGTCTGACGGTGGGCGAGGTCGGCCGGGGCACCTTCGTCCGCAGCGTCGCCCCCACGGCCGAGCCGGCGCTGGCGGAGCCGGGTGAGGCCCGGATCGATCTGGAGCTCAACTTCCCGGTGCTGCCGGACCACCCCGCGCTGCTGGCCAAGAGCCTGGAGTCACTGCTGCGCCCCGAGGCGCTGGCCGGGGCGCTCCGCCCGGTGGGTGCGGCGGGTACGGCCGCGGCCCGGCAGGCCGCGGCGGCCCACCTGGCCCGGGCCGGCTGGGCCCCGGACCCCGGTCAGCTGCTCTTCGCGGGCAATGGCCGGCAGGCCGTGGCCGCCGCGGTCGCCGCCCTGGTCCCGACCGGCGAACGCCTCGGCGTCGAAGCCCTCACCTACCCCGTCGTCAAGGGCATCGCGGCCCGCCTCGGTGTCACCCTCGTCCCGCTCGCGATGGACGAGCACGGTCTGACGCCCGCGGCGGTGCGGGAGGCCGCCCCGCTGCGCGCCGTCTACCTCCAGCCGGCCCTGCACAACCCGCTGGGCATCACCATGCCCGACGCGCGGCGCGCGGAACTCGTCGATGTGCTGCGGGAGTTGGAGATCCATGCCATCGAGGACGCGATCTACGGATTCCTCCGGGCCGACCTTACCCCGCTCGCGGCCCGCGCCCCGGAGCGCACGGTGGTCGTCGACAGCCTGTCCAAGCGGCTGGCGCCCGGCCTGTCCCTGGGCTTCCTGACCGTGCCCGCAGGTGCCACCCAGGAGGTCGCGTCGGCGCTGCGCTCGGGGACCTGGACGGCCTCCCACTTCGCGCTGGAGGCGGCGACCCGCTGGATGACGGACGGGACCGCGGCGGCCGTCGAGGCGGCGAAGCGTGCGGATGCGGCGGCCCGCCAGCGGATCGTCGCCGAAAGGCTCGCCGGGTTTCGCGTACGGGCCGATCCGCATGCCTATCACTGCTGGTGGGAGCTGCCGGAGCCCTGGCGGGCCGACACCTTTGTCGCGGCCGCCGCCCGCCGCGGTATCGCGGTCACCCCCGCGGGGGCGTTCACCGTCGGCCCGGGTCATGCGCCCAACGCCGTACGGCTGGCGCTCGCCTCCCCGTCGCCGGGTGCGCTCGCCGAAGCGCTCGGTGTCCTGGGCGAGTTGGCGCACGGCACGCCGGAGGACACCGGTCCGGAGTGAGGCGCGGGAGCGAGCGGTGCCGCGGTGTGGCGGCGGTCAGGTGCCGCTCATCAGGTCGCCGAGGCCGATGCGCAGATCATCGGCGTTCATCACCGGCTGGATCGAGACCTTTGCGTTCAGCTCCATGAAGAACGATTCGAGCAGCGGCGGCATCTGCGACGACTGCTGCATGTCGAAGTAGAAGTAGCAGGTGCGGTCGCCGTCCTCGAGGGCGAAGTAGGCCGCCTCCGGTTTCAGGGCGGCGATGGCGTTCTCCATGATCTTCGACATATTGCCGCTGCGGAGCACTTCATTGCCGGCCTCGGTCGGTACCCGGGCCTTCAGGACCATCCTCATCGGGCTCACTCCTCGCGTGGATCTTGGTTGTCTCGACGTCGCACAGTTCGCACCGTATGTCGTTGTATGACCCTGTTTGTTCTCAGGGTCTCACGGTACGGGCGCGGTGGTCAGCGGAGGAGAGCGGCCGTTCCGGGCCGGTCAGGCGCCCAGCCGCAGCTGTTCCGGGCGTCCGGTCGGCGGCACTTCCTCGGGCGACGGGACCGGGCCCGGCGGGGTGCCGTCGCCGAACGGCCGTCCGCCCAACTCCTCGCGGTGGTGCGGGGCCAGCCAGCCGGACAGATCCGGACCGAGCGGGACGACTCCGGTGGGGTTGATGCCCGTGTGCACCCGGTAGTAGTGCTGCTTGATGTGGTGGAAGTCGACGGTGTCACCAAAGCCAGGCGTCTGGTAGAGGTCCTTGGCGTACGCCCACAGCACCGGGTTCTCGGCCAGCTTGAACCGGTTGCACTTGAAGTGCCCGTGGTAGACGGCGTCGAAGCGGACCAGCGTGGTGAACAGCCGGATATCGGCCTCCGTGATCTGGTCGCCCATGAGGTAGCGGCGGCCGGACAGCCGGTCGGACAGCAGATCGAGGCGCCGGAACAGATCGTGGAAGGCGGCCTCGTACTCACTCTGTCCGGTGGCGAAACCGGCCCGGTAGACGCCGTTGTTGACGTCCCGGTAGACGCCCGACATGACGACGTCCATCTCCTCGCGCAGCGGCTCGGGGTACAGGTCGGGCGCGCCGGGCCGGTGCAGCGCCCGCCACTCCGTCGCAAAGTCCAGGGTGATCTGCTGGAAGTCGTTGGTGACCAGCTTCCCGCTGGGGACATCGACGAGGGCGGGGACGCTGACCCCGCCGGGGTAGCCGCGCTCGCGGGCGTCGTAGGCCTCGCTGAGGAAGCGGATGCCGAGGACCGGGTCGCGCTCGTCCGGGTCCAGGGTGAAGCGCCAGCTGCGGTCGTCCTGGAGGGGATCGGGGATGGCGAGCGAGATCGCGTTCTCCAGACCGAGCAGCCGCCGCGAGATGACGGCGCGGCTCGCCCAGGGGCAGGCACGGCTGGCCACCAGCCGGTAGCGGCCGGCCTCGACCGGCCAGCCGTCACGGCCGTCGGCGGTGATGCGGTCCGCGAAGTGGCTCTTGGCGCGCTTGAAGGTGGCTCGGCCGTACTCGGTGTTGCCGCAGGTGTCGCTGCCGCCGGTGGGGTGGGAGGGCATCACCGACTCCTTCCGTCCGCGGATGCCAGGTGCTCATGGCGAGCCTTCCCGGAGCGGCGCCGATATCCCCCCGCGTCAGCCGCCCGGCGCATCACCGCTGTGCCCGCCTCAGCCCAGCCGCGTCAGATCGGGCCGCAGCCGGTGCCAGATCGGGTGCCGCAGCCGGCCGGCCGCGGTCCAGCCGGTGAGCGTGATCTCGGCGACCAGCCGGGGTTCGGCCCAGTGCGGGTCCGCCGCGTCCACGGGGTTGAGGAACGGGGAGTGGCCGAGCGGGATCACCCCCAAATACTGCGCGAGCTCCTGACGCTCCCGTTCGGACAGCCCCGAGCCGACCGAGCCGACGTACCGCAGACCGGCCGGCTCCGCGACGCCGACCAGCACGGAACCGGGCAGCCCGGCGAGCCCGCCATGGCCCTCCAGCCAGCCGCCGATGATCACGTCGAGGGTCTGGAGATGCTTGGTCTTGCGCCAGTCGGGTGAGCGGACCCCGGGCACGTACGGCGAGGTCAGCCGCTTGGCCACCACGCCTTCGAGCCCGGCCTGGAGGGAGGCCTCCCATGCCTGCTGCGCATGGCCCGCCACGTACGCGGGCGAGGACCAGTTGGGCCCCTGCAACCGCAGCTCCGACAGGACGGCCCGGCGCTCGTGGTACGGCGAGCCGAGCAGCGAGCCGCCCAGGTACATCACGTCGAAGAGGATCAGATGCACCGGGTGCTCCATGGCCAGCCGGGCCGTCCGGCGCGGATTGACCACACCCATCCGGCGCTGGAGCAGCCCGAAATCCGGCCGTCCGCGCGTGTCCAGCACCACCACCTCGCCGTCGAGCACCGCGGGCCTGCCCCGCAGCTGCGCACCGAGGGGCGCCAGCTCCGGATACGTGGTGGTCGCGTCGTTGCCCGCCCGGGTGATCAGCCGGAGCGTGCCGTCCCCCGGGGTGTTGACGATGCAGCGCGCACCGTCCCACTTGGCCTCGAACGCCCAGGCCGTCTCCTCGTGCTCGTCGGGCAGCGGCCCGATCGCGGCCAGCATCGGCCGGATCACGGGGTACGGGGCCGAGGCATGCTCGGCGCTGGGGGCCATGGTTCGATCATCGGGCGAGCCGGGGGCGTTCGCACCCGCCGCGGCGGACACCCCCTAAGGGCGGCCCGCGGAGGCCGGTCTGCGGCTCGGCTGCTGCTCCTCGCCCTCCGTACTCACCTGCGGCAGGATCCGGTCCAGCCAGCGCGGCGTCCACCAGGCCCTCCGCCCCAGCAGGGTCAGCACCGCCGGGACCAGCAGCAGTCTGACCACGGTGGCATCGATCAGTACGCTCACGGCCAGGCCGAGGCCCAGCATCTTCACCACGATGTTGTCGCTGATGATGAAGGCGGCGAAGACGCTGACCATGATCAGCGCGGCGCAGGTGATCACCCGGGCGGTGATCTCCAGGGCGTGCGCCACGCTCGCCCGGGAGTCGCCGGTGCGCAGCCAGGCCTCGTGCACCCGCGACAGCAGGAAGATCTCGTAGTCCATGCTCAGCCCGAAGACGATCGCGAACATCATCATCGGGACATAGCTCTCGATCGGCACCGTGCCCGAGACCCCCAGCGCCGGGCCGCCCCAGCCCCACTGGAAGACGGCGACCACCACCCCGTACGACGCGGCGATCGACAGCACATTGAGCACCGCCGCTTTCAGGGCGATCAGTACGCCCCGGAAGACGATCAGGATGAGGAGGAAGGCCAGGGCGACCACCACGGCGATGATCAGCGGGAGCCGGCTGGCGACGATGTCCAGGAAGTCGACCTGGCCGGCCGTGGTGCCGGTGACATAGCCGTGGGCGTCGGTGCCGTCCACCGCCTGCGGCAGTACGTCGTCCTTGAGCCGGTTGACGAGTGCGGTGGTCTCGCCGCTCTGCGGGGACTGCGTGGAGTACGCGGTCCCGGTCAGCACCGCGCCGTCCGGGGTGGGCTTGAGCGGGGTGACATAGGCCGCGCCCGGGACCTGGGCCAGCGCCTTCCCGGCCTGTGCCGCCAGCATCCCGCGGTCCGCCTGGGGGACCTGCGTCTGGTCGATGACCAGCGTCAGCGGGCCGTTGGAGCCGGGCCCGAACGCCGAGGACATCAGGTCGAAGGCGCGCCGGTCGGTGAAGGACTTCGGGTCGGCACCGTCGCCGATGTGGCCGAGCTGGATCGAGAAGAGCGGGATGGCCAGGACGCATACGGTGACCACCCCGCCGGCCAGGTACCACCAGGGGCGGCGCGCCACCCGCTGGGCGTACCGGTGCCAGGTGCCGTGTGCCTCCTCGCCCGGTGCGGCGTCGGTCTCGGCGATCGGTCTGCGGACGCGCAGCCGGTCGATACGGCGGCCGATCAGACCGAGCAGCGCCGGTACGAGGGTGAGCGCGCCGAGGACCGCGGAGACCACCGTGATCGCCGCCGCCACCCCCAGTTTGCCGATGAAGGTGACGTCCGAGACCCACAGCCCCATCAGCGCGATGATCACCGTGCAGCCGGACACCAGGACCGCCCGGCCGCTGGTGGACACGGCCTGGCCGGCGCCCGCGACGGGGTCCGCGCCGTCCATGAGGTTCTGCCGGTGCCGGGTGAGCAGGAACAGCGCATAGTCGATGCCCACACCGAGGCCGATCATCGTGGCCAGGGTGGGGGAGACGGTGGCGAAGAGGAAGGCGGCGGCGAGCAGTCCCAGGCAGGCCAGGCCGCAGATCGCGCTGAGCAGCGCGGTCAGCAGCGGCACCCCGGCGGCCAGCACACTGCCGAACCCGGCCAGCAGTACCAGGATCGCCACCCCGAAGCCGATCAGCTCGCTGAGCGTGTCGTCGGGTTCGGGCCTCGCCAGCTCGCCCAGCGGCCCGCCGTACTCCACCTCCACGCCCGCGGAACGCAGCGGCGCCACGGCGGTGTCCACACCCCGCAGATAGTCCGGGTTCAGGGTGGACGGCTGGACGCTGAAGCGCATGGTGATGTACGCCGTGCGGCCGTCGCCGGACAGCGGGCCGACGTTCGGCGTCCCCGGGGGCGGCTTGGCGGGCGGGGCGCCGGGCGGGGGCAGCGGGTTCTGCGCGGACAGGACGTCCGGCAGTTTGCCGAGGGCGGTGACGGCGCTGTTGATCTCGTTGCGGAAGCCGGTCAGTGGCTTCTTCGCCTCGTGCAGCACCACCTGGCTGCTGTAGCCGCCGGCCTTCGGCTCGTGCTCCTGGAGCAGATCGCGGCCCTTGGTCGACTGGACGCCCGGCAGCGCGAAGTTGTCGGAGTACTCGCCCCCGTACGCCCGCTGGAGGAACTGCAACCCGGCCAGCGCGGCCAGCCACATCACGAGGACGACCACGAAGTGCCGGGCACACCACTCCCCGGTACGCCGCAGCAGTCCCTTGGTGTGAGGGGTGTCCGGCACGGCAGGAGGGCCGGGGGACTTCGGCAACGACATCCGTGCTCCCGACGAGACCGGCGCTGCTGGGCAGTTGACAGACGATCTCTCCGCATTCAACGGCAGTTCCGCGCCGGCGGCATGCGCAGCGGGGGATACGGGGGACATCCGTGCCCCGCGCGGCGCGGCGGCCGGCCGCCCGACGGCCCGCTCGCCCCGGGCCGCCCGCGGGCCGCCCTTCCTCCGTAAGATCGTTTGTGTTCCGACACAAGGTGGGCCGAACGGTTGAGGGAGGGTGTCCGATGAGCCGGGCAGTGTTGGTGACCGGGGCCTCGCGGGGGATCGGGCGGGCCGTCGCCGAGGAGTTCGCCGCCGGCGGGGACCGTGTCGCGCTGCACTACGCGTCGCGCCGTGAGGCGGCGCAGGAGGCGTTCGCGGGGCTGGCGGGGACCGGCCATGTGCTGGTGCAGGGCGATGTGCGGACGCCGGAGGGGGCGGCGGCGCTCGTCGAGGCGGCCGTGGACGGGCTGGGCGGGGTCGATGTCCTGGTCAACAACGCCGCGGCGAATGTGGCGCACCCGCTGGACCGTACGTCCTTCGAGGACTGGCAGCGCGCCTGGCGGCAGGTCGTGGACGTGAATCTGCTGGGGGCGGCGCACACGAGTTACTGCGCGGCACGGAACATGATCGAGCGGGAGGTGGAGGGGCGGATCGTCAACGTCGGCTCGCGGGGGGCCTTCCGTGGCGAGCCGGACCATCCCGCCTATGGGGCGTCCAAGGCGGCGTTGCATGCGATGGGGCAGTCGCTGGCGGTCCATCTCGCGCCGTACGGGATCGGGGTGGCGTCCGTGGCGCCCGGGTTCGTCCGGACCGAGCGGGTCGCGGAGCGGCTGACGGACGAGGTGCGGGAGCAGAGCCCGTTCGGCCGGGTCGCCTCACCGCAGGAGGTGGCAGCGGCCGTGCACTACCTCGCCTCGCCGGAGGCGGTGTGGTCCTCCGGGGCGGTGCTCGACGTCAACGGGGCGTCGCACCTGCGGTAACGGGCCGGAAGACCGGAAAACCCGGCGGAAAAGAGGGGGCCCCGGCCGAACGGGGGAATTCGGCCGGGGCGGCACAGCGGGCACGGGGGGAGCCCGCTTGCACTTGAACGATAAACCATGGGTCCCTCGGGCGGCGCATCGAGTGACCGTTCTCACCTATTGGCACCTATTGCCCCCGTCAGGGCTCGATACGGACCGGCCGGTACCCGTCGTCGAGGAGACGTGGCAGATACCAGTCCAGCGCCTCGACGGTCTGCGTGCGCACCCCGCCCCCGTCGTGCGCCAGCACGATCGCGCCGGGGCGGATCTCCGCAAGGACCGTGTCCGCGATCGTCGCCGCCCCAGGGGTCGTCCAGTCCTCGGAGTCGACCGCCCAGCCGACGGGCGACATGCCCAGCTCGTTGCAGATGTCCAGCGAGAGGTCGTCCCAGGCGCCGTACGGGGCCCGGGCGAGGTTCGGGGCGGCGCCGAGGAGATCGTCGATCAGGCTGCTGGTGCGGCCGAGTTCGCCGCGGATCGCGTCCGGGGGCAGCGTGGTCAGCTGAGGGTGCGTCCAGGTGTGGTTGGCGACGACATGGCCCTCGTCGGCGATGTACTGGAGCAGGCCGGGGAAGGCGACCGCGTTCTCCCCGACGACGAAGAAGGTGGCCTGGGTGTCGTGGCGGCGCAGGATCCGCAGGATGTCCGGGGTGTAGAGGGGGTGCGGCCCGTCGTCGAAGGTCAGCAAGATCTCGCGGTGGTCGGTGGAGAGCGTGTAGGCGACGTCGGGGTGGGGCGGCGAGGCGCCGGGGCCGGACCGGGAGGTTTCGCCGGCCATCGGGCGGAGCCGGTACACCTCGGTGGGGCGCGGGCGGCCGGTGTGGCCGGACGGCGGATGTGCCCTGCCCGCCCGGGGCGCGCCGTGGTCGGGCCCGAACAGGGCGTGGCCCGCGGAGAGCGCACCGACCGCGACCGCGGTCTGGAGGAACCTCCGCCGGGCATTTGTGGGATTGTCCGACCTCATCCCCTACGTGCTCTCACGCGGCCTCGCCCGATCACGGGAGCGACACCGGGAGTGCGGGCTTCCTTACCCGATCGGCTGCCGCCCGCCGGCGTGCGGGCGAGGCCGCGCCGCTCCCGGCCTCAGGCGGCCGCCCGGTGGCTCTTCGTCTCCGCGCCCGTGGTCGCGGCCTTGCTGACATCGGCGACCAGCTCGACCACATCGGGCCCGTACGCCTGCGAGTTGACCACCTTCAGCAGCAGACAGAACTGGCCGTCGGCGCCGTGCTTACGGGCCAGCCGGGCCCGGTTGCGGACGAGATGACGCACCGCGGCGCGGTGGGTGACCGGGTGCTGGCCGGCCGCCAGGAACACCGGGCGGCCACCCTCCCCGGCCGTCAGCCGGGCCAGCAGGACGTACTCCACCGCGCCGGGCTCCATCCGGTACGTCGAGCCGCCGACCGTGAAGCTGCCCCGGCCCGCACCGGACGCATCGCCCGGGTGCACCGCGACCCCCGGCAGCAGATTGGCCAGATGGGCCGCCAGCCGGCGGTGTGCGAGGGGATCGCCGACACAGAATTCGGTGCGTGCGCCGAAGCCCTGGAGGCCGGTGTCGTGCGGCGCGACCTCCGGGTGCGCACCGCAGTTCTCGATCACCGCGGCCAGCCCCAGCAGCGCCAGCGCGTCATGCCGCGGGATGCTCCAGTGGGCCGAGGAGCTGTCCCGGTGGGTGACCAGGACGCACTCCGAGCCGCCGGGCAGCCCGAAGAAGCTCTGTTCGCGGGTCAGCCTCCGCCGGGCCGCGGCCGACTGTACGGCCCAGCCGGCCGCCAGCCCCACGAGGAGGGCCGCGGCCGCGACGGTCACGAGCAGCAGAGTGTCATCCATGGCCGGGGAGCGTAGCGGCATTCCGGTTGTGTGTTCGAGGGCGGGGCCCGGTAGCACCCGAAATGCCCTCTGTCGGTGGGCCGTTGGCCCGAGTAGGCTCCGGCCCCTGCCGCTCCCTCGCATATGCCATGGAGGACATTCCGGTTATGACCAGAGCCCGACGTCTCACCGTCCTGGGAGCGGCCGCCGCGCTGACCGGCTCCCTGGTGGCGCTCCCGGCCGCCGCCCAGACCGCCGCCCCGCCACGGCCCGCGCACGGCGCGCCGGCCACCCCGGAGAAGACCCCGGTCGCCGTCGGCCACGGCGGCGCGGTCTCCAGCGTCGACCCGGATGCCTCGGCCGCCGGCATCGCGGTGCTCAAGAAGGGCGGCAACGCGGTGGACGCCGCGGTCGCCACCGCCGCCGCGCTCGGCGTCACCGAGCCCTACTCCGCGGGCATCGGAGGCGGCGGCTACTTCGTCTACTACGACGCCGCGACCCGCACCATACGCACCCTCGACGGCCGCGAGACCGCCCCGCGCACCGCCGGCAAGGACCTCTTCCTGGAGAACGGCAAGCCGATCCCGTTCGAGGACGCGGTCACCAGCGGGCTGGGCGTCGGCACCCCCGGCACACCCGCCACCTGGGACACCGCGCTGCGCACCTGGGGCAGCCGCTCCCTCGGCGAGGTACTGCGCCCCGCTCAGCGGCTGGCCGCGCGCGGCTTCACCGTCGACGAGACCTTCCGCAAGCAGACCGCCGACAACGAGGCACGCTTCCGCGACTTCCCGGCGACCGCGGACCTCTTCCTGCCCGGCGGCAAGCTGCCGGTGGTCGGCACGACGCTGAAGAACCCCGATCTGGCCCGCACCTACGGCGAGTTGGCCAGGCACGGCGTCGCCGCGCTCTACAAGGGCGGGCTCGGCCGCGACCTCGTCCGTACGGTCAACAAGCCGCCGGTGCGCCCGGGCTCCACCCGCAAGGTCCGGCCCGGCCGCCTGACGACGGATGACCTGCGGACCTACCAGGCCCTCAGGCACACGCCCACCCACACCACCTACCGTGGCCTGGACATCTACGGCATCGCCCCGTCCTCCTCCGGCGGCACCAGCGTCGCCGAGGCGCTGAACATCCTGGAGAAGAGCGATCTCTCCCGGATGAGCCGGAAGCAGTATCTGCACCGCTACCTGGAGGCCAGCCGGATCGCCTTCGCCGACCGCGGCCGCTGGGTCGGCGACCCGGCCTACGAGGACGTACCGGTCAAGGGCCTCACCTCCCAGCGGTTCGCCGACTCCCGCGCCTGCCTGATCCACGACGACAAGGCGCTGACCAGCCCGCTCGCGCCCGGCGACCCGCGCGGCCCGGCGCGCTGCGCCAGCGCCGGCCGGGCCGCCCCGACGACGTACGAGGGGGAGAACACCACCCACCTGACCGTCGCCGACAAGTGGGGCAATGTCGTCGCCTACACCCTGACGATCGAGCAGACCGGCGGCAGCGGCATCGTCGTCCCCGGCCGGGGCTTCCTGCTCAACAACGAGCTCACGGACTTCTCCTTCGCGCCCGCCAACCCCGCCGTGTACGACCCGAACCTGCCGGGGCCCGGCAAGCGGCCGCGTTCATCCATGTCGCCGACGATCGTGCTGCACCACGGCCGGCCGGTGCTGGCGCTCGGCTCGCCCGGCGGCGCGACCATCATCACCACCGTGCTGCAAACCCTGGTGAACCACCTGGACCGCGGCATGCCGCTGGTCGACGCGATCGCCGCACCCCGCGCCAGCCAGCGCAACGCGGCGGCCACCGAGCTCGAACCCGCCCTGTGGAACAGCCCGGTCCGCGCGCAACTCGAAGCGATCGGACATGCCTTCAAGCAGAATCCGGAGATCGGCGCGGCGACCGGGGTGCAGCGGCTGCCGGACGGCCGCTGGCTGGCCGCGGCCGAAAAGGTGCGGCGCGGCGGCGGCTCGGCGATGGTCGTCCACCGGTCATAGCGCGAGGCCGCTGGTGCGGGCGGCGGACGTTAACACCACCGGCTCAAGGACGGGCCGCTGTGTGCCGTCCGTGTGTCGTCGACGTGTCGCGCCGCGCGGCGTCATTGATGGTCATGGCGGGTGCGATTAGCCTCCTGGGACCGTTCGTTCGAATGAGCGGTCCCAGGGAGGGCACGCAGCGTGAGCGTTGACGAGAGCCAGGAGAGCGCGGCCGGGGCCCCGGCCCGGCACCTCGGTGCGGCGGCCGGGGAGCTGGAGGGCCTGTCCGAGCAGGCCCGGGCGCTGGCCGAGGGGCGGGCCACCTCGACCGCGCTGGTCCACAGATCGCTGGAGCGCATCGAGGCGACCCAGGGCACCGTCAACGCCTTCCGGCGGGTACGGGCCGAGGCGGCGATGGCGGAGGCCGCGGCGGCCGACCGCAGGCTGGCCGCCGGCGAGCGGCTGCCGCTGCTCGGAGTGCCGGTCGCGGTCAAGGACGACACCGATGTGGCGGGCGAACCGACCGCGTTCGGCTGCGCCGGCGAGTTCCCGCCCAAGGAGCGCGACGCCGAGGTCGTCCGGCGGCTGCGCGCAGCCGGCGCGATCATCGTCGGCAAGACCAACGCCTGCGAGCTGGGACAGTGGCCCTTCACCGAGGGCCCGGCCTTCGGCAACACCTGCAACCCGTGGAACCTCGCGCACACCCCCGGCGGCTCGTCCGGCGGTTCGGCCGCCGCGGTCGCGGCCGGACTCGTACCGGCCGCGCTCGGCACCGACGGCGCCGGCTCGGTCCGGATCCCCGCCGCCTGGTCACACCTCGTCGGCATCAAACCCCAGCGCGGCCGGATCTCCACCTGGCCGGACCCCGAGTCCTTCAACGGGATCACCGGCATCGGCCCGCTGGCCCGTACGGTCGAGGACGCGGCGTTGCTGCTGGACGTGGCGAGCGGCAATCACGACGGCGATCTGCACCGGCCGCCGGCCATCGCGGCCCGCGAGGCGGCCGGCCGCGACCCGGGCCGTCTGCGGATCGCGCTCTCCTGGAAGACCGCCCTCACCTTCACCCGCAAGCCGCTGCACCCGGAGGTCAGGGCCGCGGTGACGGACGTGGCCCGCACCCTGGCCGGCCTCGGCCACTTCGTCGAGGAGGCGGAGCCGGACTACGGGCTGGTCGGGCTGGCCTTCCTGCCGCGCGCCACGGCCGGCGTGGGGGAGTGGGCCGGCCGGGTCCCCGACCGCTCCCTGCTGGACCCCCGTACGCGGGGCGCGGCGCGGCTGGGCCGGCTGCTCGGCGGGCCCGTACTGCGCCGGGCCCGCGCCGTCGAGAGGCGCCAACAGCGGCGTATCGGCGCCCTGTTCGGGTCCTACGACGTGCTGCTGACACCGACCACCGCCACCCCGCCCCCGCGCATCGGCACCCTCGCCAAGCTCAACGGCTGGCGTACGGATCAGGCCATGATCGCTGCCTGCCCGTACGCCTGGCCGTGGAACGTCCTGGGCTGGCCGGGCGTGAGCGTCCCCGCCGGATTCAGCGCCGACGGGCTGCCGCTGGGCGCCCAGCTCCTCGGCCCGGCCCATGCCGAGCCCCTGCTGATCTCGCTGGCCGCCCAGCTCCAGGACGATCTGCGCTGGCACGAGCACCGGCCGCCCGCGCACCCGGCGTCGGCCGACGGCGTACCGCGCTGAGCCTCAGCCGAGCAGCGTGCGGATCGCCTCGGCCGTATCGGTCTCGCCCAGCCGCGGAAAGATCTTCTCCAGGCTGTTGCGGTGCGCCGCCTCGTCCAGGTCGGTCACCGCGTCGGAGGCGACGGTCACGTGGTAGCCGTGCTCGTGCGCGGCACGGGCGCTGGACTCCACACCGATGCTGGTGGCGATGCCGGCCAGGACGATCTGGGTGACGCCGCGGCGGCGCAGCTCCAGATCCAGGTTGGTGCCGTGGAAGGCACCCCACTGCTGCTTGGTGACGGTGAGGTCGCCGGGCTGCCGGTCGAGCTCGGGCACCAACTCCGCCCGGTCGGCGGGTGGGGTGCCACCGCGCAGCGCGGTCTCCGTACGGCCCGGTGCGCAGCCGGTGACGTTGACCAGGACGACCGGCAGCCCGCGCCGGCGGAACGCCGCGGCCAGCCGCGCGCCGCGCGCGACGACATCGGCGGCGGGCAGCGGAGCGGTGGGCAGAGAGACGATCCCCTTCTGAAGGTCGATCAGGACCAGGGCGGTGGTGGGGTCGAGGGTGGTGGCGGGCACGGGCGGGCTCCTTGAGTGAGGTGACGGACGGTCGGTCAGGGCGCGCGACGGGCCCGCAGGGCGCGGTCGGCGAGGGTCAGGACGAGCAGCAGCAGGCCCAGTACGACACCGATCAGCGCGATCGTGTGCAGCCCGGGGTCGGAGGCGCGCGGCCCGTAGAGCAGCCCGATGAGGCCGGCGGCGGTGATGGCGCCGAGGTACTGGGCGGTGCGCTGGAGCCCGGCGGCCGCGCCCACACCGTCGGCCGGGGCCTGGGCGTAGACCGCGGCCTGGTTGCCCGTGGAGGCCAGACCCTGCGGGATGCCGAAGAGCGCCCCCGCGCACAGCAGCACGAGCAGCGGGCTGGTGCCCTGGAGCAGCAGGAAGGCCGCGCTGCCCGCGGCGAGACAGACCGCGGCGAGGGTCAGCTGGCCGCGGATGCCCTTGGTCCGGGCGCCGGCGACCGAGCAGACGGCGGCGGCGACGGACATCGGCAGCATGACCAGGCCGGCGTGGAAGGACGAGTAGCCGTGCGCCTCCTCCAGCCACTGGCTGAAGCCGTACAGGACGCAGTAGATGACCAGGTATGTCAGCCCGTGCCGCAGGTAGGTGAGGACCAGCGCGTGGTTGCGGGCGAGCATCCGCAGGTCGATGAAGGGCGCCGGATGGCGCAGCTCCCACCGGACCAGGACGGCGGTGAGCACGGCGGTCGGCACCAGCAGCGGCCACTGCGGGTCCGTAAGGCCCAGCAGGAAGACCATCGCGCAGGTCAGGGCGGTGGCGAAGAGGCCGATGCCCAGCGGGTCGAGGGAGCCGGAGGCGGGCGCGGTGCACCGGCGCTTCGTATACCTGCGGCGGGACGTCCGGCCGGTCTTCCCGTCCGCCCTCCGGTCCGCCGGGAGCCAGGCCAGCGCACCGGCCAGCGCGAGCAGCGCCAGCGGGAGATTGACCGCGAACACCGCCCGCCAGCCGGCGGTCGCGGCCAGCAGCCCGCCGAGCGTGGGGCCGACGGCGGCGCTGCCCAGTGCGGCCAGTGAGAGCCGGCCGAGGACGCGGCGGGGGGTGGGCCGCCCCACCCGCCGGGACTCGGCGCGCAGGATCGCCATCGCCGCGGGGTAGGCCGCCGAGGTGCCGATACCGAGGACGACCCGGGAGACGATCAGCAGGGTGAAGGTCGGGGCCAGCGCGCCGATCAGGCCCGCGGCACAGACGGTCAGCGCTCCGGCGACAAAGACCCGGCGCGGTCCGACGCGGTCGGCGAGCCGCCCCATCGAGGGCTGGCCGACCGCGCTGGCGAGGTACATCGCGGAGATCAGCCAGGCGGTGTCGACGGCTCCGACGTGGAAGTCCTGCCCGATGGCCACCAGAGCGGTGGCGATCATCGTCGAATTGACGGGGTTGAGCAGCGAGCCGAGCAGCAGCGGTGCCATCAGCCGGGCGCCGAAAGCGTCGCCGGCACCCGTGGGCCCACCGGGGCGCGGCCGTGTGCCGTCCGCCCGGTCCGGGGCCGCTTCCGCGGCAGAGGGGTCGGTCATTCCTGCATCAGCCGTCGTATCAGCCCGGTCGCGGCCGCCAGGGTCTGCTGTTCGTCGGGGGTGAGCCGGTCGGCGATGGCCACCGCGAGCCAGTGCTGTTTGGCCTGCCGCAGCTCGGCGATCATCCGGCGGCCGTCCTCGGTGAGGGAGAAGACGACCTGGCGGCCGTCCGTCGGATGCGGGCTGCGGGCCAGGAGGCCGCGCTCCTCCAGCGCGCCGACGGTCAGCCGCATGGACTGCGGGCGCACCAGCTCGGCGCGGGCCAGCGCCGCGATGGTGGCCGGTCCGTCGGTTTCGATCCGTGAGAGCGCCGAGCGCTGGGTCGGGGTGAGCTCGCCCTGGGGTGAGGCGGCGCGCAGATGTCGCATCAGCTGTGCGACGGTCGCGCGCAGCTCCGTCGCCAGGCGTTCCTGCTCCTTTTCCGGCATATCTCCACCGTAGATATCGACAGGGAAACTTGCAAGTTTCCCTGTCGAGCATGGGTGGATGCCGGAGTGACCGGCCGGACGCGCCACGTGAGAGATGGTCTTGCCACGCTGCGTACCGGGCCTTACGGTCACCTCCACACGCGTAGATCGCGCCGTGCACCGTGTCGTGGATCCCGCGTGGCCCGCAGGCTGACGCATCGACAAAGGAGCAGCTCATGGCCGATGTTGTGCGTGCCGCACTGGTCCAGGCGACCTGGACCGGCGACACCGAATCGATGATCGCGAAGCATGAGGAGTACGCCAGAGCGGCGGCCGCGCAGGGCGCGAAGGTGATCGGCTTCCAGGAGGTCTTCAACGCTCCGTACTTCTGCCAGGTCCAGGACCCGGAGCACTACCGCTGGGCCGAGCCGGTGCCCGACGGGCCGACCGTACGGCGCATGCAGGACCTCGCCCGCGAGACCGGCATGGTCATCGTCGTCCCGGTCTTCGAGGTCGAGCAGTCCGGCTTCTACTACAACACCGCGACCGTCATCGACGCCGACGGCACGGTCCTGGGCAGCTACCGCAAACACCACATCCCGCAGGTCAAGGGCTTCTGGGAGAAGTTCTACTTCAGGCCGGGGAACGCCGGCTGGCCGGTCTTCGACACCGCCGTCGGCAAGGTCGGCGTCTATATCTGCTACGACCGCCACTTCCCCGAAGGATGGCGGCAGTTGGGCCTCAACGGCGCCCAGCTCGTCTACAACCCCTCCGCCACCTCCCGCGGACTGTCCGCCTACCTGTGGAAGCTGGAGCAGCCCGCGGCCGCCGTCGCCAACGAGTACTTCATCGCGGCGATCAACCGCGTCGGTGTCGAGGAGTACGGCGACAACGACTTCTACGGCACCAGCTACTTCGTCGACCCCCGAGGCCAGTTCGTCGGTGAGGTCGCCAGCGACTCCAAGGAGGAACTGGTCGTCCGCGACCTGGATTTCGGGCTGATCGACGAGGTCCGCCAGCAGTGGGCGTTCTACCGCGACCGCCGTCCCGACGCCTACGACGGGCTGGTGCGGCCATGACCCACGCGCCCCATGACGCGGCGGGCCTGCACGCCCGCCACCAGGCCGTACTGCCGTCCTGGCTCAGCCTCTACTACGAGCGGCCCCTCGAACTCACCCACGGCGAGGGCCGGCACGTCTGGGACGCCGAGGGCAACCGCTACCTCGACTTCTTCGGCGGCATCCTCACCACCATGACGGCGCATGCGCTGCCCGAGGTCACCAAGGCCGTCAGCGAGCAGGCCGGCCGCATCATCCACACCTCGACGCTCTATCTCTCCCGCCCCATGGTCGAGTTGGCGGAGCGGATCGCGGCGCTCTCCGGCATCCCCGACGCGCGGGTCTTCTTCACCACCTCCGGTACGGAGGCCAATGACGCGGCCCTGCTGCTGGCCACCACGTACCGGCGCTCCAACCAGATCCTGGCGATGCGCAACAGCTACCACGGCCGCTCCTTCTCCACCGTCGGGATCACCGGCAACCAGAGCTGGTCGCCCACCAGCCTGTCGCCCCTCCAGACCCTCTACGTCCACGGCGGGGTACGCACCCGCGGCCCGTACGCGGAGCTCGGCGACCGTGACTACATCGCGGCCTGCGTCGCCGACCTGGAGGACATGCTCCAGCAGACCGCGGGCGGGGTCGCCGCGCTGATCGCCGAGCCGGTCCAGGGCGTGGGCGGCTTCACCGTGCCGCCGGACGGCCTCTACGCCGCCTTCCGCGAGGTGCTCTCCCGGCACGGCATCCTGTGGATCAGCGACGAGGTGCAGACCGGCTGGGGCCGCACCGGCGACCACTTCTGGGGCTGGCAGGCGCACGCCGACAACGGCCCGCCGGACCTGCTCACCTTCGCCAAGGGCATCGGCAACGGCATGTCCATCGGCGGGGTGGTGGCCCGCGCCGAGGTGATGAACTCGCTCACCGCGAACTCCATCTCCACCTTCGGCGGCAGCCCGGTCACCATGGCCGCGGGCCTGGCCAACCTCACCTACCTCCTCGAACACGACCTCCAGGGCAACGCCCGGCGGGTCGGCGGGCTGCTCATCGAGCGGCTGCGGGCGGTCGCGGCCGGCCTCGACATGGTGCGCGAGGTGCGCGGCAGGGGCCTGATGATCGGCCTCGAACTGGTCCGTCCCGGCACCGACGAGCGCTCCCCGGAGGCCGCGTCGCTGGTCCTGGAGGCCGCCCGCGAGCGCGGTCTGCTGGTCGGCAAGGGCGGCCAGGGCGGGGCGTCGCTGCGGATCGCGCCTCCGATGACGCTGACCGTCGCGGAGGCGGAGGAGGGGGCCGCCCTGCTCGCGGACGCGCTAGGGGTGGTGCAGGGAATGCTGGCGGCGGGGTAGCGGCGTACGGCCTGCGGCGTACGGCATATGGCTGCGGCCGGGCGAGGGGCGCGCGCCCCGGCCGCAGCCGTACCGCGTGCGCGTCAGCTCCCCGGGCGGCCTCACGGTGCCTGGGCAGCCACCTCCCGCACCGTGTCGGCGACCAGGGTGAAGAACCGGGTGTGCGCACGCCGGCTGCACGACGCCTCGGGGTTCCAGGGCAGCAACCGGGCGCGGGCCTCTATCGCCCGCCAGTGCTCGTCGGTCCGGAGGGCTTCGGGGCGGGCGGCATTGGCGCGTACGTCCATCAGGACGATGTCGGGCGCCAGGGCCGCGGCCTCCGCCCAGCCGAGCGTGGACCAGTTCACACCGGCGCCCGCGGCCGGCTCCAGCAGGGCCGCCCCGTGTTCAGCCAGTGCCCGCAGATCGGGCCAGGAGCTGGGCCGGGCCAGATGCACCCGCTCGGGCCCGGCGGGCGACAGCGCCAGCACCCGGGGACGCACCGCACCCCCGGTCGCCTGCCGCAGGGCATCCTCCGCGGCGTCCAACTCCCGGGCGATACCCAGCGGTTCGCCGCGGCCCAGCGATCCGGCCAGCGCCGCGAACCGCTCCCGCACCTCGGCCAGGCTCCGGCCCGGGCCCACCGCGACGGTGGCGACCGGGACATGCACCTCCAGCTCCAGCGCGGTCTTCTGCTCCAGCCCGTAGACCTGCTCACCGTCATAGGTCACGGCCACCACCAGGTCCGGCTCCGCCGCCAGCAGGGTGTCGGGGTGCAGCGCGGCACCCGAGCCGAGGTACGGGATCTCCCCGAGCGGCAGTTCACCGCCCTTCGCGGGATCGGGGGCGGGCCCGTCGTGCTGGGATCCGAACAGCCCCACCGGGCGTATGCCGTGGTCCCACAGGGTCGCCCCCGCCTGTATGTAGGCCACGATCCGCACCGGCCGGCTCCCGGCCACCACCAGGCGCCCCCGGTCGTCGGAGAACTCCCACGGTGTGTTCTGGTCCATGACCTGCCGCCCTCCGCGCTGTGGTCCGTCCCGATGAGGCTGGCGCCCGCGAGGATTGCCCGCCCGCGTCGGCGGATATCTGCCCGTCCGGCCCCCTCCGCACCCCTCCGCGGCGGGCCCCGCGTTGAACCGGGCGGCTGATCGTGGCGGCAACACGAACGTCCCCACTGATTAACCGTCATGGTATTGCCACGGTGGGTGACATGCTTCTACGGTGTCTCCTTCTCGACCGGAATCTACGGGTGTAGACCAGCTGTGACGTGGCGTCAGGTAGGGAGCTGAGATGGTGAGCCGTACGGTCGTCCAGGGCGGACTGGTGATCACCGCCGCCGATGAGATCCACGCCGATGTCCTGGTGGAGGACGGCCGGATCGCCGCCCTCGCCGCGCACGGCAGCCGCACCGCCGACAGCTGGCGCGAGTCCGCGGACCGCACCCTCGACGCCACCGGCAAGTACGTCATCCCGGGCGGTGTCGACGCCCACACCCACCTGGACTTCCCCTTCGGCGGGACGTCCTCCTCCGACGACTTCGAGACCGGCACCCGGGCGGCGGCCTGGGGCGGCACCACCACCATCGTCGACTTCGCGGTCCAGTCCCGCGGAAACTCGCTCCGCGCCGGCCTGGACACCTGGCACGCCAAGTCCGACGCCCGGTGCGCCGTCGACTACGCGTTCCACATGATCCTCTCGGACGTCAACGAGCACACGCTCAAGGAGATGGACCTCCTGGTGGCGGAGGGCGTCACCTCCTTCAAGCTGTTCACCGCCTACCCCGGCGTCTTCTACAGCGACGACGGCCAGATCCTGCGCGCGATGCAGCGCTCCGCCGAGAACGGCGGCCTGGTGATGATGCACGCCGAGAACGGCATCGCCATCGACGTGCTGGTCGAACAGGCGCTGGCCGAGGGCCGTACCGACCCGCGCTACCACGGCGAGGTCCGCCACGTCCTGCTGGAGGCGGAGGCCACCCACCGCACCATCCAGCTGGCCCGGGTCGCCGGCGCCCCGCTCTATGTCGTCCATGTCTCCGCCGAGGAAGCCGTCGCCGAGATCGCCCAGGCCCGCGACAAGGGGCTGAACGTCTTCGGCGAGACCTGCCCGCAGTATCTGTTCCTGTCCACCGACAACCTCGCCGAGCCGGACTTCGAGGGGGCCAAGTACGTCTGCTCCACCCCGCTGCGGCCCCGCGAGCACCAGGCCGCGCTGTGGCGCGGACTGCGCACCAACGACCTCCAGGTCGTCTCCACCGACCACTGCCCCTTCTGCTTCCAGGGCCAGAAGGAACTCGGCCGCGGAGACTTCTCCAAGATCCCCAACGGGATGCCGGGCATCGAGAACCGGATGGACCTGCTCCACCAGGGCGTCGTCGAGGGCCGGATCAGCCGCCGGCGCTGGATCGAGATCGCCTGCGCCTCCCCGGCCCGGATGTTCGGCCTCTACCCGAAGAAGGGCACCCTCGCCCCGGGCTCCGACGCCGACCTGGTGATCTACGATCCGTCCGCCGAGCAGACCGTCTCCGCCGAGACCCACCACATGAACGTCGACTACTCGGCGTACGAGGGCACACGGCTCACCGGACAGGTCGAGACGGTGCTCTCGCGCGGTGAACTCGTCATCGACCGGCGGAAGTTCACCGGACGCGCGGGACACGGCCAGTACATCCCGCGCGGCACCTGCCAGTACCTCCTCTAGGGCCCTCTCCCTCACGAGGGATCAGGGACCAGGACCAAGAAGGACCCCTACGACCAAGGACCTCTTCAAGGACCCTTTTTAAGGAGCGCCGCCGTGGACTTCGGAGTTGTCCTCCAGGCCGACCCGCCCTCTTCCGCCGTCGTGTCCCTGATGCGCCGCGCCGAACGCAACGGCTTCCGCTACGGCTGGACCTTCGACTCGACCGTCCTGTGGCAGGAACCGTTCGTCATCTACAGCCGCGTCCTGGAACACACCGAGCGTCTGATCGTCGGCCCGATGGTCACCAACCCCTCCACCCGCGCCCCCGAAGTCACCGCCTCCACCTTCGCCACCCTCAACGAGATGTACGGCAACCGCACGGTCTGCGGGATCGGCCGCGGTGACTCCGCGATGCGGGTGGCCGGACGGCCGCCCAACACCCTGGCCCGGCTGGGCGAGGCGATCGGAACCATCCGCGACCTGGCCGAGGGCCGGGAGGCGGAGGTCGGCGGGCACCGCATCCGGATCCCCTGGATCAAGAACGGCAAGCTGCCGGTCTGGATGGCCGCGTACGGCCCCAAGGCCCTCACCATGACAGGGCAGTTGGCCGACGGCTTCATCCTCCAGCTCGCCGACCCGTTCCTCACCGAGTGGATGATCAAGGCGGTACGGCAGGCCGCGACGGACGCCGGACGCGACCCGGCCGCCGTCACGATCTGTGTCGCCGCCCCCGCCTACGTGGGCGACGACCTCGACCACGCCCGTGAGCAGTGCCGCTGGTTCGGCGGCATGGTGGGCAACCACGTCGCCGACCTCGTCGCCCGCTACGGCGAACACTCCGGCATGGTCCCCGACGAGCTGACCGACTACATCAAGGCGCGCAAGGGCTACGACTACTCCCACCACGGCCGCGCGGACAACCCCGACACCGCCTTCGTGCCGGACGCCATCGTCGACCGGTTCTGTCTGCTCGGCCCGGCCGCCGCGCACCTCGACAAGCTGCGACAGCTCAAGGCGCTGGGCGTGGACCAGTTCGCCGTCTACGCCATGCACGACGCCAAGGAATCCACCATCGACGCCTACGGAGCAGAGATCATCCCCGCGTTCGCCGACTGAACGGACCCCGGAGACCGGCGGCCCGCACCCGGACGAAAGGCCCCCGTATGCCCGCGACCTTCCCTCCCGTGCCGCCGGAACCGCCGATAGCGTCCCCAGCCGGCCAGCTCACCGCGCCCGACGGCCGTATCGAACCGGCACCCGACGCCCTCCCGCCGCACGGCCGCTACCTCAACGACGATCTGCGCCCCGTGCCGCTCGCCGAACGCCGCTGGACCACCTACAACTTCACCGCCCTGTGGGTCGGCATGGCCCACAACATCCCCTCCTGGACGCTCGCCTCGGGCCTGGTCGCGCTCGGCATGGACTGGAAGCAGGCGGTGCTGACCATCGCCCTGGCCAACCTCATCGTCCTCGTCCCGATGCTGCTCACCGGCCACGCCGGCCCCAAGTACGGCATCCCCTTCCCGGTCCTGGCCCGCGCCTCCTTCGGCCTGCGCGGCGCCAATCTGCCCGCGCTGGTGCGCGCGGCCGTCGCCTGTTGCTGGTTCGGCATCCAGACCTGGATCGGCGGCCAGGGCATCTACATCCTGCTCGGCAAGGTCTTCGGCGGCGACTGGGCCGGGGCGACGGCCGTCGCCGGCTACCCCTGGACCCTCTGGCTCTGCTTCCTGGTCTTCTGGGCGACCGAACTCGCCATCATCCACCGGGGGATGGAGACCCTGCGCCGCTTCGAGAACTGGGCCGCCCCCTTCGTCCTCGTCGGCGCGGTGGCGCTGCTCGTCTGGATGGCGACCAAAGCTGGCGGGTTCGGGCCCCTCCTGGACCAGCCGAGCGCACTGGGCTGGGGCGCGGACTTCTGGCCGGTCTTCTTCCCCTCCCTCATGGGCATGATCGGTTTCTGGGCCACCCTCTCCCTCAACATCCCCGACTTCACCCGCTTCGGCGCCGGACAGCGGGCCCAGGTCTGGGGCCAGACCCTCGGCCTGCCGACCACCATGACGGCGTTCGCGCTGCTCTCCGTCCTCGTCACCTCCGGCTCACAGGCGGTCTACGGCGCCCCGCTCTGGGACCCGGTCGCCCTGGCCGGCAAGGCCGACAACGTCTTCGGTCTGCTCTTCGCCCTCGTCACCGTCCTGATCGCCACGATCTCCGTCAATATCGCGGCCAATGTCGTCTCGCCGGCGTACGACCTCGCCCACCTGGCGCCGAGGTTCATCAACTTCCGTACCGGGGCATTGATCACGGGCGTGGTCGGCGTCCTCATCCTCCCGTGGAAGCTCACCGCCACCCCCGAGCTGTACATCTTCACCTGGCTCGGGGTCGTCGGCGGCCTGCTGGGCACGGTCGCCGGAATCCTGATCGCCGACTACTGGATCATCCGCCGTACCGTCCTCGACCTCGCCGCGCTCTACCGCCCCGGAGGCCGCTACTGGTACACGGCCGGCTGGAACTGGCGGGCGGTCCTCGCCTTCGCCGTCGGCGGGCTGCTGTCCGTCGGGGGCTCGTACTCCCACCCCGGCAAGGGCCCCTTCCCCGCCGACGGTCTGATCCCCTTCCTCAAACCCCTGGCCGACTACGGCTGGGCGGTCGGCCTGGGCGCCGCCCTGCTGCTCTATGTGCTGCTCATGGCCACGGCGCCGGGGCGGGCCGCCGCCCGAGGCTGAACGTCAGCCCGGCTGGGCGAGGCCCGCCAGCAGCGGGGGCAGCGCCGTGCCGATCGGCTCGCGGATCACCTCGGCGGCCAGCTCGTCGTACGGCGTCGGCTCGGCATTGACGATGATCAGCCGCGCACCGTGCTCGGCCGCCACCCCCGCGAGCGAGGCGGCCGGCTGCACCTGGAGCGTCGTCCCGACGGCCAGGAAGATGTCCGCCGCCTTCGCCACGCCCAGCGCCGTGCCCAGCACCTGCGGGTCCAGCCGCTCGCCGAACATCACCGTCGCGGACTTCAGGATGCCCCCGCACACCAGACACGCCGGATCGGGCTCGCCCGCCGCCACCCGCTCCAGTGCCTCCCGCATCGACGAGCGGGCGTGGCAGCGGGTGCAGGTGACCGCCCGGGCGGTGCCGTGCAGCTCCAGCACCTTGCGCTCGGGCATCCCCGCGAGCTGGTGCAGCCCGTCCACGTTCTGCGTGATCACCCGCACCGGCGTCCCCGACCGCTCCAGCCGGGCCACCGCCTCGTGCGCCGCATTCGGCTTCGCCCGGAACGCCGGGCTCTCCTGCCGCATCCGCCACGACCGCCGGCGGATCTCCGGATCGGCCATGTACGCGTCGTACGTCACCAGCTTCTCGGCCTCCGGGTCCCGCCGCCACAGCCCGTTCGGCCCGCGGTAGTCGGGGATGCCGGAGTCGGTGGAGATCCCGGCGCCGCTGAGGATCGCGACGAGGGGACGCCGGGGCGGCTGGTCGGAGGAGGCATCGGTGCCGGTCATGGAGCGAGCGTACGCAGCGGACCGCCGTGTCGTCGCGGCAGTTTCCGGGTGCGGGCGCGCGTACTGCCGGGGCGGCCGCCGCGTACTGCCGGGGGTGTCCGGGGGTACGTATCCGGTGATCGTCCGTCCGCCCATCGCTCGCCTCCGCACCGTGCATCCGACGAGGAGCCGCCCGTGTTCACCACCCGCCCGACCCTCCAAGGCACCTTCGGGATGGCCTCCTCCACGCACTGGCTGGCGTCGCAGTCCGCGATGGCGGTGCTGGAGGACGGCGGGAACGCCTTCGACGCGGCGGTGGCGGCCGGCTTCGTGCTGCACGTCGTGGAGCCGCATCTGAACGGGCCTGCGGGGGAGGTGCCGATCATTCTGGCGCCCTCGGACGGGCCGGTGCGGGTGCTGTGCGGCCAGGGGCCGGCGCCGGCCGGGGCGAGCGTGCGGCACTACACCTCGCTCGGACTGGATCTGGTGCCCGGCACCGGGCCGCTCGCCGCCGCGGTCCCCGGGGCGTTCGACGCCTGGATGCTGCTGCTGCGCGACCACGGCAGCAAACCGCTGGCCGAGGTGCTGCGGTACGCCATCGGCTACGCCGAGCACGGCCACCCCGCGGTCGAGCGGATCGGCGAGACCATCGAGACGGTCCGGGAGCTCTTCGAGACCGAGTGGACCTCCTCCGCCGCGCTCTACCTCCCGGACGGCGCGTCCGTCGCCCCCGGCGGACTGCTCAGGAACCGGCCGCTGGCGGCCACCTGGCGGCGGCTGATCACGGAGGCGGAGGCCGCCTCGGCGTCGCGCGAGGCACAGATCGACGCCGCCCGCCGGGCGTGGCGCGAGGGCTTCATCGGCGAAGCGCTCGCCACGTTCGCGGCCCGTCCGGCCATGGACACCTCGGGCGAACGCCATGCCGGCACCCTCACCGGCGACGATCTGGCCGCATTCCGCGCCACATACGAAGCGCCGGTCACCTACGAGTGGAACGGCTGGACCGTCGCCAAGGCGGGCGGCTGGTCCCAGGGCCCCGCCTTCCTCCAGCAACTCGCCCTGCTGCCGCCGGAGTTGCCCGCGTACGGCAGCCCCGATTACCTGCATCTGCTCATCGAGGGCTGCAAGCTGGCGATGGCGGACCGGGAGGCCTGGTACGGGGACGCCGCCGAGGTGCCGCTCGATGCGCTGCTCAGCACCGAGTACAACGCCGCGCGGCGGGCGCTCATCGGTGAGCGGGCCTCGTACGCACTGCGGCCCGGCAGTCCGGACGGCCGCAGTCCGCGGCTGAGCACGTATGCGGCGGCGGTCGCGGCCGGTGCGGACGGCCTGGAGGCGCGGGCGATGTCCGGGCGCGGCGCGGGTGAGCCGACCGTGGCGCGCGGGGTTCCCGGACCGGCGCCCGAGGTCGACCGGCGCGGGGCCACCCGGGGCGACACCTGCCACATCGATGTCGTCGACCGCTGGGGGAACTTGGTCTCCGCCACGCCCTCCGGCGGCTGGCTCCAGTCCAGCCCCGTGATCCCGGCCCTCGGCTTTCCGCTGGGCACCCGGCTTCAGATGGCCTGGCTGGAGGAGGGCCTGCCGAACTCCCTCACCCCGGGCCGCCGTCCCCGTACCACCCTCAGCCCGTCCCTCGCCCTGCGCGGCGGGGTCCCCGTGATGGCCTTCGGTACGCCGGGCGGTGACCAGCAGGACCAGTGGCAGCTCCACTTCTTCCTGGCCGTGGCGCTGCGCGGGGCGGTCCGCGGCGGGCTCGATCTCCAGGGCGCGGTCGATGCGCCGAACTGGCACAACGACTCCTTCCCGGGCTCGTTCTTCCCGCGCGGGATGCGGCCGGGGAGCGTCACCGTGGAGTCACGGACCGGCGCGGAGACCATCGACGGGCTGCGGCGGCGTGGGCACCGTGTCACGGTGGGTGAGGCATGGTCCGAGGGGCGGCTGTGCGCGGTGGCACGGGATCCGGAGACCGGAGTGCTGTCCGCGGCGGCGAATCCACGGGGGATGCAGGGGTACGCGGTCGGGCGCTGAGGCGCCGGGGCCTGGGCCTGGGCCTTTGCGCCCGTACCGCATCCCAGGCGTGCGTCCGGTGGCACCCGGAGTTCACCTGGAGTCCAGGCGCCGTGTCAGTGGCTCATGGTTCGATGGACGCATGATCGAAGCACTTCGTACCCAAGATTCGGGAGAGATCACGAATATCACCGATGTGGCAGCCGCCACGCCCAGCACCGACACCGTCTCCTCGACCGACACCGTGACCGAGACCGTGGCCCCCTCGCCGGACCTCTCCGGACTGGACCTGGCCGCCGTCGAGGCCGCCGTCCGCCGCGCCGCGGCCGACGAGATCATGCCCCGCTTCCGGCAGCTCGCCGCCGAGGACATCGTCGAGAAGAACGGCCCGCACGACCTCGTCACCATCGCCGACCGCCGGGCCGAGGAGCACCTCACCGCCGCGCTGACGGCGCTGCTGCCCGGCTCCCGGGTGGTCGGCGAGGAGGCGGTGCACGCCGACCCCGGCGTCCTCGACGCGCTCCTCGGTGACGCCCCCGTCTGGATCGTCGACCCGGTCGACGGCACCCGCCAGTTCGTGCACGGCGACCCCGGCTTCGCCACGCTCGTCGCGCTCGCCCACCGCGGCGAGGTGCTGGCCTCCTGGACGTACGCCCCCGCGCTCGGTCTGATGGCGATCGCCCGCCGGGGCGCCGGCGCCGAGCTCAACGGCGTCCCGCTGCGGGCCGGCAGCCCGGCGGCGGACGCGGTCCTCGATGTCGCCACGTCCCACCACGACTTCACCGACGACGACCAGAAGCGGGTGCTGGCTGCCCTGGACACCGGCGGTGTCGCCCCGCGGCCCTGTGGCTCGGCAGGACTGGAGTATCTGCACATAGCCCGCGGTGAGCTCGACGCCACGGCCTTCAGCTGGGAGAACGCCTGGGACCACGCCGCCGGGCTGCTGCTCGTCCATGAGGCGGGCGGCGCGAGCGGCACGGTCACGGGGCAGCCGTTCCGGATCGAAGGCGGCAACGACCTGCCGTTCACGGCGGCGCGTGACGCCGAAACCGCGCGGCGTATCCTCGGACTGCTGGCGGCCGCCAACTGATCCTCACCGACGAGGGTCGGACGTGAGGGGAGTGGCGCAGGTGCCGAGGATGCTCGATGCCGTGGTGATCGGGGCGGGACCCAACGGCCTGACGGCGGCCGTCGAACTGGCCCGCCGTGGGATGTCCGTGGAGGTCTTCGAGGCCCGCGACACCATCGGCGGCGGCGCCCGTACCGAGGAGCTGACCCTCCCCGGCTTCCGCCACGACCCCTGCTCCGCCGTACACCCCACGGGCGCGGGCTCACCGGCCTTCGCCGCCATGCCGCTGGAGCGGTACGGCCTCGAATGGCTGCACCCCGACCTCCCGATGGCGCACCCGTTCCCGGACGGTACGGCCGCCGTGCTCGCGCACTCCGTCGGAGAGACCGCGATGTCCTTCGGGCCGCGCGACGCCGGCTCCTACCGGCGGCTGGTCGCACCGTTCATCGGCAAGTGGCCGTCCATGGCCCATGACTTCCTGCGCACCCAGTGGCTCGGCCTGCCGAGCGACCCGCTGACCTACGCCCGCTTCGGCCTGGTCGCCGCGCAGCCGGTCACCCTTCTCAACCGCCGTTTCCAGGACGAGAAGGCCCGCGCCCTGATGGCCGGCCTCGCGGCGCACGCCATCTCCCCGCTCGGCGGCATCGGCACCTCCGGCATCGCCCTGATGTTCGCGCTCGCCGCACATGCCAACGGCTGGCCGGTGGCCCGCGGCGGCTCCCAGGCCATCTCCGACGCGCTCGCCGGTCTGCTGCGCGCCCATGGCGGTGCGGTGCACACCGACTTCGAGGTCAAGCGGCTGGACGACCTGCCGCCGGCCCGGGCGTATGTCTTCGATACCTCACCGACCGCGCTGGCCCGGATCGCGGGCCTGGGCAACGCCTACCGCGACGTCAAGTACGGCCCCGCCGTCTTCAAGATCGACTACGCGATGGCGGAACCGGTGCCGTGGACGGCCCAGGAGGCCCGCCGCGCCGGCACCGTCCACATCGGCCCCACCAGTGGCGAGATCGCCGCCGCCCTCGACGCCGCCACGCACGGCCGGGACCCGTCCGTTCCCTTCCTGATCACCGCTCAGCCCAGCCTGATCGACGCGACCCGCGCCCCCGACGGCAAGCACACCTTCTGGGCGTACGGGCATGTCCCCAACGGCTGGGAGGGCGACGCCACCGAGGTCGTCGAGCGGCAGATCGAGCGCTTCGCCCCCGGCTTCCGCGACCTCGTCCTGGCCCGCGCGGTCGCCGGACCGCCCCAACTCGCCGCCCGTAACGCCAATTACGTCGGCGGCGACACCGCCACCGGCTCCGCGGCCGGTCTGCGCCTGCTCATCCGCCCCAAACTCACCCGCGTCCCCTACGAGACCGCCCACCCCGCCGTCTTCCTCTGCTCCCAGGCCACCCCGCCCGGCCCCGGCGTCCACGGCATGTCCGGCCATTACGCGGCCAAGGCGGTCTGGCGACGCCTCCGCGCGAACCGCCGCTGACCACCGCAGGCCGGTCCACGGAGACCGAGGAGACACCCCCTACCCTCGAACACCATGAACCCCCACCGCACCTCCCTCACCCTCGTCCAGGGCGACATCACCGAACAGGCCGTGGACGCCGTGGTCAACGCCGCCAACTCCTCGCTGCTCGGCGGCGGGGGAGTGGACGGCGCCATCCACCGGCGCGGCGGTCCGGAGATCCTGGCCGAGTGCCGCGCACTGCGCGCCTCCCAGTACGGCGACGGACTGCCCACCGGCCAGGCCGTCGCCACCACCGCCGGAGAACTGCCGGCCCGCTGGGTCATCCACACCGTCGGCCCGGTCCACGCCAAGACCGAGGACCGCAGCGACCTGCTCGCCTCCTGCTACCGCGAATCCCTCCGCGTCGCCGACGAACTGGGCGCACGAACGGTCGCCTTCCCGGCCATCTCCACCGGCGTCTACGGCTGGCCGATGGACGACGCGGCCCGGATCGCCGTTGAGGCGGTGCGGGCTACGGAGACGGCAGCGGAAGAGATCCGCTTCGTGCTCTTCGACGAGCGGGGTTACGAGGCGTTCGCCGCTCAGATGCGCTGACCGGGACGGGAGTTGGGGCTGTTCCGGGGGCTAGGAGCGCCGGCGCGGCCGGCCGCGCCTGGCGCCTTTCTGGCCGCCGCCCTTGGAGCCGCCGGAGCCGCCCCGTGCGCTCTTGCCGGCCGGTTTGCCGCCGGTGGGCTTGCGCCGTGCGCTCCCGGTGTCGGTGCGCTGGGACGGTTTCGGCTGGGCCGGGGTGGTGGTGCGGCCCCGGGTGCTGTTGACGGTCCGCCCGCGGACGATCCCGATGAAGTCCTCCACCAGGTCGGTGGTCGCCTCCTCGGGCCACGAGAGCGCAATGCTCGACTGGGGGGCGTCCGTGACCGGCCGGTAGGTGAGGTCCCTGCGGTGGTGCAGCCGCGCGAGTGACTGCGGGACGACGAGGACGCCCACTCCGGCCGCCACCAGCTCGATGGCGTCCGCGGTCGTGGCGGGGCGCTCGATCGCGGGCCGCCCCGGCCGGTGCTCCCAGTCGAGGGTGTCGTCGAGGGGATGCAGCAGGATCTCGTCGGCCAGGTCCTCGGCGGACACCTCGTCGACCGCCGCCACCAGGTGGTCCTTCGGGACCACGACCACCGTCGTCTCGGTGTAGAGGGGGATCGCGCTGAAGTACGTCCGGTCGACCGGCAGCCGCACCAGACCCGCGTCGGCGCCGCGGTCCCGGAGCACATCGGCGGCCTCGCCGGCGGACACCGCGACGAGGGTCAGGGGGATGTCGGGCAGCCGCTCGTTCCAGATGCGTACCCATTTGGCCGGCGTCGCGCCGGGAACGTACGCGAGCCGGAACGAAGGAGGTACGTCGGAGCCTGTCACGTCGCCAGATTACCGGTCGTGTTCGGAGGCCTCGCACACGCTCGTTACTCTTGACACCATGACGTCGCACCAGAACACCCAGACGATGAAGCCCGCGACCGCGGCAAAGAAGCTGGGTGTGTACCTCGAGGCCACCCCCGCCGAGTTCCAGGAGGGTGTGGTCTCACGCAGCGAGCTGAACGCGCTACAGGCCGATCCGCCCGCGTGGCTGGTGGAGCTGCGGCGCAACGGCCCGCACCCCCGCCCGGTGGTCGCGGCCAAGCTGGGCATCTCCATCTCGGGCCTCGCACGGGGCGGTATCACCGACCCCCTCACCACCGAGCAGATCGACGCGCTCAAGCGCGACCTTCCCGAGTGGCTCCAGAAGGAGCGCGCCACGCAGGCCGAGGTCCGTAAGGAAGCGGCGCGCATCAAGGAGAAGAACAAGCAGAAGAGCGCGGAGCAGGGCGAGTAAGCCGGCCGCGTTCGGATGTTTCTGCTGGTCAGTGGCGTGTTCGGTGCGCGCCGGGGGTGTGCCCGAACGCCCGGCGGAAGACATCGATGAAGGCGCTGCTGGAGGCCCAGCCGCAGCGATGGGCGACGGCGGTCACCGGAGTGCCCTCGGCCAGCAGGCGCAGGGCGTGATGCAGCCGCAGTTGGGTGCGCCACTGCGGGAAGCTCATACCGAGTTCGGCCCGGCAGAGCCGGGTGAGCGTGCGGTCGCTGACGCCTGCCACGGCGCCCAGCTGCGCCAGGGTCCGGCTGTCGGCCGGGTCGTCGCGCAGGACGGCGCATACCGCGACCAGACGCGGGTCCTTGGCGGCGGGCACATGGACGGGCTGCGCGGGCGAGTGGTGGAGCTGGTCCAGCAGGACGGCCCGTAGCCGGCGGCGTTCGGCGCCGCGGCCGGCGGGCTGCCCGGTGTAGGCGATGATCAGCTCCCGCAGCAGCGGCCCGACGGCGAGGACCGCGGGCCGGTCCAGGCCCAGCGGGTTGTCCCGCACCGGCAGTCCCACCAGGTGGAGGTCCGTGTCGCCGTAGGCGCGATGCTCATGGACGGTGCCGGCCGGAATCCAGATCGCCCGGGTGGCAGGGGCGATCCAGCTGCCCGCGTCGGTGGTGACCGACAGCACGCCGCGTCCCGCGTAGACGATCTGATGCTCGTCGTGCCGGTGCGCGTCGATCCCCGTACCGGCGGGCAGCGGACGGAGTCCGGTCGTGGCATGCGGGGCGTGGCGGATTTTCGGCATTCCTTGGCACTTTATCGGAAGCGGGCGGGGGCTCTGCGCGCCGATCATCGGGGAGTGACGGCAGACCGGGCCCGGGGCCCCGCCGTCTCCGGCCAGACCGCCCGCATCCCCGGAACGACCGTCAGGAGTCCCGTCATGCGTCCCCTCCCGATCCCTCCGCTCGCCGAGCTGAGGAAGCGCCGTAGCGCGAAGTGGCGGACGTTCCCTGACGATGTGCTGCCCCTGCCGGTCGCGGAGATGGACTTCCCGTTGGCGGAGCCGGTCGCCAGGGCCCTCCATGAGGCCGTCGACCGGTCGGACACCGGGTACGCGGCACCGACCCGGGACCTCGCGGACGCGGTCCGCGGTTACGCCCGGCGCAGCTGGAACTGGCGGATCGACCCCGACGGGGTGCGTACCGTCGCCGATGTCGGCATCGGCATCGTCGAAACGCTGCGTCGTCTCGTCGGTGCCGGAGACCGCGTGGTGATCAGCCCGCCGGTGTACGAGCCGTTCTCCTGGTGGGTGCGCGAGGTCGGGGCGCAGGTCGTCGAGGCACCGCTGGCCCGGGAGACACACGGGTGGCGGCTCGACCTCGACGCGCTGGAGCGTGCCTTCGCGGACGGGGCCACGGCGTATGTGCTGTGCAATCCGCACAATCCCGTCGGTCTGGTGCACCGGCGCCAGGACCTGATCGCGCTCGCCGAGCTGGCCGACCGGTACGGCGTCCATGTGCTGTCCGACGAGGTCCATGCCCCCCTCGTCCTGCCGGGGGCCGAGTTCGTGCCGTTCCTGTCGGTGTCGGACGAGGCCAGGCGCTGGGGGTTCGCGTTCCTGTCGGCGAGCAAGGGCTGGAACCTGGCCGGGCTCAAGGCCGCCACCGTCATCACCGCCGACCCGGCCCCCAAGCGGTACGTCGACCGCCTGTCACCGCACTCGCTCTACCGCACCGGGCACCTCGGCGTGCTGGCAACGGTCGCCGCGTTCAACGACGGTGAGCCCTGGCTCGCCGGCGTGCTGGCCGCCCTGGACCACAACCGCGGACTGCTGGACGAGCTGCTGGTGAAGCTGCTCCCCGGCGCCCACTGGACACCACCGCAGGCCGGCTTCCTCGCCTGGATCGACTTCCGGGAGCTGGGCTGGGGCGACGACCCCGCCGCCCACCTCCTCGCCGCGGCCGGGGTCGCGCTCAATGCCGGACACCGCTACGACCGGGCCGGCGCCGGATGGGTCCGGCTGAACTTCGGCTGCGCACCGCAGACCCTCACCGAAGCGCTCACCCGTATCGCCGCGGCCCGCTGAGGCGAGTGGCGAGACGGGGGTGGTGAACGCGCGCCCCGGATCGGAGGTTCGCCACGTGGTGGCCGTCGGTGCGGCTACTCGAAGCGCGCGGTGTCGCCCGCCCCGCGGCGGACGATGTCGAGCACACCGCCGGAGAAGTCGATGACCGTGGTCGGCTCGGTACCGCAGTCGCCCGAGTCGAGCACGGCGTCCACCACGTGGTCGAGCCGCTCCTTGATCTCCCAGCCCTGGGTCATCGGCTCGTCCTCGTCCGGCAGCAGCAGGGTGCTGGAGAGCAGCGGCTCACCGAGCTCGGCGAGCAGCGCCTGGGCGACCGCGTGGTCCGGGATCCGTACGCCGACCGTCTTCTTCTTCGGGTGCAGCAGCCGGCGCGGCACCTCCTTGGTGGCCGGGAGGATGAAGGTGTAACTGCCGGGCGTCGCCGCCTTGATCGCGCGGAACACATCGTTGTCGATGTGCACGAACTGCCCCAGCTGCGCGAAGTTCTGGCACACCAGGGTGAAGTGGTGACGGTCGTCGAGCTCACGGATCGACCGGATCCGGTCGATGCCGTCGCGACTGCCCAGCTGGCATCCCAGCGCGAAACAGGAGTCCGTCGGATACACGACGAGCGCGCCGGAGCGGATGCTGTCCGCCACGTTGCCGATGGTGCGCCGCTGAGGATTCTCTGGGTGTACGTCGAAATACTTCGCCATCCGCCGAGTCTAGGTGGTCCCCCTGTCCCCGCCCCGGCGGCCGGTACCGCGGCGCAGGGGCGGGAGCGTGCCGCGCGGCGGACGCCCGTCCTGTGCGTCCTTTGACGAGGGGTGACCCGCGGCGTCCCTGGTGGTCCGACGTCGATGTCGGATTCTCGCCAGCGAAGGCCCGGACGGGTGAGCAATCCTGGGGGCATGCACCACGACACCGAGCGCTGTCTGCGCGCCGTGCAGTCCAAGGACGCCCGCTTCGACGGCTGGTTCTACACGGCCGTGCTCACCACCCGTATCTACTGCCGCCCCAGCTGCCCGGTGGTGCCGCCCAAGCCCGAGAACATGCGCTTCTACCCGAGCGCCGCGGCCGCCCAGCAGGCCGGGTTCCGGGCCTGCAAGCGGTGCCGCCCGGACGCCAGCCCGGGGTCACCGCAGTGGGACGAACGGGCCGATCTCGTCGCGCGGGCCATGCGGCTGATCGCCGACGGGATCGTCGACCGCGAGGGCGTGCCCGGACTCGCCGCCCGGCTCGGCTACAGCACCCGGCAGATCGAGCGCCAGCTGCTCGCCGAGCTGGGCGCAGGACCGCTCGCCCTGGCCCGCGCCCAGCGCGCACAGACCGCCCGGCTGCTGGTGGAGACCACCGGGCTGGCGATGGCCGAGGTCGCCTTCGCCGCCGGATTCGCCAGCATCCGCACCTTCAACGAGACCGTACGGGAGGTCTTTGCGCTCTCGCCGACCGAACTGCGGCAGCGCGCCAGGCCCGGCGCCCGTACGGCGGTGCCCGGCACGCTCACCCTGCGGCTCCCCTTCCGGCAGCCGCTGAACCCCGACAACCTCTTCGGGCACCTCGCCGCCACCGCCGTCCCCGGCGTCGAGGAGTGGCGGGACGGCGCCTACCGCCGCACCCTGCGGCTCCCCTACGGGCACGGCATCGTCGCCCTCGCGCCCCGCCCTGACCACATCGACTGCCGGCTCGCCCTGACCGATCTGCGCGATCTGGCCGGCGCCATCGCCCGCTGCCGCCGGATGCTCGACCTCGACGCCGACCCGGAGGCCGTCGACGGCCTGCTGCGGGAGGACCCCAGCCTCGCGCCGCTGGTCGAGAAGGCGCCCGGGCGCCGGGTCCCGCGCACCGTGGACGCCGAGGAGTTCGCCCTGCGCGCGGTCCTCGGACAGCAGGTGTCCACCGCGGCCGCCCGCACCCACGCCGGCCGGCTGGTCCGGGCGCACGGTGAGCCGGTCGACGACCCGGGCGGCGGTCTGAGCCACCTCTTCCCCTCCGCCGCCGCGCTCGCCGTACTGGACCCCGAGTCGCTGGCCATGCCCCGTACCCGGCGCGCCACGCTCCGGGGCGTGATCGCCGCCCTCAACTCCGGTGCGCTGCGCCTCGGCGTCGGCAGCGACCGGGACGAGGCCCGTGCCGGGCTCGCGGCGCTGCCGGGCGTCGGCCCCTGGACCGTCGAATGCATCGCCATGCGCGGCCTCGGCGACCCGGACGCCTTCACCCCCACCGACCTCGGCGTGCGCCGCGCGGCCGCCGGACTCGGTCTGCCGCACACTCCCGCGGCCCTCGTCCGGCACTCCGCGGTCTGGCGCCCCTGGCGCGCCTACGCGGTCCAGTACCTCTGGGCGACCGACGACCACCCCATCAATCACCTTCCGACGAACTGAGCCCGCAGCCATGACCGTTGACACCTCCGGGCCCGAACCCGGCACCCCGCTCACCCACACCGTCCTGGACGGCACACCGGTGGGCCCGCTCACCCTCGTCGCCGCCGGGGACGCCCTCACCGGCCTCTATATGACCGGCCAGCGGCACCGCCCGCCCCAGGAGGCCTTCGGCGACCCGGCGGACCCCGGCGAGCCGCCGTTCGCCGCGACCATCGCCCAGCTCCGGGCGTACTTCCGGGGCGAGTTGACCACCTTCGACCTGCCCCTCGCGCTGCGCGGTACGCCCTTCCAGCGTCGCGTCTGGGCGGCGCTGTGCACGATCCCGTACGGCGAGACCCGCTCGTACGGGCAGCTCGCCGGCCTGCTCGGCGCCCCGTCGGCGGCGCGGGCGGTGGGCCTGGCCAACGGGCGCAACCCGGTCGGCATCATCGTCCCCTGCCACCGCGTCGTCGGTGCCGACGGCAGCCTCACCGGCTACGGCGGCGGACTGGACCGCAAGCGCCGGCTGCTCGCCTTCGAGCGCACGGAGGAGGCGCTGTTCCCCGAGGCGCTGTTCCCCGCGGAGGCATGCGGCTGAATCCTGAGGCAGCCGGTTGCCGGCCGGCAGCCGGCGGCGGCAGCCCGTCCGGCGGCGGCTACCTGCCCTCCGGCGGGCTGATCCCGTCGAGCAGGGCCCGTACCGTCTCCGCCGCGAACTCCTCCTCGCTCTCCGGGCGCAGCGCACCGGCCGGCGCCTGGCTGCCGAGGAACAGGTCGAGGAAGGCGCGGTGGAAGCAGGCGCCGATGAGCAGTGTGGCCGCCGCATGCGGGTCGATGCCGGACGAGACCCGGCCCAGCGCCTGCTCGGCCGCCAAGTAGGCGGCCAGGTGCCGGGTGGCGTTCTGCGGCCCGTCGGTGCCCAGTTCGTCCAGCTTGCGCCGGTGCGTGGCCAGCAGCTCCGGGCTGGCGAACAGCGATCCGGCGATCGGGAAGGAGCGGCGGTAGAAGTGCAGGGCCGCCAGCGCCACTTCCTGGAGGTGACCGGCCGGACCCCGCTCGTCGCCCGCGCTGTCCGGCAGCTGCTCCAGTGCCTCCGAGAACCGGGGAGCGCGCTCGTGCAGCACCCGGACGAAGATCTCTTCCTTGTTGTGGAAGTGCTTGTACAGCGCCGCCTCGGAACAGCCGGCCTCGCGGGCGATCTGCTTCGTCGTCGTGCGGGTCAGCCCCACGCTCGTCATCAGCGCGGCGGCGGCATCGAGGATGCGGGAGCGCGTCAGCGCGCCTCCGGTCAGGGGAGCGGTGGCGTCTCGGGTCATGGGGCGGAGTCTACATTGACAGGTGAGTGAGCACTCACTCACACTCGTGGGTAAGTGCTCACTCACCCCGCTCCGATGCTTCCTTGGAGAGATCATGAAACTCACCGTCCTCGGTGCGTCCGGCGGCGTCGGCCGGCAACTCGTCCGGCACGCCCTGGCCGACGGACACCAGGTGACCGCCGCACTGCGCAGCCCGGGGAAGCTGACCGAGCGACACGAACGGCTGACGGTCGTCCGCGCGGACCCGCTCGACGCCGCCTCCCTGGAGCCGGTGGTCGAGGGCGCCGACGCGGTGCTCTCCGGCATCGGCCAGGCCGGCCGGCACGACCCGCTGCGACCCGCCTCCACCTCGGCGCGCGCCGTGACCGACGCGATGACGGCGACCGGTGTACGGCGCCTCCTCGTGGTCAGCGCAGGCCCGCTCAACCGCAGCGGCGCGGGGCAGCCCTTCCTCACCCACCGGGTCTTCGGCCCGCTCCTCTGGGCGGCCCTCAAGGAGCTCTACACCGACCTGGAGCGGATGGAAGCCGTACTGCGCGCAGCCGACCTCGACTGGACCGCCGTCCGCCCGCCCCGCCTCCTCGACAAGCCCGGTGAGGGCCGCTACCGCCACGCCGTCGAAGCCGGCCCGGCGGGCGCCACCGTCACCCGCGCCGACGTCGCCCGCGCCATGCTCGACTTCATCGAGGACCCGCGGACCTACCGCCACGCCGTCGGCATCAGCCGCTGACCACGCTCCGCACCTCGGCCACCAGCCGCTCCGCCGCGGCCAGGCTGCGGCCCAGCTCCTCCTCCGTATGCCCGAGCCGGGCCAGGAGAGCGGCGGCGCGGTCGGCGAACCCGGGCGGTGTCTCCGGCAGGGCCGCGGCCGCCGCGAGGGCGCCCTTCTCGTTGAGGCACCAGACGCGGTGGTGCGCATGCAGCGCCTGGACGAGGTCGCCGACCGCCCGGGACAGGCAGAGCGCCGCATGCAGCACGTCCCGGGCCGCGTACGACTTGCCCGCCATCGCCACCGAGAACCCCGCGTCCCAGACCGCCGCGCCGGTCAGCGCCGTACTCAGCGCCTCGGGGTAGTCCCCGGCCGCCTCCTTGAGGCGGGCCAACTCCCCGTCGGTATCGGCCAGGACCCGGCCCAGTGCCACCTCGCCCGGGTAGGCGGGCGACCAGAAGCCGAGCGGATGACCGGCCTGGACACCGATCTCGAAGCGGCTCGCACGGCACTCCTCCCACACCCGCCGCACCCGGTCGACGTCCCGCAGGATCCAGTCCACATGGCTGCCGTCGGGCAGGACGAGCCAGGCCCCGCCGTTGACCCATGAGCCCCAGGCCCCCGGCCCGTACACCTCCACGGGCCGGCCGGCCACCTCCGCGGCCAGCGCCTCCAGCGCCGCCAGATCCGGCTCGCCCCGGTAATAGACCCCCAGATCCCAGTCGGAGTCCGCCCGGTGCGTCCCCCGCGCCCGGCTCCCCCCGAGCATCACTCCGACCACTCCCGGCACCCGGGCGATCCGTACGGCAATGTCCTCCATGGAGGGCAGCCTAGATGCGCGGATCCCCGGCCTCAGCTGATTATTCCGGTGTGCGCTGGGCCCCCGCCGGCGGCACCCCGTCCTCCAGCTCCGCAGGCCCGCTGCCCTCGGCGAGGGCCTTGAGGGCGGCGCCGATCCGCAGCGCCATCTCGTGGTTCACCAGCGTCCTGGCCTCGTCCCAGTGGACCAGCCGCCAGGACAGCAGCTCCGTGTCCTGGAGCCGGATCGCGGCCAGCTGCGCGGGGTCCAGCACCCCGCCGTCGAAGAGGTACGACACCAGCGGCGGCCTGCCCTCCCCGCGGACCCAGTCGACGGCGAGCAGCGCGCCCAGCTCCAGGTCCAGGCCGATCTCCTCGGCGGTCTCGCGGCGGGCCGCCTGGCGGGGCGACTCGCCGGCGTCCGACTCGACGGTGCCGCCCGGCAGGATCCAGGTGTCGCGGTAGTTGGGCTCCACGAGCAGGATGCGGCCCTCCGCGTCACGGAAGATGGCGCCCGCGCCCGCGAGCACACGGGGCAGACCGGCGATATAGGTGGCGTAATCCATGGTCGTCACGGCGCGAGCCTAGAGCCTGGCCGGCGGATCTTCGAGGCGCACTCCCCAGGCGCTCGGTTGCGCCCCCGAGCCGGTGTGCCCTGTTCGCGGGGGCGCTCGGCGGATAAGGTCACAGCGGCGCGACTGCCAGTTCGAAAGCAAAGGAAACACGGTGGCGGACGCAGCAAGGACACACACAGCACATGTGCTGATCGCCGCGGACAAGTTCAAGGGTTCGCTCACGGCCGTCGAGGTCGCCGAGCATGTCACGGCCGGTCTGCGACGCGTGGTCCCCGGTCTGGACGTGGCGGCCGTCCCGGTCGCGGACGGCGGCGACGGCACGGTCGCCGCGGCCCTCGCGGCCGGTTTCGACCGCCACGAGGTGCGGGTCACCGGCCCCACCGGTGTGCCGGTGACGGCCACCTTCGCGCTGCGCGACGAGGGCACCGCGGTCGTCGAGATGGCGGAGGCATCCGGCCTCCAGCACCTTCCCGGGGGTGCCTTCGCGCCCCTGACGGCCACCACGTACGGCACCGGTGAGCTGCTGCTCGCGGCCCTCGACGCGGGCGCGACCTCGATCGTCTTCGGCGTCGGCGGCAGCGCCACGACCGACGGCGGCGCGGGCATGCTCGCGGCGCTGGGCGCCCGCTTCCTGGACGCGGACGGCGAGCCCGTCGCCCCCGGCGGCGGCCCGCTGCGCGAGCTGGCCACGGCCGACCTGTCGGGCCTGGACCCCCGGCTGGCCGCGACGGAGATCGTGCTCGCGAGCGACGTCGACAATCCGCTCACGGGCCCCAAGGGAGCCCCGGCGGTCTACGGCCCGCAGAAGGGCGCCGACGAGGACGACGTCGCCACACTGGACGCCGCGCTCGCCCACTACGCCGAGGTGCTGGAGCGTGCGGTGGGGCCCAAGGCCGCGGAGTACGCCCTGGCACCCGGCGCGGGCGCGGCAGGCGGGATCGGCTACGGCGCGCTGGTCGGCCTGGACGCGACGTTCCGGCCGGGCATCGAGGTGATGCTCGATGTGCTGGGCTTCGCGCCGGCGCTCGCCAGGTCCACGTTCGTGATCACCGGTGAGGGCTCGCTGGACGAGCAGACGCTGCACGGCAAGGCCCCGGCCGGGGTCGCCGCCGCGGCCCGTGCGGCCGGTCTGGACGTGGTCGCGGTCTGCGGCCGGCTCCAGCTGCCGCAGGAGGCCCTGACCCGGGCCGGGATCCAGCGCGCCTACGCCCTGACGGACCTGGAGCCGGACCCGGCCCGCTGTATGGCCCAGGCGGGCCCGCTGCTGGAGCGGGCGGCGGAGAACCTGGCGCGCGACTTCCTGCGCTGAGCCGGCGCCGCACACGAAAGCCGAGAGCCCCGGGCGATGCGCCCGGGGCTCTCGGTGTGTGTATCGGTGTGGCGGCCGCTACGGCAGCTGTGCGGCGCGCGACTCGGCGCGCGATTCGCGGCGGTTGTCGCGGAAGGTGTTGACCCTCCGGGCCGTCGCGAACAGCGGGATCATGGCGCCCATGACCACCTGGAGGGCGCAGCCGGTCTGGAGCAGCAGCTGGCCGCCGGGGGCGTCCAGCGCCCAGGCCGCGAGCATGCCCATGCTGAGCACGATCCAGCTGAGCATCGCCACCGCGAGGCGGCCCCGCGGCTTGGGGTACTCGACCCGGCTCACCATCAGCCAGGCCACCCCGATGATCGCCAGCAGCGTCGGCAGGAACGGCAGCTCCAGCAGCACGATGGCGACGACGGTCAGGGCGCCGAAGGGGCTCGGCATGCCCTGGAAGATGCCGTCACGCAGGGTGACGCAGGAGAACCGCGCAAGCCGCAGCACCACCGCCAGCAGCACGACGACCGCGGCCACCAGGGAAACCCGCTGGTGCGCGTTCTGGAGGGCGACCATGCCCCAGGTCACGACGAAGTACGCGGGCGCGAGCCCGAAGCTGATCAGGTCGGAGAGGTTGTCGAGCTCGGCCCCCATCGCCGAGGCCCGCAGCTTGCGCGCCACCAGCCCGTCGAAGAGGTCGAAGACCGACGCGAGCAGCATCAGGATCACGGCCATGGCCGCGCTGTGCCGGGCCATCCCGCCGTCCTCGGTCCCCGTGAGGTGCGGGATCAGCACGCCGGTGGTGGTGAAGTACACGGCCATGAAGCCGCAGATGGCGTTGCCGAGGGTGAGGGTGTCCGCTATTGACAGCCGCGTGGACAGCGGCATGTCGTCCTCGTCCTCGTCGGTCTCGGGCGCCCAGCCCGCCTGTGTCTCGGGATCAATCACGGTCAAGGCGAGTCACCCCCGCGGTGGTCGCCTGGCCGACCTCGACCGCCACCTCGACGCCCTCCGGGAGGTAGACGTCGACGCGCGAGCCGAAGCGGATCAGACCGATCCGCTCGCCCTGCTCCACCTTGGTGCCCTCGGGCACGTAGGGGACGATACGGCGGGCCACCGCGCCGGCGATCTGCACCATCTCGATGTCGCCGAGCTCGGTGTCGAAGTGCCAGACGACCCGCTCGTTGTTCTCGCTCTCCTTGTTGAACGCCGGAACGAATCCGCCGGGGATGTGCTCCACGGACGTCACCGTGCCGGCCAGCGGCGCACGGTTGACGTGGACGTTCAGCGGGCTCATGAAGATCGCGACGCGGGTGCGTCCGTCCTTCCACGGCATGATGCTCTGCACCACACCGTCGGCCGGGGAGATGACGCGACCCTGAGCGATCTCCCGCTCCGGGTCGCGGAAGAACCACAGCATGCCCGCCGCCAGTGCGGTGGTGGGCACGGCAACGGCGGCCCAGCGGCCCGACCGGCGGGACCGGGCGAGGCTGACCGCTGCCGTGGCAACGGTCGGCAGGAGCCACGGCGACGCTCCGCGCGCGAGGCGGACGCGACCGCGTTGTGCAGAGGATTGGCTGTGGGGCATGGATGACCTTCGTAGCGGAGGATGCCGCGTATGGATACGGGGGACGGCGGCTTTCCGGGGATGCTATCGGTTGCGAGCGGCAACTGGCCAAGAGCCAGAGCCAATCCGTGGCCGAAGTACGATGACGGGGTGTGATCTTCGTCTAGGTCAAACTGGCCCAAATGGGATACTTACCCCTGGATTCGGTACTCCTCGAGTAGCCGGCGCCCAATGATCATTTTCTGGATCTCGGCGGTACCTTCGCCGATCAGGAGCATCGGGGCCTCGCGGTAGAGCCGCTCGATCTCGTACTCCTTGGAGAAGCCGTAACCGCCATGGATGCGGAATGCGTCTTCCACCACCTCCTTGCAGTACTCGGAGGCCAGGTACTTCGCCATGCCCGCCTCAAGGTCGTTTCGCTGGCCCGAGTCCTTTTTGCGAGCGGCGTTCACCATCATTGCATGGGCCGCTTCGACCTTTGTGGCCATTTCTGCCAGTTTGAACTGGATGGCCTGGTGCTGGGCGATCGGCTTGCCGAAGGTGTGCCGCTGCTGCGCGTAGGAAACGCCCAGCTCGAAGGCGCGCTGGGCGACGCCGCAGCCCCGCGCCGCGACATTGACCCGGCCGACCTCGACGCCGTCCATCATGTGATAGAAGCCACGTCCGGTCTGGCCGCCGAGCACCCGATCGGCCGGGATCCGCAGCCCGTCCATGATCAGTTCGGTGGTGTCGACACCCTTGTAGCCCATCTTGTCGATCTTGCCCGGGATGGTCAGACCGGGCCGCACCTCACCGAAGCCGGCCTCCTTCTCCACGAGGAAGGTGGTCATCGACTTGTGCGGAGCGGTGCCCTCCGGGTGGCCCTCGTCCGTACGGCACAGCACCGCCACGAGCGTGGACGAACCGCCGTTGGTGAGCCACATCTTCTGGCCGTTGAGGACGTAATCATCGCCGTCCCGTACGCCCTTGGAGGAGATGGCCGAAACGTCCGAGCCCAGCGCCGGCTCCGACATCGAGAAGGCGCCCCGGATTTCTCCGGCCGCCATCTTCGGCAGGAAGTAGTCCTTCTGCTCCTGCGTGCCGTGCTGCTTGAGCATGTACGCCACGATGAAGTGGGTGTTGATGATGCCCGAGACGCTCATCCAGCCGCGGGCGATCTCCTCGACGGTCAGGGCGTAGGTGAGCAGGGACTCGCCCAGGCCGCCGTACTCCTCGGGAATCATCAGGCCGAACACGCCGAGTTCCTTCAGGCCCTCGACGATCTGCGTCGGGTATTCGTCGCGGTGTTCCAGCTCCGTGGCCACCGGAAGGATCTCCTTGTCCACGAAGTCGCGGACGGTGGAGAGAATCTCCCGCTGAATGTCGGTCAGGCCCTCGGTCTGCGCAAGACGGGACATGGCGGTCACTTCTCCTTCTTGGCCGGAGGGGCCTTCAGCTCCGGGCGGCCGGGCTGCTCGCCGCCGCGCTCCTTGATGTACGTGGCCGTGGGGACCATGACCTTGCGCCGGAAGACGCAGACCAGGGTGCCGTCCTGCTTGTAACCCTTGGTTTCGACGTGGACGATGCCGCGGTCCGACTTGGACCGCGACGGCGTCTTGTCGAGCACCGTGGTCTCACCGTAGATCGTGTCGCCGTGGAAGGTGGGCGCCACATGCTTCAGCGACTCGATCTCCAGATTGGCGATGGCCTTTCCGGAGACATCCGGCACCGACATGCCCAGCAGCAGTGAGTAGATGTAGTTACCGACCACGACGTTCTTTCCGAAGTCGGTGGTCTGCTCCGCGTAGTTGCTGTCCATGTGCAGCGGATGGTGATTCATCGTGAGCAGACAGAAGAGGTGGTCGTCGTATTCGGTGACGGTCTTCCCCGGCCAGTGCTTGTACACATCGCCGACGGTGAACTCTTCATAGGTACGGCCGAACTGCATCGCGCTTATGCCTCCGGGGCCTCGAACTTGGATGTACGGATCATGCCTGCGGCCCGGCCCTTGCCGGCGATCACGAGGGCCATCTTCCGGCTCGCCTCGTCGATCATCTCGTCGCCGAGCATGGCGGAACCCTTGGCTCCGCCCGCCTCCGAGGTGTGCCACTCGTAGGCGTCCAGGATCAGCTCGGCGTGGTCGTAGTCCTCCTGGGAGGGCGAGAACACCTCGTTGGCGGCCTCGACCTGACCGGGGTGCAGCACCCACTTGCCGTCGAAACCGAGGGCCGCGGCACGGCCGGCCACCTCGCGATAGCCGTCAATGTTCTTGATCTGAAGGTACGGCCCGTCAATCGCCTGCAAATCGTAGGTCCGAGCCGCCATCAGAATGCGCATCAGGATGTAGTGATAGGCATCCGCGCCATAACCCGGCGGCTGCTCGCCGACCACCAGGGACTTCATGTTGATCGACGCCATGAAGTCGGCCGGGCCGAAGATGATGGTCTCCAGGCGCGGTGAGGCCCCGGCGATCTCATCGACGTTCACCAGGCCCTTGGCGTTCTCGATCTGGGCCTCGATGCCGATCCGGCCGACCTCGAAGCCCATGGTCTTCTCGATCTGCGTCAGCAGCAGGTCCAGCGCCACGATCTGCTGGGCGTCCTGGACCTTCGGCAGCATCAGGCAGTCGAGGTTGGGCCCCGCGCCCTCGACGACCGTGATGACGTCGCGGTACGTCCAGTGCGTCGTCCAGTCGTTGATCCGTACGACCCGTGTCTTGCCGGTCCAGTCGCCGCCGTTCAGCGCCTCGACGATGTTGTGCCGGGCGCCCTCCTTGGCGAGCGGCGCGCAGGCGTCCTCCAGGTCCAGGAAGACCTGGTCCGCCGGGAGGCCCTGGGCCTTCTCCAGGAACCGCGGATTGCTGCCGGGGACCGCCAGGCAGGAGCGGCGCGGCCGCAGACGATTGGCAGGGGCAGGAGCGGAGCGACTTCCAGCTAGGGTGGTGGCGGGCGACGGGAGGGACGGCGCTGGCGCTGTCATGCGGGGACCTCCAGGGGGTCGAGCTGGTTCGCTTTCCGGATCTCGTCGACGATACGGCCGATGATCTCCGTAATACCGAAGTCCTTGGGGGTGAAGACGGCCGCCACTCCGGCTTCCTTGAGCGCGGTCGCATCGGCGGAGGGAATGATGCCGCCGACGATGACCGGGATGTCGTCCACACCGGTGCGGCGCAGCCGGGCCAGGACGTCCGGGACCAGCTCGGCGTGCGAGCCGGACAGGATCGACAGGCCCACACAGTGCACGTCCTCGGCGACCGCCGCCGAGACGATCTGCTCAGGAGTGAGCCGGATGCCCTGGTAGATCACCTCGAAGCCGGCGTCCCTGGCCCGTACGGCGATCTGCTCGGCGCCGTTGCTGTGCCCGTCCAGGCCCGGCTTGCCGACCAGCAGCCGCAGCTTGCCGCTGCCGAGCTCGGCCGCCGTCTTGGCGACCTTCTCGCGGACCGCCGCCAGCGGGCTGCCCTCCTCGGCGGCGACCGCCAGCGGAGCGCTGGAGACGCCGGTGGGTGCCCGGAACTCGCCGAAGACGTCCCGCAGCGCCCAGGCCCACTCACCGGTCGTCACACCGGCCCGGGCGCACTCCAGGGTGGCCGCGAAGAGGTTGGCGTCGCCCGCCGCGGTCTTCTTCAGCACCGACAGCGCCTCCTGGGCGCGCCCCTCGTCGCGGTTGTCCCGCCAGTTGTGCAGCGCCTGCACCACCCGCGCCTCGTTGGCCGGGTCGACCGTCATGATGGCCGTGTCGAGGTCCGCGGTGAGCGGGTTGGGCTCGGTGCCCTCGAAGCAGTTGACGCCGACGATCTTCTCCTCGCCGGCCTCGATCCGGGCCCGCCGCTCGGCGTGCGCGGAGACCAGCTGCGACTTGAGGTAGCCGGACTCCACCGCGGCCATCGCGCCGCCCATCTCCTGGATCCGCTCGATCTCCGCGAGGCTGTCGGTGACCAGTGCGTCCACCTTGGCCTCGATGACGTGCGAGCCGGCGAAGATGTCCTCGTACTCCAGCAGATCGCTCTCGTGCGCCAGGACCTGCTGGATGCGCAGCGACCACTGCTGGTCCCACGGGCGCGGCAGTCCCAGCGCCTCGTTCCAGGCGGGGAGCTGGACGGCCCGGGCGCGGGCGTCCTTGGAGAGCGTGACGGCCAGCATCTCCAGCACGATCCGCTGGACGTTGTTCTCCGGCTGCGCCTCGGTCAGTCCGAGCGAGTTGACCTGGACGCCGTAGCGGAAGCGGCGGTGCTTGGGGTTCTCGATGCCGTAGCGCTCGCGGGTGATCCGGTCCCAGATGCGGGAGAACGCCCGCATCTTGCACATCTCCTCGACGAACCGGACACCGGCGTTCACGAAGAAGGAGATACGGGCCACCACATCGCCCTTGCGGTCCTCCGGGACCTGACCGGACGCGAACACCGCGTCCAGCACGGCGATCGCGGTGGACATCGCGTAGGAGATCTCCTGGACCGGGGTGGCCCCCGCCTCCTGGAGGTGGTAGCTACAGATGTTGATCGGGTTCCACTTCGGGATGTGGTTGACCGTGTACGTGATCATGTCGGTGGTCAGCCGCAGCGAAGGCCCCGGCGGGAAGACATGCGTCCCGCGCGAGAGGTACTCCTTCACGATGTCGTTCTGCGTGGTCCCCGACAGCTTGGTGATGTCGGCGCCCTGCTCCTCGGCGACCACCTGGTACAGCGCCAGCAGCCACATGGCCGTCGCGTTGATGGTCATCGAGGTGTTCATCTGGTCCAGGGGTATGTCCTGGAACAGCCGCCGCATATCGCCGAGATGGGACACCGGGACCCCGACCCGGCCGACCTCGCCGCGGGCGAGGATGTGGTCGGGGTCGTAACCGGTCTGCGTCGGGAGGTCGAACGCGACCGACAGACCGGTCTGGCCCTTGGCGAGGTTGCGCCGGTACAGCTCATTGGACGCCTCGGCGGTGGAGTGCCCGGCGTAAGTCCGCATCAGCCACGGACGATCCTTCTGACGCTCAGTCATATCAGGCCCGTATCTTCGTGGTTCCGTAAGCCCGAGGGGTCTCAGGCGTCCCGGAACCGGTTGATGGCGTCGAGGTGCTTGGCGCGCATTTCCTCATCACGCACCCCCATACCCTCCTCGGGCGCCAGCGCCAGCACGCCGACCTTGCCCTGGTGCAGGTTGCGGTGCACGTCGTACGCCGCCTGGCCGGTCTCCTCGAGGGTGTACGTCTTCGACAGGGTCGGGTGGATCTTCCCCTTGGCGATCAGGCGGTTGGCCTCCCACGCCTCGCGGTAGTTGGCGAAGTGCGAGCCGACGATCCGCTTCAGCGACATCCACAGGTAGCGGTTGTCGTACTCGTGCTGGTAGCCGGAGGTCGAGGCGCAGGTGACGATGGTGCCGCCCTTGCGGGTGACGTACACGGACGCGCCGAAGGTCTCCCGGCCCGGGTGCTCGAAGACGATGTCCACGTCCTCGCCGCCGGTCAGTTCGCGGATGCGCTTGCCGAAGCGCTTCCACTCCTTGGGGTCCTGGTTGTGCTCGTCCTTCCAGAACTTGTAGCCCTCGGCGCTGCGGTCGATGATCGCCTCGGCACCCATCTTCCGGCAGATCTCCGCCTTCTGCTCGCTGGAGACCACACAGATCGGGTTGGCGCCGCCGGCCAGCGCGAACTGGGTGGCGTAACTGCCGAGTCCGCCGCTCGCGCCCCAGATCAGGACGTTGTCGCCCTGCTTCATCCCGGCGCCGTTGCGGGACACCAGCTGGCGGTAGGCGGTCGAGTTGACCAGACCGGGCGCCGCCGCCTCCTCCCAGCTCAGGTGCTTGGGCTTGGGCATCAGCTGGTTGGACTTGACCAGCGCGATCTCGGCCAGGCCGCCGAAGTTGGTCTCGAAGCCCCAGATGCGCTGCTCGGGGTCGAGCATGGTGTCGTTGTGGCCGTCGGAGGACTCCAGCTCGACGGACAGGCAGTGCGCGACGACCTCGTCGCCGGGGCCCCAGGCGTTGACGCCGGGCCCGGTGCGCAGGACCACACCGGCCAGGTCGGAGCCGATGACGTGGTACGGCAGGTCATGGCGCTTGGCGAGGGGGGAGAGCTTGCCGTAGCGCTCCAGGAATCCGAACGTGGACATCGGCTCGAAGATCGAGGTCCACACGGAGTTGTAGTTCACGGAGGAGGCCATCACGGCCACCAGCGCCTCACCGGGGCCCAGCTCGGGCACCGGCACGTCCTCGACGTGCAGCGACTTGCGGGGGTCCTTCTCCTTGGTGGTCAGGCCGGCGAACATCTCGACCTCGTCCTTGTGCACGGTCACCGCGCGGTAGGACTCGGGGATGGTCAGCGCGGCGAAGTCGGCGCTGGTGGTGTCAGGCGCAAGGATTGCGTCCAGGATCTCGTTCACGGTGTGCCTCCGGCGAAGCTCGTTGGGGAAACGGCTTGAGGGAACGTCGGGGGTGGTGCGGAGGTGGTGCCGTCGGTTCGGCCGGGGTGGCGCCGTTTCCGCCGTCTCTGCGGTGCTCGCAGAGCCGTTGGCCGCGGTGCCTGGCAGCGCTGTGGTGAGCGCGGAGCCCAGCAGAGCTGGGAGGTGCCTGTGACGCAGGCGTCCGGGCGGACAGCCACGTGGGGCTGGTGGGACAGCCGGCGCGCAGGGTTGGTTCCCAACGCGCCGGCCGCCCGGACACTCTCAACGTATGACACCGCGTGCCAGTCGACAAGACACTGAGTGCCAACAATTTCTCTCAGATGTCATTTGGTCGGCACGCATGAGCAACAGAGGGGCCGATCGGGGGCCCGGTGCTCACACAGAGGAATCCCGTCCGTACGCACCGTGCGCACGGACGGGATTAGGCCGTTCGGGTCGCTACCCGGGCGGTACCGGGGGGACCGGACCGCGGCCCTGTTCGGTTCTGGGTGTTTTTCCGCTACTTCCGCTCTTTGATGGCCTTGCGGATGGTGCGCATGACCTCGTCCAGCGGGGCATCGGTACGGGCCACCGCGACCAGCACCTCGCCCTCCCGGGAGACGGACGCCGGGGGCTGCTCCCCCGTGGTGGTACGGCCCGCCCCGATGCCGGCGCCAAAGGTCTCCCGGACGATCTCGAAGGCGTGGTCGAGCTGCGCCTCCACATCGCCCTCGGCGCCGGCCCGCAGCCAGCGGCGCAGTACATGGTTGTGCGCGGTGACCACGGCGGACGCGGCGACCTCGGCGAGCAGCGGGTCGTCGTCGCCCTCGCGGTGTGCGCCCTCGTCGAAGTGGCCCAGGAGGTAGCGGGTGAACAGCCGCTCGTAGCGGGCCACCGAGGCGATCTCGGCCTCGCGCAGCGTGGGCACCTCGCGGGTCAGGCGGTAGCGCGCCACGGATACGGCCGGGGACGCCGCGTACATCCGCATGACCTCCTTGATGCCGCGGCAGACCGTGTCGAGCGGGTTCTCGTGCGGCGGGGCGGCGTCCAGGACGGCCTCGGCGCGTACGAGGGTGTCGTCGTGGTCGGGGAAGATCGCCTCTTCCTTTGAGCGGAAGTGGCGGAAGAAGGTGCGCCGGGCGACGCCCGCGGCGGCCGCGATCTCATCGACCGTCGTCGCCTCGTAGCCCTTGGTCGCGAACAGCTCCATGGCCGCCGCCGACAATTCGCGGCGCATTTTGAGCCGTTGTGCGGCCGCGCGGCGCGTTCCGGGCGTGCCGGCGTCGGTGGTGTCGTTGGGCTGTGTGCGAGCGGGCTGGGACATGTGGGGACGGTACTGCATATTTACGCGACCTGCGGCATGAGGTGCCGCCTCCGCCCTCGTGAGCGGGGGCGGACCGCCGTCGGGTTCCAGCAGTCCACCCCAGCCCTCCCCTCTCGGACGGGGGCGACGCCACGGGTCAGCGCCGGGCGTACTCACGGAAGCCGCGGCCGGTCTTGCGGCCGAGGCAGCCCGCGGCGACGAGGTGCTCCAGCAGCGGCGCCGGGGCCAGCCCGGGGTCGCGGAACTCGGCGTGCAGCACCTTCTCGATGGCCAGGGACACGTCCAGGCCGACCACGTCGAGGAGTTCGAACGGGCCCATCGGGTAGCCGCCGCCGAGCTTCATGGCGGCGTCGATGTCGTCCAGGGACGCGTAGTGTTCCTCGACCATCTTGATCGCGTTGTTCAGGTACGGGAACAGCAGCGCGTTCACGATGAAGCCGGCCCGGTCGCCGCAGTCCACCGGGTGCTTGCGGACCTTGGCGCAGACCGCCCGCACGGTGGCGTGCACATCGTCGGCGGTCAGGACCGTACGGACCACCTCGACCAGCTTCATGGCCGGTGCCGGGTTGAAGAAGTGCATTCCGATGACATCCTGCGGGCGCGAGGTGGCGCGGGCGCAGGCCACGACGGGCAGCGACGAGGTCGTGGTGGCCAGGACGGCGCCCGGCTTGCAGACCTTGTCCAGCGTCCTGAACAGCTCCTGCTTGACCGCCAGGTCCTCGGCCACCGCCTCGACCGCCAGGTCCACGTCGGCGAACGCATCGAGCGACCCGGCCGGGGTGATCGCCGCCAGTGCGGTGTCCCGGGCCTCGGCGGTCATCCGGCCCTTGTCCACGGAGCGGCCCAGCGACTTGGCGATCCGGGCCTTGGCCGTCTCGGCCTTCTCCAGGCTGCGGGCGGCCAGCACGACCTTGAACCCGGCCTTGGCGAAGACCTCGGCGATACCGCTCGCCATCGTGCCGGAACCGGCGACGCCGACGCCGGCGACCGTACGGCCGGCGCCGAGCTCATCGGCGGCCGCCGGGGTCTCCGCGTCCGGCACCGCCGTGGCGCTGCCCGGGGCGTCGTACGTGTAGAAGCCGCGGCCCGCCTTGCGGCCGGTCAGGCCGGCCTCGGACAGCTGGCCCAGGATCGGCGCGGGGGCGTGCAGCCGGTCCTGGGACTCGGCGTACATCGCCTCCAGCACCGTACGGGCGGTGTCCACGCCGATCAGGTCGAGCAGCGCGAGCGGACCCATGGGCAGCCCGCAGCCGAGCCGCATGGCGGCGTCGATGTCCTCGCGGGTGGCGTACTTGGCCTCGTACATCGTCGCGGCCTGGTTCAGATAGCCGAACAGCAGCCCGTCGGCGACGAAGCCGGGCCGGTCACCGACCGCGATCGGGTCCTTGCCCAGGTCGCGGGCGAGCTCGGTGACGGCCGCGACCGCGGTCGGCGCGGTGAGCACCGAGGAGACCACCTCGACCAGCTTCATGGCCGGCGCGGGGTTGAAGAAGTGCACGCCGAGCACCCGCTCGGGGCGCTGTGAATCGGCCGCGAGACGGGTCACGGACAGCGCGTTGGTGCCGGTGGCCAGGATGGTGTCCGGGCGCACGATGCCGTCCAGCTCGGCGAAGACCTGCCGCTTGAGCTCGTAGTCCTCGGGCACCACCTCGATGACCAGGTCGGCGTCCGCCGCGGCCTGAAGATCGGTGAAGGTGCGGAAGCGGGCCAGGATGTCCTGGCGCTCGCGCTCCGTGATCCGCTCGCGCTGCACCGCGCGGGCGGTGGCGCTTTCGAGGGCGGCGACGGCACGGCGCGCCGCGGCCTCATCGGTGTCGATCCCGATGACCTCGCGGCCGGCCCGGGTCAGCACCTCGGCGATGCCGGTGCCCATGGTGCCGAGTCCGACGACGGCCACGGTGGAAAGGGACAGTGGGGAGGCTTCTGTTGACAGTTCAGGGGTGGAGTGAGGGCCCATCGCGAGACTCCTGAGGGTGTTCCCCTGAAGGCAGGGGAGAAGTGACGACTGAGGGGTGTCCGCGCGGACGCGAGGGGTGGCAATACGCAGCGGCAAATACTGCGGCAGTGGCCGCGAGGAGCCGCAGCGCTGCTGGCGCGCCGGCGGTGTGGGAGGTCCGGCGGGCCCTGTCCCGGGGCCGTGCCGTTTCTCCGTACTGTGTCGTGCTGTGCGGTGCCGAACCGACTTCACTCTGTGGCGGCTGCGTCACCAGGCCGCCCGAACAGGGGTGCTGTTCGTCCCAGCAGGTTAACCGGTGGGTAACCGAAGCGCCAGGGGTAGTCCGGGTCATTAGGCTGTGGTGCAGGCCACGTCGCAGGGACCGGGACGGCCCGGCGGGAGGGAAGCGGCAAATGGAAGACGAATTCCACGAGTTGACGGACCGGGTGCGGGCCGAACTCCGCTCTCCGCAGGATCTGGTCGCCTATGAACGGTTGCTGGGGCTGGCCCGCAAGAACACCCCCGCCGGGCGGGAGGAGCTGGCCCGGATGCTGGTCGCCGTCGAACGCCCCTTATGGGCCAGGGAGATCGCCGCCTTCGTCCTCGGCTGCGCCGGCGACAAGCGCGCCTTCGAAACGCTCGTCCTGCTGCTGAACTACCGCGACCCGGTGCGCTGCGCCACCGCCGCGCACGCGCTGAGCCGGCTCGGTGACCCGCGCACCGCCCGCGCCGCGGCGGCGCTCGCCACCAACCCGCTGCGCACCGCCTACGCCCTGCATCCGGTCCGGCTGCTCGCCGAACTCCGTGCGCCGCAGTCCGTACCGGCACTGATCGCCACCCTGGAGCGCCTGCTGACCCCGCACAACCCCTATTGGCGGGTGGCGCTCGCCTGTGTCGAGGGCTTGGGCGCACTGGGCGACCGGCGGGCCGTGCCCGCGCTCACCGCCGCCGTCGCCCACCCCCGCCTCGCGGCCGCCGCGTCGGCGTCGCTGGCACGGCTCGGAGTGCACGAGGTGCCGGGTCAGCGGAGCGTCGAGGAGAAGGCCGCCGAGGCGGCGGAGCCGGGTGACGCCTCCTAAGGGTGTCCCCTTGGGCCTTCCTTAAGGGGACGGACCGTGATCAGTCGGTGTCGAGGCCGTCGATCAGGCGGTTGAGGAACCGGGTGAATGTGGCCTCGGCGGCGAGGGGGCGGCCGGGGGCGGAGAGCGCTTCGGCGAGCTCCGGGTGGTTGCCGTCCGCGGCGACCGCGGCGAGGTAGCGGGCCTCCGCCGCGGCCCGCTCGGGCGAACGAGCGGCTGCGGTCTGCGCGATCTCGTGGCCGACGTGCCCGGCCACGAACCCGGTGAGCTGGGCGAAGATCTCCAGCTTCGCCGCGCCGTCCAGCCCGGTGGGCCGCAAGGCGGTCAGTGCGCGTTCCAGGAAGGCCAGGGCGTTGGGGCCGGGTGTCCGGCGGGTGGTCAGGGTGGCGGGCAGCCAGGGGTGCCGCAGCATGAGGGTGCGCTGGAGGTGGGCGAGGGCCTTCAGGTCGGTGCGCCAGTCGCCGGTCAGGGCGTCCGTGAGCGGCAGTTCCCCACTGACGTGGTCCACCATCAGCTCCAGCAGCGTCTCCTTGTCGGGGGCGTAGCTGTAGAGCGACATGACTCCGGCCCCGACCTGTGCGGCCACCCGCCGCATGGTGACCGCGTCGAGCCCTTCCGCGTCTGCCAGGGCGACGGCTGCCGCGGTGATCGCCTCGCGGCTGAAGGCGGGTCTGCGCCCCCTCCGGGGCCGGGTGGCAAGCCAGAGCTCCTGGGGGTCGACGCCCATGGCGCCGGCCTCGCCCTCTCGGGTCACGATCTTCGTACTCCCTCTCTCGCCGCTGCGGGCGGTTGCCGAGGCCATCCAAGCATCGACTATTCTCGTACGCCGTACGTAAATGGTCGCATCGCCGGTGAACCACCAGTCGGATCCACCGGTGAACCACCAGTGGAGGGGAACGATGACGACACCCACCCGCGGCACCACGCCGAAGCCGGCCTGGACACCGCCTTCCGGAAAGCCGCCGCTGTCCTCCCGGATGATGCGGGCGACCTGGCGCAACCTCCCCGCCAAACGGCACGACGTCGGCTGGGAGCCGGGCCTGCTGGTCCCGGCCGCCGACGGCAGCCCGTTGCGTACGGACCACTACTTCCCTCGCGCGGAGGGCGACTTCCCCACGCTCCTCGTACGCTCGCCCTACGGCAGGGGCGTGCCGTGGTCACCCATGTACGGCATGCTCTTCGCCGAACAGGGCTTCCACGTCGTCCTCCAGAGCTGCCGCGGCACCGGCGGCTCGGGCGGCCGGCTCGACCTGTGGCGCAACGAGGCCGCCGACGGCCGGGCCACGGTGTCCTGGCTGCGGGAGCAGCCCTGGTTCCACGGCGTACTGGGCACGGTCGGTCCCAGTTACCTCGGTTATGTGCAATGGGCGCTCGCCCTCGATCCGCCGCCGGAGCTGAAGGCGATGGTGGTGCAGGTCGGCATGCACGATCCCCATGCCTTCTTCCACGGGGGCGGTGCACTGCACCTGGAGAACGCGCTCGCCGTCGGCGCCGGGATGACGTACCAGCACCAGGGGGTACTGCCCCTCGTGAGGGCGACGCTGCGGCTGAAGCGCCGGCTGCGCGACATCACCACCGCGCGGCCGCTGCGCAGGGCGTATGTGCCTGCCCTTGGAGAAGTGCCCTGGCTGGACGGTGTGATGACGCGACCGGACGCCGACGACCCGTACTGGGACGGCACGTTCGTGGGGGCGGCGGCGGACGGACTGAGCGTGCCCACCGCGCTGATCGCCGGGTGGCACGATGCCCTGGCCGACCAGACCTTCGAGCAGTACGGCCGGCTGCGTCGGGCCGGCTGCGAAACCGCCCTGCTCGTCGGACCCTGGACCCATACCTCCGCGATGCAACAGGGCTGGCCCGAGGTGTTCGCGGAGAGCCTGGCCTGGCTGCGCGCGCACCTGTGTGACGACCCCTCCGGCCTGCGCCCCACCGAAGTGCGCGTACACGTCGGCGGTGAGAACGCGTGGCGGGACCTCGACGACTGGCCGTTGTCCCCGGTTGCCGTCACGTCATGGTTCCCCACCCCGGACGGGCATCTCACCCAGCAGGCCCCCACGGAGTCCGCACTGCTGGCGTCCTTCCGCTACGACCCGGACGCCCCCACCCCGTCCGTCGGCGGCCGGCTGCTCTCCCCCGGTGCGGGACCCCGCGACAACCGTGCCCTGGAAGCACGGGAGGACGTCCTGACGTTCACCGGCCCGCCGCTGACCGAGCCCGTGGACGTCCTCGGTCCGGTCTCCGCGCGCCTGAGCGTCTCCACGGACACCGGACACGCCGACGTCTTCACCCGCCTGTGCGACGTGGACCCCGAAGGCCGTTCCACCAACGTCTGCGACGGACTGGCACCGCTGCGCACGGTGGGCCAGGCGGCCTCGGAGCTCACCGTACCGATGAGCTTCACCGCCCACCGCTTCGCCGCCGGCCACCGTATGCGCTGGCAGATCAGCGGCGGTGCCCATCCGCGCTTCCCCCGCAACCCCGGCACCGGGGAGTCACCGGTCGACGCAACCGACTTCCTGCCGATACGTCTCACGCTCCACGCGGACTCCGCCTTGGTGCTTCCTCGGTGACGCCCTGTTGACGCATGCCTGTGGCCAGTGCTTCGGCCCTTAGGCGCGATCTCCTCGCCATGAGCTCAAGCCCATGAGCTCAAGCCCATGAGCTCAACGCCATGAACCCATCGGCTTGAACTCATCGGCATGACCTGAGGGGCAGGGTCAGATGAGGGTCAACTGGGTTGGCTCAGGGGTGGGGTTGGCTGTCCCCTCCGGTGTGGGGGCCGGGTCCGGTTCCGGGATCGGGGCCGGCGGCTGGAGTCGGCGGTGTTCGCCCGGTTGGGCCGGGCCGATGCCGTACTCGGTGGCGAGTTCGTGGACCTGGCGGGTGATCCGGCGCTGGTACCACTTGGGGGCGTAGGCGCCGTCCGCGTACATCGTTGCGTAGCGCCGTACGAGATGCGGGTGGTGCCGGCTCAGCCAGGCCATGAACCATTCCCGGGCGCCGGGCCGCAGATGCAGGACGAGCGGGGTGACGGAGCCTGCGCCGGCCTCCGCGATGGCCCGGACCGTGGCCCGCAGCTGGTCAGGCGCGTCGCCGAGGAAGGGGATCACCGGCGCCATCAGGACTCCGCACGGAATGCCGTGCGCGGTGAGCGTGCGCACCACGTCCAGCCGGCGTTCCGGTGCCGGGGTGCCGGGCTCGACCGTGCGCCACAGCTCGTGGTCCAGGAAGCCGACGGAGACCGAGATGCCGATGTCGGTGACCTCGGCGGCCTGCCGGAGCAGGTCCAGGTCGCGCAGGATCAGCGTGCCCTTGGTGAGGATCGAGAAGGGGTTGGCGTGGTCGCGCAGGGCCGTGAGGATGCCGGGCATCAGGCGGTAGCGGCCCTCGGCGCGCTGGTAGCAGTCGACGTTGGTGCCCATCGCTATGTGGTCACCGCGCCAGCGGCGCCCGGCCAGCTCGCGACGGAGCAGTTCGGGGGCGTTGACCTTCACCACGATCTGCGAGTCGAAGCCGAGGCCGGTGTCCAGGTCGAGATAGCTGTGTGTCTTGCGGGCGAAGCAGTAGACGCAGGCGTGGCTACAGCCGCGGTAGGGGTTCACCGTCCATTCGAACGGCATCCGGGAGGCGCCCGGCACCCGGTTGACGATCGAGCGGGCGCGCACCTCGTGGAAGGTGATCCCACGGAATTCGGGGGTGTCGATCGTCCGGCTGACGACGTCCGTGCCGAACAGCGCGGAGGAGCTTTCACCCAGATTGTCCCAGCGCATGGGGTCTCCTTCTGTGTCTCGACGAGCCCCCTCCGCGATAATAGAACAAGTGTTCCCTTGTGAGGTATCGGCCCTGGATTTTGGGCGTGCCGCACAGGGGTGGTTGGCTTGGCGCGCATCGCAGGACCGGCAGCCGACTACTGGAGGAAGACACACATGGGTCAGGTCGAGGCCATCACGCAGCGCGAGATCGCGGCGGACCCGGCGAGCGTGTTCGACGCGCTCGCCGACTACGCCGGTACGCGCCGGCAGCTGCTGCCCGAGCACTTCAGTGAGTACGAGGTCCGCGAAGGCGGCGACGGCAAGGGCACGCTCGTCCACTGGAAGCTCCAGGCCACGAGCAAGCGGGTGCGCGACTGTCTGCTGGAGGTCGACGAGCCGACCGACGGCCAGCTGGTGGAGAAGGACCGCAACTCCTCCATGGTGACCACCTGGGTCGTCACGCCGGCCGGCGAGGGGCGCGCCAAGGTCGTGGTCACCACCACGTGGAAGGGCGCCGGCGGGGTCGGCGGCTTCTTCGAGAAGACCTTTGCGCCCAAGGGGCTCGCCCGGATCTACGACGCGCTCCTGGCCAACCTCGCGGCTCACGTGGAGAAGTGACCTGCCGTCACGTCCGTCACCCTGGGTGTATGACCTCACACTCACCGGTTCGGGTGGTTTCCGGCGGACCTGAGTGTGCGGCCCGCCGGAGCGGTTCTGTACGGAAAGCCCTGATGGGAGCCCAAGGGGCGCTCGGCGCAAGGCACTTGACGTCCGGCCCCACCCCGCTCCTCCCCATTCGCCGCGCTTGATCGCTGTTGTCGCCCAATGCGAGAAATTGGGCGGCAACAGGCGTGGCGAGGGGAGCAGCACGTGGGCGGGACCACTCTGAGCGAGCGGACCGGGCGGACCGGTCTGCCCGTATCCGGCGCGGCGACGGCTCCGGCCGTCGGTGACAGGCCCGGCAGGTCCGAGGGGCCCGGCCGGTTCGAGGGGCCTGGGAAGTTCGAGGGGCCTGGGAAGTTCGAGGGGCCCGGGAAGTTTGAAGGGGCCGGGGAGTTCGAGGGGCCCGGGGGGTTCGAGGGGCCCGGGGGGTTCGAGGGGCCTCGTGGTGGGGCCGAAGCGGCCGAGCGGTATGAGTGGTCGGGGGACGGCGGGGCATCGGTGCCCGTCCCGCGCCGCGTTCGGATGGTCCTTCCCGGTCTGCTGCTGACGATGCTGCTAGCGGCCCTCGGCCAGACCGTCGTCGCCACCGCGCTGCCGAAGATCGTCGGTGAGCTGCACGGCCTGAGCGCGATGTCCTGGGCGGTCACCTCCTACCTCCTCGCCTCGGCGCTCGGCCTGCCGGTGTACGGCAAGCTCGGCGATCTCTTCGGCCGCAAGCCGGTCTTCCTCCTCGCGATCCTGGTCTTCACCGTCGGCTCGGTGCTGGCCGGCTGGTCGCACACCATGGCCGAACTGGTCGTCTTCCGGGCCGTCCAGGGCATCGGCGGCGGTGGGCTCATGATCGGCGTGCAGGCGATCCTCGCCGAGGTCGTACCGCCCCGGGCCCGCCGGCGCTCCACGGGCCTGCTCGGCGCCGCCTTCGGGCTCGCCTCGGCGGCCGGGCCGCTCGTCGGGGGGCTCTGCGCCGACCACGCCTCCTGGCGCTGGTGCTTCTACCTCAATGTCCCCTGCGGCGTGCTGGCCTTCCTCGTCATCGCCTTCGCCCTCAAGCTGCCGCGGCCCACCGGGCGCCGCAAACTGGACGTCGCCGGGGCGCTGCTGCTCGCCGCGTTCTCCACCTGCGTTGTGCTGCTGGCGAGTTGGGGCGGCAGCGAGTACGCCTGGAACTCGCGGGTCGTCCTCGGACTCGGTGCCGGCGCGCTCGGCACCGCACTGCTCTTCCTCGCCGTCGAGTACTTCGCCGCCGAACCGCTCATCCCGCTACGGCTGTTCCGCGACGCGGTCTTCAACGTCACCGGCCTGATCGGCGCCGCCGTGGGACTCGCGCTCTTCGGCACCGCGAACTATCTGCCGACCTTCCTCCAGATGGCCGACGGTGCCTCGGCCACCCAATCCGGGCTGCTGATGCTGCCGTTGACGAGCGGGCTCGTGCTCGGGTCCGTCGTCTCCGGCCGGCTGATCGGCCGCACCGGGCACTACAAGATCCTCCCCGTCCTCGGCTGTGCGGTGGCCGCGGTGGGGATGTGGCTGCTGACCCGGCTGCAACACGACACCCCCCGCGAGGCCTTCAGCCTCTGGACGGGCGTCCTGGGTCTCGGCCTCGGCGGTGTCCTGCCGGTGCTGGTGCTCGCCGTGCGGAACTCCGTACGCCGCTCCGACCTCACCACCGCGACCAGCGCCCACACCTGCTTCCGGCACCTCGGCGGCAGCATCGGCACGGCCCTCTTCGGCGCCCTCCTCGCCGACCGGCTGGCCCACCGGCTCGGTGACCGGCTGCCCGACCCGGAGTCGATCACCCCGCAGCTGGTGCGCGCGCTGCCCGCCTCGCTGCGCGACAGCTATGTCGCCGCCTATGTACATGCCATGCCGGGGATCTTCCTGTACCTCGTGCCGGTGCTCGTCCTGGGCTTTCTGCTCGCCTTCTTCCTGAAAGAGAACCCACTGGTGTCCCACGCCTCTCCCGCCTCCCAGGCCTCCCCGACCTCGCATCCGCCGTACGGCGACGCGGCCGAAACCGCCGGCGTGCCCCAGGCCCGCTCCGCCGCCGCCCCGTCGGCCATGAACTCCCGTCTCAACGGCTCCGCCTACTCCCGGGCGAACCCCCATGCCGCCGGTCACGCGGGCGTCCCCGTCTGCGGCACCGTCCAGCACCATGACGGCTCCATCGTGCCCCGCGCCGCGCTCACCCTGATCGATGTCGCCGGCCGGCAGATCGGCCGCGGCGCCACCGGCGAGGACGGGCGGTATGCGCTGAGCACGCCGGGCGTCGGCTCGTATGTGCTCATCGCGGCGGCCGGCGGGCACCAGCCGCAGGCCGTCAGCGTCACCGTCGGCGAACGCCCGGTCGAGCTGGATGTGGTGCTCGGCGGCGCCGGACGCCTCGCGGGCACCGTCACGACTGCCGACGGCACCCCCGTACGCGATGCCATGGTCACCCTCACCGACGTACGCGGCGAGGTCGTGGCGACCACCCGCAGCGGGCGCGAAGGCGGCTATGTCATCGGGGAGTTGGTGGCCGGCGAGTACACCCTGGCCTCCAGCGCCCCGGCGTACCGGCCGGCCGCGCTGCCCGTCACGGTCCAGGCGGCCCGGGAGACCCGGCAGGACATCGAACTCGCCGGCGGTGCGGTGCTGCGCGGCACCGTACGGGCCGGTGGCGGCCGGCCCGTCGAGGACGCCCGGGTGACCCTCCTGGACGCCGCCGGCAATGTCGTTGACACCGCGACCACCGGACCCGACGGGCTGTTCCGCTTCGTGGACCTGTCGGCCGGTGAGTACACCGTGATCGCCGCCGGATACCCGCCGGTGGCCACCGTCCTCCAGGTGGCGGGCGGCGGGCGTACCGAACGCGACCTCCAGTTGGGCCACGAGGACTGAGCGCACACCGTCGGGCGCGGCGGCCGGCGGACCCGATGGACGGACGGACCACCCGTTCGGCCTCTTCCGGGAATGCCGCCCGCCGCACCGCCGCGCGCCCGTACCGTGGTGGGGGTGGTGCAAGATCGGGGTACGAAGGAGCAGCCGCCCATGGAGCGTCCGTCGAACGGCGCCGGCAGGTCCGATGCGGCACCCGGCGGGGCCGGGCCACGGGGCGCGGTGCCCGGACGGATTCCGCTTGCCGTCGTGGTGGTGGACGCGGACGGCCGGATCTCCCACTGGAGCAGCGGCGCCCGCAGACTCTTAGGACCCACCCGCGAGGAGGCGGTGGGCGCCCCCGCCGTCGATCTGCTGCCGGTCACCGGCGCACTCGGCGACGGGGAGTGGAACGGACTCGCGGGTGGACCTCCGGACGGCCTCGGGGAAGCCGACGGCCCCGGTCTGGAGGCCTCGTTGGGCGGCCATACGGGCTACCCCACGGCCGGCCGGGCCCGGATGGCCACCGGCGGAACGGGGCCGGTGGACCTGCTGTGGTGGGCCTACCCCCTGGTCGGCCCCGGAGACGGACGGATCCTCGTACTCGCCGCGGACGCCGGCCGGTTGCACGGTGCGGACGAAGAACAGGGCGGGCACGGCGAGCAGGGTGAAGGCAGTGGCGGGCGCGAGCGGTTCGCGCCCGCCTTTGCGTTGCACACCGATTTCCCCGGCGGTGCGGAGCTCGCCCGCCGGCTGCCGGAGATCCTGCCGAGCATGAGCCCCCAGGACAGCGCCCGGATCGTCGCCCAGGTACTGGAACTGGGTTATCCCGTACTGGAGATCAGCCGGCAGCAGCGCTTCCCGGTGACCCCGGACTGGGGCGTACCACGCCGCGTCGAGCGCCGCACCCGGCTGCTGCGGACGGCGAACGCGGTCGAGGACGACCCGCAGGCGGCCGCCGCGGCCGCCGCCGAGCTGGCCTCCGACCTCGAATACGCCGCGGTCCGCGAGCGGCTGGAGTTCCTCAACGAGGTCAGCGGGCGGATCGGTTCCTCGCTCGACCTGGCCCGGACGATCCAGGAGGTCAGCGCGGCCGTCGTACCGCGCTTCACCGATGTCGCCGGTACGTACCTGCGCGAACAGGTCCTGGCGGGTGAGGGCTTCCCCGACGGGCCTCCGGACGCCACGACGATGTGGCACCGCGTCGCGGTCGAGCACAACGACGAGCCGGGGCGCTGGGACGATGTCGTCCCGGTCGGGGAGTCCATGCCGTTCCCCGTCCACACCCCGTTCTTCCAGTGCATGACCACCGGGCAGCCCGTCCTCGTGCCGCGGATCAGCGACGAGATGGGCAACGCCATCGCGGCACAGTTCGAGAAGCGGGACATCAGCCCGCTGATCAACCGCCGCTCCTTGCTGGTCGTACCGCTCAAGGCGCGCAACGTCGTACTGGGCTTCATGATCCTGCTGCGCCACCCGGAGCGTACCGAGTTCAACGACATGGACCGGGTGACCGGCGCCGAACTGGCCGCCCGGGCCGGGCTGGTCCTCGACAACGCCCGGATGTACACGTACCAGGAGAACGTCGCCGAAACGCTCCAGGACAGCATGCTGCCGCAGATCGCACCGCGGATGGCCGGCTGTGACACCGCCACCCGCTATCTGCCGGGCACCCGCCTCGGCCGGGTCGGCGGTGACTGGTTCGACACCATCAAGCTGCCCGGCTCCCGCACCGCACTCGTCGTCGGCGACGTGATGGGGCACGGCCTCAACTCCGCAGCGATGATGGGCCAGTTGAGAACAGCCGTCCAGACCATGGCGGCCATCGACCTGCCCCCGGCGCAGCTGCTGCGCAGCCTGGACGACCTCGCCCAGCGGCTCGGCGAGGGCTACCTCGCGACCTGTCTGTACGCGGTCTACGACCCGATCGGCCGGCGGCTGACGCTCGCCAACGCCGGGCATGTCCCGCCCGTCCTGGTGCGCGCCGCGGACGGCCGCAGCCGGCTGCTGGAGCTGCCGACGGGGGCGCCGATCGGGGTGGGCGGGGTGCCGTTCGAGGCGGTGACGGTGCCGGTGGAGCCCGGTGACCGTCTCGTGCTGTGCACCGACGGCCTGGTGGAGGTGCGCGGCAAGGACATCGGGGTGGGCCTCGCCGCGCTCGCCGAGTCCGCCGCGCACCCGGCGGCCTCCATGGACGACGCCTGCGACGCCATCATCCGGGCGCTGAACGTCACCGACGACCGCAAGGACGATGTGGCGCTGCTGATGGCGCGGCTCAACGGCATCGCACCGGACGCGGTCGCCGAATGGCGGCTGGCCATCGAACCCGAAGCGGTCGGCCGGGCCAGGGAGCTGGTGGGCCGGCAGCTCACCGATTGGGGGCTGGCCTCGTCCGTCGAGACGGCTCGGCTGCTGGTCAGCGAGGTCGTCACCAACGCCGTACGGCATGCGCACACCCAGCATGTGGTGCTGCGCCTGGTGCGCACCGACGCGCTGCTGTGCGAGGTCTCGGACGATGACCATGCGCTGCCGCAGCTGCTGAGCGCGGGCCCCGAGGACGAGTACGGCCGCGGGCTGCGGGTGGTGAGCCGGCTGGCGCGGGAGTGGGGCACCAGCCGTACGGCCTCCGGCAAGACGGTCTGGTTCGAACAGTCGCTGCCGCGTGCGCCGCGAACCGGGCGCACCGGACCTGGGCGGCCGCCCCGGGCGTAAAGCACTTGCCGTGGGCGTCAGGCGGTGACAAGGATCGCGCCATGCCCGCCTTCACCGCGCCCGACGGAACCCCACTCGCCTACCGCCTCGTGGGGGAGGGCGAACCGCTGGTCTGTCTCCCCGGTGGGCCCATGCGTGCGTCCGCCTACCTCGGGGACCTCGGCGGCCTGTCGCGGCACCGCCGACTGGTCCTGCTCGACCTGCGGGGCACCGGCGACTCCGGCCTCCCCGCCGATCCGGCGACCTACCGCTGCGACCGGCAGGTCGCCGATGTCGAGGCGCTGCGCGCCCACCTCGGCCTGGAGCGCATCGATCTGCTTGCGCACTCCGCAGCCGGCGATCTCGCCCTCCTCTACGCAGTCCGGCACCCGCAGCGCCTCCGCACCCTCACGTTGATCACCGCCCGGGCGCGCGCCCTGGGCGTGGACTTCACCCTGGAACACCGCCGGGAGGCGGCCGCCCTGCGCACCGCCGAGCCATGGTTCACGGCCGCGCGGGACGCCTTTGAAGCCCTCTGGACCGGCACCGCGACCGACGCCGACTTCGATGCCGCCGCCCCGTTCTTCTACGGCCGTTGGGACGCCGCCGCCCAGGCGCACGCCGCCTCCGAGGTGGCACAGACCAACGAACCGGCAGCGGACCGCTACGCCGCCCCGGGCGCCTTCGCCCCTGCCGCGGCCCGCGCCGCCCTCGCCGCACTGGACGCCCGGGTCCTGCTCCTCGCGGGCGAGTGGGACAGCGGCCCGCTGCCCCGTATCGCCGCCGATATCGCGGCACTGTTCCCCAGGGCCGAACTGACCGTCCAGCCGTCCGCCGGCCACTTCCCCTGGCTCGACGACCCCGCCCGCTTCTCGGGGACCGTGGCGGCCTTCCTCGCCCAGGGCGCCCTTGCGGGCGATCATCCGCGGGCGTAGCAATGGGGCCATGACCGCATGGAACCGCGCTGGGCAGGCATGGGAAGGCTTCTGGCGCGATGCGCCGGCCGGCCGGGGCGGGGTCTTCTGGGACGCCGAGCCCTCGCTGACCGCCGAGCTCCATCTCCGTTACTTCGCACCGCACTTCGACGCCGGGCTGCCGCTGGTCGATCTGGGCTGCGGCAACGGCACCCAGACCCGCTGGCTGGCGGGCCGCTGCCCGCGAACCCTCGGCATCGACCTCTCCCCGGCGGCGATCGGGCGCGCACGGGCCGAGGGCCCGCGGGGCGCGGCCGAATTCCGGGCGCTGGACGCCACCGACAAGGTGGCGATCGACGCGCTGCACGGCGAACTGGGCGACGCCAACATCTATCTACGGGGCGTACTGCACCAGTGCACCCCCGAGGACCGCGCCCGGATCGTGGCCCATATCGCCGTCCTGCTCGGCTCCCGGGGCCGGGTCTTCGCCGTCGAGCCGGCCGAGTCGGCCAAGGACGTCCTGAGGTCGCTGGCCCAGCGCCCCGGCGGCCCGCCGGCGAAGCTGCGGGCGGTCCTCGCGCACGGCATCGCGCCCGGGGAGATGGCCGATACGGAGGTCCCCGAACTGCTGACGGCGTTCGGCTTGCGGGTCGTCGACGGCGGACAACTTCCGCTGTACACCAATGAGTTCGCCACGGACGGGGCGCGGATCGCGCTGCCGACGAACTGGGTGGTGGCGGGGGCGGCCGGACAGTGTGGGGGAGCGGCGCGGGAGGAGCCTCGCGCACGATCCGGCGAAGGCCACGGCACGGGCGCGGACGCCCCGCAACGCCACGGTGGAGGTGCGGCCGGAGGCGTCCCGGGCGCTCAACGGCGGGTGTCCGGAGCGGAGCGGTGAGCGGGTGGGGGCGTTTCTCCGGGAGGCCGGCCGGTCCGGAACCGCAGCCGGGTGATGAGTGGGCGGTCGCCGCGGAGCAGCGGCAGGGTCCCGGCGCGGGGCGCGAGGTAGCCGAGGACGCCGCGGCCCGCCGGGAGCGGGACGTCGGCCACATCGATGATCGCCGGATGGGCGGCGCGCAGCAGATCCCGTTCGTGCGCGTCCATGCCCCAGGCCATCGGGGGCAGGCGGTGGCCGCCGGGCCCCTTGGCGCCGGCGCGGGTCCGGGCGCTGAAGCGCCGCGAGACGGTGTCGAACACCATCGTGCCGCCGGGGAAGGCCTCGGCGCAGGCGGCGATCAGCCGGGTCGCCTGTGCGCGTTGCAGATACATCAGCAGACCCTGGGCGGTCACCAGGACCCCGTGGGAGGCATCGATGCCCGCCAGCCAGTCGCTGTCGCGCACATCGCCGACGACGAGCCGCTGCCGCGCGCCGTGGGGCAGTACGCGCCCCCGCACCGCCAACGGGCCGCTCAGATCGACGCTGACCCACTGGGCGCGGCCGTTGTCCACCCGCCAGAACTGGGTCTCCAGGCCCTCGCCGAGTGCGATCACCGTGCCGTCCGGGCGGGCGGCGAGGAAGTCGCGTACCACGCGGTCGAACCCGAGGGCGCGCAGCGCCATGGCCTGTGCCACCCAGGGGCGGACGGCGCCCAGCCGCTCCCGGAAGGGGAAGTCCATCCCGGCGACGAGCTGTACGGCACGGGGGTCGGGCAGCACCGTGTCGGGGCGGGCGGCCTCGGCGGCCCGGTGGTAGAGGGTCCACAACGCCGTTTCGGGAACTCCCGTGAGGTCTGCCTCGCTCATGCGGCGTTGATATCGCCGTTCCGTGGCCCGTGGGGGCGATCGACGTGCCGGTCACTCGGGCGAGTGCATAGTCGTACCGCGGTAAATGTCCTTACGGCGCCCGTCAGTTGTCCAGAGCGGAGGGCAACGGGGCGCCCGTCAGGGGGACTTCGGTGCTAGAGGGAGACACCCCCTAAGGGGAGTGGTGGGTGTCAGCGCCGGAGGTCGCGGTGTATGACCCGGGCGGCGCTCTCGACGGTCGCCACCCCGTCGTGCATGGTCCGGCTTCCGGTGGAGAGCACGGCCATGCCGTAGTCGTGGCCGTGGCCGGTGAAGGTGCCGACGCTGTTCACCCGCCAGCCGTGGGTCTTCCGCGGCAGCCAGCCGTTCTTGACGTGCACGGTCGCGTCGGCCGGGGCGCCGGCGGGGGCTCCCCAGCGCTGGTCGGGGGCGACCCGGTGCATCAGGTCGAGGGCGTAGCCGCGGGAGGCCGGGGCGAGCACGGGGTTGTCCGTCGTGAGCAGCTGCATCAGCGTGAGCTGGTCGGTGGCGGTGATCTGGGTGAGGCCCCAGGCGCCGCCCCGGCCGGGGACGGTGTGCCGCATCTCGGCCAGGGTGAGGAAGTGCTGGACCGCGCCGGGACCGAGCCGGTGCCACAGCGTGGAGGTCGCGGCGTTGTCGGACTTGGTGATCATGGCGGTGGTCAGCTTGACCTCGTGCGGCGTCAGCTTGCGGTGCGTCTCCTCGGCCTGCCGCAGCAGTGCTCCGAGCACCGTGACCTTCACCACACTCGCCGAGTCGAAGTGGGAGCCCGCCTTGAACTCGCAGTGCGTCCCGGTGCGCCGGTCGTAGACGGCCAGCGCCGAGGCGCCCGGACGGTCGTCGAGGGCTTCGGCGAGGTCGTGGGAGAGCGCGGGGGCCAGGCCCGGCTTCTTCGAGGTGCATACGACCTGTGCGCCGTTCACCGGCGTGCTGGCGGTGCTGGCCGAGGCCGAGGTGGCCGTGGTGAGCACCGTGAGCAGCGATCCGGCAGCCACGGCCGCGGCCAGCCCGCGCCGCGTCCAGGTCGATATGCGTGTTCCGTGCATGAAAGTGGACGATACGTGGCACGGCTGCGGTCACCCCGGAAGAGCAGGGCGCTTTGTCCGTATTTGGGGGGCTGGTCGCTGTGTGAGATTCGCCAAACCGGACCGGCCCGGACCCGGCGTTTTCCAGCGCTTCTGGCGGGAGACACCCCCTAGGGCCGTGGCAGCGGGCGGCGCTGCCTGGGGACGGTCCGGCGGCGGCGGTCCACGGCCGCGCGCCGGTGGCGGGCGCTCGCGATCAGTCGCCGGCTGCGCAGCGCCATCTCGATCTCGAAGCGGGTCCGTGGATCGCGCAGCCGGGCGCCGAACAGCTTCTCCAGCTGTCGCATCCGGTAGCGCACGGTCTGCGGATGGATGCTCAGCGCCTTGGCCACCTCCGGCGCCCCCATCCCGCCCAGCCACGCCAGCAGGGTGGCCTCCAGACGCTCGCAGCGCTCCGGCGACAGCCCCGCGAGGGGGCGGAGGCGGCGGGCGATCAAGGTGCGGGCCAGTGACTCGTCCTGGAGGAGGACGAGGGAGGAGAGGTGATCGTCGACGAACATCACTCCGGCCTCGGGACCGTCGTGCACGGCCGCCAGGTCCAGCAGCTGCGATGCGGCGCGTGCGGACGCGGCGGCGTCCTGCGCCGGTACGGCGTGCCCGACCGCGGCGGCCCGATGGCGCAGTACGCCCTTGAGCCGGGCCCGGCCTTCGGGGCCCTCGGCGAGCTCGCCGGGGATCAGCAGGCCGGGTGCTTCGTCCGGCGCGCTGACGAGGCAGTCGCCGAGCGCGGACGCAACGAGGTGGATGTCGGTGTCGGTGCGCAGCATGACCGCACGCACGGTCTCGGGCAGGGGGCGGCCGCTGCGCAGTACGTCCGCGATCAGCCGGGTGACCTGGGCGTGGGCGCCGTGTTCGAGGAGTTCCCGGAAGCGCGGATTGCGCTCGCAAAGAGATTGCGCGATCAGCTCGGTCAGGCGGGAGAGGTGTTCGTCGTCGCTGTCGGGCCGCACGCCATCGGGCTGCGTTAACCAGACGCCGTTGACTGCTTTGCTCATATTTCTGCCTCTGTCTCATCCTGTGGGAGGCCGGTCCGGGATGTTCTACCTCACCTGGCAAGTGCCGTCGGCAGCTGACAGATGTCTGTCGGTACCCGGTCAGAATACTGGCGGAAGTCCTTCCGCTTTGCGACAGAAACTGTGTGGGATGCTGCGCCACACGAACGTTCCAGGCTCTTCTCGCCGTCAGCGCGGCGGTGTTGCGGGCCAACGGAGCGGTCCTGGAGGCTGCTGGACGGGGCGTCATGTCTAAGGGTCTGCCTAGGGTGGGGAGTACGTTCGACGCCTCGAAACTGTTGTGAACGAGTGTTGTCGGGAATCGTGCGTACCACCTCCTAGCTGCGATAGGACTGGTGAATGTGAAGATCCTCATCTCCGCCGACATGGAGGGCGCCACCGGCGTGACCTGGCCGGCGGACGTGCTGCCCGGTACGCCACAGTGGGAGCGCTGCCGCCCCATGTTCACGTCCGACGTGAATGCGGCGATCGCCGGCTTCTTCGACGGCGGCGCCGACGAGGTGCTGGTCAACGAGGCGCACTGGTCGATGCGCAATCTGCTGCTGGAACAGCTCGACGAGCGGGCGCAGATGCTCACCGGCAAGCACAAGTCGCTGAGCATGGTCGAGGGTGTCCAGCACGGCGACGTCGACGGCATCGCCTTCGTCGGCTACCACACCGGGGCCGGCACCGAGGGCGTCCTCGCGCACACCTACCTCGCCAACTCGCTCACCGGCGTCTGGGTCGACGGCACCCGCGCGAGCGAGGGCCACCTCAACTCCCTTGTGGTGGCCGAGTACGGCGTGCCCGTGGTGCTGGTCACCGGTGACGACCGCACCTGCCAGGACGCACGGGGCTACGCCCCGCAGGCGCCCGCGGTGGCGGTCAAGGACTATGTCTCGCGCTATGCGGCGGTCTGCCGGCCACCGGCACGTACCGCCGCCGACATCCGGGCCGCGGCCTGCAAGGGTGCGGCGCTGGCGGTCCGTCATGAACCGGCGCGGCAGGGCCCGTTCCGCTTCGAGTTGGAGTTCGACGCCGAGCATCTGGTGGGCGCCGCGACCTGTGTGCCCGGCGTGGAGCGCAGCGGGGAACGTCGCGTCGCGTATACCAGTCAGAACATGTACGAAGCCATCCGGTGCTTCAAGACGGTCACCACCGTCGTGTCATCGGCCGTGGAGGAAGAGTATGGCTGAGGTCGCAAAGGCCGCGGAGCCCGGCGCCGGACCCGGTGCCGGACCGGACCAGCAGGCGCTGGACGAGGTGGTCCGCTTCACCTCCGAGCTGATCCGGATCGACACCAGCAACGCCGGTGACGGCGCCTGCCAGGAACGGCCGGCCGCCGAGTACGTCGCCGAGCGGCTGGCCGGGGCCGGCCTCGAACCGGTGCTGCTGGAACGCAGCAAGGGCCGGACGAATGTGGTCGCCCGGATCGAGGGCACCGATCCCGCGGCCGATGCCCTGCTGGTCCACGGCCATCTGGACGTGGTGCCCGCCGAGCCCGCCGACTGGAGCGTGCACCCCTTCTCCGGCGAGGTCCGCGACGGGGTGGTCTGGGGCCGGGGCGCCATCGACATGAAGAACATGGACGCCATGGTGCTGGCGACCGTACGGCAGTGGGCGCGCAGCGGAGTACGGCCCCGGCGGGACCTCGTGCTGGCCTTCACCGCCGATGAGGAGGCCAGCGCCGTCGACGGCTCGGGCTTCCTGGCCGACCGGCACGCCGGCCTCTTCGACGGCTGCACCGAAGGCATCAGCGAGTCCGGCGCATTCACCTTCCACGCCGGCGGGAAGCGGCTGTACCCGGTCGCGGCGGGGGAGCGCGGTACGGCCTGGCTGAAGCTGACCGCCCGGGGCCGGGCCGGACACGGCTCGAAGGTCAACACCGAGAACGCCGTCAGCCGGCTCGCGGCCGCCGTGGCCCGGATCGGAGCCTACGAGTGGCCGGTCCGGCTCACCCCGACCGTACGGGCCGCGCTCCGCGAACTCGCCGCGCTGCACGCCATCGACGTGGACGTCGACTCGCCAGGCCTCGACGTCGATGCGCTGCTCCGCAGGCTCGGCCCGGCCGCCGGACTTGTCCGGCCGACGGTTCGCAACAGCGCCAACCCGACGATGCTGTCCGCCGGTTACAAGGTCAATGTGATCCCGGGCTCGGCGGTCGCCCATATCGACGGCCGGGTGGTCCCCGGCGGCGAGGCGGAGTTCCGTACGACCCTGGACGAGCTCACCGGGCCCGACGTCAGCTGGGACTACCACCACGCCGAGACCGCCCTGGAGGCCCCGGTCGACTCCCCGGCCTTCGCCGCGATGCGGGCCGCGATCGAGCGCTTCGACCCGGACGGCCATGTCGTGCCGTACTGCATGTCCGGCGGCACGGACGCCAAGCAGTTCTCCCGGCTGGGCATCACCGGCTACGGCTTCTCACCGCTCAAACTGCCCGAGGGCTTCGACTACCAGGCGCTCTTCCACGGGGTGGACGAGCGGGTACCGGTCGAGGGGCTGCACTTCGGCGTCCGGGTGCTCGACCACTTCCTGCGCACGGCCTGACGAGGAGGACGCCCGGCCCGGCCGGCGGACGAGAGGAACTGCACGCATGCTCACCACCGCTCCCTACGGCACCTGGGCGTCCCCGGTCGACGCCCGGACGGTCGCCGCGCACGACGGCCGGCCGGCCTTCCTCGGCGTGGTCGGCGACGAGGTGTGGTGGACCGAACCGCGGCCCGCCGAGGGCGGCCGGCGGGCGCTGGTCCGCCGGCGTCCGGACGGCACCGTCGAGTCGGTGCTGCCCGCCCCCTGGAACGTCCGCAGCCGGGTGCTGGAGTACGGCGGCCAGCCCTGGGCCGGCGCGGTCACCGGGGACGGCCCGCTGGTCGTCTTCAGCGACTTCGCCGACCAGCGGCTCTACGCCTATGAGCCGGACCGCGATGCCCCGCCCCGCCCGCTCACCCCGCTCTCCGCTGTCGGCGACGGACTGCGCTGGGCCGATCCGGTGCTGCGCCCGGAACTCGGCGAGGTGTGGTGCGTCCTGGAGGAGTTCACCGGCGACCGGCCGACGGACGTCCGGCGGGTGATCGCGGCCGTGCCGCTCGACGGATCGGCAGCCGAACGCCGCGCTGCCGTAAGGGAGTTGAGCGACGACCGGCACCGGTTCGTCACCGGTCCGCGGATCTCGCCGGACGGGCTCAGGGCCGCCTGGATCGCCTGGGACCACCCCCATATGCCCTGGGACGCCACCGTGGTGATGCTGGCCCGGATCGAGCCCGGCAAGGGGGAGTTCGCGGACGTCCGGCCGCTCGTCGGCGCACCGGGACCCGGCGCCGGTGACGGCGGGAGCGAGGAGTCCATCGCCCAGATCGAGTGGGCCGCCGACGGCTCGCTGCTGTTCGTCTCGGATCTCAGCGGCTGGTGGGAGGTGCAGCGCATCGACCCCGGTGCGGAGGCGGACGGGGTGGTGGCGAGCCGTGCGCTGTGCCCCGCCCGGGAAGAGGAGTTCGGCGGTCCGCTGTGGAACGTCGGACAGCGCTGGTTCCTGCCGCTGGAGGACGGCACCCTCGCGGTGATCCACGGCCGCGGCACCACCTCCCTCGGCATCCTCGACCCGGTCAGCGGTGAACTCGTCGACGCGGCGGGTCCCTGGACGGAGTGGGCGCCCACCCTCGCCGTCCACGGCAGCCGGGTCCTCGGCATCGCCGCCGGACCGCACCGCTCGTACGAGATCGTCGAGCTGGACACCTGCACCGGACGCGCCCGGGCGATCGCCTGCCGGCACACCGACGCGCTGGACCCGGCCTACTACCCCCGGCCGCGGCACCGCACCTTCACCGGCCCCGACGGGCGGGACATCCACGCCCATGTCCATCCGCCGCACAGCCCCGCATTCACCGCGCCCGAGGGCGAGTTGCCGCCCTTCGTGGTGTGGGCGCACGGCGGCCCCACCGGCCGCGCCCCGCTCGTGCTCGACCTGGAGATCGCCTACTTCACCTCCCGGGGCATCGGCGTCGCCGAGGTCAACTACGGCGGCTCGACCGGCTACGGCCGCGCCTACCGCGAGCGGCTGCGCGGACAGTGGGGCGTGGTGGACGTCGAGGACTGCGCGGCCGTGGCCCGGGCGCTCGCCGACGAGGGCACCGCCGACCGCGCCCGGCTCGCCATCCGCGGCGGCAGCGCCGGCGGCTGGACCACCGCCGTCTCGCTGACCGCCACCGACCTCTACGCCTGCGGCACCATCAGCTACCCGGTCCTGGATCTGGCCGGCTGGGCGACCGGCGGGACCCATGACTTCGAGTCGCAGTACCTGGAGTCCCTGGTCGGCCCGTTCGCCGAGGTGCCCGAGCGCTACCGCGAGCGTTCGCCGCTGCACCACGCGGACCGGATCACCGCCCCGTTCCTGCTGCTCCAGGGCCTGGACGATGTGATCTGCCCGCCGGCCCAGTGCGAACGCTTCCTCGCCGAGGTCGCCGGGCGCGGTATACCGCACGCCTATCTGTCCTTCCCCGGCGAGGGCCACGGCTTCCGCCGCGCGGACACCCTCATCCGCGCGCTGGAGGCCGAACTCTCCCTCTACGCCCAGACCTTCGGCTTCCGCCGCGAGGACGTCCCGGCACTGGAGCTGCGCCGATGACCGCCGTGCCGGCCGCACCGCTGCGCCGGCCGCCGCGACTGCGGCCCGGCGACCGGGTGGTGGTGCTCGCCCCCAGCGGCCCGATCGTGCCGGAGCGGCTGGACCGCGGGCTGGATGTGCTGCGCGGCTGGGACCTCGACCCGGTCGCCGCACCCCATGTCCTGGGCACCCACGGCACCTTGGACCATCTCGCGGCCCCTGACCAGGACCGGGCCCGTGACCTCCAGGACGCCTGGTGCGATCCGTCCGTCAAGGCCGTCTTCGCGGCGCGCGGCGGTTACGGCGCCCAGCGGATGGTCGACCTGCTGGACTGGGACGCCCTCCGGGCCGCGACGCCCAAGCCCCTGATCGGGTTCAGCGATGTGACGGTGCTGCACGAGGCGTTCGCGGTGCGCGCCGGGGTCTCCACCCTGCACGGCCCGGCGGTCGCGGGCGAGGTCTTCCTCAAGGACGACGCCACCCGCGAGCAGCTGCGCCGTACGCTCTTCGCGCCGGAGTCCGTCCGTACCCTCGCCTCGGCCTCGTCCCGCCCGCTGGTGCCGGGCCGTGCCCAGGGCGTCACCGTCGGGGGATGCCTCGCCATGCTCGCCAGCGAGCTGGGCACCCCGCAGGCCAGACCCGGTACGGCGGGCGGTCTGCTCCTGCTGGAGGACGTCGGGGAGCCGCCGTACCGCATCGACCGTGCGCTCACCCAACTCCTGCGGGCCGGCTGGCTGGACGGTGTGGCCGGGATCGTCCTCGGCTCCTGGGCGCGGTGCGGTCCGTACGAGCGGGTGCGGGAGGTGCTGGTGGACCGGCTGGGCGGGCTGGGGGTGCCGGTGGCCGAGGAGTTCGGCTTCGGTCACGGGGACAGTGCGCTGACCGTTCCGCTGGGGATCGCCGCGGAGCTGGACGCCACGGCCGGCACGCTGACCTTCACCGTCCCGGCCCTCGACTGAGGCCCGGCAGGCCGTTCCATTTGCGCGGTGTGCCCCCGCACCGTCCGGGGAGCGGTACTGAACTGACGTCCTATCAGAGGCTTGCGCCGGGCGCGTTGACACGGCCGTGACGCACATCACACCATGAGCGCGCCGCTGCCGACCGGTTGGTACGACGTGTCCCTGTGGAGGTCCTGGTGTCCAGCGAACCCCGAGCAGTGCCCCGCGCCCGGCGCCGCACCTCCCTCGCGCTGCTGGCCGCCGGTGCTCTCGTCGCCCCCGTCCTGACCGCCCCCACGACGGCGGCCACCGCCCCGTACACCGTCACCGCCCTGAAGGTCACCGTCCGCGCCGGAGCGCGCCACTGCACCCTGGACACCGACGTCTACCGCCCGGCCGGTGCCGATGCCGGGCACCCGGCGCCCGCCGTGCTGACCACCAACGGTTTCGGCGGCAGCAAGGCCGACGCCGCGACCGCCGGGCTCGCCAAGGCCTTCGCCGCCCGCGGCTATGTGGCGCTGGCCTACTCCGGCCTCGGCTTCGGCCGGACCGGCTGCCCGATCACCCTCGACGACCCCGGCATCGACGGCCGGGCGGCGCGTCAACTGCTCGATCTGCTGGCCGGCAGCCGGACGGCCGACAACGGCACCCGTATCGACTACGTCACCAAGGACGGCGGCCACGACCCACGGGTCGGCATGATCGGCGGGTCCTACGGCGGGGCGATCCAGCTGGCCACCGCCGCCGTCGACCACCGCGTCGACGCACTGGTCCCGCTGATCACCTGGCACGACCTCGTCTACTCCCTCGACCCCAACAACGCCGTCCGTACCCAGGGCAGCGGCGGACCGCTGCCCGGCGCATACAAGTGGCAGTGGACCAACGGGTTCTTCCTGCTCGGCGAGGCGCAGGGGCTGCTGCACCCGGACCTGGACCGGTCACGGGCCGGCGGCGCCGGCTGTCTGCACTTCGCCGCACCGGCCTGTGCCACCAAGCGGCTGCTGGACTCGGGGCGCTACCCGGCCGAGCGGACCCGCGCGGTGCTCCGCTATGCGCGCAGCGTCTCCCCGGTCTCGTACCTGAAGGCGGTCAAGGCGCCGACGCTGCTGATCCAGGGCCAGGCCGACACCCTCTTCAACCTCAACGAGGCCACCGCCACCTATCGCACGCTCACCGCACAGGGCACCCCGGCCAGGATGATCTGGCAGTCATGGGGGCACAGCGGCGGGATGAAGAAGCCCGCGAAGGGCGAACTCGACCTGGCCCGGGGCAACCTGGAGACCAGTTACGTCGGACGGCGGATCCTCGCCTGGTTCGGGCGGTATCTGCACCACCGGACGGCGACCGGCACCGGACCGGCCTTCGCGTACTACCGGGACTGGGTGACCGGCGGGTCCGCGTACGGCACCTCGTCGGGCCTGCCGGAGAGCAGGCAGCGGCTGTACCTCTCCGGCGACGGCCAGCTGGTCGGCCACCGCGGCGAGGTGGCGCGCGGCAGCCGTACGTACCGCAATCTGCGGTTCGCGACGAGCCATTCGGAGAGCTCGCTCTCCGGGATGCTGGGCCTGGCCGACCCGGCGCCGTACGACGCCGGCGGCACCTTCGCGGACTGGACGTCCCGGCCGGTGACCGGCCGGCCGGTGGAGGTGGTGGGTGCGCCCAGGGTGACGCTGCGGGTGGTCTCGCCGGGGGCCGAGCGGGTGCAGAACTCCGCCGACGCGGCCTACCGCCTCGTGGTCTTCGCCAAGCTCTACGACGTCGCGCCGGACGGCCGGCAGACGCTGGTGCACCGGTTGGTGGCCCCGGCCCGGGTGCCCGATGTGACCCGGCGGTTCACCGTGGAACTGCCGGGCATCGTGCACCGGTACGAGCCGGGGCACCGACTGCGCTTCGTGCTCGCCGCGAGTGACGACGCCTATGCGGGCAATCGCGGTGTGAAGCGGGTGACGGTCACCAGCGCGCCCGAGGACACCGGGGTCCTCGAACTCCCCGTCACCGAAGGGGTGTTGCGGTAGCGGATGAGGTGGATGCCGTAGGGACAGGAGTCAAGGGCGGAACGGGCCGGGTGCGCCGGCGGCCGAGGGGGCCGCGGGCATCGTCCGAACCGTCCGCGGAGGGGGTGGCTCAGGCCTCGTCGACCGAGATGGCCTGTACCGGGCAGGCGCGGGCGGCCTCCCGTACCAGCGGGTCGCCCGCGCCGTCCTCACGGCCGGGCAGCAGCGCGCTGAAGCCGTCGTCGTCCTGGGTGAACACCCCAGGAGCCGTCAGGGCGCACTGACCGGCGCCGATACAGACATCTGTGTCGATGGTGATCCGCATCCCGGACCCCTTTCGTTCGTCCGCCGTCATGACCGCTACCAGGCCAACGGCAGTTCGATCATTCCTTGCAGAGTGTCCCCCGGCTTGAAGGGAATCTCGGCAGCCGGCACGGCGAGTCGCAGATCCGGAATCCTGGTGAACAGGGAGCGCAGAGCGATCTCCATCTCCGCCCGGGCGAGGTTCTGCCCCAGGCACTGGTGGATCCCGAAGCCGAACGCGACGTGGTGGCGGGCGGAGCGGCGCAGGTCCAGCCGGTCCGGCGACGGATAGGCGGTGTCGTCCCGGTTGATCAGGGAGGTGGGGAACAGCACCCCGTCATCGGCGCGGATCAGCACCCCGCCGATCTCGATGTCCTCCTTCGCCACCCGCAGCATGCCGTCGGCGATGGACAGGAACCGCAGCAGCTCCTCCACGGCGGCCGGTATCAGGCTCTCCTCGGCCTTCAACTGCGCCAGTTGCTCGGGGTGTTCGAGGAGGGTGAAGGTGCCGAGCGAGATCATGTTCGCGGTGGTCTCATGGCCGGCCACCAGCAGGATCATCGTGAGCCGGACCAGCTCGTCGTGTTCCAGGGCACCGGACTGCAACCGGTCCTGGATCAGTTCGTCCAGCAGCCCGTCGCCCGGCTTCTTCACCTTGTCGGCGATCAGTCCGGCGAAGTACCGCTCCAGTTCGAGGCTGGCTTCCTCCGCCTCCGCGGCTGTCCGCCCTTGCAGCATGCGGCGCGAGGCCCCCTCGAAGAACTCGTGGTCGGAGTACGGGACGCCGAGCAGCGAACAGATCACCATCGAGGGCACCGGCAGCGCGAACGCGGAGACCAGCTCGGCGGGCGGGCCCTGGGCCAGCATCCGGTCGAGCAGCTCGTCGACGATCCGCTGGATCTCCGGCCGCAGTGCGGCGACCCGCTTGGTGCTGAAGCTGGGGATCAGCATCCGGCGCTGGGTGTTGTGCTCCGGGTCGTCCACCCCGATCAGTGGGGCCGCACCCGGCGGATCGCCTCGAAGCGCTCGACGGGTATCGGGAAGGCCGGATTCTGCCGGTCGGCGGAGAGCCGCTGGTCGCTCAGGAGCGCCCGGGCCTCGGCGTGGCCGGTCACCGCCCATACCTTGCGGCCGTCGTAGAAGGTGACGTGCGTCAGCGGGCCCGCCTCGCGCAGCGGCTGATAGCCGGACGGGGGGTGGTAGGGGCAGGTGCGGTCCTGGAAGTAGGGGATGGCTTCGGTCACGAATTCCTCCCGTGCGGGGGGTTCGAGTGGACTCGAAGCCCCCGTGTGTTGAGTTGTCAATGCTGAAGCGCGCCGTATTGGCCGCGCTGATCTCCACTTCACGTCGAGGGCCTCGGGCCCGTCTACCCGGAGATCGGCCAACTTGGTGGAAAATCGGCCGAGTTGAGTACCTTCATGGCCCTACTGGGCGCTATCGCAGGGGTGCATCAGGGTGTCGATCACCCCGTCGAGATAGCGCTCGCGTGCGGCGCCGGCCGGCAGGATCTGGGGGACCGCGTGCCCCAGCTGGGCGTGCCCGAGGTAGGCGGTGTACGCGAGCAGGCCGCGCCGTCGCGCCTCGTCCTCGGGGAAGCCCAACTCCGCGAAGAGCGAGGCGACATAGCCGATCCGCCGGTCGGTCACCCGGGCGAGCACGGCGGCGACCCGGGGCTGTGCCGCGGTGGCCAGCAGGGCCAGCTCCAGGGGGTCCTCGGCGGCCCGCTCGGTGGCCCGCAGCAGCAGTCGGCGCAGCCGCTTGCCGGGGTCGGGCTCGGCCTCGATCTCGGTGATCACGGCCTCCGTGCCGAGCTCTTCCCAGCGCTCCAGCGCGGCCTCGATCAGCGCGTCCCGATTGGCGAAGTGCCAGTAGAAGCTGCCCTTGGTGGTGCCCAGCCGGGCGGCCAGCGGCTCCACGGCCACCGCCGCGAGCCCGCCCTCGCCGATCGCCGCCAGGGCCGCATCGGCCCAGTCCTGGGCGGTCAGTCGCTGTCGCGCGCCGCTGCCGCCGGTCTCCCTCGCCCGCTGTCGTGCCATACCCATACGCTACCGTATGGTCAAACATACGCAACCGTATGGAGGTGCCCTTGTGAGTACCGTCCGAGACGTCCATGCCCGCACCGTCGCGGCCCCTGCCGAGGCCGTCGGCGCCCTGCTCGACCGGCTGGGCGGCGACCGTGATCCGCTCTTCCCCACCCCCGTGTGGCCGGCGATGCGCTTCGACCGGCCGCTCGGCGTCGGCGCCGACGGCGGGCACGGACCCGTCCGCTACCGCGTCGCCGCCTACGAGCCGGGCCGCCGTATCCGCTTCGACTTCACGGACGGTCACGGCTGGCACGAGATCACCGTGCGGCCGGTGGGACCGGACCACTGCCGGGTGGAACACGTACTGGAGAGCCGCCTGACGTTCACCGGTCGGCTTACGTGGTCGCTGGCGGTGCGCGCCGTGCACGGCACGGTCGTCGAGGAGATCTTCGACAACATCGAAAGGGCCGCCACCGGCCGGGTCCTGGCACCGGTCCGCCGCAGGCCCCTCGTCCGGCTTCTCAACCGCCTGCTGTGGGACCGCCCCAAGGCCGTCGAGCTCCCCGCCGCCGCCCGGCTGGCGCACCAGGCCTTCTCCCGCCCCGACTTCCAGGACGCCTGGCAGATGGAGCTGCTGCCGGGCATGCCGCGCGAACCGGAGGCCTGGGAGGGGGTGTTTCCCGGTGCGTCCTTCCCCGTCATGGGGCGCGCGGGCGGTGAGATCCTGCTCGGCCGGGACGCCGGGCACCTGGACTTCCGCGCCTCGATCCTCGTCGCGGACGGCCAGGTCACCCTCGGTACGGTCGTCCGCCTCCACAACACGGCGGGCCGGCTCTACTTCGCCGTCGTGCGCCAAGTCCACCCGTACATGGCCCGGCTGATGCTGCGCCGTTTCCACCGCCGGCTGGCGCTGGCCGCACCGAGCGCGGCGGAGCGCGAGGCGGCGCGGGTCTGAGCGGGGGCGCATTCGGGGACGGAGCAGGCCTGGGCGGCGCTCGGCGGCGACCTTGCTGGACGCGCCGGTATGGGGCCGGTACGGGTCAGGAGACGCGCCAGGCAACCGCGTACGGCTGAGCAAACCGAGTGATCCGGTGCGCCCGCACGACGATCTCGGCGTTCCCGGCGGGAATCGTCTTCCAGTTGACCTGCTCAACGTTGTTGACGCGGTCGAATCCCGGCCCCGTGCCCATGTTGCCGTGGCGTTCCTGACCACCGGCGCGGACGATGAGGTCGAGGTCGTTCTGCAGGGCCGCTCCGGGCGGGTCCGTCCAGACCAGGGTGATCTTCAGCGTGTGATCGCCCTGACTCGGGATGGCGATGTTGAACGCGCGTTCCTCGTCCTGCTCCAGCTCCGCCTCGTCGGCGAAGCCCGCCTCGTCGGCGTTACCAGGGATGATGATGGACCGTTCGAGGTTGACGCGCCCGAAGCCGGAGCTGTTGTTCGGGGAGGGGCCCGCCTCGCTGGGGTTGTACTGGCCGGGAAGTTCGCCCGCTCCGTTGATCAGCATGGCCTTGATGAGCGCGGCGCTCGGCTTGGGGGTGCCGTTGTTCACCAGGGTCTCGCGCAGCACCGCCACACAGCCCGCGACCAGAGGGGTGGCCATGCTGGTGCCGGATTCAAAGAAGAAATCGGGGTCCGAGGAGACACCGAAGCGTACGTCGGTGGGCGCCACCCGCGAGTGCGTCGACAGGATCGAGGTTCCGGGCGCGACGACGTCCGGCTTGATACGGCCCTCCCGGGTCGGTCCGCGGCTGCTGAAGGCTGCCATCCCGGCCGGGTTGTTCGCCATCGGGTCGTCGCGGATCGGGTTCACGCCGAACCGGGCGAAGCTCAGCTGGCCATAGGTTTTGGGAATGTCGGGGCGCTTGCCTTCGCTGGCGCCCACGGTGATGCAGTTCTTGGCCCCTGTCCACCCACTGACTGCTCCCTCGTCGATACGGCCGTCCCGGTTCTGGTCGCGGCCGTCATTGCCCGCGGCGAAGAGGATGACGAGGTCCTTGTGGTCCCAGACCATCTTGTCGACCTCGCCACCGGTGGTGCCATACGGAAGGCCCGGGTCTTTGGGCCCCCACGAGTTGGTGTGGATCCGTGCCCCGTCGTCGCGGAAGGGCGGCTCGAAAAGATCCCGCAGATCGGACGGGATGCCGCCGAGTCCGCCGAAGTCGTCCAGGAGGGACTGGAGGACCAGCGTCGCCTCGGGCGCCGTGCCCGTGATGGGACCGCCCATGGACGCCGATGTCCCGTCGCCGAGGACCGAGCCCGCCACGTGGGTTCCGTGCCCGTCGGGGTCGTCCGTCCTATTGGGGTTGGTACGGCCGAAGGCGGTCAGGCGCTTGACCCGGCCGGTGAAGGCGGGGTGCACATTCGTCGTGGAACCGCGGTCGAAGCCGGTGTCGGCGACGGCCACGACCTGGCCCTTTCCTCGAAACTTGGTGCCGTTGACGGATACCTGGGCATTCATCAGCTTTCCGGCGACGGTGTTGTACAGCACCGCCTTGGGGACCTCCTCCACATGCCGGACCTCGTCGAGGGAGGCCAGCGCGGCCAGGTCCTGTTCCCGGACCGTCATGCGCACCTTGTGCCCGTTCGCCTCGACCGCCTCGGGTTGGGAGCCCGCGGCCCGGGCGATCCGCTGCTGCACACCGTCCGCCCCGGCGTCGACATCGTCATGGACGACGACATCGACCGTACGGGTGTCGGGCCCGCCGGCACCCGCAAGGGGATCGGCCAGGACGGCGACGGCCGGCCGCATCCGGGCCGAACGCAGCGACGGCGCGATCTTGAACCCCTTGAGATACACATCCGCCCAGGTCACGAAGGGCAGCTCGCGTACGGCCTCCAGGTCTGAAGGCCGGTAGCCGCACAGATAGGTGCTCTCCGGAACGTATTCGTGGATCTCCACGCCGAGCGCCGCGAGCTGCTCCCGCTCCTCGGCGGTGGGCACATGTGTGGTCTGTACGAGCAGGTAGTTGGACGCGGAGGCGTCCTCCGAGACCAGTGAGGCACTGGCCAGCTCCGCGGACTGGACCAATGGGTCCATGGTGATGCCATTAATGGTGATACGGGCCATAACGGACTCCTGGGGTCACACGGGGACGAATGATCACACTTTGTCATCGGATGGGCGCGATCCGTCACAGGCGTGGCCGGTGTGCTCCGCCCGCGGAACAGGGCGACCCGGCCGATCACTGGCAGGCCACCGCCGCCGCTCCGTACCATCTGCCGATGACGACCAGCGACCGCTACCTGGCTCAAGGCCCACGGGTCGGCATCCGCCACTTCACCGCCGCCGACCGGGACGAGTTCACCACCGCCGCGCGGGAGAGCGCGGAGCTGCACCGGCCGTGGCTCTTCCCGCCGGCCGACGACGCCGCGTACGACGGCTATCTGCAAAGGCTCCAGGAGCCGTCCCGCGAAGGCTTCTTGATCTGCGAACTCGACGACGGCCGGATCGCCGGCTACCTCACGATCAACAACATCGTGCACGGCGCCTTCCGCTGCGGCGCGATCGGCTACGGCGCCTTCGCCCACGCGGCCGGCCGCGGCCTGATGAGCGAGGGCCTGCGCCTTGTACTGCACCACGCCTTCACCCGGCTGGGTCTGCACCGCCTGGAGGTCAACATCCAGCCGGCCAACGAACAGTCGATCGCCCTGGCCAAACGGGCCGGCTTCCGCCTGGAGGGCTTCTCCCCGGACTTCCTCTTCATCGACGGCGCCTGGCGCGACCACGAACGGTGGGCGATCACCAGCGAGATGTTTCCGGGCGGGGCGGGGTGAGGCGACGCCGATTGCGCTGTGAGGGCGGCGTGAGGCGAGAGCGACGTGATGGGATGGCGGCCATGGACATCGTCTTCCACCGCACCGCGCCGGTCTTCCGGATCTTCGACGTGGCCAAGGCCCATGAGTTCTACGTCGACTACCTCGGCTGTACCGTCGACTGGGAGCACCGCTTCGAGCCCGGTATGCCGCTCTACACCCAGGTCTCGCGCGGCGGGCTCGTCCTGCACCTGTCCGAGCACCACGGCGATGCGACCCCCGGCTCCACGGTTCACATGGAGCTGACCGGGGTGCGCGCGCTCCACGCCGAACTGGCCGGCAAGCGCTATCCGTATCTGCGCCCCGGCCTGGAGCGCGACGAGACCGGGACCTGCCTCACCCTCACCGACCCCTTCGGCAACCAGCTGCGCTTCAACGAGCCGGGCCCGGCCGGGTCCTGACGGCGCTGACGGTTTGCCGGGTCGTCGCCATCGGTACGGACTTCCGTTCTGCACAAGCCAGTTGGCCGGATCGCCAGGGTATGCCGATGAATCTTGCGGAACCTCCGCATTTTCCGGCGGCCCGTGTGACGATCTTCCTATGCGTCGCACCGTCCTCATCGATGCCCCGTCCAACCTCGGCCTGCGCCCGCCCGCGCCCGGCACCGTCCCCGGCTGCTACAAGCTCGCCGGTGCCCTGCGTGAGCAGGGGCTGCTGCGCCGCCTCGGGGCGCTGGAGGGCGGGGTGGTGGTGCCGCCGCGCTACGACCTGGGGGAGTGGCGGGAGGGGGTGGACGGGGATTTCAACGCCGCGGCCCTCGGCGCGTACACCCGCAAACTGGCCACCCGCGTCGAGGACCATGTACGCGGCGGCGACTTCCCGGTGGTGCTCGGCGGGGATTGCAGCATCCTGCTGGGAGCCGTCCTCGGGCTGCGGCGGCTCGGGCGCTACGGCGTGGCCTATCTGGACGGGCACGGCGACTTCCGGCATCCGGGGAACGTGGCCGTATCGGGGCCGTTGGGAGCCGCGGCCGGGGAGGGCGTCGCGCAGATCACCGGGCGGGGACAGGCCGATCTCACGGACATCGACGGGCTGCGGCCGTACGTCCGCGACGAGGACGTGAGCGTGCTGGGGATCCGCGACGCGGACGAGGACCAGGAGGAGTTCGCGGCGCTCGGCATCAGCCACACACCGGTCGGCGCGATCCGGCGGCGCGGCCCGGACACGGTCGCCCGCGAGGCGCTCACCCACCTCCAGACCCCCGCGCTCGACGGCTTCTGGATCCATCTCGACGCGGACGTCCTCGACCCTTCGGTCATGCCGGCCGTCGACAGTCCCGACCCGGACGGCCTGCTGACCGACGAACTGCGCGCGCTGCTCGGCCCGTTGGCTGCCGCACCGCGCTGCACCGGCATCACCGTCGCCATCTACGACCCGGACCGCGACCCGGAAGGGGAGGGCGCCGCCCTGCTCGCCGGGCTCCTTGAGGACGTCTTTGCGCAACCCTGACCCCGCCCGGCCGCAAGAGGCCCTGTGCAGACCGGCGAGCACGCGGTTCCATGGTCAACAGGAGGCCGCCGCAGCCGAGGTGGCCCGGTCCAGCATTGCGAGGCAGCCGTGGCCACGAGCGTGCGACGCACCACCCTGACCCTTCCCGCCGCCCCCCTCGGTCCGGACAACCCGCTCCCCGCCCTCCGCGGCGGCCACGACCTGCACCGCGTCGAAGTGCCCCAGGACACCGCCCTGCCGGCCGATATGGCCCGGCAGATCGGCCACCGGCCGCTGCGCTCGATCCTGCCGACCCGGATGCGCGACGGCTACGGCCGGGCCCGCCGCGCCACCGATCTAGAGGCGCTGGTCATCGAGAACGACCGGCTGCGCGCCACCGTCCTGCCCGGCCTCGGCGGCCGCGTCCACTCCCTGCACCACAAGCCCACCGGCCGCGAACTGCTCTACCGCAACCCGGTGGTGCAGCCCGCCGCCTTCGCCCTCAACGGCGCCTGGTTCTCCGGCGGCATCGAGTGGAACATCGGCGCCACCGGCCACACCACCCTCTCCTGCGCCCCGCTGCACGCCGCCCGCGTCCCGGCCCCGGACTGGGGGCACCTCCCACGCCGTCAAGGCAGTGGGGGAGGGGAGATGCTGCGGCTGTGGGAGTGGGAGCGGCTGCGCGATCTGCCCTTCCAGGTGGACCTGTGGCTGCCGGACGGCTCCGACTTCCTCTATGTGGGCGTACGCATCCGTAATCCCCACCACCACAGCGTCCCCGTCTACTGGTGGTCCAACATCGCGGTACCCGAGGCGGAGGGCAGCCGCGTCCTGGCGCCCGCCGACGCGGCCTGGCACTTCGGCTACGAGCGGACCCTGCGGCGGGTTCCGGTCCCGGACTCCGACGGTGCCGACCGGACCTACCCGCTGCGCAGCGAGTTCCCTGCCGACTACTTCTACGACGTGCCGGACGGCGCCCGCCGCTGGATCACCTCGCTCGACGCGGATGGCCGCGGACTGGTGCAGACCTCCACCGATGCGCTGCGCGGCCGCAAGCTGTTCCTGTGGGGCGCGGGGCGGGCCGGGCGGCGCTGGCAGCAGTGGCTCACCGAGCCGGGCACCGGTGGCTATGCCGAGATCCAGGCCGGGCTGGCCCGTACGCAGCTGGAGCATCTGCCGCTGGACGGCGGCGGCGCGTTCAGCTGGCTGGAGGCGTACGGCCCGCTCGCGACCGACCCGGCGACCGTGCACGGCGCGGACTGGGCGGCGGCCCGCGGTGAGGTCGCGGACCGCCTGGAGGCGGCCCTGCCGCGGGCCGATGTCGAGGCCGCCTACGCCGCCTGGCTGCCGTACGCCGACCGGGAACCGAAGGAACCGCTGGCCACCGGCTCGGGCTGGGGCGCGCTGGAGGTCGCCCGGGCGGACCTGGACCTGCCGGGTACGCCGTTCGACCCGGCCACCCTCGGGCCCGATCAGGAGCCCTGGCTGACGCTGCTGCGGACCGGGGAACTGCCCGACCAAGGGGCCCTGTCCTCCTCGGTGTTGACCGCACCGGCCTGGCGCGAGCTGCTGGAGTCCGCGCCGTCGGGCCCGGCCACCGACTACCACCTCGGCCTCGCCCAGTGGCAGGCCGGCGACCGCGCCCAGGCCGTCCGCAGCTGGGAGCGCGCACTCCGCGAGGGCGCCGGTGCCCTGCCGCTGTACTGCCTGGCCGTCGCCGAGACCGCGGCGGGCGAGCCCGGCCGCGCCGCCGAACGGTATGCGCAGGCCTGTGCCGTGGCCGCCCGACCGGCCTCGGCGGACGGCCCGGACGGCGGCGCCTGGCGCGCGGTGCGCACCGCGCTCGCCCGGGAGGCCGTTCCCGCACTGCTCGCCGTCGGCCGGACCGACGAGGCCGCGGAGCTGCTGGCCGGGCTGCCACCGGCAGACCTGGCCGACGGACGCTTCCGGCTGCTGACCGCACAGCTGCTGCTCGCCCAGGGCTGGCCGGACGCCGCCCGTGAGATCTTCGACGCCGGTTTCGAGATCGCCGATCTGCGGGAGGGCGACGAAACGCTCAGCGACACCTGGTACGCCATCGCCGAGCAGCTCACCGCGGGCGGCGGGCCGGTCACCGAGGAGGTACGCGGCAGGGCCCGGACCCGGCATCCGCTCCCGGAGCGCTACGAGTACCGGATGCGGCCGGCGGACGGTCCGCCGGCGGGCGAGGCCGTTACGCCGGTCCGGTGAACGTACCCGGCCCGTGGAATGATCCCGGAGCTGGACGCGTTGTGGCGCATCATGAAGGCAATCAGCGCGCAGCAATACGGCGGCCCCGAGGTCCTCGCCTACACCGACCTGCCCGACCCGAAGGTCGGCCCGGACTCGGTCCTGGTCCGGGTGAAGGCGGCCGGGGTCAACCCCGTCGACTGGAAGGTCCTCGCGGGCTATCTGGACCCCATGATGGATGTGTACTTCCCGCTCGTCCCGGGCTGGGACGTGGCGGGCGTGGTCGAGGCGGTCGGCGCCGACGCCACCGAGTACGCGGTCGGTGACGAGGTCATCGGCTATGTGCGCAAGGACGCCGTCCAGCACGGCACCTTCGCCGAGCTGGTTGCCGCGCCCGTCAGGACCCTGGCGCGCAAGCCCGCCGCGCTCAGCTGGCAGCAGGCCGCCGGACTGCCGCTGGCCGGGCTGACGGCCTATCAGTCGATCAAGCGGGTCGGCGCGCGGGCGGGCGAGACGGTCCTGGTGCACGCCGCGGCCGGCGGGGTCGGCTCGTTCGCCGTCCAGATCCTGGTGGCCCAGGGCGCCCGCGTCATCGGCACGGCCAGCGAGCGCAACCACGACTTCCTGCGGTCGCTGGGCGCCGAGCCGGTCACCTATGGCGACGGCCTCGCCGACCGGGTGCGGGCACTAGCACCCGACGGCATCGATGCGGCCCTGGACTTCGTCGGCGGTGGCGTGGTCGATGTCTCGCAGCAGCTGCTCAAGGACCGCGGCCGGGTGGCGTCCATCGCCGACGGCGAGGTCACGGCGAAGGGCGGCCACATGGTGTGGGTACGCCCGGACACCGCGGACCTGACCGCGCTCGGTGCGCTCGCGGACGCCGGGAAGCTGACCGTGCCGGTCGATGCGGTCTTCCCGCTGTCCGAGGCCGCCGAGGCGTTCCGGCAGAGCCAGGAGGGGCGGACCCGCGGCAAGATCGTCCTGGAGGTGTCCTGACCGCGGGACGTTCCGCTCCCCGGCGAGCGGGGCACGGAGTCCGCTCAGGCCTCCGTGCCCTGCTTCCGGTCGACGTACTCGAAGACCGAGCCGTCCGGGTGCCGGGCCACGAGGTTGCGGCCGATGGGCGTCGGCAGCGGACCGGCGATGATGTCCGCGCCGACGGCCTTCAGATCGGCCACCGCCTCGTCGACGTCCGTCACCGCGAGGGTGGCGGTGATCTTCCGCAGCACCGACAACTCCGCCTCGGGGCCGCTCATCAGGAAGAAGCACCCGACCGCCGCAACCGCCACCCCGCCGCGCTGGAAGCGGATCGCCTCGGCGCCGGTCAGCCGTTCGTAGACGCCGATCGCGGTATTGAGATCACCGACGCACACCCGCAAGGAGGTCCCGAGAATGTCCATGCGGGCAACCCTAGTTGGGGTGCCGCCGGTACGCGATCACTTGGCCATGATCAGACCGTACTTCGCCGCGCCCCGTGACAGCACGACGTCCCGGATGGCGTCGCGGGCCTTGCGGTAGTCGCTGCGCCCGGGCTGCCCGGCGAGCGCCGCATTGAGGTTCACGACCCGGAACCCGTTGTTGACGTCGGTGAGTTGGGGGATGAACTCCGCTCTGCGTACCGTCCAGCGCTGCCCCGGCCCGGCCGGCCCGGCAAAGGTGAAGCGGGCCATCGAACTCAGATTGCCCCGGCCGTCCGGCTGGTCGCTGTGGTTGAACATATGGCCCGCCAGCTGGTCGCCCATGCCGTAGACGACCCAGGTGCCGTTGACCTTCTCGTACGCCTGCGGGACATGCGCATGGGTGCCCAGGATCAGATCGATGTCCGGCCGGCCCGCGGTGCGCGCCGCGGTCAGCGCCCGGGCCAGTGTGCGCTGTTGCTCGTCGACCGGCTGCTGCCACTCGGTGCCCCAGTGGATGCTGACGACGACCACGTCGGCGCCCGCCTCACGGGCCGCCCGGGCATCGGCAATGATCTTCTTCTGGTTGATCAGATTGACCGTCCAGGGCGCATTGCCGGGCAGCGGGATGCCATTGGTGCCGTAGGTGTAGGAGAGCTGGGCGACCCGCGCGCCGCCGGCCCTGAGCAGAGTGGTCCGGGCCGCTTCGGTGGCGGAGCGGGCCGAGCCGCTGTGTCGCAGACCGACCGCGTCCATCGCGCCGAGGGTGCGGCGCACCCCGTCCGCACCGTCGTCGAGGGTGTGGTTGGAGGCGGTGGAGCAGGAGTCGTATCCGGTGTCCTTGAGGGCGGCGGCGACCTGCGGCGGGGACTTGAAGGAGGGGTAGCCGGTGAACGGGCCGCCGTCCCTGCCGTAGATCGTCTCCATGTGGCAGATCGCCAGATCGGCGCCGGAGACCACCGGTTTCACCCCGGCGAACATGGCACGGAAGTCATGGCCACGGCCGTGCGCATCGCTGGCGGACTGCTTGATGATCTCGTTGTGCGGCAGTACGTCGCCGCTGGCCAGCAGGGTGAAGCCGGCCGCCGCGGAGGCCTGGGAGGCGCCCGGCCGGGCGGGCGGTGAGGGGCGCTCGGGGGCCGCGGCGCGCTGGGCGCCGCAGCCCGCCGCGAGGAGCGCGGTCAGTGCCGCGGCGGTGGCTATTCGGTATCGGCTCACGCCCCATCCATACCGGGATCAATAGGACTTATCAGCCGGGGGAGGGGCGGGGCTGCGCCGTTGGGGTCATACGCGGCAGAGGATCTCGCCGTGCAGGACGGCGAACCAGCCGTCCTCCTCGGCGCCCCAGGCGCGCCAGGCCCGCGCGATCCGGTCCAGCTCGTCCGGTGTGGCGTGCCCGCCCTCCACCGCGATCCGCGCGTACGAGGAGCCGACCGTACGGTCCGCCCACAGCTCGCTCCACCAGGACCGCTCGTCCGGGGTCCGGTAGCACCAGGTGCCCGCGGTGGTGGTGAGGGCCTCCGGGGCGAAACCGGCCTGACGGGCCCAGGCGTGCAGCCGGCGCCCGGCGTCCGGCTCGCCCCCGTTGGCCCGGGCCACCCGCAGATACAGCCGCAGCCAGTCGTCCATCCCCGCCACCTCCGGATACCAGGTCATCGCCGAGTAGTCCGCATCGCGGACGGCGACGATCCCGCCGGGCCGGGTGACCCGGCGCATCTCGCGCAGCGCCTGGACGGGATCGCCCACGTGCTGGAGTACCTGATGGGCGTGCACCACGCAGAAGGTGTCATCGGGGAAGTCCAGTGCGTGGACATCTCCGACCGTGAAGCGGACATTGCCGAGCCCCCGCCCGGCCGCGGTGGCGCGCGCCTGCTCCAGCACCCCCGGCGCGTGCTCCAGGCCGGTGACCTGCCCGTCCGGGACCAGTGCGGCCAGATCGGCGGTGATGGTGCCGGGGCCGCAGCCGATGTCCAGGATCCGCATGTCCGGCTCGAGGGAATCCAGCAGGTATCCGGCCGAGTTGGCGGCGGTGCGCCAGGTGTGGGAGCGGAGTACGGACTCGTGGTGGCCGTGGGTGTAGACGGCGGACTCCTGCGGCATGGTCGAACTCCTTCGCATGCTTCGGCCTGGAGCTCCCACCGTACGCCTGTATCTCGCATCATGAGAGTGGCATCTCACTATGCGGCAAGTCATTGATCGGCCGGGGGCGGCTCACTCGGGCAGCAGGCGGTAGACGGTCAGCCCCTCCAGCTTCTTCTCCAACGTCAACTCCCCTTTGACGCTGGCGACTTCACCGTCGAACGCCACCGACGCACCATCGGGCAGATCGCCGAGCCGCAGCCGCCGCAGCCGCGCCTCGCCGAGCACCGGCGTGCTGTGCGGGATGCCCATCAGCGCCGCGGCCAGCAGCCGGGTACGGGCCAGCCGGCCGCCGTGCACCACCCGCACATCGAGCACCCCGTCCGCCAGGTCGTGCCGGCGCACCGGCGCGAACCCCAGCCCCCGGTACTGGCAGTTGCCGACGAACAGCAGCCATACCGCCCGCCGCCGGTCATTGATCCGTACGGTCAGCGGCTCGGCGGTGCGCAGCACCTCCCACGCCGCCAGCACCCCGGCCGGCCAGGCGCCGATCCGGCCCGCCCAGCGCTCCCGGATCCGCACCAGCTCCGGATACACCCCGACCGAGAAGGTGTTGAGGAAGTACTGCCCCTGCGGAGCCGGCCCGGTCCGGAAGCGGGCCAGGTCCACCGCCACCGCCTCCCCGGTCTCCACGGCCCGGGCCGCCGCCCCGACGGTCTCGATCCCCAGGTCGTACGCGAAATGGTTCAGGCTCCCGCCCGGCAGCACCGCAAGCGGCAGCCCGTACCGCACCGCGGCCGCCGCCGCGGCATTGACCGAACCGTCCCCGCCGAGCACCCCCAGCGCACCGCCCAGCTCCCGGGCCCGCTCCGCCGCCTCCTCGAGCACCTTCTCCAGCGGCGGCCCCTCCGGCCCGCCGCACTCCCGCACCTCGGCCTGCGGCAGCACCCCCCGCACCTCCTCGGCCCGGTCCGGACGGACGCCGGTCCGCATCCCCGAGCCCTGGTTGGCCACCACGACCAGCCCCCGGCCACCGGGCAGCGCGGGCGCCTCCGCCCGCGGCCGGGCCGGCGGCGCCATCTGGGCACGGGTCGGCGCGATCCCCCGCACCGCGAACGCCGCCCCCGCCCCCAGCACGGCACCCGCCAGCACATCACCCGGATAGTGCACCCCCGTATAGACGCGGGAGAACGCCACCGACGCTGCGACCGGCGCCAGCGCCAGCCCCCACCACTTGTTCTCGAAGGCGACCCCGGTCGTGAAAGCCACCGCCGAGGCGGTGTGCCCCGACGGGAAGGACGAGGTGAACGGCTGGCGGCTCAGCTGCCGCACCACCGGCACCGCGTCCAGCAGCGGACGGGTGCGGCGCACCGAGCGCTTGCCCAGCGTGTTCACCGTCGCCGACGCCACGGCCAGCGAGGCCACCCCGCGCAGTGCGGCCCGGCGCATGGGCCGCCCACCGAGCGCGGCCGCACCCCCCGCAATGCCGAACCACAGCAGCCCGTGATCGGCGCTCCGGGTCAGCCGGGGCAGCACCTTGTGCGCGCCCGGCCACCGGCGGGTGGCGATCAGGGCGAAGGCGCGTCGGTCGAGGTTGCTCAGTAGCGATCGCATGCGGCTCCTGTACCCCGAAGCAGCCGGAACCGTGCTTCCCTTCCCTGATGATCAGGAGACGGCAGGACACCGACCTCGACGCCTGTGTGGCCGTACTGGCCCAGGTGCACACCCACAGCGGCTATCCACACCACTGGCCGGACGACCCGCCGCGCTGGCTGACCCCCGACGGACTGACCGCCGCCTGGGTAGCCGAGGAGGACGGCCGGGTCGTCGGCCATGCGGCGCTGCGCGGAGCCGAGATCAGCCGGCTCTACGTCGCACCCGCCGCGCGCGGCACAGGTCTCGGCGTCCGCCTGCTCCGCACCGCCGAGGACGAGGCCGTGGCCCGCGGGCTGCGCCCCGTACTGGAGGTGCACGCGGCCAACACCGAGGCCGTCGCCCTCTACGACCGGCTGGGCTGGATCCGTCGCGCGACGGAGCGGCAGGACTGGGGGGCGGGCGGCATGGTGACGGTGCATCACTACGAAGCGGTGGCGGGCCCGGTCCATTAGGCCGCTGCTGACGTGTCGCCCCCGGGCGCCACCCCCGCGATCTGCAAAGCTGGCCGGGGCCGCCCATCATCTGATGGGCCCACGATCGACCCGCCGTCGTGGAGTGGAGGTACGGATGCAGCGGACCGCCCCGGATCCGCAGCCGGATCCGCCGGTGGGCCTGCCGGTCCTCCCGGACCTCGCCGCGCACCTCTCCGCGGCCGCCGGCCGCACCGAGGCCGACCCGCCGGGCGGCGCCGCGCCGCTGCGCACCGCCGCCTGCGGCTACTGGGAACGCCGCGGACTGGACACCGCCCCCGGCCATGTCCTCGCCGCGCCCGGCGTGAGCACCCTGCTGCTCGCGCTGTTCGCCGCGGCCGACGGCGCGGTGGTACTGCCGCGGCCCTGCTCCGCGTCGTACGCACCCCCCGCCCGGTTGCTCGGGCGGCCGGTGCACCTCGCGCCCGTCCCGGCGGAATCGGGCGGTATGCCCGATCCGTTCGCGCTGCTGGAGACTGTCCGCCGGGCCCGGATGCACGGCGACAGCCCGCGCGTGCTGGTGCTGTCCGTCGCCGACGACCCGACCGGCACCTGCCCGGCCCCCGAACAGCTGCACGAAGTCTGCGAGGCGGCGGCCGGGGAGGGGATGTGGATCCTCAGCGACGAGACCCGCCGCGATCTGCTGCACGATCCGCACGACACCGTCGTCCTCAGCCCCGCCGAGATGCTGCCCGACGAGGTCGTGGTGCTCACCGACCTGCGGGCCACGCTCGTGCCCGCCTCCTGGCCCGTCGCGCTGGCCCGCTTCCCGGCCACCGACCGGGGCGCTGTCCTGCGGGCCGCCGCGCTGGACGCGCTCACCGCGCTCGGCGCCCCGCTCCCCGGACCGATCGCCTGTGCCGCGACCCATGCGCTCGGTGAGCCCGACGCGGTACGTGAGCGTACGGCCGCCGTCGCCCGGGTCCACGGCACCCTCACCGCGGCGCTCCACCACATCGTCAGCGAGGCCGGCGCCCTCTGCCGCCCGCCGCACTCCGGCAGTCACATCTACGCCGACCTCGAACCGCTGCGCCGCCCCCTGGCCGCCCACGGTGTCGTCGAATCCACCGCGCTGGAAAGGAAGTTGGCGCCCTGGGCGGCGCACGGCGGGTACCGCTTCGGCGACGACCCGGGCGCCCTGCGGGTACGGCTCGGAGCCGAGGCGCTGCTCGGCGCGGACCGGGAGCTGCGGCAACGCGTCCTGGATGCGCCCGATCCGCTGGAACTCCCGCACATCACCGAGGCGTTGACCGCCCTCTCGCGCGCCCTGGCCGCCCTCACGGTATCCGCGGACGGCTGATCCGCCGGCCCCGGTCGCCGGCCGCCGCCCCGACCCGCCCCGAACCGTCCCGGTTCAGTCCACCGAATGGAGCCCCTCGATGACCGAACAGACCGAGCGCTCCCTCACCGGGCAGCCCGCCGACGCCGAGCGGCTTCCCCACCCCGAGACCGGCCGTGCGCCGGTCCTGCCCCACGCCACCCCGCCTCCGCTCGGCGAACCCCGTCCGCTGGGCGAAATCCGCAGCTGGCCCCGGGACTTCACCGATCGGCTGACCGCCCCTCTGCCCGGTGTCCGCGCGCTCGCCCGGATCGCCCGGGACGGCAAGCTGCGTCCGGCCCCCGAAACGCTCCTGGAGATCCAGCAACTGCCCTTCGAACCGGGCCCGATGCCCGCCGCCACCGCCACCACCCTCGCCCTCACCTGGGCAGGACACGCCAGCTGGGTCATCCGGATCGGCGGTCTGACCGTACTGACCGACCCGGTCTGGTCCCGCAAGATCTTCGGCACGCCCGCCAGGGTCACGCCCGTGGGCGTCCGCTGGGAGGACCTGCCGCCCGTCGACGCCGTCGTGATCAGTCACAACCACTACGACCACCTCGACGCGGCCACCCTCAAGCGGCTGCCGCGGCACACTCCGCTGCTGCTGCCCGCCGGACTCGCGGGCTGGGCCCGCCGGCGCGGCTTCACCCACGTCACCGAACTGGACTGGTGGGAGGCGGTGGAACTGCCCGGCCCCGGCGGCCCCGTACGCCTCGACTTCGTCCCCGCCCACCACTGGAGCAAGCGGACGCTGACCGACACCTGCCGTTCCCTGTGGGGCGGCTGGCTGCTCACCGCGCCTGACGGACGGCGGATCCACTTCGCGGGGGACACCGGCTACGGCCACTGGTTCGAGGAGATCGGCCGCCGCTACCCCGGCATCGATCTGGCGCTGCTGCCCATCGGGGCGTACGACCCGCGCTGGATGCTGCGGCCGGTGCACACCGACCCCGAGGAGGCGGTACGGGCCTGCCTGGACCTCGGCGCCCGGGCCCTGGTGCCGATGCACTGGTCGACCTTCCTGCTCTCCGGCGAGCCCCCGCTGGAGCCGCTGCGCCGGGTCCGCGCCGCCTGGGCCACCACCGGCCGTCCCCGCGAGGACCTGTGGGATCTGCCCGTCGGCGCGTCCCGGGTACTGGCCGAGCGCTGACCGACCACGGTCCACCGGAGACCGGGGAGACACCCCCTAGCCTTTCCGGCATGGACCGGTCTACGGAGGAACCCCCACAGCAGCACATACACATACGGGAGATGGCCGCGGCCGATATCGAGGCGGTCTCGGCGGTCCGGGTCCGCGGCTGGCAGGCGGCCTATCGCGGGCTGATGCCGCAGGCGTACCTGGACGGGATGAGCGTGGCGGCGGACGCCGAGCGGCGCCGCTCATGGTTCGGGCGCCGGTCGCCCGAGGTGGTCGACCTCGTGGCGGAGGTGGCCGGTGAGGTGGTCGGCTGGGCCTGTGTCGGGCCGGCCCGGGACCCCGATCTCGCCCCGGGCGCCGAGCAGTTGCCCGCACCCCGCCCGACCAGGGGTGAGCTGCTCGCCCTGTATGTGACACCCGCACTGATCGGCACCGGCGTCGGACGCGCCCTGATGGCCGCGAGTACCGACCGCGCGCGGACGAAGGGCTTCCGTGCGCTGTACCTGTGGGTCGTCCTCGGCAACTCCCGCGCCCGGCGCTTCTACGAGCGGGCCGGCTTTGTGCCGGACGGGGCGGAGGAGACCTACGAGGTGGGCGGCAGCAACGTCCCCGAGGTGCGCTACTGGTGCCCCCTCACACCGGAGGAGCCGGCAGGCCACAACTCGCTTTGACGGACCCGCCGTTGGCGCCGCCAGGACGAGCCCCTGGGGCCCTGACGGGGGTCCGACCACGAGTTGCGCTTCCTGATCTGTAACAGTCCCCGCCGCGAAGAGTCACTTAAACGTTTCTGCATGGTGCCCTTGTGGTGCACTTGGTGGACGTGGGGTCGTCTCATGCGCGGGGGAGCGATGACGCATTCGACTGCATGCCCAGGATGCGGCGGGGGCAGGGTTGCCGGGGCCGCGTTCTGCGGCACCTGCGGTGCGGCCGTGGACGCCGGCGAGCCGGCCGCGACGGTTCCGCTGCCCTTGAGTGCTTCACCAGGTCCTTCGGCGGCCGTGCCGACGGCGTCCACGGTGCCCCGCACCGGAAGTGCCGCCGACCCCCGCACCGCCGTGCCGCGGTGGGGTAACGGCCGGGATGTGACCAGGTATCTGTGCGCGGCCGCATACCTGGACCGCGAGTACGCCAAGTCGCTCATCAAACAGGTCGCCGCCGAACCCCATCTGGGCGTGGCGCCGGCCCCGGCGTGCGACGTCCCTGTGCTGCTCCGGCACGCCTACCTGGCCAACGCCCGCCGCCACGGCCGCGACCTCGTGCTCACCGTCCTGCTCCTGCTGCTCTTCGTCTTCAATTTCTGGGTCGGCAGCTACGAGGTCACCCTGCTGGTGCTGCTCCTCTCCTGGGTGACGGTGCTCTCCTTCGAGCTCTCCACCAAGTACGGCCGCCATCTGCAAAGCCTCCGCCCGGACCGGTTCGACCCCGCGGCCGCTCCTCCGCCGCTCAACAGCGACATCGCGGCGCGTCTGCGCCAGATCGGCGCGTACGCCGACGGAAACACCACCGCGTACAGCGGCTACTCACCGTTCATCGGCTACGGGTCCGAACTCGACTCCTGGTCCCTGACGTTCGACGTCACCACATCGAGCCGACCGGGCGTCACGCCGCAGGACTTCGACGTCACGGATCTGTACACCCATATCGCCGGGCGCCTGGGCACCCTGATCCTGCCCTGTCTGGAAATCGAGGAACGACTCTTCGTCGACGGCTCGGCCCTCCTGGACGACACGCGCTTCCTGCCCGATCCACTGGGCCGGCCCGTCGCCCGGATTCCGTTGGCACAGCTGGATGCGCTGAAACGGAAGCCCGAGGAGGGGGCCCGCCCCTACCTGGCCGTGCACTCCACCGGCTGGCGCGGTGAGTTGGTCACCTCGTTGTTCCTGCGCTTCGTCCGGTCGGACTCCAACCTTTCGGTGGAGGCCGTCCAGACGGTGCTGTTTCCCCTGCTCGACCGCTACCGGGTCATCGACACCCTCATGCCCCGCCCGTCCGTGCGCGAGCTCGTCAAGCTCTGTTCGGAGACGCTGATCAGCACCGTGTTCGTCCTGCTGGCCTCGCCGGTGCGCGCGGTCGCGGGGTTCGCCCCGGACTATGGGATGTCCTGGCGCCTGCGCCGTCAGCACAAGTTGATCAGCAGGCTGCGCAGGTTCGACTACGGGGCGCGGCAGAGCGTACGCCGCCAGGCCGCGGCCACACAGCATCAGCGCTACTTCCAGAAGGCCGACAGCGGGATGGTCCTGAAGACGGTCGAGAAGCGGGCCCTGGACGCCCTCGTCGAATTCGCCGAGGCGCGCGACATCGACGTGGGCGAACTGATCCAGCGTCAGGAAATGATCATCAACAACGGCATCATCGCGGCCCACGGAGCGAAGGTCGAAGCCAGCTCCGTCGCCTCCGGCGAGAAGGCCCGGATCTCGGTGAGCATGCTCAACAAGATCCCGCTGCTGAACGTGGACTGAGAACCGAGAGGGATGAGGAACCGGAATGCGGAGTAACGACGGGATCATCGCGACGGGCGGCTCGAACGTCGTGGGCAACGCGGTCGCCAGCGGCCGGAACGCGAAGGCCGAGGTACGGGACAGCGGGCTGACCCGGTCCGACGGCGGGCGGCAACGGTCGCCCCAGGAGATCGGGGATCTGCTCGCCCGGCTGATCGAGGAGCTCGGCCGGTCCGATCACCCCGACCGCGCCGATCTGATCGAGGCCGCGGAGGATGCGCGCGAGGAGCTCGCCGCGGAGACGCCGCGCAAGGGCAAGCTGAAGTTGTTCGCCAGGGCGCTCGTGGGCGCGGTGCCGGGGTTCACCGCGCTGGCTTCCCTGGCGGTGTCGATCGAAGAGGCCATCCGCGGCCTGTAGCCGGCCCTCACGCGAGGGCCCGGATGAGGGCACAAGGAACGTCGGGGGAGATGACCATGCCATCCTGCATTCACTGCGGTGCGCGCTTCGATGATGCCGGCGCGGCCCGCTGCCCGAGGTGCGGAATGCCGCACGAGGGCGGTGTGGATGGCACCGGTCAGCCCGCCGGGGCCACCGGGTACGGCTATGTCCGCGTGGGGTCCACCATCCTCCCGCAGTGGTTGCTGTGGCTGGTGGCGGCTCTGGTCGCGGTGGGCGGTGTGACCGCGTATGTGCTGCTCAACTCGTCATCCGGGTCTTCGGAGCAGGCGGTCGAGGTCGTTCGGTCGGCCGACCCGTCCCTGGGCTCGTACACCTCGTCCGCACCGCCGACCGATATCTACTCCGCACCGCCGACCGACTTCTCTTCCCCCTCCCCGCCGGAGACCACGCCGCCCGCCGACGACGCGAGCGCGATCGTGCGGGAGTTCTATCAGGACATCAGCAACCGGGACTTCACGGCGGCCTGGGAGCTCGGTGGCAAGAACATCGGCGGCACCTCCTACTCGGCGTGGGTGGCGGGCTTCGACACGACGGTGAGCATCTCGCTCAACGCGGTGAACAACGAGAGCCCCGGGGAGGTCAGCGCCGTCCTCCACGCGACCCAGAGCGATGGCTCGGTGAAGGTGTACCGGGGGACGTACACGGTGTCCGACGGTGTGATCGTCAGCGCCGACATCACAGAGGGATGACCGTCCGCGGGCCGTGCTTTCCCCTCGGCAGACGCCAGGTTCCGGGTCACTACCTCTAGGTGTCGTCCGCGCGTCCGGCCGGGCGGAGGCGGCGCCGGACGGCCGGTGCAGCGCTGATCAGCAGCGCCAGCCCGACCGCCATCGCCACCCCCTGCCACGGCTTGCTGAACAGCGAACCGCTCAGCAGCCCGATCAGCTGATACATCGCCGCCCAGGCGAGACACGCCGGCAGATCGCCCCGCACGAACCGCCGCAGCGGCATCGCCGAGAGCAGACACGCCACCATGACCGGGATCCGCCCGGCCGGCACCAGCCGCGACAGCACCAGGACCAGGACCCCGTGCTCGCGCAGCTTGTGCTGGGCCAGCGCCAGCCGCTCCGGCGCGGCGCGGGCGCGCAGCCGGGACAGCCGGCGGGAACCGTTACGGGAGTGGGTGCCGCGCCGTCCCAGCCAGTACAGCCCCACATCGCCCAGGAACGCGGCGCACGACGCCACCACGAAGACGAGCAGCAGCGAGAACGGCGCGGTGTGATGGAACGCGACCACCGCCGCCGAACTGACCAGCGCCCCGGTCGGTACCACCGGCACCAGCGACCCCAGCACCACCAGCAGGAACAGCGTGGGATAGCCCACCGCCTGCTGTGTCGACTCCGGCGGCACACCGCGCATCAGGTCACTCAGGGCACCGGCGAACGGCAGCGCGCCCACGCCGGTCGTCGCGGCCGCCACAGCCGTCCCCGGCATCGCGCTCACCGCCCGGTCTCCGGCCGCACCGACTCTCCGTGCGCCAGCTGATGCACCATCACCTCCGGTGCCATCAGGGCGACTTGGCGCGCGAACTCCTGGCCCGGCGCATGGAACTCATGCGGGCGTACGGCATCCATACCGATCGGCCAGTACGTGCCGTAATGCACCGGGACCACACTGGACGGTGCCAGTCGCGCCGCCGCCTGGGCCGCCCGCCGCGCGTCCAGATGGCCGGGCCCGAGGAACGGACCCCAGCCGCCCACCGGCAGCAGCGCCACCTCGCACGGCCCGACCTCCTCCGCCAGCTCCTCGAACAGACTGGTGTCACCCGCGAAGTACGTGCGCACCGCGCCGTGCACCACATAGCCGAGCGCGGGCACCCGACGCGGTCCGTACGGCAGGCGGCGCCCGTCGTGCGCCGCCCGCACCGCACGTACCGTCACCGCACCGGCCCGGCACTCCTCGCCCGCCCGCAGCTCGGTGACCCGCAGCCCCCGCTCCGCGGCCACCCTGCGCAGCGCCGGGACCGCGGCCGGTGCCCCGCGCGGCACCACCAGCCGGGTCCCCGGCGCGAGCCGGGCCAGCGACGCGGGGTGCAGATGGTCGGCGTGCAGATGCGAGACCAGGACGAGATCGGCGCGCGCGGCCTCCGGTGGCGGCAGCGCACCCCGCCGGCGCCGCAGATGGGCCAGCCGGCGCACGAACAGCGGGTCGGTCAGCACCCGGACCCCGGAGTCCTCGACCGTCACGGTGGCATGCCCCCACCAGGTGACCTCCATCCTCCGATCTTCCACCATCGGGCCCGTGTACGGCTCCTGGGTGCGGCCCGCCCGTACCGGGCGCACGTCGTCCACCAGGCGCTTGTGACAGGCTTGGTGGCAGGCCCGCGCGGCTGGGGCGCGGTCCGGAGCGTGAGGTGGGACGGCGTGCGGATGCCGCGGTGGAAATCGCTGAGCGGCGCCCTGTTCCGGGTGCTGGCGGTCTGGCTGGTGTCCACCCTCACCCTGCTCGCGCTGGCCGCCCTGCTGCCCGACTTCCGGCTCCAGGACGCCGGCGGTGACAGCCTCACCCGCACCGCCTTCACCGCCGCCCTGGGCGCCGGCGCCTTCGGCCTGCTCAGCGCCCTGGTGTGGCCGGTGCTGGTCAGGGCACTGCTGCTGGTGCCCGCGCTGGTACTCGGTCTGCTGGTCTTCTTCCTCAACGGCTCACTGCTGCTGCTCGCCCTCGATCTGATCCCGGAGGGGCGCGGCCAGGCCGCGCCGGAGACCGCGGTGATCGTCGCGGCCGCGATGTCCGCGGCCTCCTCCGCCACCTCCGGCTTCCTGGCCGTACGCAATGACGAGGCCTACCACCGCCGGCTGGTGCGGCTCGCCGGGCGCCGCCGCGGCCGCCGGGCCCGCGCCCTGCCCGCTCCGGCCGGCCCGGGTACGGTCTTCCTCCAGCTCGACGGCCTGGGCCACGATCTGCTGCGCGAGGCCACCCGCGGCGCACGGCCGCTGATGCCCACCGTCGCCCGCTGGACCCGCACCAGCCACCGCCTCACCCCCTGGCACACCGACTGGTCCAGCCAGACCGGCGCCAGCCAGCTCGCCCTCCTGCACGGCAGCAACGAGGACCTGCCCGCCTTCCGCTGGTACGAGAAGGACACCGGCACCCTGCTCGTCAGCAACCGGCCCAGCAGCGCCGCCGAACTCCAGCGCCGGGCCGTCGAGCGCACCGGCAACGGCGGGCTGCTCGCCCACGACGGAGCCAGCCGCGGCAATCTCTTCAGCGGCGGCGCCGACCAGGTCGCCCTGGTGATGTCGGTGGCCGCCCGGCGCGGCCGGTTCAACCGCTCCCGGGCCGGCTACTTCGCGTACTTCTCCGACCCGGCCAACGCCACCCGCACCGCGGTCTCCTTCGTCGCCGAGGTCGTCCGCGAGATCGTCCAGTCGCTGCGTGCCCGCTTCCGCCACGAGCTGCCACGGATCAGGCGCGCCGGCCTCTACCCCGTCATCAGGGCCTTCGCCACCGTCGTCGAACGCGATGTGGTGGTCGCCGCCGTCATCGGCGACATGCTCGCCGGCCGCACCGCCGTCTACGCCGACCTCGTCGGCTACGACGAGGTGGCCCACCACTCCGGGCCCGCGCACCGCGACACCCACCAGGTCCTGCGCAGCCTCGACCGGGCCGTTGCGCTGATCGCCAGGGCCGCCCGGCACGCCCCGCGCCCGTACCGCATCGTGGTGCTCTCCGACCATGGCCAGAGCCACGGCCCGACGTTCCTGGAGCGCTACGGGCTGAGCCTGGGTGATCTCGTACGCGCCGGGTGCGGGCTCCCGGTGCCGCGCCGCGCCGGACGGACCCCGAGCGGTGCGGAGGCCCGGCAGGCCGCGCGGGCCGCCCTGCACCGCCCGGAGGAGCCGGAGGGCCCGGAGCGGGAGGAGGGGCGGGAGGTGCCGGAGGGGCGGGACGGGCCGGGGCCGCCCCGCCCGGGCCCCCTTGTGCTGGCCTCCGGAAATCTCGGCCTGGTGTCCTTCCCCGAGGTGCCGGGACGGATCACCCGGGAGGAGCTGGACCGGCGGTACCCCGCCCTGCTCGGCACCCTCGCCAACCACCCCGGCATCGGCTTTCTGCTGGTCCGCTCCGCCGTGCACGGCCCGGTCGTCCTCGGCCCTGCCGGTGCCGAGCACCACCTCGGCACCGGCCGCGTCATCGGCAGCGACCCGCTGGCGCCCTTCGGCCCGGACGCGGCCGCGGCCGTACGCCGTACCGACCGCTTCCCGCACACCGCCGACCTCATGATCAACTCGGCGTTCGACCCGGCGACCGGCACGGTGCACGCCTTCGAGGAGCAGATCGGCTCACACGGCGGCATGGGCGGCGCCCAGAGCCGCCCCTTCCTCCTCTGGCCCGTCGAGCTGACCCCGCCGGCCCCGGACGGCGAGCCGCTGACCGGCGCCGAAGCGGTGCACCGGGTGCTGCGGCGCTGGCTGCGCGAGGCCGACGGCCCCCAACTCCCCGTCGGACCCGGTACGGACGACGTACGGCGCAGCGCACCCGCCCCCGAAGGTTTTCCTCCGCCACACCGCACCCCACCGCACAATTGCCGCTGATTTTGGCGCGGGCCGCCGATCATCGAACATGAGCAGGCTCGGTAATCCCGGGTGTAGAGCGCGCGACGAGAGGCCCACCACGCCATGAACGACCGGCACACCCGCCGCTTCGGACTGGGAACCGCCACCTGCCTAGTGATGGGCAACATCATCGGTGGCGGCATCTTTCTGCTGCCGGCTTCGGTGGCCCCCTTCGGCACCGTCAGCCTGGTCGCCCTCGGCGTACTGACCATCGGTGCCATCGCCCTCGCGCTGGTCTTCGGCCGGCTCGCCGAACGCCACCCGGACACCGGCGGCCCCTACGTCTACGCCCGCGAGGCGTTCGGCGACTTCGCCGGCTTCCTCTCCGCCTGGTCGTACTGGACCATGACCTGGGTCAGCAACGCCGCGCTCGCGGTCGCCGCGGTCGGCTATGTGCATGTCCTCGTCCCCGGCCACGCCTCCCGCGGTACCGATCTCGCGGTCGCGCTCGGCGCCCTCTGGCTCCCGGCCCTCGCCAACCTCGCCGGCACCCGCTACGTGGGCGCCGTCCAACTGGTCTCCACCGTCCTGAAGTTCGTCCCGCTCCTCTTCATCGCGGTGGTCGGCCTCTTCTTCTTCGACCCCGCCAACCTCGGCTCGTTCAACGCCGGGCACGGCAGCGCACTGGGCGGCATGTCGGCCGCCGCCGCGATCCTCCTCTACTCCTACGTCGGGGTGGAGTCCGCCGCGATGAGCGCGGGCGAGGTCCGCGACCCGGAGCGGAACGTCGGCCGGGCCACCGTCCTGGGCACCCTCGGCGCCGCGTTCGTCTACCTCCTGGGCACCCTCGCCGTCTTCGGCACCGTTGCGCACGACAAGCTGGTCAAGTCCGAGGCCCCGTTCTCGGACGCGGTGAACGCGATGTTCGGCGGCCACTGGGGCGGCACGCTGATCGCCGGCGCGGCGGTGGTCTCGATCATCGGCGCCCTCAACGGCTGGACCCTGATGAGCGCCCAGTCCCCGTACGCCGCCGCCAAGGACGGTCTGTTCCCGGCGCGGTTCCTGACCAAGCGCCGCGGGGTCCCCACCTTCGGCGTGCTGGCCGCCGGCGTCCTCGCCAGTGCCCTGACCGTCATCAACTACTTCATCGGCAGCGGCGGCGTCTTCGAGATTCTCGTCCTGATCACCACCTTCTCCGCCACCGTGCCCTACCTCCTCGCCGCCGGCGCCCAGATCTACTTCCTGCTCACCGGCCGCCGCGACAAGGTCCGCCCGGCCCGCTTCGCCCGCGATCTGACCCTCGCCCTGGCCGCCTTCGGCTTCACCTTCTGGCTCGTCGCCGGCGCCGGCTACGCCGCGATCTACCAAGGCGTGCTGTTCCTGTTCGCCGGCATCCTCGTCTACGCCTGGATGGCCGCCCGCCGCGAGGCCCAGCAGACCTCCCCGGAAACCCCGGCCACCCCCAGCCCCCACGACGAACCGGCTCCCGAACCGGCTACCGAACCGGTCCCCTGACCCACTCCCGCACCGACTCACCGGCCGATGCGCCCCGGTGCAGGGGCACACGCCGCTTCCCGCCCCTGCACCTCACCAACGCCACATACACCCCCAAACCACCCTGGTGCACCACCAGAAACGCCAACGCCTTCCCCGGCGACAGCACCAGGAACAACGCACAGAGGTAGAGCGTGAGGTGCGCCAGCAGCAGCACCGCCTCCGTCCCCCAGGCCTTCAGCGTGGGAGAACGCAGCGCCCTCACCCCCGCCATCCGCAGCTCGCACCCCTCCAGCACACCACCAGCGGCAGCGGACGGCGCCACCGCGCCCCACGGACGTTCACCTGACACCGGGTGTCCGTATCCGCGACCGGGCCCACCCACCAGCCGTACGACATCCCCACGCCGAGGTTGACCACGAGCCGCCCGCCGAACCCGTACGGCCGCCGCCCGCGCAACGCCCGCCACCGCGCCCCCTCCCGGACGACCAGCGCCAACTGCCCGGACACCAGCGCCCAGCCCCCGGCCACCACCGGCTGCCACCAGCTGTCCCCGAGCGCGAAGAACACCACCCACCCCACGACGAACGCCGCCCCCACCAACAACAGCCGCACGCCGTAGAAACCAGGCCACCGCGGCCGTACCAACCCCGCCACCGACGCCGCTACCGACGGCGTCACTGACGCCGTCGTCGACGCGTCGCCCGGCCCACCGTCCGGACCAGCACCCGCCACACCCGTCCTCATAAACCCGAGTCTCCCGACCACCCCCACCCCCCAACAGCCGACCCACCCCCGCACCACCCGGGGGCCCACCGGCCCCAAGAGGTGGGGCTGCCTCCACCCCACACCGGGAGTCCGCTGTGTTACTCAACCTTGGTTTCTTGTCGCGACTTCGTGGGCTCGTGTGCCAGGAAGAAGGCTTGCATCCAGTAGGCATCAAGCGAGAGTTCGTGGCTGTATGACTGGTCCAGGTGTCAACGCAATACTCTTCACCGACCTTGAAAGCGAGGAGCAAGCGAGCACCCGGAGCCATGACCCGGTGGCACTCGGCGCACACCGTTGGCAGCAGCTCGGCCGGTGTGCGGACTGTTGAGTACCGGGCGACGATGCCGTCGAGGCCCCGGCACCGTGACTGCAGGCGATTCGGTCTGCGTGCGACGGTTCGGTGCTGTGAGTCTCAAGTTGACTGAACCGCCGGGCAGTTGCTTCGACCGAAGGAGATGAAGCCGCGGCGGGTGGACGAGCTGTCCGCACGGCTGCTGGAGATCATTTACGGGACAGCCCTCAGCCAGTCTCCTCGTCCCGCCCGAAAATGGTTGCCGAACTCCCGGTCGCCCCTCACCTGCGGATTTGAGTGAGTGTCAGTGGCTGGTGCCACCCTGTCCCAGTCCAGCTCTGTCAGACGGGAGTGCGGCGTTGCCCAAGAAGAAGAACCGAAGGAAGCCTCAGCGGAAGCAGTTGCCCCGAACCAAGCCTGTGGCCCTCTACCACGATATGGCGGTATATGAAAACTTTGAGCGCTGCGCACCCAGAATTTTTGAGGTTATCCATAAAGCCCAGGAAACCTCGCCGAACGCCCCTCGCATCCTCTATTTCGATGTGCAAGGGCATCGAAATAGCGAGAATGGGTACGATCGCGACTCATGGGAGATGATCAGGCATTTCCTTCCCGAGGTGGCACTCCCCTATCTGGTGGAGTTACATACTCCAATGTACACCGCGAAAAATCCTCACCGGCAGGACAATAGAGTACCTGACGAAATGCGCATTGGGTATCCGGAAGGTGAGGGGAAGGACTTTTGGTACGACATTGATTCTCTCCCCTTGCGTACGCGAGAGACGGAGGCGGGCGGCAGAAAGACGTACCCATCGAAGAAAGCCATCATGGACTACCTAGGGATTGCTGAAGAGTGCCTGATCTGCTGGGGTTCGCCAGTCGAGCGAGCGCACGTTGTCCCAGCCTCACTGGGGGGATCGATGGATGTCCGAAACTTCGCCCTGCTCTGTGTAGACCACCATAAGCAGGCGCCAGATATAGCGGATGCCGAGGCGTTCTGGGCGTGGATTGATTATGCAGAGATGCGGGATTCGGGCAGCAAATGGTCGCGTGCCCCCGAAGAAGTGAAGCTCTGGGTAAAGGCTAGTGGCGGCAGGACGGAGCCAGTTGACCGCGGCGAGATGGAATTTCTGACTGCCGTGCAGTTCGAGCTGCGGCACCTGTACGGGTGGTCGGATGAGGATTTCGCCGCAGTCTCTTGGGTGTTTATGGAGGAATACCATCGCGTGCTGGACAGGGCGACTGGGCGACATTTCGCTGTCGAAAAGAAGGTGTCCACGCATGCATGGGCCTACCATGTGGCCAAAATGAGGCTTTCTGGACGGTAGCCGATGTGGTGGGTGGAGCGGGTTGGCCGGTGGCCTGCCAGGTCGGGAGACGAGCCAGTGACTTCGGTGCAGGTCTCCCGTGACCTGCACCGAAGACCTGCGCTCCACCCCTCGCCATTACCTCCCGCGTAATCGCCCCCCACCCCGTTCCCCGGCAGGCTGAGGGCAGCGGTTCACGGGCCGGCGCACTCCGGTCCGTGGGCCGGCTTTTCGGGAGAAGTCGGTGTCCGTTGGGCGGATATGAGGAGGAGTGGGCATGACGCAGGACGAGCGGTATGTGGCGGCGGTGGCGCGGTACTTCGAGGCGTGGAATGCGACGGGGGAGGAGGAGATCGGGAAGGCGGTGGCTGCGGCGTTCGACGAGGGGGCGACGTATACCGACCCGTTGGCGGATGTCGCGGGGCATGAGGGGCTGGCGGCCGTGATTGCCGGGGCGCATGCGCAGTTCCCGGGGTTTGTGTTCCGGCCGTTGGGGGGCGTGGACGGGCACCACGACATTGCGCGGTTCGGGTGGGAGCTGGTCAGCGTGGCCGACGGGGCGGCGCCGGTGGCCGGGTTCGATGTGGTGCGGCTGGGGGAGGACGGGCGGATCCGGTCCGTGGCCGGGTTCCTGGACCGGGTTCCGGCTGCGGAGTAGCGCGCTCTCCGGGCGTCGAAGTCCCGTTAGAGAGCCACTTGTTGGAGGAAGGTGGCCGTTTCCGGGTCGGCGGGGAGGAAGGTCTCCAGGGCCAGTTCGGAGACGGTCACGTCCATCGGGGTGTTGAACGTGGCGATGGTGGAGATGAAGGAGAGCACCGTGTTGTCATGCTCGATGATCATGGGCAGGGCGAACGGGGCGTGGTCGGAGCCGGCGGCCCGCTCGTGCCCGCCCGGGGGGAGGGGGTAGCCGCTCACCTCGTCGTAGAGGGCGCGCAGGGGTGCGGAGCGCATGAGTGCCAGCTGGCGGTCCATCTGGGCCAGGAGGTGGGCGCGCCATTCGAGGTAGTTGCGGATGCGGGGCGCCAGGCCCTCAGGGTGCATGGTGATCCGCATGGCGTTCAGCGGCGGGCGGAGGAGGGACGGGGCGACGCCCGCCAGCAGCATGGTGATACCGCGGTTCGCCGCCTGCACGTTGTACACGCCGTCCACCACCAGCGCGGGGAACGGCTCATAGCCGGTCAGCAGCCTTTCCATGCCGGAGCGCAGGGCGTCCATGGCGGGGTCGTCCAGGGGCGTCTCGGGGAACGTGGGGGCGTAGCCGGCCGCGATCAGCAGGGCGTTGCGCTCACGTACGGGGACGTCGAGGTGTTCGGCGAGGCGGAGCACCATCTCCTGGCTCGGGCGGGAGCGGCCGGTCTCGATGAAGCTGATGTGCCGGGCGGAGGAGTCGGCCCGCAGCGCCAGTTCCAGCTGGCTGATCCGGCGTCGGTCGCGCCACTCACGCAACAGCGCGCCCACGCCCGTGGTCGTCTCCGGTGAGGGCGTGGCAGCAGTCGTCATGGGTGGGACGGTAGCCGATACGGGGTGCGGCATACGATCGAGATAGCGGGGCGTGGTGGGGTTGCCGGTGTTGTCGGTGGTATCGGTGTTATTGGTGGGGTGAGTGGACAGCGGAGGCCGGCGGGAGCCGACGGAAGCGCACGGCGGACGGCGAGAGGTGAGGGACATGAACGCTCGGTTGGAAGCGCTCGGCGATACGGAGATCGAGGAGCGGCTTGCGGAGCTGCCCGGCTGGTCGGTGGAGGGCGGGCAGCTCCGCCGCAGTTACACCTTTCACGGGCATCTGCCCGCGGCCGTGATGGCCCTTCACATCGCCCAGATCCAGGAGGATCTGAACCACCACGCCGATCTGACGCTGGGCTACAACCGACTCGGCGTCGCGGTGAACACCCACAGCATCGGCGGCCGGATCACCCACCTCGACTTCGGTCTCGCCCGTCGTATCGAGGAGATCGCGCCGGCCCACGGCGCCGGCTGACCGTCGGCGGGCGTCAGTCGCCCGAGCGCGGCTTCACCACCCGCCCCGCGCGCGCCAGCTCGACATTGAACTGGGCGCCGGACAGCAGCGACAGATGCGAGAACCAGAGCCAGATCAGGAACACCACGGGCCCGGCGAGTGAGCCGTAGAGCCGGTTGAAGGTGCCGACGTACGAGGCGTAGAGGGCGAAGGCCGCGGAGGAGACCAGCCACAGGAACACCGCGACCACTCCGCCGGGGCCCGCCCGTCGCAGCCCGCGGGAGCTGGGCGGTCCGGAGCGGAACAACACCATCGCCAGTACCGTGGCCAGGAGCACCAGCAGCGGCCACTTCATCAGGTTCCAGGTCGCCTCGCCGGCCTCTCCCAGCCCGACCGCCCGGCCTGCCCAGGCCGCGATCGGCCCGCTCACCAGCAGGGCCACCGCGCTGCTGATCAGCAGCGCCATCAGCAGCAGCGCCGTCACCAGGATCCGGGGCGCCTTCCGCCACGGCGGGCGGTCGTCCTTCGTACGGTGCATGGAGTGCAGGGCCCGGCGGAACACCGCCAGATAGCTGCACGACGACCACAGCGCGCTGACCAGGGCGCCGCCCACCACCACCCAGGCGGCGGTGCGCTGATGCGCCATGGTGACCAGCGCCCGGTGGACGGTCGGGCCCGACTCCGCCGGCGCGATCGCACTGATCTGGTTGATCAGTTGCTCGGTGGCCGCCGGGTCGGCGAGACCGATCAGCGACACCGTGACGATCAGCGACGGCAGCAGCGCCAGCACCGAGTAGTACGTCAGGCTCGCGGCCCAGTCCGTCACATCGTCGTGCCACACGGAGAGCGGGGTACGGCGCAGCGCGGTGCGGCACTGGGCCCAGGTCGGCCGGCCGGGCGGCCGCCGCGGCCCGGCCGCACCGAGCGCACGGTCCAGCAGCGTCCGGTCCAGCCCACGGCGCATACCGCTGTCGCCCATGTCGTATCCGTCCTCTCCGTCGTTACGTCCTGCATCATCTCCCGGCGCGAGGACCGTCCACGCCACGGCCGCCGACGAGCGCGAGGGCACGAGGGCGGGCCACCGCCTCGCCCGGCTACACCAGCCCGCGCGCCTGCTGGAACCGCAGCAGCCCCTCCGTCAGGTCCACCAGGGGCTCCGGGTAGTCGCAGGCGGCGCGCTCCGGCCCGGTCAGCCGCCACGGCCGGTGCACCGCCGCGCCCGCGATCCCGGCCAGCTCCGGAACCCAGCGGCGCACATATTCACCCTCCGGGTCGAACCTGCGGGCCTGGACGAGCGGATTCAGCACGCGGTGGGGGCGGGTATCGGTGCCGGTGCCCGCCACCCACTGCCAGTTGAGCTGGTTGTTGGCGAGGTCGCCGTCCACCAGCAGATCCAGGAAATACCGGGCCCCGATCCGCCAGTCCACATACAGCGTCTTGGTCAGAAAGCTCGCCACCAGCATCCGGGCCCGGTTGGGCATCCACCCTTCGTGCCGCAGCTGTCGCATCGCCGCATCGACCACCGGATAGCCGGTGCGGCCCTCCTGCCACGCCGTCACCTCGGCGCTGTCGTACCGCCAGTGGTCGCCCCGGGAGCGGTAGTCCTGCCATGCCGCCCCGGGGCGGGCGGCCAGTACCTGGTGGTGGAAGTCCCGCCAGGCCAGCTGCCGTACGAAGGCCTCGGCGCCGGCGTCCGCACGCTGGGCGGCCCTGTGCACCAGTTCCACCGGCGAGAGGCAGCCGAAGTGCAGATACGGTGACAGCCGCGAGGTGGTGTCGCCGGCCAGATCGTCCTGCCCGTCCCGGGGGCCGGCCCGCGCCGATCGCTGCCAGGCCCCGAACCGGCGGCGTCCGACGCGCTCGCCACCCTCAGGCAGCGCGGGTGACGGCCTCCCGCCCGGGCAGAGGACCGCCGCCGACGGCGGGGCTTCGGACCGCACCTCCTCCGGCACCGGTACCGACCGCGGCGCGGCCGCCACCGGCCGCAGGCCCTCGGCCCGCCAGCGCCGGAAGTAGGGCGTGAAGACCGCGAAGTGGTCCCTGCCCGGCCCGGACGGCAGCACCGCTCCCGGCGGCACCGCCGTGATCACCGCGTCGTGCACCACCAGGGCCCGTCCCTCGCCGGCGAGTGCGGCGGCCAGCCGCCGCTCCCTGCGCAGCGCATAGCCGCTCACCCCGGCCGCGAGATGCACCTCCCCGGCTCCGCTCTCCGCCGCCACCCGGCAGGCCTCGGCGACCACATCGCCCGTACGGACGACCAGCCGACCGCCGCGTTGACGCAGCCCCGCGTCGAGATCCGCCAGCGCATCGTCCAGGAACGCGGCCCGGTTGGGCACCATGAACCCGGCGTCCACCACGCCCCGGTCGACGACGAACAGCGGCACCACGCGCCGCGCCGAGCGCAGCGCGGCTCCCAGCACCGGCTGGTCGTGGAGCCGGAGGTCGGAGCTGAACAGACAGACCGCGACATCCATGACATACATCTACACCGAAGGCGTAACCCCGCGAACCGCCGCCCACCGGCGCCCCGCCCCTCACGCGAAGGGCAGCCCCCGCCACGGCGAGGACGGGTCCTGGGTGAGGACCCGGTGGAGGTGCAGGGTCTCCGCGTACGGCTGCCCGAACCAGCCGTTGTCGAAGGCCAGCCCCCGGCCCAGTGCATAGCCCGCGGCGAACTCCTCCCACGAGCCGTACGCGTCCCGGGCCCGCGCGCCGATCTGGGTGACCGCCTGCTCGGCCTGCTGGGGCGCGCACAGCCGGGCGCCCAGGCCCCAGCGGACGAGGGTGACGGCGTGCGCGTAGTCCAGTGCGAGGAGGGAGACCACCTGGCCTTCGGGCGGCAGCAGTCCGTCCGCGCGGAAGCGCTCCTCGTACTTGGCGACGAGATCCGGGAGTTCCGGCGGCTCGGTGCCGGTCCCGGAATCCGCCGGGTTTCCGCGGGCCGCCCGGGCGCGCAGCGCCGCCTCCGTGTCGGCGGGTACGAACTGCCCGCCGAGCAGCTGGTCCAGGCGCTGCTGCCAGCTGACGGGGTCGGTCACCGACCACTGTTCACGCAGCGTCCGGGCGTCCGCGGCATGGTCGAGGAAGGCCGTACCGAGCTCGTTCCACGGCACGCTGTGGTGCACCGCGAGCGGCGCACCACACGCCAGCCCCTGGGCGACCGGGCCGTGCAGCGGGCCGCCGAAGTGGGTGACGAGCAGCCCGCCGGGCCGCGCCCCCACCTGGGCGCGGATCCGCAGCCAGCCGGTGCGCCGGTCCGGGGAGGCGGACAGATACGCGGCACACGGCGTGCCGGGATTGACGGCGAGCTTCCACTTGTCGTTCGGCCAGTCCTGCGCCAGCTCCTCCAGGGAGACCCGGTCGAAGAACTGCTGCGGCTGCCACGGCGGCAGCATGCCGCGCGTCAGGACGGGAATGCACTTACCGCCCGCCGTCGGGTCGTCGTAGACGGGCAGCGGGTCCTGACCCTGCTGCGGCGCCGCCAGATACAGGTCCTCACCGGCGATCGCCGCGACCTGTCCGTCCACGTCACCACGCGCCGTCGCTTCGCACAGCCGCCGCTCGGTATCCGTCGGCGGCATCCATCCTGGAGTAGCCACGGGCCAAAACCCTACGGTCACCAGGGCTTCGGCCGGAAGCTGGGGTTGCCGGGCCGGCAACGGCGGTTGCACCGGCCCGGCCCGTAACGGAGGCTCGATGCCATGAGCGATCACGACCGGCCCGGCGCCGGGCCGCACCCGGCGCCCCTCGAAGGCGGGCAGATCGACTGGGCGGTGCTCGGCACCCTGCTCGAACGGGCCGCCGAGCTGCACACCCCGCTCTACGACCAGGTCACCGCCTGGCTGCGGGAACTGCTCACCGGCACGAGCGGCGCCGGGCCGGACGGAGTGCGCCGGGTGCTGGACATCGGCAGCGGTCCGGGCGTGGTCAGCGCGCTGCTGGCGCGCGCCTTCCCGTCCGCCGAGGTGGTCGCGGTGGATACGAGCGAGGCGCTGCTGGAACGGGCCCGCGCCCGGGCCGGCCGGCTGGGCCTCGGCGACCGGATCCGCACCCATACCGCCGCGGTGCCGGAAGGGCTCGACGCCCTCGGCGGCGCCGATCTCATCTGGTCGAGCAGGGCGTTGCACCACGTCGGCGACCAGCGTGCCGCGGTCGCCGCGCTCGCCGCCCATCTGCGGCCCGGCGGACTGCTGGCCATCGCCGAGGGCGGCCTCAGCCCGCGGTATCTGCCGCGCGACATCGGCCTCGGCCGCCCGGGGCTCCAGTCCCGGCTCGACGCGGCCGGGGAGGAGTGGTTCAGCGAGCTGCGTGCGGCGCTGCCGGACGCCGCCGCCGAGATCGAGGACTGGCCCGCCTTCCTCGCCGACGCCGGTCTGCGCACCCCGCGTACCCGCAGCTTCCTGCTGGATCTGCCGGCCCCGCTGTCCGCCGACGGCCGGGCCCATGTGCAGGCCGAACTCGCCTGCGCCGACGACACCTACGGCCACCGACTGGCCCAGGACGACCGCACCACGCTCGCCCGCCTCACCGACCCGGACGATGCGGCCGGGGTGGTCCGCCGGTCCGATGTGTTCGTACTGGCGGTCCGTACGGTGCACACGGCCTGCGCGCCGTAGCAAGCGCCCTGGGCCGTCGTGGCGTCAGCCCTCGTTCAGCGGCTTCGGGGTGATGACGGCGAAGGTGGCGCCCTGAGGGTCGGTCACCACCGCCATCCGGCCGGCCATCATGTCGAACGGCTGCTGAAGCGCCGCTCCGCCGGCCGCGGTCACCTTCTTCACCGTCTCGTCGGTGTCCGCCACCGAGAAGTACGGCAGCCAGTGCGAGGGAGTGTCGGGTGGCATCTGCTCGGACATCGGCTGCATCCCGCCCACCGGGCGGTCGTTCACCTTGAGCGCGTAGTAGTTGTCGGCGCCTTCCAAGGGGGTGCTCTCGATGCCGAGGGCGGCCTGGTAGAAGGCAGTTGCTGCGGAGCGGTCGGTGGTGTTGAGCTCGTTCCAGATCAGCGCGCCGTGCTCATTGACGATGCCCGCGCCGGGGAAGTCCACCGCCTGCCAGACGCCGAACACCGCCCCGGTGGGGTCGGCCGCGATACACATCCTGCCGAGCGTCATCACGTCCATGACGGGCATCAGGATCGTGCCGCCGGCATTGCTCACCGCCTGCGAGGCGGTGTCCGCGTCGGCGGCGGCCAGGTAGGTGGTCCATACGGTCGGCGGCGGGGGCTGGCCGCCCATCGACATCGCGGCCATGATGCCGGCCACCGGCTTGCCGTTCAGTTCGCACACCGCGTAGCCGCCGGTCTCGGAGGGCCCGATCTCGCCGGTCCAGCCGAAGACGCTGGAGTAGAAGTCGATGGCGGCTTGCTGGTCAGGGGCCGCGAGATCGACCCAGCAGGGTGTCCCGGGCTGATACGGAGAGGTGACTTCAGGCATCGTGGCCTCCTCGAGGGGGCGCCGCCCACGCCGTGGCGGCATGGGCAAGGAGCAGGGCAGAGCAAAGCGGAGTGTCGCCCCGGCGGCGCACCGCCAAGGCCGCACCACGCTCACCCTCCACACTTCCTGGCGTCCGCCGAGCCCGCCACTCGGACCGGTCGTACGCCACGGTGCCGCCCGTAGCTGCCGGGCGGCACCGTGGAAGGGCGACGGTCAGGCCATGTCGAAGGTGGCCGGGTCCGGGCCGAGGCGCTGGCCGGCGTCCAGACCGGCGAGCGCGCCGAGGTCCGCGTCGTCCAGCTCGAAGCCGAAGACGTCGATGTTCTCGGCGATCCGCGAGGGGGTGACGGACTTCGGAATGACGACATTGCCCAGCTGGAGGTGCCAGCGCAGCACCACCTGGGCGGCCGTCTTGCCGTGCTTGGCGGCGAGCCCGGCGATCGTCGGGTCCTCGAGCAGCCCCTTGCCCTGGCCAAGCGGCGACCAGGCCTCGGTCGCGATGCCGTGCCGGGCGTGGAAGGCGCGGGACTCGGCCTGCTGGAACTGCGGGTGCAGTTCGATCTGGTTGACGGCCGGGACGACGGAGCTCTCGCCCAGCAGCCGCTCCAGATGGGCGGGCTGGAAGTTCGAGACGCCGATCGCCTTGGCGCGGCCGTCCGCGTAGATCTTCTCGAAGGCCTTGTACGTGTCGAGGTACCTGTCCCGGGCCGGGAGCGGCCAGTGGATCAGATAGAGATCCACGTACTCCAGGCCGAGCTTGGTCAGGGAGGCGTCGAAAGCGCGCAGCGCGGAGTCGTAGCCCTGCTCGGAGTTCCACAGCTTGGTCGTGACGAACAGTTCGTCACGGGGGATACCGGAAGCGGCGAGCGCCTTGCCCGTGCCCTCTTCGTTGCCGTAGATCGCCGCGGTGTCGATGCTGCGGTACCCGGCCTTCAGGGCCTGGCTCACGGCGGTGAACGCCTGGTCGTCCTCGATCTGCCAGACACCGAAGCCGAGCTGCGGCATCGCGATGCCGTTGTTGAGCGTGATGGACGGAACCTTGCTCACGGGGGAATCGGTCCTTACGTCGACGTTCGTGTTCCGGAGGGTTCAACGATCATCGGACGCCCCACATTCCCCCGCACGCCGGCCGTCAGTTCGCAGAGAGTGAACGCCCCGGCCGCGAGCACCACGACGCCGGCGAAGAGCTCCAGGGCGCCGACGAGACCCGGCAGCCCGGCGGGGACCGCGGACACCCCGGGGGAGAGGCCTTCGGTCACCGCCTGTCCCAGCCACAGACAGCCCCCGCAGCCGAAGGCCGCGGCGCTGCCGGCCCAGGCCATGACGAGCGGTGTCCGCACCCGCAGCCCGGACCACAGGCCGGGCAGGGCCAGGAGCAGCAGGCCACCGGCGCCGATGAGGGAGAACAGGCCCTGGGCGCAGTCCGCGGCGGAGGTGAGGACATTGCCGTTGTCCGCCGCGGCCGGGTCCTCGCCCAGCGTCGAGCCCGCACCCCACAGGACCCGGACCGTGCCCGTCGCCGCCAGCACCACCGCGGCGGGCACCAGGAAGATCCGCTGTAGCGCCCGGGTTCCGGTGTCCGGGAGCTCGCGCAGCGGCCGGCGCAGCAGCCCGCCCCAGCGCTGGTGCGCGTACAGGACGAAGGCGCCCAGGAGGGTGACGCTCTCGACGAGGAAACCGCCGTAGACGACGCCGAAGACCCAGGGGGCGAGGAAATCGCCGGCAGCCATCGGATGGGCGGCGCCGGTGAGCAGTCCGGTGACGGTGCCCCCGACGAAGCCCGTCATCAGCGGCAGGAGCAGCCCGGACGCCATCCACAGCGGGAACGCCAGCAGCCAGGCCGGGGTGCGCAGGCCCGCCGGGCGGGTCAGGGTGTGCGCCACCACCGCCGCGACGGCATCGAGGAGGAAGGTGACGGCGTTGGCGGCCACCCAGACGCCGCGGCCGAGGCGCTCGGTGTCGACGACACCGATGTCGAAGCCCAGCACCCACAGCAGCTTGAGCGTGAGGTACGGGGCACAGGCGATGACCGCGATCCGGCCGAGCAGGGTGAGACGGCGAGAGTCCATGGCCCCGACCCTGCCGGGCACCGCCGCGGTGGACGTCGGGCCTGCGGGCGATCCGGCTCCGCCGTACGGGGGAGCCGGTCGTGGCGGCGACCGAACGGGGCACGCGCGGCTGCGTCACGCCTGGTACAGCGCGTCCACCTCCGCCGAGTACGCCGTCTCGATCGCCTTGCGCTTCAGCTTCAGCGACGGCGTCAGCAGCCCGTGCTCCTCGCTGAACTGGTTGGCCAGTATCCGGAACGTACGGATCGACTCGGCCTGCGAGACCAGGGTGTTGGCGGCGACCACGGCGCGCCGGATCTCGGTCTCCAGGTCCGGATCGCGCACCAGGTCCGTCGGCGGCATCTCCGGCTTGCCGCGCATGGCCAGCCAGTGGGCGACCGCCTCCGGGTCCAGCGTCACCAGGGCGGCGATGAACGGCCGGTCGTTGCCGACGACGATGCACTGGGCGACCAGCGGATGCGCCCGCACCCGGTCCTCCAGACCCACCGGCGAGACCGTCTTGCCACCGGAGGTGACCAGGACCTCCTTCTTCCGCCCGGTGATCGTCAGATAGCCGTCCTCGTCGAGCGCGCCCAGGTCACCGGTGGAGAACCAGCCGTCGTGCAGCACGGCATCGGTCGCCTTGGCGTCGTTGTGGTAGCCCTGGAAGATCTGGCCGCCGTACAGCCAGATCTCGCCGTCCTCGGCGATGTGCACGGTGGTGCCGGGAATGGGGGTGCCGACGGTGCCGTAGCGGGTCCGCTCGGGCGGGTTGGCGGTGGCGGCCGCGGTGCTCTCCGTCAGGCCGTAGCCCTCGAAGATCCGCACCCCGGCGCCGGCGAAGAACAGCCCGAGCCGGCGCTCCATCGCCGAGCCGCCCGACATCGCGTACCGCATCCGGCCGCCCATCGCCGTACGGACCTTGCTGTAGACCAGCTTGTCGAAGAGCTGGTGCTGCATCCGCAGCGAGGCGCTGGGGCCGGAGCCGAGGCCGAACGCCTTGTTCTCCTGCGCCTCGGCATAACGGCCCGCGATCTCGACCGCCTTGTCGAACGGCCCGAGCTTGCCGTCGGCCTCCGCCTTGCGCCGGGCCGCGGCGAAGACCTTCTCGAAGATGTACGGCACCGCCAGGATGAACGTCGGCCGGAAGGCCTGGAGATCGGGCAGCAGCGCACGGGCCGCCAGCTCCGGCTGGTGCCCCAGCTTGACCCGGCCGCGGATCGCGGCGACCTGCACCATCCGCCCGAAGACGTGCGCCAGGGGCAGGAACAGCAGCGTTGCCGCCTCCTCGCCCGCCTTCGAGGTGAACACCGTCTCGTAGCGCATGACGATGTTGTCGGACTCGGCCATGAAATTGGCGTGTGTGATCACACAGCCCTTGGGGCGGCCGGTGGTGCCGGAGGTGTAGATGATCGTGGCCGTGGCCTCCGGGGTGACGGCCATGCGGTGGCGGTGCACCACCTCGTCGTCGATGTGCGCACCGGCCGCGGTCAGTTCGGCCACCGGGTCGGCGTCCAGCTGCCACAGCTTGCGCAGCTGCGGAAGCCGGTCGATCACCGAGCCGACGGTCATCGCATGGTCCTCGTGCTCGACCAGGCAGGCCGAGACGCCCGCGTTGTGCAGCATCCAGAAGACCTGCTCGGCCGAGGACGTGGGATACAGCGGCACGGACTGGGCGCCGACCGACCAGAGCGCGAAGTCGAACAGGGTCCACTCGTAGCGCGTACGGGACATGATGCCGACCCGGTCGCCGAACCGGACGCCTTGGGCGAGCAGGCCCTTGGCCAGCGCGAGGACCTCGTCCCGGAACTGTCCGGCGGTGACGTCCTGCCAGTCGCCCGCGTCGTCCTTACGCGCCAGAGCGACGCGGTCGGGGTCGGCCTCGGCGTGGTCGTAGACGGCATCCGCCAGCCCGCCGACCCGGGGCGCGGTCGCCAAAGGCGGGACGGTGAACTCGCGCAATGACCCAGCTCCTCGTGGTGTTGCTCACAAGGCCGCGACCGTACCCCACGGGAACGACATCCGGCAGTGCCGTACCACGGCGTGAACGCGCCCCCACGTGAACTGGCCAACCGGAGAAATCGGGTTACTTTGGGGGAGCACGGACATGATCCAGTGGCATCGACGCCGTACGCTCACGACGCCGGGACCATATCTGCACCAAATCTCTGCACCTGACACCGATTCGGGCGCCGGGCCCGCACGAGCCGCCCAGGATGGGCCCGCAGCTACGGGAGCTGCAGTCTGTCACCGCCCGCGAGGATCGCGGCGGCCAGCGCCTCCGCCGGGCCGCGCGCCGCACGGTCGCGCTCGCCGTGGAGGAGGACGAAGTCCACCTCACCCAGGTCCGGCAGTCCGGCGCGCGCCGGGGTCTGGACCAGGCCTGGCGGGATCATGCCCCTCGTATGTGCCATGACGCCCAGACCTGCCCGGGTTGCGGCGATCAGTCCGTTCAGGCTTCCGCTGGTGCAGGTGATCCGCCACTGCCGGCCGTGCCGCTCCAGCGCCTCCAGTGCACGGGCCCGGGTCACCGCCGGGGGCGGGTAGACGACCAGCGGCACCGGCCGCTCCGGGTCCAGCCGCAGCCGTTCGGCGCCCACCCACACCAGCCGGTCGCGCCATACGAGCCGGCCGCGTGAGTCCTGCGAGCGCCGTTTGGCAAGGACGAGATCGAGCCGCCCGGCCGCCAGCAGCTCGTGCAGGGTTCCCGAAAGCTCCACGGTCAGCTCCAGATCGACCTCGGGGTGCTCCCGCCGGAACCCTTCGAGCACCTCCGGCATCCGGGTCAGCACAAAGTCCTCGGAGGCGCCGAAGCGGAGCCGGCCACGCAGCCTGGTACCCGCGAAGAAGCCCGCGGCCCGCTCGTTCGCCTCCAGGATCGTGCGGGCGAAACCGAGCATCGCCTCCCCGTCCTCGGTCAGCTGCACGCCGTGGGTGTCCCGGACGAACAGCCGCCGCCCGGCGGCCTCCTCCAGCTTGCGTACATGCTGGCTCACGGTCGACTGCCGCAGCCCGAGCCGGTGCGCGGCCTGCGTGAAGCTCAGCGTCTGCGCCACCGCGAGAAAGGTACGCAGCTGCACGGGCTCGAACATGACCCCTCACCCCTCGTCGCTCATCACAATCCATGATGACAGTGACAACAGTAAGAGGGGTTCCCGATTGCCGCCCCTCCCGGCACCCTGGAGGGCACCGCCCGGGCCACCGCCCGAGAGCCGCCGACCGAAGAGAGACCATGCGCCACCCGTTGCCCAAGCTGCCCTCCTGGCTGCCCGTGGACGGCTTTGTCCTCGCGCTCATGGCCACCGTCGCGCTGGCCGCGCTGCTGCCCGCCCGGGGGCCGGCCGCCACGGTCGCCGACGGCGCCGCCACCGGAGCCGTGGCGCTGCTCTTCTTCCTCTACGGCACCCGGCTCTCCACCGGCGAGGCACTGGCAGGCCTGCGCCACTGGCGGCTCCACCTCACCGTCCTGGCCTGCACCTTCGCCGTCTTCCCGGTGCTCGGGCTGGCCGCCCGCGCCCTGGTCCCCGCGGTCCTGCCGCCGACGCTCTACACCGGGCTGCTGTTCCTGTGCCTGGTGCCCTCCACGGTCCAGTCCTCGATCGCCTTCACCTCGCTCGCCCGCGGCAATGTCGCGGCGGCTATCTGCGCCGGCTCGTTCTCCAGCATCGTGGGCATCGTCGTCACCCCGCTGCTGGCCGGGCTCGTACTGCCCGGGAACGGCGGCGGCTTCTCGGCCGACTCCCTGGTCTCGATCGTCTGCCAGCTGCTCCTGCCGTTCCTGGCCGGGCAGTTGCTGCGCCGGTGGACCGGCGGCATCATCGCCCGCCACAAGAAGGCCCTCGGATATGTGGACCGCGGCTCGATCCTGCTCGTCGTCTACACCGCCTTCAGCGCCGGCGTGGTCCAGGGCGTCTGGCACCAGGTCTCGCCGCTGCGGCTGCTGTGCCTGCTGGGCGTGGAGGCGGTGCTCCTCGCGGTGATGCTGACGACCACCTCGTACGGCGGGAAGAGGCTCGGCTTCCCCCGCGCGGACCGGATCGCCCTCACCTTCGCCGGCTCCAAGAAGAGCCTGGCCGCCGGCCTCCCCATGGCCAGCGTCCTCTTCGGCGCCCAGGCCGGCCTGATGGTGCTGCCGCTGATGCTGTTCCACCAGATGCAGTTGATGGTGTGTGCGGTGCTGGCGCGGCGGTACGCGGACCGTGCGGTGCCGGAGCCGCGGCGGGAGTCCCCGCCCGCCGCGGCGGCGGTGGACCGACGGACCGAGGCGCCGGCTGCCCGCTAGCGGACCCGGTCCAGCGACAGCCCCAGCACCAAAGGCGCCCGCACCGACGCCTCGTCCGTCCGTACACCGGACAGCTCCGCATCGGTCAGCGCCCGCCGGTAGACCCGTACGTCGTCCAGTGCGCCGGTGAACTGGGCGCGGCTGTCCGGCTTCTGGCCAAGGTGTACGCCGAAGACCGAGCCGCGGCTGACCGTACCGGGGACATCGGCGACGACGGTGGTCTCGGTGCCGTCCACGGTGAGCAGCAGCCGTCCGTCGGTGCGGCGCAGCGCCAGATGGTGCCATCCGCCGTCGTTGTACGCCTTGCCGGTCCCGGCCTGGGCGGTGGCGGCGGGCCGGGCACCGTCGACCGCGGTGAGCCGGGCGACGAGCCGGCCGTTCCTGGGGTCGCCCTCCACCGCGACCTGCGGGGTCCTGGTGCCCACCCCTCCCATCCACAACAGCGGCTGTTCACCGCTCCCGGCGTCGTAGCGGAACCAGAGGCTGCATGTGAAGTCGTGGGTGCCCAGGGGGAGGGAGTTGCGGAAGGGCAGGCGGACCGCGTCGTCCTTGCCGTCGAAGGAGAGGGCCTTGCCGAAGCGGCCGTCGGTGGGGCTCGCACCGCCTAGGACGAGAGCGGGCCGGGCACCGGGCGCGCGGTCCCGGGTCGTCGGGTCGGGGGCGCGGCGCGGGCCGAGCCAGTCCTCGGTGAAGCGGACGAAGCGGATCTCGTCCCGGGCGTCGACCGCGCCACCCTCGTACATCAGGCCGGTGACGTCGGGGGAGATGGCGACCAGGTCCGAGTAGCCGGACCAGTCGGTGGTGACCCGGGCACCGCGGTCGACGCCCTCCCAGGTACGGCCCTCGTCCCAGGACGAGCGGATGGTCATGGTCCGGCGGCGGTCGGGGTCGGCGGGCGCGGCGAACAGGGTGCGGCTGCGGCCGCCCGCGGCGGGTGAGTGCGGCAGGCGCAGCGCCGAGCCCTGCACCATCGGCGAGTAGAGGCCGGGGAGGGCGCGGAACGGCGCGGCGAAGGAGTCGGCGCCGTCGCGGCTGACCGCCGCGGTGCGGTGACCGAGGTCGGTGCCGTCCTGCTCACGGCCGTTGACGTAGACCGAGCCGTCGGAGCGCTCCAGGAGGGTCATCTCGGAGGGCTTCTGACGGAAGGTGCCGTCCGCGGCGATGGGCCAGGTGTCCAGCGCGCCGACCTTCCAGGTGGCGCCGCCGTCGTCGCTGTGGATCAGCGCGGCGTGGTTGGCGGTGACCCGGTTGTCCGCATAGCTCTCGGAGTTTATGCCGAAGACCAGCCGGCCGGCGTGCCGTCCGCGGGTGAGCTGGATGCCGTGCACCGGCCCGGTGGCGTACCAGGAATTCCACTGCGGGGGCCGGATGCTGGGGGTCAGGTCCCGGGGCGGTGACCAGGTCGCGCCGTCGTCGTCGCTGTACTGGAGGTGCGGGGTGCGGTCGCAGGGGACATCGCAGCTGAGACCGTCGGTACGGCCCTTGTTGTAGGTCTCGGCGAGGACGATCCGGCCGGTGCGACGGTCCACGATCGGCGCGGGGTTGCCGTGGGTGTCCCCGTTGCCGTGGTTGATGACCTGGAGCGGGCCCCAGGTGCGGCCGCCGTCGGTGGAGCGCTTGAGGACGAGGTCGATATCGCCGGAGTCGCCGCAGTCGTGGCGCCGGCCCTCGGCGAACGCCAGCAGGGTGCCGCGCTCGGACTTGACGACGGCCGGTATACGGAAGCAGAAGTAGCCCTGTTCCCGGGAGGCTTTGAAGAGGATCTGCTGCTCGAAGCCGTCGACGGGGGGCGACACCGTGGGGGAGGAGGCACCCGACGCCCCGTCAGGTGCCGCATGGGCAGGGGCGGTCGGCAGGAGCGCGAGGGCGGTGGCGGTGAACGCCGCGAGCAGACCGGTCGCGCGGCGGCGCCGGGGTCTGCTGCGGGGGCTGGGGTGTGCGCGGAGAACTGACGTCATGGTCCGGCCTGCCCTTCGAGGCATCGGCGGTCGGGTCATCAGGACATCCAACGTCCTATGTGCATCCCTGACGGAAGCTACTGCCGCGTGTGGACCGCCACAAGGAGCCTGCGTCGGTTCTCCGCCCCGCAGCCGGAATTCACTCTCCCGGCTCGCAGGCACTGCGTCCGGAGCGCCGCGAGCGCCGGGAGTGCCGGGTGCGTGGCGCGGGCCGGCTGTGCCGGGCGCGAAGGGTGTGCTGGGTGCGCCGGGCATGCCGTACGGCGGGACGTGAACCGGATACACACCGGGTACGCGCCGGATACGCGCCGGGTGCGCAACCGAATACGCACCGGGCCCGTCATCCAGGCCGGGACGTACCCCGGCGCCGGCCGCGGCGCCGCGCCCCTCGTGCCCCGCACCCGCCGCACCTCACGGCCGCAGCACCACCTTGCCGAGATTGGCCCGCGCCTCGATGATCTCGTGTGCCTTCGCCGCCTCGTCCAGCGGGAGTTCGGCATGGACCACGGCCCGCAGTCGGCCGGCTCCGGCCAGCTCCCACAGCTGCGCGCGATGCTGTTCGTACAGCTCTCGGTGGACGGTGGAGAACCGGCGCATCGTCAGACCCGTGAGGGTCTTGGAACCTGCCAGCAGTTCGTACGCCGGGACCGTGCCGCCACCGGAGTTGAAGAAGATCAGCCGTCCGCCCTCCGCCAGGGCGGCCAGTGCGCGTGGCAGCAGTTCACCGCCGACGCCGTCCAGGACGATATCGACCGGCTCGCCCCAGGACTCCTGATCGTAGGTCACCACCTCATCGGCACCGAGCCCATGGAGGAATTCCGCCTTGGCCCTCGAACTGACGGCGGCCACCACCCGCGGTACCCCTTGGAGCTTGGCCAGTTGGACGGCGAGATGACCGGTGCCGCTGGCCGCGCCGGTGATCAGTACGGACTCGGCGCCCTGTGGCGCCGCGGTGCTCAGCGCGGCGAGCGCGACATGTCCGCTGCGCACCAGCGCCACCGCCTCCACCGCACTCGCGCCGTCCGGTATCCGGCTCGCCAGGAAGGCGGGCGCCAGGGCGAGTTCGGTGTACGAGCCCGTGAGGGTGAGCGAGGTGACGCGGTCGCCGACGGCGAAGCCGGTGACCTCGGGGCCGAGGGCGATGACCTCACCGGCGATCTCCCCGCCGGGCGTGCAGGGCAGTGGATCGCCACCGCCCTTGCCGTCGCCGCGGACCCGTCGCACGGACGGCAGGGTGACGCCGATCGCCTCGGTGCGCACCAGCAGTTCACCGGGTCCGGGCACCGGCGCCTCGGCCTCCTCGACGCGCAGGACCTCGGGGCCGCCATAGGTATGGAATCGGACACGGCGCATGGGCCGGCACCTCCGTGAAGGATGGCCGGTGGGCGCCGGCCGTATTTCATTGGGCTCCCCAACGATAATCGCAAACCATTGGGTTCGCCAACGGTTTTCCGGGATTTTTCGTTGGGGCACCCAATGGACCACGGGCTCCCTCGGTACGGTGACCCCATGGCCGACACCCCGTACGCCCCCAGCCGTATCCGCGCGCTCCCCAGCTGGCTGCTGGGCCGCGCCGCCGCCCGCGGCCACCGCCTGGTCGCCGACGCCCTCGCCGCCGAGGGCATGCGGATGATGCATCACGCCGTGCTGTCGGCGGTCGACGAACTCGGCCCGGTCTCCCAGGCGGCGCTCGCCCGGACCCTGGCCATCGACCCCAAGGACATGGTCGCGATCGTCAACGACCTGCAGAAGGACGGACTGGTCACCCGCACCCCGGACCCCACCGACCGGCGCAAGAACGCCGTCGCGATCTCCGCCGACGGCCGCCGGCGGCTGCGCCGTACCCAGCGGCTCGGCGACGAGGCCAATGCGGAGCTGACCGCGGCGCTGACCCCCGCCGAGCGCGAGCAGCTGATCGCGCTGCTGACCCGGATCGCCCTGCCGGGGGAGTGACCGCGCGGGCCTGGCCTCAGCCCGTGGCGGCCGCTGGGCTCAGGGCGAGGCGGTGCTCACCCGCGTACACGTTCATGGACGCGCCACGCAGAAACCCGACCAGGGTCAGCCCGGTCTCCTGCGCGAGATCCACCGCGAGCGAGGACGGCGCCGAGACCGCGGCCAGGACGGGGATCCCCGCCATCACGGCCTTCTGCGCCAGCTCGAACGACGCCCGCCCGGAGACCATCAGCACCGCCGACGACAGCGGCAGCCGCCCCTGCTGAAGCGCCCGTCCGACGACCTTGTCGACCGCGTTGTGCCGCCCCACGTCCTCCCGGACGTCCAGCAACTCCCCGTCCGTCGTGAACAGCGCCGCGGCATGCAGGCCCCCGGTCCGCTCGAACACCCGCTGGGCGGCGCGCAGCCGGTCGGGGAGGGCGGTGAGCGTCGCGGGCTCGATGCGGACCGGGGTGTCGGGGGAGGTGTCCAGCGGCCAGCGGGCGGTGGTGCGCACCGCGTCCAGGCTGGCCTTGCCGCACAGCCCGCACGACGACGTCGTATAGACATTGCGCTTCAGGCTGATGTCCGGGACCGGCACCCCGTCCGCGAGACGCACATCGACGACGTTGTACGTATTGGAGCCCTCGTCCGTCGCCCCGGCGCAGTAGACGATGTTCGCCAGCTCGTCGCCGGTGGCGAGCACGCCCTCGCTGACGAGGAAGCCGGCGGCCAGCGCGAAATCGTCACCGGGCGTCCGCATCGTGATCGCCAGCGGAGTGCCGCCGAGCCGGATCTCCAGCGGCTCTTCGGCGACAAGGGTGTCCGGGCGGGTGCTCACCACACCGTCGCGGATGCGGATCACCTTGCGTCGCTCCGTGACTCGTCCCATGCCTCGATCCGTCCCACTCGTTCCGCTAGGCGTCGCTGTATGTGCCGGAAGCCGCTGTACGTGCGGAAGCCGGCCCTCGGCGCACAGACTGCCGTGGGTCACCGGGTGGTCGTGCCGCGGGTGACCTCGACGAGGTCATTGTCCTGCACATGAGGGGGTGGCGGTGCCGCCGACGCCGCGGCATGTGCGGAGGGCCGTCACCGACGCGGTCCGGGGCAGGTGTGTCGGACGGCCGCACACCGGGGCGAAAAACGAGGGATGGATCCGCACGTGCGTGGGTAGAGGCCTGTTTCGAGGCCGCGGAGCTGCGGACGTGCTGCCCAGGGCCCCCGGCCCGGGCTTGCGCGGTCTGCGATGAGACGGCCCGGTGGTGGGTTCTGTGGGGGAGCCTGCCACCGGGCGTCCCCTTCCAGCCCGGTCGCCCGTCCGTGCGGGCAGGCCCGCGCGGTTCCAGCCCCTGTCCGATACGCGAGATCGACCCTGGCCGGCGGCCCCCGGCCGGGTAATGTGCAGTCGATCATCGAGCGACCAGGGATGGCGAGAGGCACATGGGCGAGGGCACAGTACCGACGGCCGGCGACGCGGCCTCCGTGGCCGATCAGGCGGCCCGGGAGCGACTGCTCTACCTGCGCAGCAGCATCGACAACCTCGACGCCGCCCTGGTCCATCTGCTCGCCGAGCGCTTCAAGTGCACCCAGCAGGTCGGCGAGCTCAAGGCCCGGCACAGCCTGCCGCCCGCCGACCCGGCCCGTGAGGCCGCCCAGATCGAGCGGCTGCGACGGCTGGCCGAAGACGCCCGGCTGGACCCGGCGTTCGCCGAGAAGTTCCTGAACTTCATCATCGACGAGGTGGTCCGCCACCACCGGGCGATCGCCGACCGTACGCAGGAGAAGGCGGGGGACCCCGCCGCCCCGGCCGTCCCCACCGAGCCCAGCGAACCCGCCGCCGGCTGACCTCGTACGCGGCCCGGCCGCCCGCGTCCGCCCAGCTGCCGCAGCGGCCCTGGTGAAGCACGCCGTCACCTCGACGTACCACCGAGCGCCGACCGAACTCACCGACCGCCACCGCGAGTTGATGCCCGCCGTCGAGGCGACTGAAGCGCAGCGCCCTCCCGCTCCCCGAGCTGGCGCGCTCGTCCTCTCCCGCCACCGGTTCGTCCACTCCCACCCACCGGTCGCCTCTCCCACCCACCGGTCTCTCCACTGCGGTCGCCTCTCCCACCCACCGGTCGCCTCACCCAGGTGGTCCTCTCGCCCACGAAGAGTGACACTCGCCATACCTGACGCCGGACCGTCCCGCTGTGCCAGCCCGCCCACTACCGTCCAGTAGCGGCTTCCCCGGGAGCCGCCCGAGCGCCACCACCCTGCCCCTCCGGCCGTGCACCGAGAGCGGAGACACCGATGGCCATCACACCCGCAAGCGCCCCGACCCTCATCCTGAAGCCCGGTACGTCCTGGCAGGACGCCTGGCAGCGCAGCCTGGGCGCCGCCCCCGAGGCGTTCCACGACGACCGGGCCCGCAACCTCTGGGCCGCGACCTGGCACCCGGACGGCGATCCGCTGCCCGCCGCCAGCCCCATCGACGGCACCCCCATCGCCGGCCCGCCCCGCCTCGACGCCGACACCGCGCGGCAGGCCGTACGCGCCTCCCTCGATCAGCACCGCGCCTGGCGGCAGGTCCCGCTCCCCGAACGCAAGGCGCGCATCGTCGCCACCCTCGACGCCCTCACCGAACACCGTGAACTGCTCGCGCTGCTCCTCGTCTGGGAGATCGGCAAGCCCTGGAAGCTCGCCCAGGCCGATGTCGACCGCGCCATCGACGGGGTGTGCTGGTACGTCGACGAGATCGACGGCATGCTCACCGACCGCACTCCCCTCCCCGGCCCGGTCAGCAACATCGCCAGCTGGAACTACCCGATGTCGGTGCTCATCCACGCGATGCTGGTCCAGGCGCTGGCCGGCAACGCCGTGATCGCCAAGACGCCCACCGACGGCGGCCTGGTCTGCCTCACCCTCGCCTGCGCCCTGGCGGCCCGCGAGGGCATCCCGGCGACCCTGGTCAGCGGCAGCGGCGGGGAGCTCTCGCCCGCCCTGGTCCGCGCACCGGAGATCGGCTGTGTCTCCTTCGTCGGCGGCCGGGACACCGGGGCCCGGGTCGCCACCGCCGTCGCCGACCTCGGCAAACGCCATGTCCTCGAACAGGAGGGCCTCAACACCTGGGGCATCTGGAACTTCACCGACTGGCAGTCCCTCACGCCCCTCCTCCGCAAGACCTTCGACTACGCCAAGCAGCGCTGCACCGCCTACCCCCGGTTCGTCGTCCAGCGCGAGGCCTTCGCCGACTTCCTCACCGCCTACCTCCCGGCCGTCCGCAGCGTCCGCTTCGGCCACCCGCTGGCCGTCGCCGCCCCCGAGGACCCGCTCCCCGAGCTCGACTTCGGCCCGCTGATCAACGCCGCCAAGGCCAAGGAACTCGCCGACCTCACGACGGAGGCCATCTCCCGCGGAGCCGTCCCCCTCCACCGCGGCACCCTCGCCGACGGCCACTTCCTCCCCGGCCAGGACACCTCCGCCTATCTCCCCCCGACCACCCTCCTGGCCCCGCCCCCGTCCTCCCCGCTCCACCACGCCGAGCCCTTCGGCCCCGTCGACACCCTCGTCCTCGTCGACACCGAGGCCGAGCTGCTGGCCGCCATGAACGCCAGCAACGGCGCCCTGGTCGCCAGCCTCTCCTGCGACGACAAGGAGACCTACGACCGCCTCGCCCCGCAGATCCGCGCCTTCAAGGTCGGCCACGGCAAGCCACGCTCCCGCGGCGACCGCGATGAGCTCTTCGGCGGCTTCGGCAACTCCTGGAGCGGCGCCTTCGTCGGCGGCGAACTCCTCGTCCACGCCGTGACCGAGGGCCCGGCCGGAGAACGCCTGCCGGGCAACTTCCCGGACTACCACCTGATGCCGTAGCCGATCACCGATCACCGATGGCCGACGGGCGATGGCCGATGGCCGTCGCCCGTGAGCCCCCGTCCCGATCCCTTACGCATCGGGACGGGGGCTGATCGGACGATTTGCCCCCTGTCGTCGATAAGTGCGGCTTATGGTCCGCACGGATACGCAGGTGAAAGGCTCTCCGAAACCTTGGTATGGTTGTCCATGTCGCCGCGGGGAACGCCCCGTGAAGATCACACCTAGTCCGGGTGGCGGAATGGCAGACGCGCTAGCTTGAGGTGCTAGTGCCCTTTATCGGGCGTGGGGGTTCAAGTCCCCCCTCGGACACCACGAAGAACGGCCCCTGATGAGGGGCTTTCTTCATGTCTGGGCAGTGGCGTGACCAACCACGTGACCAACGGCCCAGCGCATCTTCGGCAGGTCAGGAATGAGAGGCCGATCCGGCTGGCGCTGGAAGCGGCAGCTGTAGCCGGTTCCGGGCGGTCCGCCACCGTGCCAATACGTTCTCGGGATCTTGGGGACCGCCGGCCCGGCCACCCTTCTGGAGCTTGAAACCGTCCCTGGCGAACCCCAGGTCGTGATCGACCCACCCTGCCCCAGACGCTCTGACCAAGGTCAACGGCTCCTCCGTGGAGACCCCCAACGCCTTCGTGCCCGGCGAGGAAGCAGTGCCCGTGGCGCGTAGCAACCCGACCCCTACGGGAATGCTTCCGTTCCGGGGCCGCACGGCCCACTGTGCCGATGCCGTGCCAGGTGGGCCGGTAAACAACGGTCAACAGGGGACAGAGAGGCAGCCGGGCACACCCTGAACGGCTGCGGTGTCGTCGCTGGCCAGGGCGGCATGGTGCCCGCGAAAGCGCCCTGATTCCCAAGCCCGGAGCGCGGGTTCGGTTCCCGTCACCCGCTCGAAGTTCCTCGTCGGGACAACGGTTCAGATGCCATCCGCCGTGGCCACCGTGAACGGGCGCGGCGTCCCGGGGCCCATCGGGCCGCCCTTGTCGAACTGGGAGCGGACGACGAGCGTCCGGCCGCGGCTGTGGACGATCGTGGTCGGGATCTGGAGCTCCTGGTCGGTGATGCGGCGCTCCATGCGGGCGGACGCACCGTCGTCGCCGACCTTCCACCGGCTGATGGCGTTGGTCACGTTGTGAACGACCCAGAGGGTGTTGCCGCGCATTTCGAGGCCGTCGCCGTGCAGCGCGTCTCCGCCGTGCAGGGAGACTTGGCGTACCGCGCCCGACGCCACCTCGACGCGGTAGAGGGTGCCCGCTGTCATGTCGACGGTCAGCAAATAGCGGCCGGAGGGGTCGGCCACGATGCCGTTGAGTGCGACGCCGCCGGCCGGGGCGTTGGGGAGCGCACCGGCCAGGTCGTAGGCCGTGGTCAGCTCGGCACGCCCGCCGTGCGCGGCGGCCCGCGCCAGCTGCCGGGGCGTGACGCGGTAGAGGACACCCCGGTAACTATCCGTCAGATACGCGCTGCCGTCCGAGGCGATCGCCAGGTCGTTGACGAACGATTTGGCGCTTCCGGTTACGTCGAAGCGGGCGATGAGCTTGCGGTCGTGCAGGTCGTAGACGGCGACGCCGTCGGTCGAGTCAATGACCCACAGCCGGCCGGCGCCGTCGACCTTCAAGCCGTTCGCGGTGGTGCGCCCGTCGGTGCCGGACGGCAGGAAGACCTGGGCGGTGCGGTGCCCCGGCGTCGCCTTGTAGACGGCGCCGGTCGCGTACGAGCCGACGTAGGTGTCGCCGGTGCGCGGGTCGGCAGCGATGCCTTCCGGGTAAACGCGGGCGCCAGGCAGGTCATACGCGGTGGAGACGCGGGCGCGGGTCTCATGCCGGGCGGCGGTGTGCGCGGCGGGTGACCTGGTCGCGGGTTGGCTGCTCGCGGTGGCGGCGAGCGGCACGACGACGGCGGTCAGGGCCAGGGCGGCCGAGCTCAGAGCGCGGCGTGTGATCGCTTGGGACATGGGTGGGTGCCTCCCCGTTGTCGGCGCATGCGAGCGTCGTCCGCATGCGATCGAATGTGCACGAAGCTATATTCGAACTCTAATCTTCGTCAAGGTTCTAATCTCCGTATGAGTGCTCATTGTCGGGTGAGGGCTTCCCTGCTTTAGGGCCGCTACGATGCGGAGATGACGTCCATGCCCGTGTCCGAGCGCCTCGGTTCTTCCATCAAACGCGCCGAGCAGGCTCTGAACGGCGCCAAGCACGCGGCGCTGAGGCCGGCCGGTCTGACGGTCCCGCAGTACGCGGCTCTGCTCTACAGCTCCGAGCGGCCTGGCATCTCGGCCGCCGCGCTGGCGCGGGCGTGCGGAGTGACGCCGCCGACGATGAACACGGTGCTGAAGAACCTCCAGGACCGCGCCTTCGTCGAGCGCACTCCGCACGAGTGGCACAAGAACGTCCTGGAGATCCGGCTCACGGATGAGGGCCGCGCCGTCATGGAGAACGCCGACGCGCGGGCGGTACGGGTGGAGCGGGCACTGGCTGCCGAGTTCACCGACGAGGAGCGGGCAACACTTGTCGGCCTGCTCGCCCGTTGCGCCGCCCTGCTCGATTCCGTACGGCCTGACTAGGCGTGCCCGGAGGTGGAACGGTCGGTCCTCGCGGCGTGATCGCGGCGTGATCGCGGCACCGCGGGGAACGGGCGGAGGCGGGCGATGGCGCTATCGACGGCATGGCCGACATCACCGACGCACCACCAGGTCCCCAAGAGGGGGAACCCGCGGCACCTTTGGACACCAGGCCGAGCCTTGCTCGCGTCACATCCCGCATCGGATGCGAGCCCCTGCCACAACCAGCCGTGCCCGCTTCAGCAACCGCGATACCGTCGACACCGACAGACTCAGTTGGCGCAGGCGGCGGTTCACCGCCTGCACCCGGGCCACAGTCCACGGCTGGTCTGCGAAACGATGCACGGCCGGGCCCTTGGCGAGTTCTTCCTCGAGCACGGCGAACTGCGCATCGCTGACGGGCCGGGTGTTCGCCGGCCCCGCCGAGCGCAGGGCCTCCGTCCCGCCCTCGCGCCAGGCCCGCCGCCAGCGCTCCACCGACCGCACTCACCGCGAATTCCGCTGCCTGAGGGAAGTCAGTCGGTACGGCGCCCTGCGGCCTCCGGGCTGCCGACGGTACGGGTGCTGGACCGCCGGCGGGCAGTGCGGTCGCCGCGCTGCCCGATCACTCACGGCGGTCGGTATCGCAGAACGCGGCACACATCGGCAGGTGGTTACGGCTCGATGGCGAGCGGCTTCTCGGCGCGCAGGTCGCTGACGAAGCCGTCCTTGACCACGCGAATCCAGTAGGCGTGCGTGCGGGCCGCAGGGGGGATGTCGGGGTCACGCTCCAGCTTGCGGTCCATCGAGGTGGCGCCGACCTGTACGTTCCGTTGGAAGGTGTACGGATGCCACAGCCCGACCTCGCTGCTGTAGAAGGGCTTGCGTTCCATCAGGCTGACCTGGTCGGGGTTGCCTGGGGCCGGCTTCCAGGTGACGCGGACGGTCGCCGCGTCGAGGCGGTCGATGGAGGTCATCGGCGGTGCCTTCGGGATCACCGAGGCGGCAGCGGGCTTGAGTGCGTCGCTGTGGATGGTCCGCGGTACGGACGGATCGTAGTGCTCCGGGTTCTGCAGCTTTCCTGTGACGCGGAGCGTCGCGGGAACCTGGTTCTGTCCGCCCGCGCACGCATCGACTTGGGTGACCTTACGCCAGTCGTCGGACACCCTCACATCGTCCTCCGCCTGGATCTTCAGCTCGCGGGCGCCACCGTCGCCGGCCCCGCTCACGGAGTAGACGTAGCGGGAGTCGTGGGAGCGGACCACCTGGTAGCTGCACCGGTCAACGGCCGCGGCACGCGCGTTGATCGCTGGCCGGAACGACGGCGCGTCGCCAGCAGGTCGGGCGGCGGGGGACGACGGGGCCGCCGTGGCAACGTCTGTACCCGAGGCGAGGGCTCCGAGACTCAGCGCGGACGCGGCGATTGCGGCAGCGATAGACGAGGGCATGCATCCTCCGGTGACATCCAACAGCTCACGAAGAGCCGCCGAGCAGGTGGCGTGCTGGGCCAACCCCAGCCGCCTGTATGGCCTGGGCACGGAAACGTCTCCGACGCAGAATGCCTCGGACGTTGCTCGGGCCTGGTCGGGATCACCCGACCAGGCCCGGACGCTACTGGCGATTGAGGTTCAAAGACAAGCAAAGAAGGAGCAAAGCGAAGGTTTTGCGTCAACTTACGTCAACTGACGCCTACGCTCTCGGCGCACGGTGACGATCCGCAGGCGCGCTCCGAAAGCCGGGCGGGTACGAGCGCGGTCAACGCCCTCAAGCCGCGGACCAGTTGGCAGGTCTGGCTCTGGCCACTCACCTTCTCCCCAACCGCATGAGGGGAATCATCGAAGCAGAGCGGCTGGGGCACGTGTGCGCTCGCGCCCCTGGCGCCCTGGCGAACGTGCTCGACCGCCTGGTCGTTGCCCGGGCAGCAGGTGAGGACCGCAACGTCGAGGCCGCTGCCGCCCTACACGCCTACATGGTGTGTAGGGCCCGCGTGTTCCCCGGTTCGACCATTCGCCGGCCGCGGAGGGAAATTCTGGACTACGTCACCACCGGAGAGGGCAACTGACCGGGCCGCGGCGGCCCTGAGCATGCGAGAGGCCCCCTCCCCAGCGCAAGCAGCGGGGAGGGGGCCTCTTCGCGTAGCTGTAGCTACGGGTTGTTCTTAGCTGGTGGTGGTGTCCGCCTTACGGCGGCGCATCCACCACGTCAGCGCTCCGCCTGCCGCGACGGCGGCGGCGGCGATGGCGCTGATCAGGCCGACCGGGGTATCCGATCCGGTGTCGGCGAGGTCGCCGTCAGGGTCGTTCGCCGGGGGCTGGGTGGGCTTGCCGGTGTCACCGGGGCCCGGGGTGGTGGGATCCGGCGCCGGAGTCGACGGGGCGTCGGTCGGCGTCGGCTTCCCCGTGTCCGTGGGGGTCGGCGTGGGGGTGGGGTCGGGCTTGCCGTCGTCGGTCTGCGCGGCCCCGTTCCCACCGAGGAACGTCACATCGGCATCCCGCGCGGAGGTCTGCGCCCGCACGCTGTCCTTCGTGGTCTGGGGAAGGCGCCGGTGTTGGAGCTGGAATTCCACGGGGGTGATGTTGCGCTTGGGGGCCTTGGAGAAGTCGACGCCGCCGACGAAGAAGGTGCAGATGCGTCCGTCGCCGAGGGGCCATTCATACGTGAAGTCGCCCTTGGTGAAGGACTTCACCATCTCCTTCCATACGGTGCGCTTGTCCCAGTCGGCGTTCTCACCCCGCAGCGGCCACCGCTTGAGATTGTTGCTGTTGATGATGGGCCGGAAGTCGGTGGCCTTCTTGGCGTCCTGCTGCCGGATCCACTCGGCGGCTACACGGGACTTGTAGACGCGGCGCAGGTCGGCGTACTTCTTCTCGGTGTTGATCTGCTTCTCAACGTGCGGAACGAGGTAGCGGGTGATCAGCCGGTGGCTGCGCTCCTTCTCCGCCTTGGTGAGCTTCTTCGAGCAGTCCTCGCCCTGCACGGGGGTGTCGAAGTCCATCGCCGCGTGGTTGACCTTGAGCGGGGCGTCGAGGATGTAGATGCCGCCGTCCTGCTCGCGGACCTTCGCCCGGCCGGGAACGATCCAGTTGCGGCCGGATCCCCAGCACGGCACCCCGTCAACCTTGGGGGTGGCGCTCATGAACTCTTTGCCGGGGGACTTCTTGGGGTCCATGGCGCGGGAGAAGTCCCGCTTCATCTCCATGTCGGCTTCGAGGAGGACGCGTCCGGCGTCGGTCTCCCCGAACCCCTTATCCATGATCTTGTCCGGCTGATCCGGATTCAGGTTCACCCACTGCCTGTCGGGGGTGAGGGCCAGCCACGTGAACAGGGCGTCCGAGGCCAGCTCAAGTTTCGCTTGCCCGCCCCAGCCGGGATTGTTGTCCTCGTCGGGCATGAAGTCGGCCTTCATGCTGTAGTCCAGCCCCTTGCCCTTGACGGGGCTGCCGACGTACTGGAGCTCCAAGGTGGAGAAGTCGACGCCGCCGGGGCCGCGGCCGAGGGCACCGCGGGTGTTCATCTGGTTGTGCTGGTTCTGGATCTGCCGCGCCTGCGCCGGGTTCTTCCCGGAGCCGTAGGCGATGGAGTTGATCGGGCCCTGGGTGCCGGTGTTCGGCCGCGGATTGAACACCGGGTAGGTCTTGGTGTAATTCGTCTGCGGCCACAGCCCCTTCGCCGTCGCCCGTCGCTCCGCGATCCGGATCGGGTTGTTGCCCGACCCTCGTTCGGCGCGGAGCTTGGCGTTCTCCGCCTTGTACTCCTTGGTGGTGGCCCCGTTGGGCTTCTCCCCGGCGAACATGGTGAACTTCGACTTTGTGAAGTCGTACTTCGCGTCCTTGTGGCGAAGGATGATCTTGTCGTTCTTGAACTGGCCGGGCTTCCGCTTGCCGTCGGCCTTGAACTCGCCCAGGTCCCCGGTCCGCTGGTTCCAGGCGTCGTACCGGCGGGAGGCGATCTTGTTGCCGTCCTTGTCGAAGATCTCGACCGTGACCTCACACTGCCAGTCCGGGCCGATGAGGTTGTAGTCCTGAACGGTCTTCCGCTCGAAGGTACCGCCCTTGTTCCGGGAATGCTGAGCGCCGATCAGGTTCTGCGGCACCCACTTATTGAACGACTTCGGGGACGGCTTCCCCTTGGCATAGCGGGCGTAGCGGGCCCAGATGGCGCGCTTCATGTCCTCGGGGTTCTTCGACGCCCGGTAGGCGTCATCCCACTTCTTGACGTCGGCGTCGGTGTCGCCGACGTGTTTCAGGTCGGCGCGGGTGGGTGCGGTGACGTCTTCGAAGCCCTTGAACTCCAGGTTGAAGTAGTACTCCTCGTCCGGACCACCCTTGGTCCAATGGTGCTGGCCGGTGGGGGCACCGGAGTTGTTCGGGGTGCGGGGGAACGTCTTGCCGAGGTGCATTTTGTCGCAGCGTCCGCCGGACGTGACCTTGGCGTAGTCGCCGGGCGCCGCGTTCGCGGTGGCGGGGAGGCCGACGAGCATCATCCCGGCCGCCGAGACGACCGCGAGGCACGAGGTCAGGCGCCGCCGGAGCCGGGTACGGATGGGTATCTGTGTTCTCATGTGTGTCCCTGGTCGTGGGGGCCACGTACGGGACTCAGGTGGTGCGGGCGGGCGGCTGGTTGGGGCCCCCGTGTCAGCTTTTCGCCGACCGCCGGCCAACACATTAGAGGCTCCCAACGCCTCGCGTACAAAGGGTTGTTGAGCGTGTTGGGTGTCGAATCGTCAACACTGCGATGGTGGTGTCAGTGGTGTCTACTACCGTCGACGGCATGACCGAACCTGACGAGACCTACGACCCGACCCGGCACCCCGACCTGCTCAGGTGGCTCGGCGAGCGCCGGACCGCCCACGAAAGGTGGGCCGAACAGACCAGCTTCGCGGGCGTCCTCGACTTCACCCCCGCCTCCCTGGGAATCCTGGACGAACTGATCCGGGAGACCGCCAGCACCATGGAAGAGATCACCGACCGGCGCATGAGCCCCTTCATCCAAGGCGCCATCTGGTACGTGGGAGAGGTGTTCTGCCGCAACCAGAAGATGGTGTGGAAGTACATCCCCGACATCGTCAGCGGGAAGATCGAGCCGTTCTTCGACCCCGCAGGAGAAGGCCCCCTCGATCATCCCTGCGTCGGCGTCGCCGGTGACCCGGAAAGCTACCTGTACCCGCTGAACATGCTCCGCGGGATCCTCATGACTGAGGACGAGGTCGGCAACCCGGTCGAACAAACGCTGTCGTCGATCTTCGCCAATCCCTTCGACGAGGACGACGAAGACGACGGCGAGGAGCTGGACCCGACCGGCGGTTGGGGATGACCCGGGCGGCACGCTGGTGCCGCTCACCCTCACCGGGGGCGCGACCCTGGTGGCGCTCGCCCTCGTCGACCTGTTCGGGCTCGTGCTGCTGGGCCTGGCCTTGATGGAGCTCGCCGGGTGGGATCCCGCCCAACCCGGTCCGAGGGATGGGCTGCAGCCGCAGGTAGACCAGAGTGACCAGCACCCGGTCGACGAAGACAAGCTGGCGATCCGGTCCAGCGCCAGCCGCACGCCGACGGTTGCGGCCTCGCCGTTCCCGCAGAACCGACTCGCACCGCGCCGTCCAGGGACCGGCCAGCTCCTCGGTCAAATCGCCGAGATGTGCACCATCAAGGCCGCAGAAGGCAGGAGGAGACAGGGGCGCGCGCGGGCTGGCATTGCCCTCCGGGCCGGCGGCCTGGAGCCGGTCGCCCCCCATGCCCCCGAGGGGCTTGATCGTGAGGTGTGTCGGTCTTCTGCTCAGATCGCCGTAGTCGTCCCTTCCGTAGGACGACGGCCCCACACGGAAATGGTGATCTGGGGGATGTCGATGAAGGCTGGGTCCTTCAGCAGGGTGGCGAACTCTTCCAGGTCGGCCTTCGTGATGAGACCGTCGGCGAGAAGGGTGGGGGCTGCTTGGGTGATGAGGGGGAGCCAGCGGTCCTTGTCGAGTCCGCCCATGCAGCCGGGGTTTCCGGCAAAGGCCACCTCGGTCAGTGAGTTGCGAGCCAGGAGGGCCGGTAGACCGCGGACCCAGGTCAAGTCGGCGCCGTGCTGGTGGTACATGTGCTGGTAGGCGTCGAGGATGCGCTGGATCGCGGGGAAGGGGGAAGTGATGGCCGGCAGGTGGTAGGGCTCTTCGACGATGAGCCAGCCACCGGGGGAGAGCCAGCGAGCGACCCGCGCGATCATCTCGTCGCGCTCCGGGAGGTGGCAGAACAGGTAGCGGGCGTGGATGAGATCGAAGCTGCCGGGCGTGTAGTCCTCGTGTGTGATGTCAGCTTCCTGGATCTCCAGATTCGTGGCCCGGCCCGCATCGAGGTGGCGGGTATTGAGATCGACGGCGACCACGCGTCCGTCCGGGCAGCGTCCGGCGAGCCAGTAGGCGATGGAGCCGGCGCCTGCGCCCAGTTCCAGGCAGTCCCAGGAGGCTTCGATGGGAAGGCCGTCGAGGACGCCGGTGGTGAACGCGTCGACGTTGCGTTGGATGGACTGCAAGCGGTCACCTTCACGATGCGCGTCATTGCTCAACATGCCACTGTTGTAGGGGGTGTTGGCGGGTCGCTGTGTCATGGGTCGCCTATCTCATGCGAGTAGCCGGGGCGCGTTAGGTGGGCGGGGTGCGGCGCTCCGGGCGGGTGAGGTGACGGGTTGCGGGTGACGGGCCTCGTACGCGTAGCGGTGAGCGGCGTGGGTCGTCCACGCGTACACCACGCGCCGAGCGCGTCAGGGACTTCGTGCTGCGTGCCACCGCACTCGCACTGAGCCGCCACCGCTGGAGCGAGCTGGGTTATGACCCTCCCTTCGCCCGTGACTACCTGTACCAGTTCAACACCATGGTCGAGTCCTTCGAGCCGACCGACGACACCCGTCTCATCGGAGACTTCCCCGGACCGGACGAACGTGCCATCGCCTCATGTGCACAACACCGGATCCTTAGCGCGCTCCCGCGCTGGGAGGGGTGTTTCCTCTGCACCAAGCCAAGACCATCTTGAGCATGACCGCTGGCAGCCCAAAACCCGGCGACCAGGGTCCGACTGCCCCTCTGTCAGAATCGCGGCATGGCTGAACGCGACCCGGAGCACGGCTACCTGTTGGACAATCAGCAATCGGAGGCAGGGATCCGATTCGATGCCCTCAGTGAGTTGTTCGATCCGGTGACGTTCAGGCACGTCGACCAGCTCGGGATCGCTGCCGGCATGCGGTGCTGGGAGGTCGGTGCCGGTGGTCCGTCCGTACCCCTCGGGCTGGCCGAGCGCGTCGGCCCCACGGGAACGGTGATCGCCACCGACATCGACGTGTCCTGGACCCGGGACATCGCCGGTGGCGTGATCGAGGTACTGCGCCACGACGTGGCGGCCGAACCCCCGCCGCCCGGCGGCTTCGACCTCGTCCACGCCCGACTGGTCCTGATACACGTCACCGACCGCACCAAGGCGCTGCGCCAGATGGTCCAGGCGCTGCGGCCCGGCGGCTGGCTGCTCCTGGAGGACGCCGACCCGGCGTTGCAGCCGCTGTTGTATCGGGACGAATCGGGCCCCGAGCGGCAGCTCGCCAACCGGTTGCGATCCGGCTTCCGCACCTTGATGGCGGCACGCGGCGCGGACCTCGAGTACGGGCGAACCCTGCCCAGGCTGCTGCGCGAAGCCGGTCTGGACGACGTTCAGGCCGACGCGTACTTCCCGATCACCTCGCCGGCATGTGCCGTCCTTGAGGCCGCGACCGTGCGGCAGATCCGCCACCGTCTGGTGGCGGAAGGACTCGCCACCGACGAGGAGATCGACCGCCACCTGGCGAACATCGCCACCGGACGCCTCGACCTGGCCACCGCCCCGATGATCTCCGCCTGGGGACGCCGACCGTAACCCTCCCCCGACTGCCCGCCTCCTACGGGCGGGTCGTAGTGCGTCTCGCTGGGTGTCTGTTACGCAGTGCTGTCTGCGCGTTCGTAAACGCTGATGTGGCGCCAACTTGCGGCGGTGTACGGCTCGCCGTTCCAGCCGCCCCACCGGTCGCGTAGGCGGAGTCCGGCGATGCGGGCCATGAGGTCGAACTCGGGCGGGTGGGCCAGGCGTAGCCTGATGGGGGAGAGCCTGATGCCCCCGCTGCTGATGCGGATGTGGTTCAGGTCGAGGACCTGGGTCAGTGGGTCGTACCGGCCGGCGTCGAGGTCGACGTGATCGAGGCCGACGTGCTCGGTGTCGAGGTACTGATGACCGGGGCGTGAGGGTGCGGTGGGGATGCGGCATTCGATGACGAACACGCCGTCGTCGGTGAGATGGTGGGCGGCGTTCTGGAAGCATCGGACCTGGTCTTCTTGGGTGAGAAGGTTGCCGATCGTGTTGAAGACCAGGTAGGCCAGCCCGTAGGTGCGGCCGGTGGTGACGCGGGACATGTCGCCCATGGTCACGTCGACTTGATCGCCACCTGGTTTCTCGCGCATCCGATCGACCATGTCTTGCGACAGCTCGATCCCGTCCACCCGCACCCCCGCCTGCATGAGGGGCAGCGCGATCCGGCCGGTGCCCACCGCGAGTTCCAGGGCGTTCTGTTGCCCCGAAAGCTTGGCCAGGAACGCGACGGTCTCGGCCTCATCACCGCGTGGATCGTCGTCGTAGTGCTGGGACACCTCATATCCGAAGCTCGTCTTGGGATCGAACCCCTCCACGGAACGCTCCTCTCATGATCAGCCGTATCGCTTGGCCAAGCCTGACGAAAGGTCTTGTGGTCGGGTCGGGTCGGGCCGGGCCGGGCCGGACCGTATCGCCGAAGTTCCCTTTACCACCAGTCATTTAGCTAGCTGTCCGATCCGGCAACAACGGTCAGTCCGCACCCACCGCCGCGTCAGCCAACGGCGCACCCGGACCAGGATCAGCATCTCGGCGAGCCTGAGTTCGTAGTCGGCGGGCATCGGTGCTGTCGCAGAAAATCCGGCATTTACTGGGACAGGGCGCTGACGGCTTCTCAAGCGGCGAAGTCCACGAGACCGCCCCTCAAGCGGAGTTGCTGCTACCTGACCGGACTACTCCTTACGACGCTTCGGCGATCTGGTGCCGGAGATGGTCGTAGGCCCAGGCGGCTAGGGTGGTCGGGGTGGTGGTCTGGAGGGTGCGGCGCTGTTCGGGCACGAAGTTGTCGCGCAGGCCGGTCGACATTCCGAGCACGGCCTCGACCAGGCCGTTGGTCATGCCCGCCTGGTGAAGCTGGGTGCGCATGGCGTCGTCGGTGATCCGTTCAACGCTGATCTGCCGACCGGTGGCAGAGGTAAGGATTTCGGCAACCTGTCGCCAGGTGAGGTCGGCGGGCCCATGAACCGCCTGCACGCAACGTCCGGACCAGGTGGGAGAAAGCAGCCGGGTGGCGGCGACCTCGGCGATGTCGCGAGGCGCCACCCAGGCCATGGGTTGATCGAGCGGAAGGATCACCTGGAGGGTGCCGGCGCGTAGGGCATCGAGTTGAAGCTCGAGGTTGGTGAAGAAGTAGCCGCAGCGGAGGTGGGTGACGTCGACGCCCGTGCCGTCCAAAGCCGTCTCGGTGTGGGCCAGGCCGTCGATCTCGCCGGCACCGTGACGTTTCTCGGCGCCGACGCTGCTTTGGAAAACGACGCGGCCGATCCGGTTCTCGGTGACGGCGCGGACCACGCTGCTGGTGGCGCGGGCGTAGTCGGCAAGGGGGTCCTCAGAGCCGGTGGTCGGGTCCACCCAGAACAGTGCGTCAAGACCGTCGGTGGCGGCCACCACTGCGTCGGCATCGTATTGGTCGACCCGCACGGCATCCACCTCCTCCTGGACGTCGGGAGCCAGCCGGCCGGGGTCGCGCAGCAGGACGCGCGGCCGGATCCCGGCGCGGACCAGCGTGGCGACGACGTGCCGGCCGACGTTCCCGGTCGGGGTAGTGACAGCGATCTGCACAGTTTCTCCCTCTCATCGATGGCTCGACTGCAGGTTAGGAGCCAAGGCGGCCCGAACCTGTCCTCCTCTCCTGGAACGCTGACGGCATGGACCTCGACCCGACGATCAGGACCTTGACCTTGCTGACCCTGCTGCAATCGGGGGGTGAGTGGACGGCCGCCGACCTGGCCGAACGACTCGGCACGAGCGCCCGCACCGTACGACGCGACACCCAGCGGCTACGCCGGCTCGGCTATACCGTCGAGGCCCGCCCGGGACCAGGCAGCGCCTATCGGCTGAGCCCCGGGGTCAAGGTCCCGCCGCTGCTGTTCACCGCCGACGAGATCACCGCACTGGTAGCCGGGCTGCACCTGATCCGCGCCTGGCTCCCCAAGGAGGCGGTCGCATCGAGCGCCTTGCTCAAGCTCGACCAAGTCCTGCCCCGCCCCCTGCGCCGCCGCGCGGCCGCCACCGACCTCGCAACCGAGGTGCTACAGCAGCCCGGCGCCGTGATCGCGGCAGCAACCGTCGGCGTGATCGCCGACGCGGTGGCCGAGGACGGCAGGCTCCGGTTCCGCTACACCGACCAGCACGGCCGGCCGTCAACCCGACTGGTCGAGCCCTACCGCCACTTCCTACGCGCCGGCCACTGGTACCTCGTAGCGTTCGATGTCGACCGGGACGACTGGCGCACCTTCCGTCTCGACCGGATCACCGACATCTCCCGGGTGGCGGGCACCTACCAGCCCCACGAATTCCCTGATGCTTCCCTCGAACACTGGTTGACCACCGACTTCGGCCGCGCCACGTCACGCTCACCGCGCGCTGCTGCCAAGCCTGCTCGGTGACGTCAACATTCGCGAACGAAACATCCAGGCCATGCCCCACGAGGGGCTATGGAATCGAGCGAGGTGAGAGCCCCTCACCTCTGGTTCTTCGCAGCAATTCGGCTCAAGTTGGGGACAGTTCGGCTCGGGAGGCAGAAGCCACTTATCGGTGGGGAGGTCGCGCCGAAATCCGCGGCGCCGGACTTCGAGCTACCGCGTGGGCGCCGTCATCGGCGGCATCTCCCGCCATACGGCGGCGAGTTCGGCGCTGGGCGATCTTCCTGTGGATCACTTGGGCCGGGGGAAGGTCGCTGCGACGCGCAGGGCTGCTGGGTGGCGGACGGCAGGTTTGTCGGTGCGCATTGTGATGTCTCGGACGCCAGGCGACCACGAACCCGGACTTGAGCAGTGCGCTTGCAGCCAGGCGCCGAACGGTACGGCCTTTCTGGCCTGGGCCGCTTCTCTTGGATCAACGGATCGATCCACAATTCGGTTTGCTGGAGCAGCACGATCGGCCAAGCTAGGACCATGCCTCGCAGAATCATGTTCGTGCAGCTCAAAACGGGCTACGACACCGACCGCGGCCCCTCGTGGATCGGGTGGGTGGACTTCTCCAAGACCTGGAAAACAGCCTACTTCCAAGGGCGAACCCTGCGGCGTGCTACGGGTCTTGGCTTCTTCGACGCAAACTTCTACGACGTCGAAACCGATGAGGATTTCTGGATCTCTGGACCGAAACGCGACCGGAGTGACACACGGTACGGACCGGAAGGGCCGACCGTAGAGGATGACGCCGCAGACGCCTACCGAGCGTTTCTCCAGGGGGCGCCTCTTCCCGGCCGGGAGGACGGCTAGGCCGTCTCCTGGGCCGTCAAGCGGCCCAGGGGAAGGTGAAGGTGCCGAGGATGAGGAAGTCCTGCCTGGTAGATGGTTGCGGTCTTGTCGATGCGCCGCGCACAGATGTGCTCGGTCGGCGCTTCTGTCGCTGAGGGCTGGCTACTTGAGGGTCCACTTGTGCTGTTCCGGCCAGTAGGAGTACTGGTCCCGGCCCTTGATCGCGCTGATGCGGAACGGCTTTCCTCCGTCGTCGATGCGTAGCGTCCCTTGGCGGGTGCCGCTGCTCCAGCCGACTTCCAGGTAGTAGCTGACGTCATGTCCCTCGGTGTGCAGGTCGAGGTTGAACACCTGCGGGTCCCGGGTGGAAACCTTGAACGGGAAGCCTTTGGCGGGTACGACGATGTCGCCGTCCTGGCCGGCCACGGGTTTCGCTGTCGGCCGGTCGGTGTCCAGGTCGATGTCGAAGCTCTGCGGCGTGACACCACTGCCGCAGCCGTCGCCCATCGAGTAGGCCTGCCAGGGGACGGCGGCGTGCTTGGCCGTCACTCGGACGTGCAGGGCGGTGAGGACGACGGCCTCGTCCGTGGTGCCCGTCGCGGTGAGTTGGAGCCTCAAATGCCCGCCGTCGACGGCGCCCAGGGCACGTGCCCAGCCGCGTGTGTCCTGCGGTGGGGGCGGCGGCGGTACGTGGTCCGGGGTCCGCTGGAGCAGGTAGTTGACGTCACAGGGCTCGTCCCAGTTGTACGAGCTGATTCCGACACGTGGCGCGGGGCCCTGCCCGCCGCCGGCCGGTGACCGGCTCGCACCGGGGGCATCCGGGGGCGCCGACGGGGACGGAGTGTGGGTGCCCTTGCCGCTGCGAGTGGCTGCTCCATGCGATGCGGCGGGGCCCGGGGAGGAGTTGTGCTTCGGTGTCGGGGTGGGATGTTTGCCGGTTACCGGCGGCCGGCCCGTGCCCTGTACGGCCGTCCGGGAGTCTTCCGCGGGGCCTTCGTCGAAGGCCAGGGCCGCCGGTATGGCGAGCGCGGCCACGGCGATTGCAGCGAGGCTGATGGCGGGGAGGCGTTTGGGGGCAGTGGCGTTGCGGACGCCGGAACTACTGGCGCTGGAGCAACGGGCGCTGGAGCTACGGATGTCGGAGCCGGAGCCGGATCCGGAGCCGGATCCGGAGCCGGATCCGGCGGACATCGGCTTGGCGGCCGTGTCCGATTGGTCGTCGTCGGATTTCACGGTGGCTGAGTGTGCGGTGCTCCCGTCAGGCGTATGTGATGCCTTTAAGGAGTCGGGATCCGCTGCGGCATCGGCGGCCGGCGCCGGTTCGGCGACTGCGGCGGATGAGGTGCCCCTCGCGGATAACGAGCGGCCCCGTCGGCGGGCCTCGTCGGCGATGATCCACTGCCGGTGCAGTTCCACCAGTTCGTCCGGTGTCGCCCCGCACCGCCTGGCGAAGCGATCGGCGGGCGCGAAGTCCAACGGGACGGCGTCGCCGTTGCAGTACCGGTGCAGCGTGGACACGCTCATGTGCAGCTGCTCGGCGAGGACGCCATAGCTGCGTCCGGAGCGCTCCTTGAGCCGTCGCAGCAGCTGCGCGAACTCTTCTGGTTCTCTTGTCACCCTGATCCCCTGTTCGTTCCGCCGTTCCAGCACGGCATTCCAGGGGATGATCGTTTCCCCAGGTCAAAGCCCATATCTGCGTTCCGGCTTCCCACATTCTCCAGGATCTGTTGGCACGGGGGTGGCCGCCCCGCACGCTGAGGTGCAGCACACCGAGAGGGGGAGACCTCCTGCGAACCCGCCCGTGTCTCAGCGATGTTCTTGCCGTCGCCGTACTGATCGCCTGTGTCGCGATCGTCATCACCGTGCTCGACCGCCACTGAATCCGCAGCCAAGGAGCATGCCGATCACTATGCGCAACCTCCGTGTCCACGCAGTCGCCGCCACCGCTGCCGTCTTCGCGACGTTGTCCCTGAGCGCCTGCCACGCCTCGTCCGACGCCCGCTCGCCGGGGCACGCGGCGGCCGACGCGGCGACGAAGTGACCGGGCCACAACTACGGCAAGGGCAGCACGTCGACCGCACGCCCCAGCGCCGGACAGAACACATCCGGTCCGGGGACATCCGGCAGCGGCAACACCTCGGACGGCGGGCCCCGCTCGTCCGTCACCGAAGGCCCGCAGCCCTCACGGCGCGACCGCCTGACCTCGGTCCGGGCGATCACAGGGGCGTCGGCCGAGGCGACAGGTCCGCCCAGGCGACCGGCCCCGTACGTGGCGGCCACCGCCTCGGCATCCCGCCCCGGCCCGCCGTCGCTCAGGCGGCGTAGGGAGGCCGGCAGCGGGTGACGGCCAGGATGGCCATGTCGTCATGGCCCTCGCCGCCGGTCCAGCGGATGACGTCCCTGGTCAGGGCGTCCACCAGGGCGTCGGGGTGGGTGAAACGCCTGCGCATGCGGCGGGAGCGCAGCGGGTCGTAGAAGGTTCCCCGTTCGTCCCGCGCCTCGGTGACGCCGTCGGTGACCAGGAGCAGCGAGGCGCCCGGGGGGAGACGCACCACGTCGACCGGCGCGTGCCCCGCGGAGGTGAGGCCGTCCAGCCCCATACCGAGGGGCAGCTGTGGGACGGTCGGGTCGAGCCGTACGAGCTGGCCGTCGTGGACCAGGTACGGGGGTGGATGCCCTCGGTTGACCAGGGTCAGCACTTCGCCGTCGAGGGAGACCTCGGCCAGTACGGCGGTGGTGAAGCCCTCGGTCGACGGGATCGCGCCGCTCCGGGCCGCCGCCCTGGCCATCGCCTCGTCCAGCCGCTGCGCCAGCGTGGCCAGCGTGGGAGCGTACTCGGCCTCCTGCCGGAACGCGCCTATGGCGACCGAGACGGCGGCGACGGCTTGGGTGCCCTTGCCGCGTACGTCGCCAATGATCATTCGCACTCCGAAGGGAGTCTCCTGCACGGCGTACAGGTCGCCGCCGATCCGTGCCTCGGCCTGCGCCGCGAGGTATCCGGCAGCCACGGCCAGCGGACCGGCCCTACTCGGTGGGTCCGGGAGCACCGCCAGCTGGACCGCCTCCGCGAGATCCCTGGTCAGCGCCAGATCGCGCCCTTGCCGCTCGATGAGACCGTTGATGGCCAGCGCCAGCACACCGATCAGGCCGACCACGGCCAGATCGACGAGCAGCGGCGTCGCCGGCCGCTCGCGCTCGATGTCCAGGCCCACCGAGAGCACGCAGGCGAAGCCGACGACGGCGACCGCGGAGCGGAAGGGCAGCATGGCGCCCGCGATCAGCGGCCCGGCCGCGAGGAGCGGGAGCCCGATGTACGGCTCGGGCGCGAAAAGGTCCAGCAGGACGCCGGTCACCAGGGCCAGCGCCACGAGCGTCCACGGCACTTTCACCGGCGGGGGCTGCAAGCCTTTCACAGTGGTTCTCCTGCGGCCGGACCGCGCTCGTGACGCGGAGGAAAGCGGAGCCACGGCACGAGGCGGCTCACCGACTACGTCGGTATGCCCATGGCTTCACAGATACGCCCTGTGCGCAACAGATGGCCGTTGTGGGGGGTGCTGAGTGACGTTCCTCGCTCACTGTGGGTGAGTGTGAGGGTGGGTGTGAGGGGGGTGAGGGTGGGGCTGGTTAGGGAATCGGTGGATTCGTGGAATTTGTTCGATTTGACTGTTCCATCCTGCTTGGTGCGCGCTATCCTGGAGACCGGCCTACGGGGCGAGCGAGGGAGTTCGACTGGACTGGCCTCGGGGAAGGGAGCTCTGGCTCTCGCCGAGGACAAGAGGAAAGGTCGGGCTGAGAGGCTGAAAGGTCGTAAGGACCGGACGGCGACCCCCAAGCACCTGATCCGGACAATGCCGGCGAAGGGAGCCCACCTCGTAGGTCTCTGTTGTGCGCCGGCAGCCGCGATCGGCGGGGCGTGGGTTCAGCCGCCCCGGATCATGTCCGCGCACTTCTCGCCGATCATCATCGTGGTGATGCACGGATTCACGGTCGTCAGGAGCGGCATCACCGAGCCGTCCGCCACCCGCAGACCAGTGGTGCCCTTGACGCGCAGCTGTGGGTCGAGCGGGGTGGCCGGGTCGTCGGGTGGGCCCATCTGGACGGTGCAGGCGGGGTGGTAGACCGTGTTGTGGGTGTCCCGTAGGTAGGCGAGCAGGTCGTCGTCGGAGTGGGCGGAGGGACCGGGGGCGAGTTCGACTCCGGCCCAACTGGCCATGGGGGGCTGGGAGATGATCTCGCGGGCCAGCCGGAGGCCGTGGGTCATCACCCGTACGTCGTGTTCATGGGTGAAGTAGCGCGGGTCGACCATGGGCTTGTCGCGGAAGTCGCGGGTGCGCAGGCGGACCGTGCCGCGCGAGCGGGCGCGGGTGACGTTCGGGGTGAGGCAGAAGGCGTTCTCCGACGTGGGGTAGCCGCGGCGGTAGGTGTTCATGTCGAACGGCACCGAGCCGTAGTGGAACATCAGGTCAGGGCGGTCCAGGCCGGGCTCGGTGTCGGCGAAGATGCCGATCTCCCACCACTGGGTGGAGGTGGCGACCATCGGCTGTTTCGCCTCCCACATGATCACGCCCTCGGGGTGGTCCTGGAGATTGGCGCCGACGCCGGGGGAGTCGACCAGCGGCTCGATGCCGGTGGCACGGAGGTGGTCGGCCGGGCCGATACCGGAGAGCATCAGCAGCTTGGGGGAGTCGATGGCGCCGCACGAGACGATGACCTCGCGGCGGGCGTGGACGGTACCGGTGTGCACCAGGTCGCCGGTGAGGTAGTCCACGCCGGTGCAGCGCCGGGCGGAGTCGAAGATCAGCCGCTTGGCCTGGAGGCCGGTGCGTACATCGAGGTTGCGGCGGGTGCCCATCACGGGATGCAGGTAGGACACGCTGGCGGAGGAACGGGTGCCGTCGGGGCGGCAGTTGATCTGGAACCAGTTGGCACCGCGGATGACGGTCCGGCCGGTGTTGAAGGGCGTGGTGGGGATGCCGGCCGCCGCACAGGCCTGGAGGAGGGCCACACCGCACGGGTCGTTGGGCGGGACGGTGCGCAGGGTGACCGGGCCGCCGCGGCCGTGGTGGTCGCCGGGTGCGTCATTGCTCTCCAGCCGCTGGTAGAGCGGGAAGCAGTCGGCCGCGCTCCAGCCCGTACAGCCGCGCGCGGCCCATTCGTCGAGGTCCTCGGCGGGGGCCCAGAAGGCGATACAGGAGTTGTGCGAGGAGCAGCCGCCGAGGACCTTGGCACGGGCGTGCCGCATAAAGCTGTTGCCGTTCTCCTGCGGTTCGACGGGGTAGTCCCAGTCGTAGCCGGACTCCAGCAGCGCCATCCAGCGGTCCAGCCGCAGGATGTTGTCGTCGTCCACGTCGGAGGGGCCGGCCTCCAGGAGGCAGACGGTGACGCCCGGGTCCTCGCTGAGCCGGGCCGCCACGACGGCGCCGGCCGTGCCACCGCCGACCACGACGTAGTCGAACTCGTCCACAGGGACCTCTTGGGACATCGCGCCGTCTCCAGTCAGGGGGTACGGGTGGTGGGGGAGCCCGGCGAGTCCGGGGTTTCGTCATCGGGGAGGACGGCGGCGTGCATGGCCAGGACGCCCGTCTTCTTGCGCTGGACGAACCAGTAGTAGGCGAAGCCGCCGAGCGCCACGACACCGATGAACAGGAACGCGCCCCAGCGCAGATACCAGTGCTGCGGGCCGGTCGCGTTGTAGACCGCGGCGCGCGGCCAGGCCAGGTTGAGGGACATCCCGATGCCCCACAGGACGGCGAGGACGTTCACCGGGAGGCCGAACCTCCCCAGCGAGAACCTCCCCTCCAGCGGGGTCCAGTTGCCGCGCAGCCGCTGGACCAGCATCGGCAGGGTGACCGACAGATACGCGAGGTAGATCATGATGATCGCGATACTGGTGATCACCGAGAAGATCTGCGGCTGGTTGACGTTGAGGACCAGGATGCCGACCGCCACCAGCCCGATGACGACGGCGGGCAGTACCGGCGTCTGGAAGCGCGGACTGACCTTGGCCAGCAGCGAGGCGGCCGGCAGGTTGTTGTCGCGGGCCATCGCGAACGCCAGCCGGATACCGGCGGTGTGTACCGCCAGCTCGCACACGGTGATCGCGATGACCACGCACCACAGCACGATCTGCCCCACGGTCGAGCCGAGCGTGGCGAGCACGACGTACTGGAGACCGTCCACGGACAGCTGCTTGGCATGCAGGTCGGGCACGGAGAGCAGGGCGAAGAGGAGGATCAGGCCGCCGATGAGGAACGAGGCGACCAGGGCGCGCAGGATCGCCCGGGGCGCGTTGCGGCCGGGGTCCTTGGTCTCCTCACCGAGCGAGGAGGCGGTGTCGAAGCCGTACATGACATACGCCGAGGCCAGCGAGGCGGTCAGGAACGCGCCGAAGTAGCCCAGGGCCTGGCCCTTGCCCAGGCCGAAGGTGTCGGTCACCGCGCCGGGGCCGCGGGTGATGTGTGCGGCGAGCAGCACGACCAGCACGATCGCGGCGATCAGTTCGATCGCCACGCCCGCGGAGTTGATCCGGGCCATCAGCTTGACGCCGAAGGCGTTGACCAGCGTGGTGAAGGTGACCAGGACGGTGCCGAGCAGTACGGCATTGGCCGCCGCCGACTTCCCGGTGCCGTCGCCGATGAACTGGAACCACGACGAGATCTGCGGCAGCGTCACCTGATACGCCAGCGCCACCGCGGACAGCGAGACCATCGTCGCGGTCAGCATCAGCCAGCCGCCGAGCCACCCGATGTGCGGTCCGCCGAGCTTCTTGGCCCAGTTGTAGATCGAGCCGGCCACCGGATAGCGGGCGGCCAGCTCGCAGAAGCACAGCGCCACCATCAGCTGGCCGGCGAAGACCATCGGCCAGGACCACCAGTACGCCGGGCCGCCGTTGGCGATACCGAAGTAGAACAGCTGGAAGGTACCGGTGAGGATCGAGATATAGCTGATGCCGGCGGCGAAGGTGTGGAAGTTGCCCAGGGTGCGCTTGAGTTCGGGCTTGTAGCCGAGCTCGGCGAGCGAGGCGTCGTCATGGGACGGGTCGTGCCCGTTTCCGGGGCGGGAGGGGCCGGGACCGGTCACTCGAACCACCTCTGCGGCCGTGGCGCCGTGTTGCGCCACACATGCTTGGCCTCCTGGTACTCCGCGAGACCGGCGGGCCCCAGCTCCCGCCCGACACCGGACTGCTTCATCCCGCCCCACTCCGCCTGCGGCACGTACGGATGGAAGTCGTTGATCCACACCGTCCCCGCGCGCAGCCGGGCCGCGACCCGGTGCGCGCGCTCGCTGTCCTGCGTCCACACCGCCCCGGCCAGCCCGTACACCGTGTCATTGGCGAGCGAGACCGCCTCGTCCTCGTCACGGAACCGCTCCACGGTCAGCACCGGCCCGAACGACTCCTCGCGCACCACCGACATGTCCGGGGTGCACTCGTCCAGCACGGTCGGCAGGTAGTAGTAGCCGTTCGCCAGCGACGGATCGTCGGGCACCGAGCCGCCGCAGAGCAGTACGGCGCCCTCGTCCAGCCCGGCCGCCACATAGGCCTCGACCTTCGCACGGTGCTCCGCGGAGATCAGCGGGCCGGTGCGGGCATGCTCGTCGAACGGCCCGCCGAGCTGGATCCGCTGGGCACGGGAGACCAGCTCGTCGACGAACGCATCGTGCAGCTCGTCCTGGACGAGGAGCCGGGCGCCCGCCGAGCAGACCTGTCCCGAATGCAGAAAGACCGCCATCAGCGCGTAGTCGATCGCGGTGTCGAAATCGGCGTCCGCGAAGACGATGTTGGGGTTCTTGCCGCCCAGTTCCAGGGCGATCTTCTTCACCGTGGGTGCCGCGGCGGCCATGATCTTCCGGCCGGTGACCAGACCGCCGGTGAACGAGACCATGTCCACCCGTGGATCCTCGGTCAGCGGTGCGCCCACCGCCTGTCCGGTGCCCAGCACCAGATTCGCGGCGCCGGCCGGCAGCCCCGCCTCGTCCAGCAGCCGCATCAGATGGATGGCGGTGTGCGGGGTCAGCTCGCTGGGCTTCAGGATGAAGGTGTTGCCGGTGACCAGCGCGGGCGCGACCTTCCAGGCGGTCTGCAACAGCGGGTAGTTCCATGGCGTGATCAGCGCACAGACGCCGACCGGCTCATGCCGCACGGTGCTGTCCGCCTCGGCGATACCGGTGTCCACGACCCGGTCGGTGCCGCCGGCCGCGCCCAGGTTGCCGAAGTAGCGGAAGCAGTTCGCGATGTCGTCGATGTCGTAGCCGCTCTCCACCAGCCGCTTGCCGGTGTCCAGCGACTCGGCCGTGGCCAGCGCGTCCTTGTCGCGCTCCAGCAGCTCGGCGACCCGCAGCACCAGCCGGCCGCGCTCGGCCGCCGGCGTCCGCGGCCAGGGCCCGTCGTCGAAGGCCGCACGGGCGGCCATGATCGCCGCGGCGGCGTCCTTCGGCCCGCCCTCGTCGACGGTGGCGACCAGCGTGCCGTCCGCAGGACAGCGGATCTCCCGCACCTGCCCGTTGGCCGCTGCGGTCCACTGACCGCCGATGAACAGCTCCGGCATGGTGGTGCCTCCGGTCTCCGGGCTCGTACGAGGCGGCAGCCGCGCGCGCCGCCCTGGCCGACGGCGCCCGGCCACCGGACCTCGGTGACGATCACTGCACCGAGCGTAAGACGGGCACTGCGGGTCCGCACGGTACGAGGGGCCGGGCAGCGGGGACTGCGGCGCCGGGTGGGGCCGATGGGGTGACAGCGGGTGCGGGCGGGAGAATGGGGGGATGTCGTCGATCGAGCCGGAGCCGGTGGCGGGCCCGGGGCCGCGGACGCCGGCCCCGTACCCCGTCGCCGATGCCGCCGGGTACCTCTCCGGACGCTGGCGCGTCGAGCGAACCGTCCACGACCTGCGGACCGGCGCCGAGGGCCGGTTCCGCGGAAGCGCCGAGTTCCGGCCCGACCCGGCCGAGGGCGGGGTGCTGCTGCACGTCGAGGAGGGCGAGCTGACGTGGGACGGTACGGCCTACCCGGCCGGCCGCACCCTGCGGCTGCGGCCCCGGGCCGACGGCACCGCCGAGGTCGACTTCGCCGACGGCCGGCCCTTCCACGACCTCGACCTCACCACCGGTCGGTGGACCGCCGTGCACCCCTGCGCCGAGGACCGCTACGAGGGGACGTTCACCGCCGTCACGGCGGACGAGTGGCACCTGGAGTGGCGGGTCACCGGTCCGGCGAAGGACCAGCTGCTGCGCTCGGTGTACCGGCGGGAGGCCTAGGCACTGTCCGATGGGTCGTGTGACCAGGTCGGCAGTCGCATCGTTGCGGCTGGCGTGGGGCGGGGTGATCCGTCGGATCGGGAGTGGGCTCGGCTTGAGCCGCACTTGCCGAAGAACATGGGGCGAGGCGGTCGTTGGAAGAGTCATCGCAGGGTGATCAACGGCATCCTCTTCCGGCAGCGGACCGGTGTTCCGTGGCGTGATCTGCCAGCGCGGTTCGGGAAGCGGAAGACAGTGCACGACAGGCACCGAAGATGTGTCTGGGCCGCAGCCACAGAAAGTCAGCCACGACGCCCGGGCACTGTGACAAGTACCCGTGTTGAGAGCTCAGGTGTTGCACTCCGTGAACGTCTGACCGGAGAGGAACGGCCTGTTTACGGGCATGTACCCCTGCGAACCGGAGCCGTTGCCGGGTGTGTTGACGAGTGTGCCAAGGTCGGCTGTCTTCCCCGGAAGCTTGTCGTTGTGCTTGTAGGGGAAGATGAGAGCTCGCACGTTCATGGAGGTCCCTCGGGTCGGCCTGTAGGACACGAGGTAGTTCTGGGCGTGTGATGCCTGCTGGTAGTGGTTACCACCAAAGTACGAGATCAGGAACTTCCGGGCGGGACAGCCTGCGATCGAGTTGTAGTACGCCATGGTGAGGTGGTTGCCGGGTGTCATGACGGGCAATGGGCTGTTGGGCCGGTTCACCGACTCCGCGGTGATCCACCGGCCTGTCGACGGCCCGACTGCGTAGGAGGCCACCGCTCCCTGGGCATTCGGGTTGGCCGGCCGCCTCTTCGCCACCACTGTCCCGTCAGGCGAGTACGTCCACCGCGTCATCTGCGTGAGGAAGGCGGTGGGTAGTGCCTGGAAGAACGCTCCGTGGTCCGTGTTGCCGCTGCGCCAGATCTGGTAGTCGGCCTGGATGTAGTCGTCTTGGAAGGTGTAGCGGATGAACGCGTACACGTCGTCGAACGGCTTGTACGGGTAATGCCCGTCAGCCTTGCGGTAGTAGAAGTTCCGGTAGCGGACCCGCCACTGGATCCACTGGCCACGACCCACCGACTCCGAGACGCTGTTCCGGCTGCATAGATCGCCCGAAGACGTGCACATGTCGATGCGTGAACCGGTGCCGGCGCCATCCGCGGCCCGGCAGATCGAGCCGGCCTGGGTCGGGTTCCAGCGGAGGCGACCGCCATTCAGGCAGTCGGGACCTTGCGCCACATGGTTCTTGCCGAACAGTGCCGTCTGGAACGCCGCACCTTCCGCCGAGGTGATGAGATTCATCGTGTTGTCGACGCGCTTGTTGTAGTACTCGGTGATCGCGGCACCGAACCGCTTGCTGATACCCACCTTGTAGTTGTGGTTCTGGTAGAGGAATCGCTGGGCGGTGTCGTGGGCGACCGCTGTGGGAACCCCGGCTTTGCTGGCAGAGACTGATCGTCCAGGGGTGCCGGGCTTGTTGCGGGCGATGACCTGAAGTTGGGGCGCGGTGCTGCTCATCGTCGGGGATCGGTACTGGATCCAGAAGCCCTTGCCAGCGGACTTGGGGTCCTGAGCGCAGATTGTCCAGGGACAGGGAGAATCCGCCACGCCGGTGACGCCCGGGTGTTTCATCCCCTGAGCGTGTACGGCAACCTGCACAGGAAAGCGCAGGTCATCGGGGTCGTAGGCGTAGCCGAACACGGTGTTGTCCGTGTACTGGTGCAGCACGATGACCGGATCGCCCGCCCCCGCCGCAGCCTCACGTTGCGCCGGCGGATCCATCCGCTCCGGGCCCGCTGCACGGTGACCGCCGGGTGACCCCACTGCGGGATCTACCGCTACGACAAGGGCCGTTGCGACTCCGACCGAGATCACAGCCAGGAGCAATATCAGCACGGCAACGGGTCTTCTCGCGCGTCGGGGCATGCCTTCTCCTCGTCCTGGGGGGTGGGTATCAGCATCACCACGAGTTCAATGTCAGTGGGTCTGGGTGTATCCGAGCGTCACGGAAGTGCACCCGCCCGGCGGCTGTCGGTGTTCCGGGCCCGCTTCTGCATGCGCAGTGGTACGGCTTGGCCGGACATGCCGCGGCTGCATCGGAACGGCGTCACCGGTCGGCATCTGCAGCAGGCGCAGCGGGCAGTGCGGCTGGTACGGCCGCGATATGCGCGTTGCGCTGAGCACCGGCCGACGGTGGCCCTCTGGTCGGTTCAGCGCATGAAGTCGATCTCCGGGTAGTCGCTCGAGGGGCCGTCGAGCACGGGCCTGTCCCGGTAGCGCAGGTGCTTGTCGAAGAAGGCGGCGAGGTAGGTGCGTTGGACCTCGATGGAGCGGTTGGGGTCGATCGTGCCGATGGCGTCCTCCAGTCGGTCGGGGGACATTCTGAACGCGCCGGGCGCCTGGGGAAAGAAGGCCTGGTTGTCAACGAAGGAGTTGTGCCCGGAGTCGCGCAGTTTCAGGTTGAGGCGCTCTCCTTCCAGGTGCTCCCAGAACGTTTCCCAGCTCTCGTCAGAGTCGCGGTCGTGGTGTTGGGAACTGAACAGCAGGAAGGGGCGGTCGAGGTCACGGGTGGTCGCCGGGCCGAAGAATTCGCCGTCCAGGTTCGCGCCGGCGCGGATTCTGGAGTCCGCATGCATGGCCTCTGGAACAGTTGCTCCACCAAGGGAAGCGCCGAACATCCCGATACGGTCCATGTCCACGGCCTTGGACAGCCCGTGGGGGAGCGGCTTGTGTTCCACGTCCGGGTTGTGGCCGCGGGCGATCGCGTCCAGCTGGTTGATGACGAAGTGGGTGTCCGCCGCCCGGACGTCGATCGTGTCGGACGAGTGGGCATCCGGCGGCATGGTGTTCACCTCAAGCCGCCCTCCGGGGAACTGCACCGCCTCGGACTGGTGGGTGTAATCGATGGTGACGACCAAGTAGCCGCGGCTGGCCAGGTCCTGAGCCAGTGAGGTGCCATTCGCGCGGGGCCCGTGCAGCCCGGTCGAGTACAGCAGGACCGGCAGCTTGCCGGCCCTGCGGTCAATCGGGGCGCCAGTGTGCCCGGCAGTGGCGGGCAGGACCACCGAGCCCGGTTGCACCCGATGGTTGGCCAGGTAGCGCTGGGCGGCGGCGAGCTTCATCCAGGGCGCGGCGGGATAGTGGGCGGTGTCCGTGGCCGGGTACCACAGCGTGATCATCAGCTCGCGCGGCTGATGGCCGGGCACATACGGATCCGTGCGTGCCGAGTCGCGCAAGTGAAGGTCGACCGTTCCGACGCGGTGGTGCCCGGTCGGGGCGGGGAGCGTCAGCTTGCGTGGCGCTTTCGCCCTGTCCGGGGCTTCCGCCGCGCCAGGGGCATCCGCCGTGGTTATGGGAGCACCGGTGGTCTTCCCCGCGGCGGTAGCTGGCGCGACTCCGGCGCCCAGGGTGACGGCCGTGGGCGCGTATGCGCTGGAAGCGGCCTGACGGCGTTCGTTGAGTATGCCGCCGAGTTGAGCACGTCGAGTGCCAACGCGGGCTACGTGCGGGAGAAATGGCCTGGTGCGGCCGGTGGCGGTTGTCGGCGCTCCTGCACTCGGCGTCCTCATGTGCCAGTCTCAGCAGCAAGGCCCGAGCCGCGAGAGGGCAGAGGTGAGCGAACGGTTCCCGCACCTCAGTGCACCGCGGCGCCGGCCCGGGGAACCGGCCCCGGTCAGAAGACCTGTGCTGGAGATTTGGCTCATTAACGCAACCGCCGAACGGTGACCATCGGATCCAGAGTTACCCCAGCATTGATCTCGATTTTACTGAGCGCTTTTATTACGCGACAGTTCGTAACCCCTGAGGGTGGTCTCGGTATACCCGCGACTGTGCGTGACGCGCCGAATGCAACCAAGGAACGTTCACTCAGTCGCTCTTGCTGGAAGGGGGTTGGGGATTCCCTCATTTCTGGACGAGGCTGGAGGTGTATAAGCGACCTACCCCTCGGGCGAGTTGAGCGCAATTCCGCATGGACCCTTATGCGGGGGCAAAACACAAACAGACTTGTGATTATCCTGTGCCCTCAGTGTCCGTACTGGCCGAGTTGCCGCACAGCTATCCCCCACATGCGGAGAGAACGCTGCCCTGCACCCTGTTGCCCGCGCGCCCCGTCCGCACCGCATCCGACGCCGCGCCGACATGCCCGTGCTCGGAGGCGTCAGCCCACCGACCCCATCCCCCAAGCACCTACCCCCGAGCCTACGGAGGCGCCTCTGCACCCGCACCACCCCAGTGATCCCTTCCGTCCCGACGTGCAGGACCCGGTCTACTGGGTCACTCCGCACCACCTGGCCGGTAACGATGGCGCTCTTGCCGAGCGGATGGGTGATGCCCTGGCCGGCCATGGCTGGCGCATGTGGCCGACGTCTCGCAACACCCTGCTGTATCTGAGCCCGGACGAGCTGTGCGGTGCCGAGTGGATCCTCGCGGCTTATCCGTTCGAGCTGGGCGGACCGCCCGTGGCCTGGCAGTTGAGCGCCCGCCCGTGTGTCACCTCCGCGATGACGGAGTGGAACCGCGTACTTCACCGCTGGTGTCCCGTATCAGGCGCTGGCTGATCTCCTCGTTGCGATCGGCGCCCGCGAGGCGCCCGACGTCGGATTGGAGGGGCCCGAGATGGTTCTGAACGCGCTCAGTGCCCAGGGCTGGATTCGCGACGTGGACCGGCCCCGGACCACCGCCTCAGACCCCGGGTTCTCCTGCAGCGTCTCCCTGGAGCCGCTGCCGCCGCTCATCCAGGACGCCGACCCGCGCCCTGACCTGGTGGGCTAGCAGGTGTGGGCGGAAGTTCTGGGTGCCCCGTATCTGTGGTGCGCCAGCTTCAGCGCCAGCGTCCCCCATGACCTGGTCGCCGCGTTCGCCTCCTCGCTGGCCTCACCGGTGTCTGTGCCCCGGCGCGCACGCTGCCCAAGGGCGCCGAGGGCCGGCTGAGCGTCGTCCGCCGCAGTTGACGACCCGCGATCTGATGTGGCCCGTTGTGCTGCTTGTCGCTGATTTCCCTGAGTTGCCCGTTCCCTGCGCCCGCCAGATGACCGAGATGGAGACTTCGTGTTCCGACGACGTGCTCGCGCCGACCGTGAGTTCCGTGAAGCCCAGCGTGAGGCGCACGCGCTGCTGTGGATGCATGCGCAAGAGCCGCTGCCGTTCGATACCGTCCAGGACGCGGCCACCCGGTTCCAGCGCGTACTGCGGTCCACCCTGGCCGACCTCGCCCAGGACTGCGCCACGCACCGGGTCGCACCGCCCGTCGTGTTCGTCATCGGCCCGACAGCAGGGCTGGAGGTACCCCAGGCACCGACCGCGGACGAAGCCCCGCATGCGCTCGTGCCCTGAGCCCGGCCCCGACCGTGATCCGCCGGACACGCCCTACGGCCTGTCCGGTGGATCAGGGCTGGATAGGCCGCGGCGTCCGAGCTGACATGTCGCCGCCACATGTAAAATGATCTTGCTCATCTGTGAGTTGAGTACAAGAGAAGTACATAGAACGAGGGGGACCTGCCATGCGTGCATGGGCAAAGACAGTCGCGTCCGTCAGCGCGGGCGCTCTGGGACTACTGGGCCTGGCGGTTGCTCCGGCCTCTGCCGTTACAGCGCACAGCGTGTCGGCCAAGGCCGCCAAGTGCTACGCCTACAACGGCACCAAGAGCACCCTCAACGTGCACAGTGGCCCGGGGCAGCGGTACACGACCATTGGCACCATCGCCAAGGGGGGCAAGCTTCCCTGCGGCCGGAACGGTGACTCTTCGATCACCGGCCAGCAGTACCACGACTGCGGCTGGAAGAGCGACAGGTGGGGGACCGTCAAGATCAACGGTCAAGACGGTTGGGTCGCCTATGAGTGCGTCGCTTTCGGCGTTTGATCCACTCGGGGAACGGTGAGCCCGTCCCCGTCATCTAGGGGCCTGTCCGACAAGATCCGCCGGACAGGCCCTAAGGCGCCTCCGGGCCCAGTCCTGTTCCCCGGTCCCTCAGTCCATGGGCTTGACCGCGCGCACGGCGTAGAGCAGCGGAATGATCGGCTCCGACGGCGGAAGCCGCCACCAGCCGTTCTCCGCCGGGACCATGGAGTCGAACCGCTTCCAGGGCAACACCTCGGTCTCGCGGACGAGTTGGACGGTCAGTCCCGCACCGGCCACGGCGGAAATCGCCTCGCCGAGGCCGTGCCGCCACTCGTAACTGGTCGTGGCCCCCTGCACCGGCGGGCCGTCGGTGTACGTGGCCGGGTTGTCGCTGCGGATCGGCCCCCGGCCCGCCAAATAGTCGTGGCGTAACCGGAGTTGCTGCCGCTCGGGATCCGCGCTCGGCGCCGGTCCCAGGGAGTCGAGCAGTGGATGGAACTCGACCAGATAGAGGGTGCCGCCGGGCCGCAGCAGCGCGTTGATGATGCCCGCCCAGACGGTGAGATCGGGCAGGTAGCACAGTGCGCCCTTGCCGGTGTAGATCACATCGAACCGGCGGCCGCCGAGCGCCGCCACCGCATCGTGCACATCCGCCTGTACGAACTCCATCCGCAGGTCCGCCTGTTCGGCGAGCCGCCGGGCCGCCGCGACCGCCGCGGCGGAGAAGTCCAGCCCCACCGTGTGCGCCGCCCCCCGCGCGGCGAACGCCGCCGTCTCGGTGCCCAGATGGCACTGGAGATGCAGCACATCCCGCCCCGCCAACTCGCCGAGATCCGTCCACTCGAATGGCGCGAACCAGTCGTCGGCGGTCCGCGAACCGTCCAGGCCGTAGAAGGCGCTCGCCACATGGACCGGCGTACGGGCATCCCAATTGGCCTGGTTGGCGCGGATCATCTCCGCGACGGCGGACGGGGGTTGAGCCATGCCCGGTGGGGTCGGAGGGGCGGTCTGCTGGGGGAGCGGTTCACTCTTCTCCGTGGTCATGGCCCCCTTGTACCGGCCCGGCGCCCGGGTCACCAGCAGGGGTGGCCGGTCTTGGCCCTCCTTGGCGGACGCCGGCCGAGATCCGCCCCTGCGACAGCGTCGCCAGCCGGGGCGCGCGCCGGACGAGGTCGTCGTCCTCGGTGGCCACGATGCAGCTGAGCCGCCGCTCGCTCCACAGCCGTGCGAAGAGCTCGACGAGCGCAGCCCGGGCGCCGGCGGTCAGCCCGTCGGTCGGCCGGTCCGCCAGCAGCACCATCGGCCGCTTCACCAACGCCCGGGCCAGCATGACCCGCCGCCGCGCCCCCTCGTCCAACTCCTCAGGGAATGCGGTCAGTTGGTTACCCAGTCCGACTTCCGCCAGCGCCTCCGCGGCCAGCTCGCGGCAGTCGGCCGGGCGCAGTCGCAGCGGCAGGAGGGCGCTCGCCACATTCTGCCGGGCGGTGAGCCCCGGCGCGAGTCCCCGGAAGCCGGAGACGGCAGGGGAGCCCGCGGACCCCGTGGCGGGTTCCGCGCCGCCGCAGAGGACGATGCCGATCGACTCCGTACGGATCCGGGCCAGCCGGCATTCGGTCGCCACGGCCAGATCCGTGCCGTTGAGCAGGACGGTCCCCCGGGTGGGCCGCTCCAGCCCGCCGAGAATGCGCAGCAGTGTGGACTTGCCCCCACCGGCCGGCCCCTGCACGACGAGCCCCGCTCCGTCCTCGACGCAGAGCCCGACACCGTCCAGAGCCCGTACCGTGCCCCCGTTCCGGCCGCTTCGACAGCACTTGGTCACGTCGGTCAGGTGGTACACGGTGCACGCTCCTCCGGGCCGTCGGCCGGGTGCGCGACGAGCCTGCGGTGACCGTAAGGACCTGATGTGACCGGCCGATAAGCGCCGTGTGAGAGCGCGATGAGAAGAGGGGGAAGCGGCGCGGGCACCGGTGACCGGCCATGGCCCGCCGTCGGACCAAAGGCCACTGGCCCAGCGGTTGTTGGGGAGTAATTATCCCGGCTCTCACCTGCACCATGCGCCACTCGGTGGGTATGTTGGGGACTGCGCCGCGTGGTCGTGCCGACACGGAACGATTCCGCCGCTGCGCCATGCCGAGGGCTGTCCAAGCGACGGGAAAGTGTGGAATGAGCCAAGAGACCCGACCACAGTCCAGCGCCGTTGACGTCACCATCCCGAGCGTCGCGCGGATGTACGACTACTACCTGGGCGGTAAGGACAACTACGCCGTCGACCGTGAGGCCTGCGAAGAGCTGAGCAAGGTCGTGCCGAGCACGCAGGTACTGGCGATCAACAACCGCCGCTTCCTCCAACGGGTGGTCCGCTGGCTGGCCCAGGAGCACGGTATCCGGCAGTTCATCGACCACGGGTCCGGCCTGCCGACGCAGGACAACGTCCATCAGGTCGCGCAGCGGGTCGACCCGGAGTCGCGGGTGGTCTACGTCGACAACGACCCGATCGTGCTGGCGCACGGCAGGGCGCTGCTGGAGGAGAACGCCCACACCGCCGTGATCCAGGCCGATATGCGGGACACCGACGTCATCTTCGGCAGCCCCGAGGTCGAGCGGCTGATCGACTTCGACCAGCCCGTCGCCGCGCTGTTCGTCTCCGTACTGCACTGCATACCGGACTCCGACGACCCGGCCGGTCTGATCAAGCGGGTCGCCGACCGGCTGGTGCCCGGCAGCTTCCTGGTGGTGTGCCAGCTGGTCAGCGAGGACGCCGCGACCCGCGACTTCGTCACCGAGTTCATGCGGGTGAGCACCCAGGGGCAGTGGGGCCGGGTGCGGCAGGCGCACGAACTGGCCGGGTTCCTGGAAGGGTTGGAGATTCTGGAGCCGGGTCTGGTGGAGGTCTCCACCTGGAAGCCGGATGCGGACATCGGTCCCAAGCAGCTCACGCAGGAGTGGATCGAGTACGGCGGCGTGGCCCGTAAGCCGTAGGTACCGCAGGGGCAGGGGCAGGGGCAGGGGCAGGGGCAGGGGGAGGGCAAGAGGGGCGGGAGCCGGGCGCAGTGCCCCGCCGACCCGCTCAGTGCTTCTTGAGCAGAACCGCTCAGTGCTCCTTGAGCAACCGTTCCAGCATGGCCAAGGACTCGCGCGGCGACTCCGACTGGGCGCTCAGCCGGTCCATCACCGCGAGGTAATGATCGACATCATCGCGCTTGTCCAGATAGAGGGCGCTGGTCAGCTGCTCCAGATAGACGATGTCCGGCAGATCCGGCTCCTGGAACCGCAGGATGGTGATCGGGCCACCGGCCGCCGCCAGCCCGCCGAGGCTGAACGGTGCGATCTGGAGGGTGATGTTCGGCAGTTCGGCCATCTTCAGCAGATGTCTGAGCTGCCCCGCCATCACCTCCGCGCCGCCGAGCGGACGGCGCAGCGACGCCTCGTCGATCACCGCCCATACCCGCGGGGCGTCGGGGAGCGTCAGCAGCTCCTGGCGCTGTACCCGAAGCTGGACCCGCCGTTCGACCTGCTCGGGCGTGGACCGCGGATGGCCGAGCTGCGCCACCGCCCGGGCGTAGTCCGCCGTCTGCAACAGGCCCGGCACAAACTGCACTTCGTACGTACGGATCACCGAGGCGGCCTCTTCGAGGCCGAGGTGGGTCTCGAACCAGCCGGGCAGTACATCGCTGTACTGATGCCACCAACCGGGGCTGCTGGTCCGGCCGGCCAGCTTGAGGAAGTCGGAGCGGACGTCGTCGTCCGTGACGTTGTAGAGCGTCAGCAGATCGGCGACGTCCCGCTCCTTGCAGCTCACCCGGCCGAGCTCCAGCCGGCTGATCTTCGCGTGGGAGCCGCGGATCGCCTCGCCGGCGGCCTCGCGGGTGATGCCCGCTGCCTCCCGCAGCCGGCGCAACTGCGTGCCCAGCACGATGCGCAGGACGGTCGGGCCGCCCCGCGGATGATCGAGATAGCGGCGCAGGGACGGTTGGCTGCTCGGCTGCGCGGCGGTCATGCTGACTCCCCTGAGTGGTCGGGCGAACGCTCAGTGTCCCATCGCCGCGAGGGTTCGTACAGCCGCGGAGATTACCCGAACGACATATGCGCCAATCTCTTCGGCATATGCCTCAGGTGCGGTCGACGAGGTCGTCGAAGTCGCCGTCCTTGGCGCCCTGGACGAAGGCCGCCATCTCGTCGCGGGTGTAGACCAGCGCAGGACCCGAGGTGAACCGCGAGTTGCGCACCGCCACCCCGCCGTCCGCGAGAACTGCCAGCTCGACGCAGTTGCCGCTGGGGTTGCTGCGCCGGCTCTTGCGCCAGACGGCACCTTCGATGCTGGTCGCAGGTATGCCGTTGGTCACCGACTTCATCACAGCTGCTCCTTGCTGGAGGGCGCTCCTCCGATCGGTTCCGGGCCCGCGATCACGTTGGCGTGAACGAGCCCCTGTGCGGCCGTACTTACCGATGTAATTGCAGATGCACTTGCACCGGCGGACGGCTGCCGAGGATATTAGCCCTCCACGGCAGTTCGGCCCAGCCCCGAAATCCCCTTCGCGGAGACGTTGATGACCGCACATCCGGCAGAAACCGTGCACGACGCCCTCTTGGAGGAACCGCGCGAGGAGACCTGGTGGATGCCCGACCCCGACGGTTTCGCCGCCTGTGCCCTCAGCGGCTCCGCCCACACCGTGTCGGAGGCCCGTAGGTTCACGCGGGTGACCCTCAAGGGGTGGAAACTCTGTGCCGGCGTCACCGAGGACGCGGCGTTGGTCGTCTCCGAACTCGTCAGCAACGCCTTGCGTTACGGCGTCCGGCCCGGCGAGGAGGACGGCGCTGCTGCCGGTGTGCCCGCCCGCATCTGCCCCGCCTGGCTCGCGCTGACCCGTCAGGACGGCTCCGTACTGTGCGCGGTCTCCGACGCCGGCACCACCGCACCCGTCGTCCGGACCCCGGACCCACTGGCCGAATCGGGGCGTGGACTGCACCTCGTCGACCGGCTCAGCGAGGCCTGGGGCTGGACACCGCCGGACCACGCGGGGAAGACGGTCTGGGCGACGGTGTCGATGCGCGGCTGAGCGCGCGGGGCAAGGCGCCGTACAGGGTGCCGGTCCCGACGGTCCGGATGCGGGCCTGTGGGACCATTTCCGGGTCACCGGCGCGCCAGGGGGAGGCCCGAGAAGCCGATGGATCTGCTGTCGTTGCGCTACTTCCGGGCCGTGGCACGCCGTGAGCACATCAGCCGGGCGGCGGAGGACCTACGGGTGGCCCAGCCCTCGGTGAGCCGGACGATCGCCCGGCTGGAGGCCGAGCTGGGCGTGCCGCTCTTCGACCGGCAGGGACGGACGATCCGGCTCAACCGCTATGGCGCCGCGTTCCTGACCCGGGTCGAGCGGGCGCTGGACGAACTCGAGGACGCCCGCCGGGAGATCGCCGATGCCGCCGGACTCGACGACGGCAGTGTCGCCGTCGCCGCGGAGACCCTGCTGCCCCTCACCGAACTGCTGGCCGCCTTCCGGGCCGCACACCCCGGGGTGACCGTACGGTGCTTCCAGTCCACGCCCGATGTGATGCTCGACCAACTGCGGTCGAGGGAGGCGGACTTCTGCTTCGCCTCGCAGCCGCTGCCCGGCCCCGGACTCGGGGCGGTGCGGCTGCTGCACGAAGAGGTGCTGCTGGCCGTGCCGGCCGGGCATCCGCTCGCCGGACGGAAGCGGATCGCGGTGTCCGGCCTCGCCGAGGAACCGTTCATCACCACCAGGCCAGGGCACTGGCAACGGGCCCTGCTGGAGCGGCTGTTCGCGGCGACCGGCCGCCGCCCGGTGATCTCCTGCGAAGGCGACGAGCCCGGGGTCACCCACTATCTGATCGCGGCCGGTCTCGGCATCGGCCTGATGCCCTCGCTCGCCTACGCCGATCTGGCCGGGGCCCCGCTCGCCTGGCTGCGCCTGGACACCCCCGACTGCGTACGGTCCCTGAGCCTGGTCCGGCGCGAGGACGGCTACCTCTCCACGGCCGCACGGCGGTTCCGTGAGATGGCCGTCGCCCACTTCGCCGAACGAGGGCGTCGCGCGCAACGTGCCCTGGAGGAGTGGTAGAGCGATCTCGAGGATCTGCGCATCGTCGTACGCCACGGTCACGACGCGCCGGGGAGCCTCAGCCGGGCGCACCGTCCGCCAGTCCGAACGCCGCCAGCAGCCGCTCGGCCGCCAGGGTCGCGGTGATCTCGCCATCGCGTACCGCACGCTCGACGTCGGGGCCCAGCCGGCGTACCTCCGGGTGTTCCTGGAGCCGGTCGATCAGCCGTTCGCGGACCATCGACCAGGTCCAGTCGACCTGCTGGGTGCGGCGGCGCTCGGCGAGCGCCCCGGTGGAGTCGAGCAGGGCACGGTGCTGCTCGACCCGCTCCCAGACCCCCTTCAGACCCGTGCCCTCGCGGGCGCTGCAGGTCAGTACGGGCGGCGTCCAGACCGCGTCTTGGGGCTGCAACAGCCGTAGCGCACCGGCGAGTTCGCGGGCCGCGGACCGGGCGTCCTGCTCGTGCGGACCGTCGGCCTTGTTGACGGACACCAGGTCCGCCAGCTCCAGCACGCCCTTCTTGATGCCCTGGAGCTGGTCGCCGGTGCGCGCCAGGGTCAGCAGCAGGAAGGTGTCGACCATGTTGGCCACGGTCGTCTCGGACTGGCCGACACCGACCGTCTCCACCAGGACGACGTCATACCCCGCGGCCTCCATCACCACGATCGACTCGCGGGTCGCCCGCGCCACCCCGCCCAGCGTCCCGGACGTGGGGGAGGGGCGGACGAACGCCGCCGGGTCGGTCGCCAGCCGCTCCATCCGGGTCTTGTCGCCCAGGATGGAGCCGCCGGTACGGCTGGAGGACGGGTCCACGGCGAGCACCGCCACCCGGTGCCCCATCCCGGTCAGCAGCGTGCCGAGCGCGTCGATGAAGGTCGACTTGCCGACGCCCGGCACCCCGCTGATGCCCACCCTGCGGGCCGAACCGGAGAACGGCAGCAGCCGGACGAGGAGTTGCTGGGCCGCCGCCCGGTGGTCGGGCCGGGTGGACTCGACCAGGGTGACGGCGCGGGCGATCCAGGCCCGGGAGCCCGCGCGTACCCCCTCGGCGTACCGCTCGACATCGATCGTCGCAGGCATGACCCCCCGATCAGAGCTCGTGGCCGAGGACCGACGCCAGGTCCCGCACCAGGTCGTGCGCGGCATCGGGGATGACCGTCCCGGGCAGGAAGACCGCGGCGGCGCCCATGTCGCGCAGCGGCTGCACATCCTGCGGCGGGATCACCCCGCCCACCACGATCGTGATGTCCTCCCGCTCCTCCGCGGCCAGCGCCTCCTTCAGCGCGGGCACCAGCGTGAGGTGACCGGCGGCGAGGGACGACACCCCGACGATGTGCACATCGGCCTCGACCGCCTGGCGGGCCACCTCGGCCGGCGTCTGGAACAGCGGGCCGACATCGACGTCGAAGCCCAGGTCGGCGAAGGCCGTGGCGATCACCTTCTGGCCGCGGTCATGGCCGTCCTGGCCCATCTTGGCCACCAGGATGCGCGGCCGGCGCCCCTCGGCGCGTTCGAACTCGGCCACCAGCGCCCGGGTGCGCTCGACACCGGAGGAGGGGCCCGCTTCGTCTCGGTACACACCGGAGATCGTACGGATCTGGCCGGAGTGACGGCCATAGACCGTCTCCAGGGCGTCCGAGATCTCCCCGACGGTCGCCATCGCACGGGCCGCGTCCACCGCCAGCGCCAGCAGATTGCCCTCAAGTCCCTTGCCGGGACCGGACTTCGCCGCCTCGGTCAGCGCCCGCAGCGCCTTCTGGCAGGCGTCCTCGTCGCGCTCGGCGCGCAGCCGCTTCAGCTTCTCGATCTGCTGGGTGCGCACCGCCGAGTTGTCGACCTTGAGGACCTCGATCTCCTCATCGGACTCCACCCGGTACTTGTTGACGCCGATCAGCGCCTGCCGCCCTGAGTCGATCCGCGCCTGCGTACGGGCCGCGGCCTCCTCCACCCGCAGCTTCGGGATGCCCGCGTCGATCGCCTTGGCCATCCCGCCGGCCGCCTCGACCTCCTCGATGTGCTGCCAGGCCCGCCGCGCCAGGTCGTGGGTGAGCTTTTCGACGTACGCACTGCCGCCCCAGGGGTCGATCACCCGGCAGGTGCCCGATTCCTGTTGCAGGAACAGCTGGGTGTTACGCGCGATGCGGGCGGAGAAGTCGGTGGGCAGGGCCAGCGCCTCGTCGAGGGCGTTGGTGTGCAGCGACTGGGTGTGGCCCTGCGTCGCCGCCATCGCCTCCACACAGGTACGGGTGACGTTGTTGAAGACGTCCTGCGCGGTCAGCGACCAGCCGGAGGTCTGCGAATGGGTGCGCAGCGACAGGGACTTGGGGTTCTTCGGCTCGAAGCGCTGCACCAGCCGCGCCCACAGCAGCCGGGCCGCGCGCAGCTTGGCGATCTCCATGAAGAAGTTCATGCCTATCGCCCAGAAGAAGGAGAGGCGCGGCGCGAAGGCGTCCACGTCCATCCCGGCCGCCAGGCCCGCACGCAGATACTCCACCCCGTCGGCGAGGGTGTACGCCAGCTCCAGGTCGGCCGTCGCACCCGCCTCCTGGATGTGATAGCCGGAGATCGAGATGGAGTTGTAGCGCGGCATCTTCTGCGAGGTGTACGCGAAGATGTCGGAGATGATCCGCATCGAGGGCTGCGGCGGATAGATATAGGTGTTGCGGACCATGAACTCCTTGAGGATGTCGTTCTGAATGGTCCCGGCCAGCTTCTCGGGCGGTACGCCCTGTTCCTCCGCGGCCACGATGTAGAGCGCGAGAACGGGCAGCACCGCACCGTTCATCGTCATCGACACCGTCATCTTGTCCAGCGGGATGCCCTCGAAGAGCTGCCGCATGTCATAGATGGAGTCGATGGCCACGCCCGCCATGCCGACATCGCCGGTCACCCGCGGGTGGTCGCTGTCGTAACCGCGGTGCGTCGGCAGGTCGAAGGCGACCGACAGGCCCTTCTGGCCGGCCGCGAGATTGCGGCGGTAGAAGGCGTTGGACTCCTCCGCCGTGGAGAAGCCGGCGTACTGCCGGATGGTCCACGGCTGGTTGACGTACATCGTCGGGTAGGGGCCGCGCAGATACGGGGTGATGCCCGGGTACGTCCCCAGGAAGTCCAGGCCGTCGAGGTCCGCCTCGGTGTACAGCGGCTTGACCTCGATGCCCTCCGGCGTCTCCCAGGCCAGGTCGCCGACGCCCTTGCCGGTGGCCCGCTCGACGGCCTCGGCCCACTGGCCGGCGTCGGCCGAGGCGGCAGGCTCGCCCAGCTCGACTCCCGTGAAATCCGGGATGTCCACCATCACGCCACCTCCATGACGTCCAGGGCCGAGGACAGCACCTCGACCGCGTCGCAGCCCGCGAAGATGAAGGAGTCCACCCCGGCCGCTACGAATTCCTCCCGGCGCTCGCCCGGCTTGCCGGCCAGAAGCACCCGCCGCGCCCCCGCGGCCGTCAGTGCGGCCGCCACCTCGGCGGCCTGCTCCCCGTACACCGCATCGCTCGAACACAGACAGGCGATCCCCGCGCCGCTGCGCGCGAACGCCTCCGCCACCGAGGCGGCATCCACCGTTTCCTGCACGGTCTCGATACCGCCGGCCTGGAAGAGGTTGGCGGCGAAGGTGACCCGGGCGGTGTGCGCCGCCACCGGGCCGAGGGCGGCCAGGAAGACCTTCGGGCGCTCCCCGTGAGCCGCCAGATGTGCGTCGGAGCGCGACCGCAGCCGCTCGTACGCATCGTCCCTGCGCACCCGCGGCAGCCCTGCCCCGCCCAACGGCGCGGGGGCCGGCTCGCGGTGCACCGGTGGCTCGGCGAGATGGGGGAACTCGCTGACGCCGGTGATCGGTTCGCGGCGGTGCGCCAGGTCCTCACTGCGGCGCGCCCAGGTGCGCGCCAGGCGCTCGCCGAGCATCCCGGAGCGCAGCGCCGCGGCCTGACCGCCCGAGCCCTCGATCTCCTGGAAGAACGCCCAGGCCGCACCGGCCAGTTCATCGGTGAGCCGCTCGACGTACCAGGAACCGCCGGCCGGGTCGATCACCTTGGACAGATGCGACTCCTCCAGCAGCACCGACTGGGTGTTACGGGCGATCCGGCGGGCGAAGGCATCGGACAGCCCCAGCGCCGAGTCGAAGGGCAGCACCGTCACCGCGTCCGCGCCGCCCACGCCCGCGGACAGACCGGCGACCGTGGTGCGCAGCATGTTCACCCACGGGTCCCGACGGCTCATCATCACCGTGGACGTGACCGCGTGCTGGCGCTGCGCGGACGCCTCCGGCGCGGCGCCGCACACCTCCGCGACCCGCGCCCACAGCCTGCGGGCCGCGCGCAGCTTGGCGATGGTCAGGAACTGGTCGGCGGTGGCCGCATAGCGGAACTCCAGCTGCCGGCAGGCGTCGTCGATGCCGAGCCCGGCATCGGTCAGCTGCCGCAGGCAGGCGACGCCGGTGGCCAGTGAGGCCCCCAGCTCCTCGGCGGCGGAACCGCCCGCCTCGTGGTACGGCAGCGCATCGACGGCCAGCGCGCGGATACCGGGCGCCTCGGCGACGCACCGCTCGGCCAGCCGTGCCGCCGCCTCCAGCTGGATGCGCAGCTTGCTGTCGTCGCCCGTACGGGCCAGCAGCCCGAGCGGATCGGCGCCCAGCGCGCCGACGGCTTCGCCGAGCGGTGCTCCGGACGCGGCGTACAGCCGCAGCAACTCCTCGGCGGCCGGGGCGAAATCGGCGCCCGCGTCCAGCACCACCGCGGCCAGGTCCAGATAGACGCCCTGGAGCGCCTGCTCCAGGCCGGCCACCGGAACTCCGCCGTCCCCGACCGCCAGCCAGACCGACGTGGCGCCGTTCTCCAGATCCGCGAGCACCGCTTCGTTGGCGCGCCGTGGATCGGTCTGCACATGGCGCTGGCGTACGTCCCACCCGGCGACGGTCGTGCCCTCGGGGCGGCCGGCCCGTACGAAGGGCGGGAACCCGGGGTGGCCCAGCGAGGCCGTGCCGTCCTCGGCGGTGTAGAGCGGGCGGATGCGGATCCCGTCCTGGAGATCCGTGGCGAGTGCATCCTCGGCGGCGGCACCCGTTGCCGGTGTAACGCCCGATTTGCGCAGCACGCCTTCGACGAGGCGCTGCCACTGCTCTCGGTCGGCATCCGGGAAGGCTGCGGCCAGGGGGAGTTCGGGGGACTCGGCGGTCATAACAGCAGGCTAGGCGAACGACCGTTAGCTGGAGCAGGGGCTCCAGCTGTGACGTTGCACTCGTTGACCGCTCATGGATGTTCGTATCTATGCGCCACTGACCGGTTCTGTACGGTGAGCGTGGCACCCCTCTTGAGGAGCAAGGGGGACCCCCGGAGGAGCATGATGTCCAAGGCACCGACCCTCCGCACCGCGGCCGTCGCCGCCCTGTGCCTGACCGTCGCCGCGCTCGTCCGGACGCTGCCGGAGGCCGCCGCTCCGGACCGTTCCGCACCCTGCGCCGGACGCCGGATCGCCTCCTGGTCGGCCGATTCCCGACAAACCGCGGAATTCGCCCGATACGGCAACGACAACACCAGAGTGGACGACTGGACCGGCGGCGACGGCACCCACTCGGTGCGCCTCCCCGACGGCCGTACGCTCTGGCTCTTCTCCGACACCTTCCTCGACCGCATCCAGCCGCCGCCCAACTCCCAGGGACAGCCCCGCCGTTGGCGCACCGCCGACCAGGGAGGCAGCCCCTTCCTGCGGCACAACTCCGCCCTGGTGATGTCCCGTTCGGGCCGCCTGGAGCGCACCCTCACCGGCGGCACCGCGACCGCACCCGGCCCCTTCTTCCCCGACCCGGCCGACGGCGGCTGGCGCTGGCCGGTGCACGCGAGGGTCGAGCCCCGTACGCCCGGGGCGCACGAGAAGGTCGTGCGCGTACTGCTGTGGAACCGTGCCCCCGGGGCCGGGCCGTGGATCTTCGGGGTCCCGCGCAGCACCGAGGTCGCCACCCTCTCGCTGCCCGGCCTGCGGCTGGAGGGCATCAGGGAGACCGTCGGCCGGAACATCGTCGCCGACCCGGGCCGGCGGGTCCTCTACGGAGCCGCCGCGGTCGCGGACGGCGGCTGGACCTATGTCTTCGGCGGCGACGACCCGCCGTCCACGCCGGGCTCCAGCGCCTATCTGGCCAGGGTCCCGGCCGGACGGCTCGCGGACCGGGACAGCTGGCGGTTCTGGGACGGCGCCCGCTGGCAGCCGCGGCCCGGGCGGGCGCGCCCGGTGCTGCGGGACAGCGGCCGGCGCGGCGTCGGCAGCGCCTTCACCGTCGTACGCGACGGCGCCCACTGGGTGCTGTTCACGATGGACACCAAGGGAGACGGCACCGCCGGGCTGCGGACGCTCACCAGCTACTGGTCCTGCGCACCCCAGGGCCCCTGGCACGGCCCCGACGGACACCTCACCCCGCCCCGCCCACCCGCGCCCGACCCGCAGCACATCGCCGTCTACAACCCCCAGGCCCACCCGGAATTCACCGCGGACGGGGAGCTGCTGCTGAGCTACGACCTGAACTGGCTCGGCCCGCCCGGCGTCCCGGCCGACCCCCGGCTCAACGGTGACGTGGGCCTCTACCGTCCGCGGTTCCTGCGCGTACGGATGGCGGACGCGGCACCCTGACGGGCGCGCCCGCTGCACTCAACTGCCGTGCTGCTCCCGCCACTTACGGGCCAGCTCGTCGATGTCGAAGGGGACGAGATTGAGCGGCGGACCCTCGATCGGGGTGCGCAACGCCGCGCGGATCCGTTCGTTGACCGCGGTCAGGATGCGCCGCAGCGCGGCCTCGCTGGGCGCATGGGCCGCCGCCTCCAGGGCGTCCTCCGCCTCCTTGCGCAGCACGAGGCTCGGCGGCAGGCAGGAGAGGTGCTCCCGGCTCATCTTCTCCTTGATCCACCACATCTCGTCGTACGGCTGGTCGAGATGGGGGAGGGGCTTGCCGGCCCCGGAGAGATGGTCGAAGGCGCCGCGCTCCGCGGCCTCCCGGATCTGCTTGTCGACCCAGCTCTCGAAGGTGACGCCGGGTGGTTTGCGCTCCGTCACCGGTACCTCCCCACGATATGGCCCGTGTCTCAGCCTACGCCGCCACTCTCGCCGAGCGAGCCGTCCGCCGCCGTGGCGGTCGGACTGGGCTGGACCACAGGGAAGGCGTTGTTACCGCCGCACACCATCGGGCCGACCCGGACCGTGTCACCCACCAAGGTCACGCTGACCTGCCCCGGCGGCTTGTTCCCCGGCACCCGGGCGTTGGCCGCGGTGCACACCAGCTGGTTGAGCGAGGCGGAGTCCAGCATCTTGGCGTTGATCGGCAGGGTGATCACCACCGAGCCCTCCCGCGATTCGACGGTCAGCCGGCCGGGGAACTTCGGCAGCACGCTGGAGAGGCCACGCATCCGCTCCGCGTGGTTGGGCCCGTCCATCAGCAGCTCGATGGCCTGCTCCGGGTCGACCGGCGCCTTCGCCGGCCGGGTCGCCGAGCGCAGCCCGGACTCTCCGTAGAAGAACAGCTGGACATCGGCGATGGGCTCGCCCGGCGACTTCACGCCGCTGGCGGGCTCACCGGCGTCGATCACATCCGTGGGTGCGATACCGCAGCCGGCCAGCGCACCGGCGAGCGCGCCGCTGACCATGCCGCCCACCATCCGCCGCCGGGACCGCACCGCGCGCCCGGCGCGGGGGGCATTCGTGCTGCTCATACGTCGTTCTCTCTCCCGCTGCCGGTGGTTGCTCCGGCGCCCGTTCCGCCCGCCGCGCCGGTTCCGCCCGTCTCGGCGGGCTCATCGTGCCGCAGTGGCAGGTCCACCGTGAACACCGCGCCGCCCTCGGGGGAGTTGGCCGCCCGCATCGTCCCGCCGTGCAGCCGTACGTTCTCCATCGCGATGGCCAGCCCCAGGCCGCTGCCTTCCGAGCGGGCGCGTGCGGAGTCCGCCTTGTAGAAGCGCTCGAAGACATGCGGCAGGACCTCGGGGTCGATACCGGGGCCGCTGTCGGAGATCTCGATCAGCAGCCGGTCCGCGCCCGGCGGCGGTGCGTGCAGCAGCACCCGGACCGGCTCGCCGCCGTGGTGCAGGGCATTGCCGACCAGGTTGGCGACCACCACATCGAGCCGCCGTGGATCGAGCCTGGCCCGTACGTCCGCCGGCAGCTCCGCCGTCACCCGCTTCTGCCAGGCCCTGGCCTGAAGTGTCTTGCGGATGGTCTCGGCGACGTCCACCTCGTCCAGATGGAGCGCGGCTGCCCCCGCGTCGAACCGCGAGACCTCCATCAGGTCCTCCACCATCCGCGCCAGCTTCCCGGTCTCCTGGCTGATCAGCCGGACCGCGGAGGCGGTGTCGGGGTCGAGGGAGTCGGCGTCCTCGTCGAGCACGTCGGTGACCGCGGTCATCGCCGCCAGCGGTGTGCGCAGCTCGTGCGAGACATCGGCCGCGAACCGCCGGGAGTTGGACTCCAGGCGGCGCAGCTCGGCCATGCTCTCCTCCAGCCTTGCCGCCATGTCGTTGAACGTCCGGGACAGATCGGCGAGTTCATCGGCGCCCTTGACCTCCAGCCGGGTGTCCAGCTTGCCCTCGGCGATCCGTCCGGCGGCCTGCCGCAGACCCCGTACCGGCCGCAGTACTCCGCGCGCGGCGAGCAGCGCCGGGATCACGGCGAGGATGAGCACCGGCAGCGCGCCCCGCTGTGCGGCGCTCACCAGCGCCTCGACATTGGCCTCCTCGGCGCTCAGCGGGAGCTGGGCGTAGACGGACAGCGCGGAGGCGTCGCCGTCGGACTGCCGGACCGGCATGCCGATCAGCAGCCAGGGATCGCCGCCCCGGTCGATGCGCTGGAAGGCCGGCACATGGCGCTTCTCCACCGACGCCTTGAGCTCGGCCGGCACCGCCACGCTGCGCCGCAGCCCGCCCTCATCACTGTCCGGGACGCCGCGGTAATGCACCGATATATCCCATTCGCGGGACTTTCCGGAGCGTTCCAGCTGGACCCGGAAGTTGTCCAGGTCCGCCTGGTTCGGCGGCACCCTGAGCTCCGGCGCCAGCGAATTGACCTGCGCCCGCAAGTCGTTGACGGCGATGTCCTGGGAGCGCTGGAGAATGGCGTTACGCGCCTCGCGGTAGGTCAGCAGCGCGGTGGTCAGCGCACTGACCGCGGCCACCACCAGAAACCCCACCACGAGCCGGGCCCGCAGCCCGCGGAGCAGGGTGCGCGACGGCACCCGCCGGCCGAGGCGGTTCACAGGGGCCCGAAGCGGTAGCCGAAACCACGCACGGTCTGGACGTAACGAGGGCTGCGCGGAGTGTCCTCTATCTTCGTCCGCAGCCGCATCACACAGGCGTCGACCAGCCGCGCATCGCCGTGGTAGCTGTGCTCCCACACATGCTCCAGCAACTGCTGACGGCTGAAGACCTGACCCGGAGTGGCGGACAGGAACAGCAGCAGCTTCATCTCGGAAGGAGCCAGCGCCAGATCCTGGCCGGCCTTGCCCACGACCAGCCCGGCCCGGTCGATGGCCAGCTCACCGTACGTCTCCACCGGAGCGGGCCCCGGATCCGCCGCCGGGGCGCCGTCGGCGGGCAGCGCCGTACGGCGCAACACCGCACGGATACGCGCCTCGAGGACCTCACCACGGGCCGGCTTGACGATGTAGTCGTCGGCCCCGGCCTCCAGGCCGAGCACCACATCGAGATCGTCGCCACGGGCGGTCAGCATGATGATCGGCAACTGCCGCTCGGCACGGATCAGCCGGCATATCTGGAAGCCGTCCTTGCCGGGGAGCATCAGGTCCAGCAGCACGATGTCGGGCCGGAAGCCCGGCAGGGCCGCAAGACCCTCCTCACCGCTGGCCGCTGCCGCCACTTCATGGCCGCGCCGCCGTAGCGCGAGCGTCACCCCGTCCCGTACGGCGGCGTCGTCCTCGATCAGAAGTACACGTGGCATGGGACCAGTATCAATAAGTTTCATGATGGATCCGTAACAGGAGCAGCCCGCCCGGCCCGGAGCGCATCTGTCGTGGTGGAAGGCGGCCGGCGTGCCCAGCACCCGCCGCCGTCCATAAGGACACCAGCACGGCACGAGGGACGGGATCGGGATGGCACGGCGCTTCGGCAAAGAGGGCGGGATCATCGGAGTGGCCGCGGCGGCAGTCGTGGCGCTGGCCGTGACGGGCGCGCTCGCCTTCCAGTCCGGCGGTCCCTTCAACGCCGAGGCCGACAGCCCCAGCTCCGCCCAGCCCCAGCGGGCTCCCCGGATCGCCCCCGTCGACCCCTCCATCGAGCACGCCTCGGAGCGCCCGGGCCGCAGCCTGAACATCACCATCGACGACGGCCCGGACCCGGTCTGGACCCCCAAGGTGCTGGAGGTGCTGAAGAAGCACGACGTCAAGGCGGTCTTCTGCATGATCGGCCCGCAGGCCAAGGCCCACCCGGACCTCGTCAAGCGGGTGGTGGCCGAAGGCCACCGGCTCTGCGACCACACCATCAGCCACAACACCGGCATGGACAAGCAGCCGCAGAACTACCAGTCGCAGCAGATCCTCGACGCCCAGAAGATGATCGAGGAAGCGGCGGGCGGCGCCAAGGTCGAGTACTACCGCGCCCCCGGCGGCGCCTTCACGCCCTACAGCCGCCGCCTCGCCGCCGACCACGGCATGCGCCCGCTCGGCTGGAACGTCGACAGCAAGGACTTCGAAAGCGGCAGCGTCCAGGCGATCGAGTCGACGGTACGCGGCGAACTCACCAACGGCCCGACCGTCCTCTTCCACGACGGCGGCGGCAACCGCGCCCTGACCGTCGAATCGCTCGACCGCCTCCTGCCGTGGATGAAGCAGCAGGGCTACGGGTTCGGCTTTCCGAAGCGGTAGCAGCGCGGCGGGACCTCTGCCCTCACACGAAGACCGGCCGCATCCGCCACGGTGACCGAACAGTCCGGCCTCCTCCGGCTCTTGGCGCGCCCGGGGGCGGGCCCTGCCGAGGAGGCACACCGCCGGCCCTCGCCCTTGAGGGGCCCTCCGCGCGGAGCAGCGCGCCGGAGATGCCCCTTCTCACATGCTCACGCCCGGCTGTGCCGTCACGCCGCCCCGAACAGCTCCGCCAGACCGCGCTCCAGGCCGAGGTACACCGACTCGCTGCCCGCCGGCACCGCCACGTAGGACCGGGCCAGGAACCGCCGTACGTCCGCGGTCTGCAACTGCACCATGGCGATGCCCTCATCGGCGTGGAACTCCATCACCGTGCGGTCCGGACCGGACGGCCGCACCCGCACATCGCCCCGCCCGGCCGGCGTCCGCAGCCCCTCGTCCAGCAGTTCACGGGCGAACGTCCACTCCACCCCGACGCCGTCCAGCGAGATTTCCGGCGGGAAGGACATCCGCACCGCCAGCGGGTCGGCGCGCTGGTAGTGCAGCACCGCCGGGACCGCGTACGGTCCCGGGGTCGTGGCGATGAGACGGACCTGGACGGCTTGGTCGATGGCGGTGTTCATCGCGCTGCTCCCTCACGGCTGTCGGGCATGGGCAGATGGCTCGTCCAGTAGGACGGTGTGCCCGCTCTCGCCGTGCACGCGACATGGGTGTGAGCTATCTCATATTGACGGGGGTGGTGCGAAGGTCCTTAAGGGCTACGGCAGTTGGCGCGTCCGCTGCCCCGGCACCTCCGGGCGGACCAGGAACTCGTCGAGGAGACCGGGGGTCACCCCCGCGGCGAACCCCGGTGCCTGCTCCGCCGCGAGATCCCGGACCCGGTACCCGTCCTCGCCCGCGGCGACCGCCGCGGTCAGCGTGACCAGCCCGGACCGGCGGGTGAACGGCGAGGTGGAGAACGTCCAGGCGACGATCGCCGAACGCTGAAGCGCGACGGTGTCACGACTGAACGTCCCCGACCGGGCGACCAGATAGCTGCCGTCCACGCCGTGTCCCAGACTGCGGTACGCGTCCTTGGCCAGCCACAGCACGACCGGGGTGCTCGTCACCGCATAGATCCAGGCGCAGTGCAGCAGTACGGGCGTGAACGCCACACCGAGGCCCGCGAGTACGGCGGCGCCGGGCGCTACCACGAACAGCAGACCGCGCACCCGGCGCCGGCGCAGGGCAGCCCGCGGAGGCGCCGACAGCGGTGCGGGTGAGGCGTTCCCAGGGGCGGCCGGTGAGGCGTGGGACGCGCGCGCGGGGCGCAGAGGTTCAGGTGACGCAGTCGGGTGGACCGGCGAGGGCACCTGAGACGCGCTTGCCGGGAAGGGCCTGCGCAGCGCGCCGCCCGCCACCCGCAGCGCCTCGGCACGGGGCGCAGGCGGCAGCAGCCCACTGCGCTTGCGGTTCTCCTCGCGGTTGCCGAGCCCGCCGGCCACCGCACGGACCAGCGCACCACCGCCGGCCCGCAGCAGCAGCGGTTCACGCAGCAGCACACCGCGCAGCCGGTCCCGCTCGATGGTGACCGAGCGGGTGGTGAACAGCCCGCGGCGCACCCGCAGTGTGCGGGCGTCGGTCCACTCCAGGCAGTAGTTCCACCAGTTCTCGACGTACATCGCGCTCGCGCCGACCGAACCGAGGGCGAGGACGACCAGCAGCGCCGCCGGGACGGTCAGCCAGAGCGCGCTCGCGCCGAATTCGGTGAACGCCCGCTGGACGAAGCCGATTTTCCACGGCTCGATACCGATACCGTCCAGCGCGCGGTAGACCGACCCCGCCACCACGAACACCCCGCCGACCACCCAGAAGGTGAGCGGCGCATAGCGCAGCCAGCGCCAGTTGATACGGGACAGCACCGGATCGGCGGCGACCCCCTCGGTGTCGGCGCGGGCCAGCAACTCCCTGCGCAGCCGGTCCGCTTCGGCGACCGTGAGCGCCTCCAGCGACAACTCGGCGCCCCCGTCGCCCGAGCCGGCCGTACCCGCCCGCAGCACGGTGACGCCCAGGAGGCGGTGCAGCGGCGACGCCGTCAGATCGACGGTGCGGATACGGTGCAGCGGCACACTCCGCAGCCGCCGGTTCAGCAGTCCGCTCCGTACGTCCAGGGTGTCGGAGGTGACCCGGAACTCCGTACGGGCCCACCGGATCAGCCCGATCACGGTGATGACGGCGAACGAGGCGGCGAGGGCGCCGAGCGTGATCCAGGCACCGATGGTGATCCGGCCCCCGGTGGCCAGTGCGGTCAGCACCAGCGAAGCGACCGGAGCGCCCATCCAGCCGCAGTGGACGAGGAGCGTACGGGGGTCCAGGCGTCGCCAGGGGACGGAGGGAGTGGCGGACGCGGGGGATACATCGCGTGGGGCGGAGGACGCACTCGGGTCCGGGGTGGGAGTTGTCGTGGGCGTGGCGGCCGTGGCCCGATCGGAGGTGGGTGCCACGGGGCGCGTGGAGGGCGTTTCCGGGTCGCGTGGGGCGTTCATGCGGCATCCCCCGGCACATCCTGCGCGGCCTCGCCGATCCGCCGCGACAGCTCCTCCGCGTCCGCGTCCGACAGCCCCGCGATCTTGATGTCGCCCGCGGTCGAGGCGGTGGTCACGGTCACCGTCGCCAGCCCGTACCGCCGCTGCAACGGGCCCCGCACGGTGTCCACGGTCTGCACTCGCGACAGCGGTGCGATCCGCCGCTTCTGCCAGAACCAGCCGCCGGCCGCATAGACCGCGCGCCCGCCCAGCTCCCAGGCGTGCACCGCGTACCGCCACCGCGGCATCACCAGCAGATATACGACTGCCGGCAGGACGAGCACGACCACCAGCAACGGCCCCAGCCACGGCAGCGCGCCGGGGAAGAAAAGTATCGACAGTACCGCCATGACGAGCGCGGTCAGCAGCATCGGACCGCTGAGCGTCAGCAGGGCCTGGAGCGTCCACCATCGGCGCGCCCGGGGATCGACACGGTGGCGGGGCGGGCGCAGGAGCGGGGTGGCGGGCTCGGGCATCAAGGTCACCGGTTTCCAAGTCAAGCGTATTGAGTGGCCGTACGTTATAACGGTACAAGTGACTTGTAAAAACGGCCCGGTCCTGGACTCCTGGAATCCGGGTCCACGCGCGGGGCCGTGTACGAAACAAGGCGGTACTGCGCACGACAAGAAGGACGTTTCACCGTGCCCAAAAAGGTGGATCACGAAGCCAGACGCCAGGAGATCTCCGAGGCGCTGTGGCGGATCGCCGGCACCCGCGGGCTGGACGGTGCGAGCCTGCGCGATGTCGCCGCCGAGGCCGGTATCTCACTCGGGCGGTTGCAGCACTACTTCCGCACCAAGGACGAGATGCTGGCCTTCGCCCTCCAGCACATCAACCGGCTGGCCGCGCTCCGCATCCGCGAGCGCATCGAGGCGCTGGCCGGCGAGCCGACACCACGCGAGGTGCTGCGCGCCTGCCTGTCGGGCATGCTGCCGCTGGACGAGCGGAGCCGCATCGGCCTTCTGGTCGGCGCCGCGTACTACGCCCGCGCCGTATACGACAAAGCCCTGCGCGCCGAGGCGCAGCAGGGCATTCCACAACTCCGCGCGTTCTTCACCGACCAGCTCCGCCGGGCCGCCGAACGGGGGGAACTGCCCCCGGGGCGCGCCACCGAGGACGAGGCGATGCTGCTGATCAGCGTCGTCGACGGGCTCGCCACGTACGTCCTCCTGGACGTCCACGAGCCCGAGACCGCACTACGACTCCTGGACCTCCACCTGGCGAACCTCTTCGGCGACGCGCCTGCCAGGGGAGAGACGCCCGCGTAGGGGCGTGCCCCCGTCGGCCTCGGGGTGACAGCGCGCGGCCTATGCCTCGCGCAGCAGGTCGGCCAGGTCGCCCTCGACATCCAGGTGCAGCGCCTCGCCGCCCTTCGGGACGACCTCGTACGACTGGCTCAGAAAGTCCCGCAGATCCTGCGCGTCGAACTGGACCACGGCCATCCCGGCCGCGGTGTGGAACTCCACCACCACGACATCGCGCCGCCCATCGGGGTTGGCCGGCCAGATCTGCACGTCGCCCGCCCCGGCCGGCCCGGCCAGGCCCTCCTCCAGCAGCTCCCGCGCGAATGTCCACGCCACTTCCGACCCGTCCAGCGATGCCACGGGCGGAAAGACCAAGCGGACCGCGAACGGATCGGCGCGGTCGTAACGCAGGCTCGCCGGAATCACCCGCGACCGGGGAGTGGTCGCGATGAGACGGGCCTGAACGGCTTGGTCGATGACGCTGGACATCGCCGGGCTCCCTTGCAATTGGTGCGGATTCCTGGGTCTACAACCACTAGGACGACAAGGGGATTGCGCCAGGTGCATTGGATTCCCATGGATTCATACGTGACCTGCGTCACGGCCCATTGAATGTCGTGAATTGCCCTCTTTGCTGTTTGCGGGATGTGTGAGATGTGTGAGATGCGGCGGTGTGCGGAATCGGCCTGGCGGGGTCCAATTTGACGCAGCGTCAGCTTCCGGGCGGCTGCACGCGGGTGCTGAACTCCCCCTCGGTGGCTGTCCGATGGCCTGGACGGGGCGGCCGGGCTGGGCTAGCTTCCAGCGCACGACATGAGCGGGGTGGGGCGAATGCGGCGCAAGGGGCGCTTGTTGCACGGCGGCATGTTCTCGGACAGGGGGGCGGGCGGGGGGACGGGTGGCCGCGCTGCGGGTGGGGGTACGCACCGCGCTGCCGCCGGGGATAGGTCTTGTGCTGCCGGTGGACATACGTCTGCCGCTGCTGGTAGAGACACGTCTCGCTCTGCCGGCGGAGACACGTCTCGCTCTGCCGACGGAGATAAGGCTCGCGCTGCCGGTGGAGATAGGGCTCGCGCTGCCGGCGGGGATGCCGGCGGTCCAGCACGCCGGGCCAGGCGCCAGATCGGACTGACGGTCGTGGCTCTCACGGTCGCCGCTGTCACGGCACTCGCCTCACCGGCCGCCGTCCCGACGGCGGCAGCCTCGCCCTCGCCCGAGGGTCCGCCACCGGCTGCCTCCCTGACAGCTCCGCACACGGCCCCGCTGACCGCCCCGCACACCGCCTGGCGCTGGCGCCTCAAAGACAGCGGAAGCACCGCCCGCTTCCGCGGTCTGGCCGCCGTCAGCCGTACCACCGCCTGGGTGGCCGGTACCACCGGCACCGTGCTGCGCACCCACGACGGTGGCAAGCACTGGAGCAATGTCTCCCCACCCGGTGCCGGTGCGCTGGAGTTCCGCGACATCGAGGCGTTCGACGGGCGCCGCGCGGTGGTCCTCGCGATCGGCGAGGGTGAGGCCTCGCGGGTCTTCCGTACCGACGACGCCGGCGCCACCTGGACCGAAAGCTTCCGCAACACCGATCCACGGGCCTTCTACGACTGCCTGACCTTCTTCGACCGGCGCCACGGGATCGCGCTCAGCGACCCCGTTAACGGCAAGTACCGCATCCTCTCCACCAGGGACGGCGGCCGCAGCTGGCGCGTACTGCCGTCGGACGGTATGCCCCCGGCCCAGGACGGCGAGGCCGCATTCGCGGCCAGCGGCCAGTGCCTGGTTTCCACCGGCGGCCACGACGCCTGGATCGCGACCGGCGGCGCGGCCACCGCACGCGTCCTGCACAGCGCCGACCGCGGCCGTACATGGTCGGCCGGCGAAGCTCCCGTTCCCGCGGGCGACCCGGCACGCGGAGTCTTCGCCCTCGCCTTCCGTGACCGGACCCATGGCTTCGCGGTCGGCGGCGACTACCGTCCCGACCAGCCCTCGCCGCACGCCGCCGCCGTCAGTAACGACACCGGCGCCACATGGACGACGGCCACCGAGCCGCCGAAGGCATACCGCTCCGGTGCCGCCTGGCTCCCGCACTCCCGGCACCTCGCCCTGGCAGTGGGCCCGTCCGGCAGCGATCTCACGCTCGACGGCGGCCACACCTGGCACCCCTTCGACAACGGCTCGTACGACACCGTCGACTGCACCCCTGACCTCGGCTGCTGGGCGGCGGGCGAGCGGGGCCGGATCGCACGACTGGAGCGGTGAGCGGGTGACCGGGTGACCGGGGAGCCGGGGAGTGGGGCAGGGGGTGAATGGGTGAGTGGGGCCGGTGGATGAGTGGGGCCGTGGGTCAGTGGCCTAGTGCGTGAAGGCGCCACGTCCACCAGGCCGCGCCGCCCTGCCCTCACTCCATCAAGCTCCCCAGCCGCCCCTCCAAGACGACCAGCAACTCGCCCAACGCCGCGGACAGTTCCTCCTGCCGCCGATCGCCGATGCCGCCGAGCAGTGAGGCCTCGTACCGCAGCTGTTCGGGCAGCAGCCGGTCGATGATTTCGCGCCCTTCGTCCGTCAGCGAGAGATGCGCGACCCGGCGGTCCCGGTCGTCGGGCCGGCGGGCGATCAGCCCCCGCTCCTCCAACTGCCGTACGCGCTTGGTCACCGCCGCACCGGAGGCGAACGTCTCGCGGGCCACCCGTCCAGGGGTCAGCTCACGGTCCATCCGGCGCAAGGTGCCCAGGATGTCGAACTCGGGACGGGTGAGCCCTGCCCGCCGAAGTGGCGCATCGGCCGCCTGCTGGAGCAGCGCCGAACAGCGGTTGAGCCGCCCGATCACCGCCATCGGGCCGGTGTCCAGCCCGGGGTGCACCTGCTGCCACTGGCGCAGCACCCCCGCGACGATGTCCTCGGTCACCCGCACTCTCCTCTCGACCGTTCCGTACGCCCCTAATTGTGCCTGCCGGGCGGTGCCGGCCGCCGCGCGGGCGGACGCGTGAGCGGACGCGTGGACCAGTGTCTGGAGGGGTTCCTGGATGGGGTGTCTGGACGGGTGCGCGGGGCGGTGCGCGGCGTGGGTGGGCTCAGGCTGCCAGCGCCGGTGCCGAAAGCCGCCGGACGAGGCCGGCGAGCGCGCGGTGCCCCTGCTGCTCGGCGCGAGCGATCCGCTCCTCCGGCAGGGCGCGCTGCCACCACTCACCGGCCGCCACCTCCACCGCCTCACGCAGCTCGACCAGCGCGCCGGCCAGCCGGTCGCGCGCCCGGCCGATCTCCCAGGCGTCGTCCGCGCCACCGGCCGTCGGAGCGGCCGCAAGCAGCCGGTACGCCGAGGCCTCCGCCTCCACGACCCGCTCCAACGCGACGTCGATACGGTCGGACGCCCGCCGATTGGTCACCGCGATGCAGCAGACCAGGCCCACGGCCGCGCCCACCACGGTGTCGATCCAGCGGTCCGCGATCAGCGTCTGCGCCGGCAGTCGGCTGCCGAATTCGGTCAACAGCAGGGCCATCGGCGTGACGCACACCGAGCCCAGCCAGTAGTTGCGGGTGATGCACGCCTCCGCGCCGAGCTGACACCCCAGCGCCAGCATGATCATCGCGAGCTGCCCGGCGTGGATCAGCGGCAGCATCGCCGTGTACAGCACCAGCCCGAGCAGATTTCCGAGGGTGCGCTGAAGCGCGCGTTGCCAGGACAGCGTGGTGTTGGCCTGATAGATGGAGGCAGCCGTGACCACGGCCCAATACGGGTGCCCGACGCCGGCAGCCATCGACGCCCAGCCCGCCAGCACACACCCGACCGCGACCCGCGCCCCTATGGGCAGCAGCGGCGACCCCGGCGCCAACCGGGCGAGCACCGCCCGCACCCCGTACAAGCGCCCTGGAACAGGCCATCGCCCCCGCGCCCCCGACCGCCCGTACCGTCCGCAGTCTCCGTACCGTCCGCGCTGCCCGTACCGCCCGTTAGCACCACCCCCCACTACCTCGGCCTCGATGCCGACCAGTTCCTCGGCCTGCGCCGCCGAGAGCACGACCTCCGGCAACGGCCGCCCCCTCCGCAGGTCACGGGCCCATCCGCACAGTTGCTCAGCCTCGCCTCCCCGCTCCACTCCCTCTTCCGCCGCCCGCCCTGTCCCTTGCCCCGTCCCTTGCCCCTTCCCGTGCTCCGTCCCTAGATCCGTCCCGTGTGCCGATCCGCCGTCCGGTCCCCGGTTGTCGTGCGGGCGGTAGGGGAGCAGGTCGCCGCAGCCCTGCCCCACATCCCCCAACGCTGCCTCCGCCCGCACCAACAGCCGTTCCAGCCCGACCCGTGCCGCGGCCTTCTCCGGGGTGCGAGCGGCCGGGACCAGGAACAACGTCTGCCAGGCCGCATTCACGGCAGCCGCCGTGGCATGCCGGGCATCCGCAGCGCCACCCGCCTCCGTACGAAGCAGCGCTGCCGCCGCCTCCAGCGCGCGGGCAGTTGCGATCCGCTCCGGTCCCTGCGGCCGGAACAGCGCCGGCGCCATGCACACCAGCCACGCGAGCACCCCGGTGCCGAGCGCCAGCGCCAGATGCAGCGGCACCTGCCCGAGGCGCTGCGGCACGAAGAACGCCGAGGCGGCGATGAAGGTCAGGATGAGGTTCCCCGGCGGACCGATCCGCGTCGCATCGCAGACCATCTTGTGCAGTGCGGCCACCAGCGAGGCGAGCACGACCAGCAGCGCGGTGGACGTGAACAGCGACGCCGCGGTCAGCGCGACGCCCAGGCTCGCGACCATGCCGAGCACGACCCACAGCAGCGCCCGGGCCCGGGAGGCGTACGACAGACCGTGCGCGTACAGGGCGCACATCGCCCCGGCCGAGGTGTAGAGGACCAGGTCCAGCCGGCCCACGGCCCACAGTGTGAGGTCAGGGATCGCCAGCGCCGCGACCGCACTGAGCGCCGGTTTGTGCCAGATGTCGACCGGGCGGCGCAGCCGCACGGCGCTCCTGATCGGCAACGGTCGGGTGCCTACCGCACTCCCCGGTACGGCGCTCCCTCTCCTCTCCGCGGTCTTGGCATGCTTCCCCATACGAGGAGATTAGCAGGTGTTTTACTCGTGAAAGATATGCCTGCTCTGCGCCCGGGATCAGCCCGGCGTAGGGGAGAGCGACAATGGCCGGGTGCCAGCCGCCAAGAAGAAGACAACCACCGCGAACGCCTCACCGGAACGCCGCCGCGAACTGCTCAACACCGCGGCCGAGGTATTCGCCGCACAGGGCTACAACGCCACCACCGTCCGCCGGATCGCAGACGAGGCGGGGATGCTCGCGGGCAGCCTCTACTACCACTTCGATTCCAAGGAATCGATGCTGGACGAGATCCTGTCCACGTTCCTGAATGAGCTGTGGGACGGCTATGACGCCGTACTCGCCGCCGGACTCGGCCCCAGAGAGACCATCGAAGCGCTGGTCACCGAGTCGTTCCGGGAGATCGACCGGCACCGGGCCGCCGTCGCCATCTATCAGAAAGAGGCCAAGCACCTGGTGGCCCAGCCCCGCTTCGGCTATCTCGCCGACTCCCAGCGGAAGTTCGAAAAGGCCTGGCTGGGCACGCTGGAGAGCGGTGTCGCCGACGGCGTCTTCCGCGCGGACCTCGACATCCGGCTCACCTACCGCTTCGTCCGCGACACTGTCTGGGTCGCGGCGAGCTGGTACCGCCCGGGAGGCCAGCACAGCCCCGAGGAGATCGCCCGCCAGTACCTCTCGATGGTTCTGGACGGTATCGCCGTACGCGTATAACCCGCTCGACCGGCCTGCGGCCTGAGGTCCAACGGGCTCAGGAGGCGGCCGGCCGACTCGCTTGAAGCGCCCGAGTGTCCGCCGCCCCTACTGGGTGTCGCTTTGCTGCTCGTCGCGCAGCTGGGGGGAGCTGCTCAGCAGGAAGTGTTCTTCACATACAGCGCCCGCGGCGCCCCCGTCGTGCCGTAACGGACGTCCTTCGTCGCGCCCTTGAGCAGGCGGCCGTGGGGGTCCTTGCGATGCGGGACGACGATGGTGAAGCACGCCGTGCGCTGGCTGCACAGGTTCGTCAGCCGGACGTACCGGTCGTGGCCCTTGTTGAAGTACTTCCTCACCTTCACGCACTGCGGCGAACCGTCGGCGGCCGCCGCGTTCGTGGCAGTGGCGAGAGTGAGCGAGGCGCTGCCCGCTATCGCTGCCAGCGCTATTGCCGTGATCTTTCGCACGTGATCTCCCCCGAGAGAAATTCAGACTCAGACTCCCCTTGCGAAACCCCTACCGGGTTCGCACGTACATTCCCCATTGTCCATACCTGCCCCAGCAAACTCAGCCCCGGGGGCCACACAGGGACACAAGTGCGACAAAGGAGCGACCCTTTCGGAACCTGCCCGGACCACCGCACTGCCCCCGGTCAACCCGCGCAGGCACCCACCAGTCACCCGCCCAGCCCGCCCCACAGCCCACAAACACCCAGCTCACACCACCCATGCCCCACCGTCGCCACCACCTCGTAAGGCGACGGTGCCCCCACGAACCCCAGAGCAAAGACCTGTCCTGTCCTGCCTCGCCTGTCACACGAGTCGCGGGGAGACGCTGTTACACAATCGCGAAGTAGCCGGACGACGCACAAGCTCGGAAGGTGACGGCCGTCACGTCAGAAGCGGCAGTCGCCGCTGCACCCGACTGCGCCCTGAGAGCGACACTGCCCTGCCCATACCGGACCGCGACACGAGACAGCTGCGGCCGCGCCCTCGACCAGTACACGGGTCAGCAGCCGAACCTCCGCGCTGTCTCTCCGGCGCACGCCAATCCGTCCGGGCTCCTGCTCGCCTCGCCCCGTGGCCCTCGGGCGCACCTGGGCGGAAGAGGGCGCGGCGGCGGGCCGGGGAGTTGCCGGGGACGAGAGCGAAACCGCGGGTGGGGGCGAGGGCGCTGGGGGAGGGGACGGGAGGGGAGGCGCAGCATCCTCATCCCCAGGAGCCTCTCCCGGGGGGCTCCCCCCCGCCCCACCACCCCCACCTCCCCTCAACGCATGCCAGCCGCAGGCGCACCGCAGCCTGCCGAGAGAGCGAGCCGTCATCCCGAGCCGCCGCCAACAGGTACGAGGCACGTCCGCCATCCGCACCCCACCCCCCCGCGGCCAATTGCTTGCCATCAGCCAACCGTTGAGCCCAGCCCTCGTCGATCCCGGGCTGCTGGGCGCCCACGTCGATCCCGGGCTACTGGAGGCCATGCCGATCCCGGGGTGCTTGGCATGCATAGCCCATGCCGAAGCTTGCGGGCGCTGGCCCGTTGCCCTTCTCGAATGGCAGCCGTGGGTTCACTCGTGGTCGGCAGGCGGCCTGGCCGTGACCACTCTCAGGCCCCGGTCCGCGAACTCCCGACGGGTTGCCTCGTTCGCGCCGGCGTCCGTGATGAACGTGTCGAAGACATCCGCGTCCCCGACCCGGGCGAAGCACCGCTCGCCGATCTTCGACGAGTCCGCGACGACCACGGCACGCCGGGCGCGCTCGGCCATCAGGCGGTTGACGCGGGCCTCCGCCTCGTCGTGCACCGTTGCCCCCATCGTTGGGTCCATACCGTTGGCCCCGATGAACGCGATGTCGATCGAGATCTGTTGCAGCACCAACTCGCTGAACGGGCCGACGAGTTCGAACGACCGGGAGTGTGCCACCCCGCCGGTGAGCACGATCTTGATCTGCGGACGTACGGCCAGCTCATTGGCGATGTTGAGGGAATTGGTGACGATCGTCAGATGCGGTTGCGGCCCTGCCTCCGCGAAGTCAGGACGCGTGGCCAGCACCCGGGCGATCGCGGTGGTGGTGGTGCCACCGCTGAGCCCGACCACATCCCCCCGCTCGACCAGCTTCGCCGCGGCCTTTGCCACTGCCTCCTTCTCCTCCGACCGGTGGCCGTGCTTGTAGCGGATCGGCAGGTCGTACGCCACCGAGCTGAGTACCGCTCCGCCCCGGGTGCGGGTCAGCAGCTGCTGCTCGGCGAGGGCGTCCATGTCGCGCCGCATCGTGGCGGCCGAGACCTCCAGAGCGGTCGCAGCCTCCTCGACATCCACCCGGCCTCGTTCCCCGAGCAGCTCGAGCAGTGCGTTCATCCGTTCATGGCGCTTCATAGCGCGAGCCTAATTCGTTCCCACCGGCCGCGATGATCCCCGGTACCCTCCTCGTCCACGCCCCTTCACCTCGCTCTCCTCTCTGCCTTCACGGGCATCGCCAGGCTTGGCTATCGGTGTCTTACTTGCTCGATTTGTCCGAGCGGCTCGATGTCGGGTGCTCATCCCCGGGCCGGTGCCTGGGCGGCGTACTGGCCCGGGACCGTTGCGGGAGTGCCGAGCACGCCGAGCAGCCTTGCGGCCTCTTCGGCCACTGCTTCGCGGGCCGGCTTGACGTACTTCCGGGAGTCGACGAGTGACGGATCGGCGCCCAGCGTCTGCCGTATCGCGTGGGTGAAGACGGAGACCAGGTGAGTGGAAATATTGATCTTCGTCATTCCGGCGGCGATGGCGCGGCGCAGCTCGTCGTCGGGCACACCGGAGGAACCATGGAGCACCAGGGGCACCGGCAGGGTGGTGTGCAGTGCGGTGATGAGTTCTTTGTCGAGTACGGCCGTGCGCTCGTGCATGGCATGCGACGAGCCGACGGCCACGGCCAAGGCGTCCACATCTGTCGCGCGGACGAAAGTCAGGGCCTCGTCGGGGTCTGTGCGCGCGCCCGGCGCGTGCACTCCGTCCTTGCCGCCGACCTCGCCGAGCTCCGCCTCGACATAGGCGCCCCGGTCATGGCACCAGGCGGTGAGTTCGGCGGTGGTTGCGACGTTCTCTTCGTACGGGAGCTTGGAGGCGTCCACCATCACGGACCCCACTCCGGCGGTGATGCCCTGGCGGACCAGTTCCGCGTCGGTGATGTGGTCGAGGTGTACCGCGATGGGGGCGCTGGAGTCCTCGGCGAGCGCGAGGGTGGCGCGGGTGATCGGCAGCAGGCTGCCGTGGTAGCGGATGCAGTTCTCGCTGATTTGCAGGATCAGCGGAATGCCGGTGCGTTCCGCGGCGGAGACGAGGGCTTCGGCAGTTTCCAGATGGATGACATTGAAGGCCGCGGCACCGACCCGCGCCTCACGGGCGGCATCGACGATGGATGAGGTGGGAACGAGGGGCATGGGATGTTGACTCCCTTGCGGATCAAGCAGGTTGACGTTGTGGGCGGGGGTGAGGGAGGGCGGGCGGCTACGAGGCGGCGGGGGACTCGAGCATCACCGAGCGGGTCAGGCTGCGCGGGTTGTCGGGATCGAGGCCACGGGCCCGGGCCCGCTCCAGCGCCACCCGCTGGACCAGCACCAGATCGGCCAGCGGATCGCGCGCATGGCGCACGAAGCGCGCACCCGTCCGCACCACATCGGCTTCCAGCCCGTCCGGTGCTTGGCCGAACAGCCAGGTGACCCGGCCGGGTGCGGCTATCGCGATCGGCCCGTGGCGGTACTCCATCGCGGGGTAGGACTCCGTCCAACTCTGCGACGCCTCACGCATCTTGAGGGCCGCCTCGTTGGCCAGGCCGAACGTCCAGCCCGTGCCGAGGAAAGTGAACTGCTCGGCGTCGATCCATTCCTTCTCCACGGGGGAGGTCAGGGCCTCTTGTGCGTCGGCCACCGCCCCGGAGGTGTCCTGGCCCAGGTGAGCGCGCAGCAGCGTCAGCGCCGTTGTCGCAAAGCGGGTCTGTACCACCGACTTCTCGTCGGCGAACGGCAGCGCGACCGTCTCGTCGGAGAGTGCGACCGCCGGCGTTTCGGGATCGCCGATGATCGTCACTGTCGGGATGCGTCCCTTGACCGCATCGAGCACGCGCAGCACTTCGGTGGTCGTGCCGGAGCGCGTGATCGCCACTACCGCGTCATAGCCGCGGTCGCTGCCGAGGAATGCCTCGGAGGCGGCGAAGGGGTCCGTCACTCCGAGCCCGGCGCCCTCACGTAGCGCCGCGTAGGACTGCGCCATGAACCATGAGGTGCCGCAGCCGACGACGGCGACCCGTTGTCCGGCCTTGGGCAGCGGACCTGCCGCGGCGCCCATCCGCGCGGCCTCCTGCCAGGTCTCCGGCTGATTGTGCAGCTCCTGCTCCATGTACGAGGTCTCGCTCATGACCCACCCTCCCGTGATGTGCGAACAGTCCGACGTCCGCGTGGTGCTGTGATCGCTGTTTGCTGCGCTTGCGAGTGCCGCTTGCTCACTCTTGCGCGAAGATGCCGCGTGATGCTGCGTGAAGATGCTTCTTTGTGCTTTCTTGCAATCGACTGTACGCAGAAACGCCCACGCGATCCATCCCTCGTACGGGTGGATGCGGCAGAGGGGTGGCGAGGAAGCGGTGCTGATGAGGGGTTGATTGGAGGGCTGTGGCAGGCGCTGGAGGGGGTTGAGTGCAGGGGATCGTGCGAGGTGAAGGGCGAGAGCTAGCTGTTGACAGCTGCGTGAAAGTGACCGAATACTCGCAAGATCAGTCATGCGGGCTCAGTCAGCCCTGCCACAAGGCCGCTCCGCCGCACAGAGGACTCCCCATGTCCATTGCCACGCTCTCCGCGACGCCCCCACCACCGCCGTCGCGCACCACACGCCGCACCGGTCGGCTGTTCGCGCTCACCGGCGCCGTCGTAGGCGTCATCTACGGCTACGACACCGGCAGCATCTCCGGTGCCCTGGTGTTCCTGAGCAAGGACTTCCATCTGACCGAGGCCGAGAAAGGCCTGGTCAACAGCATCCTGGTGTTCGGGTCCATCGTGGGCGCGCTGATCGGGGGAAAGCTTGCCGACGCGTTGGGCCGTAGGGCCGCGATGCTGATCGTTGCCGGCTCGTACGCGGTCTTCGTCGCGCTCTCCGCGCTCGCACCCAACGTCGTGGTGCTGGACATCGTCCGTTTTCTGCTCGGCATCGCCATCGGCATCTCGATCGTCGCCGCGCCGCTCTACGTCGCCGAATCCACCCCGGCCCGTATTCGCGGCGCCTCCGTGGCCGCTTATCAAGTAGCCACGGTCGCCGGCATCGTCATCACCTACTTCGTCAACTGGGGCCTGTCCGGCGGCGGCCACTGGCGCTGGATGCTCGGACTCTCCGCGATCCCGGCGGCGCTCGTTCTGATCCCGCTGCTCCGGCTGCCGGACACCCCACGCTGGTATGTGCTCAAGGGGCGCACGGAGCGAGCCGTTGAGGTCATGGCGATGACCGACCCGGATGTCGATCCGCGGGCGGAGGTTGCGGCCGTGGGCGCCGCGCTCGCCGAGGAGAACGGCGGATCGGCGCGCTCGCTGCTGCGCAAGCCGTACGCCCGCGCCGCACTCTTCGTCGTCGGCCTCGGGTTCTTCTGCCAGATCACCGGCATCAATGCCGTGACGTACTACAGCCCGCAGATCTTCGAGGAGATGGGCTTCACCGGCAACGGCCAGAGCTTCCTGCTGCCGTCCTTCGTCCAGCTCGCCTCACTGGCCGCGACGGTGCTCGCCATCCTCATCATCGACCGGCTCGGCCGCCGCATGGTGCTGCTCTGCGGTATCGGCACGATGGTGCTGATGCTCGCCGTGCTGACCGCCGTCTTCGGCTCGGGGGAGCTGCACGGTGCCACGACCTGGATCGGCTTCGGTGCCATCCTGCTGTTCACCGCGGCCTTCAACTTCGGCTTCGGATCGCTGATCTGGGTCTATGCGAGCGAGGCGTTCCCCGCCCAGCTGCGCTCCACCGGAGCGTCGGTGATGCTCACCGCCGACCTGGTCGCCAACCTCCTGATCGCCCAGTTCTTCCCGTCACTGATGTCCTGGGCCGGTGCGGCCCGGACCTTCGCGGGCCTCGGTGTCCTGGCGCTCGCCGCCCTGGTCTTCGCCTCTGTTACCGCGCCCGAGACCAAGGGGCGTCAACTGGAGGAGATCCAGGACTATTGGCGCAATGGGGGGCGGTGGCCGGAGACGTCCGCGCCGGGTCCCGCGAGTCCGGAGCCGGTCGGGGAGGCGGCGGTACCTCCGGCCACGTCGTCATAGGCCCGGGCCATGGGTCCTTGCTGAGCGGGGGAGCTTTCGGGGTGTCTCAGGACGGCGGCTGCTCGCGGTACCTCTCCAGAGCCGGGGCGGTCGTCGTCGCCACGAACTCGGTGATCCGGTACTCGCACACCCCGGCAAGGGTGAACGGGTCCTGGGCGACGATCTGCTCCACGGTCGCCCGGTCCATCCCGGCGGCGATGATCACGCCCCCCTCACGCGGGACCTTGCGGCCGGCGGCGATGAAATGCCCCGTGGCGTACCCCTTCTGAAGCCACGCCACGTGCTCCTCAAGGGCGGCGTCGACGGCTTCGAGGGGCGCGGTGTAGGTCAGTTCCAGTACGAACATGGAAGAAATATAGAGGAGACGAGGGCGGCTTCTGGCCTCCGTCCCGGTGGGGAAGCGCAGGCCAGGGCGGGCGCGGGGCCGGCGGAGCCCGGGGCGAGGTTGTGGTCCTCGGGGCGGGGGCCGGTGTTGGACGGATCAGGTCGTGCGCAGGTGGGGGCGACGTCGGCCGTGCTGTGTTGCGCGCTCGTAGGCATGACCGGCCTGGAGGACGGCGAGATCGGCGCGCGGTGGGCCGATGAACTGCATCCCCACGGGCAGGCCGCCCGGGGTGAAGCCCGCCGGGACGGACAGGGCGGGGACACCGAGGACGGAGATGAGGTAGGCGGAGCGCATCCAGTCCAGATACGTCTCCGTGGGGCGGCCCGCAACCTCCCGCGGATACTCCAGCTCCGCATCGAACGGCGTGACTTGGCTGACGGGGCAGAGGAGGAGGTCGTACCGGACGAAGAAGTCGAGCGTCCTCAGATGCAGCCGGCTGCGGGTCGTGGTGGCGGTGATCAGGTCGGCCGTGGTCAGCCGGCGACCCTGCTCGATGTTCCAGGCCAGGCTGGGTTTGACGGCTTCCGGGTCGGCGTCGAGCAGGCTGCCGAACGCCTGACGGAAGCTGTGCGCCCGCAGCGTACGGAAGGCCGCATCGGCCCCGGCGAGGTCCGGACACGCGGTGTCCACATGGCAGCCGAGCTCCTCCAGCACGCCCAGCTGAGGCTCCAGAACGGCGAGGACGTCCGGGTCGGCCGGAGCGAGCCCGCCGAGGTCGGGGGTCCAGGCGATGCGCAGCCCGTGCAGTTCGCGGTCGAGCGGCACCCGGAAGGCCTCACCGGGCGTCTCCAGACTGATCGGGCAGCGCGGGTCCGGGCCGGCCATCGCCGACAGCAACAGGGCCGTGTCGGCGACGGTCCGCCCCATGGGGCCGGGGACCGCAAGCGTGTCCCAGAGGTTGTCGCCCGGGTGCGCGGGGACACGGCCCGGCGTCGGCCGCAGCCCGACCACGTTGCAGAAGGACGCCGGATTGCGCAGCGAGCCACCCATGTCACTGCCGTCGGCGAGCGGTTGCAGCCCGGCCGCGAGCGCCGCGGCCGCGCCTCCACTGCTGCCGCCCGCCGAGCGCATGGTGTCGTACGGATTGCGGGTGGTGCCGAAGACCGGGTTGAAGGTGTGCGAACCGGCGGCGAATTCAGGGACGTTGGTCTTGCCCAGGCGGATGGCGCCGGCCCGCTGCACCCGGTCGACCAGCAGCTCGTCCTCGTCGGGGACGTGGGTGGCGAAGAGCGGTGAGCCGAACGTCGTGCGCATTCCGCGGGTGAGATGGGTGTCCTTGAAGGCGAGCGGCAGACCGTGCAGGGGCGGCACGGCGCCGCCCCGGACCAGGCGTTCGTCCGCGTCTGCGGCAGCCGCCAGCGCGCCTTCGGGGTCGAGGGTCACAACGGCGTTGATCGCCGGATTGACCTGCTCGATGCGGTCCAGATGGGCCTGGACGACCTCCCGGGCGGAGAGCTCGCGGCGACGTAACCGGGCGGCGAGATCGGTGGCATCGAGGTGGAAGAGCGCGTCGGACATGAAGGCCTCTGAGGGAGTCGGCAGGGCGGTCAGGGGCGGGAGCGGGCGTGCTCATTCACCGTACCGACGGCCACTGACAGCGAGGTGGCCCATGCTCTGCGAGCACCGGCTCGATCACCGGTTCGGTAGCGTTGTGGTCACCATGGAAACTCCCGGAACGCTCTCCTGCGAAGAGGAACTGCGGCACTGGCCGGCCGACGAGGCCCGGGCGCGCGCGGTACAGGACCGGTTGCGGTCCTCCGTACGGCTCGACGAGTCCGGGCCGGAACCGGGCTTCGAGGGCACGGTGGTGGGGGTGGACGTCGCCTACGACGACGACCGTGATGTCGTCGCCGCGGCGGCCGTCGCACTGGACGCCCGTACCCTCGCCGTCGTCGACGAGGCCACCGCCGCCGGCCAGGTCTGCTTCCCCTACGTGCCGGGGCTGCTCGCTTTCCGCGAGATTCCGACCGTGCTCGCCGCCCTCGCCCGCCTCGACCGCACCCCCGATCTCGTGGTCTGCGACGGCTACGGGCTGGCCCACCCGCGCCGCTTCGGGCTCGCCAGCCACCTGGGGGTGCTCACCGGACTGCCGACGATCGGCGTCGCCAAGAACCCCTTCACGTTCCGGTACGCGCCTCCGGGGCCGGAGCGTGGCGCGACCTCTCCGCTCCTTGACGGCGACGAGGAGGTGGGACGTGCCCTGCGCACCCAAAAGGGCGTCAAACCGGTCTTCGTCTCCGTAGGGCATCGCGTCGACCTCGACCGGGCATGCGCCCATACGCTCCGCCTGGCGGCCGCATACCGGCTCCCGGAGACGACCCGGGCCGCCGACGCGCTGTGCCGGAAGGCCCTGGCGAGCGCATGACGGCGGGACGGTGTACGACGCCGGCTACTGGTCCTTGACCACGCGGAAAGTGATGCCCGCCTCCTGGAGCCGGGCCGTCAGCGCGTCTCCCATGGCAACTGCGGTCGTCACCTGGCCCGCGGTCTCCGGCAGGTCGTCGAAGGCCAGGCTGAGCGCCGACTCGGCGAGCATCTTCGCCGTCTCCTCGTAGCCGGGATCGCCGCCCGAAACCTCGGTGATCAGGCGCTTTCCGCCGCCCGAAGCAACGAAGCGGACCGCGAACCAGCTTCGCGCGCGGCGCTCCGGGGCCGGGCCTTCGCCCGGCTCCAGACGTCCCGCCAGCCAGCGTCGAGCGGGCGGTACCTGGGCCAGTGCGCACAGCGCGCCCGCCCCCAGGACACCGCCGACGGCGACCGGCAGCCGCCGCACACCCGCGTAGTGGCGATAGCGGAAGTCGGGGCCGTAGCGGTCCAGTGCGGCTGCCGAACGGGCGATGATCTGCGGATCGAGGGTCGGCAGCGGCACGCCCCAGGTGCCGGTCTCGCTGCTCCTGACAGGCGGGCCGAACGGTGCGCGGACCATACGGCCGGCCGGGCGCGGTTCGACCCGTTGTCGTTCGCGGGCCGCCCGCACCATGGCGACCGGGCGGGATGCGACGGTCAGCGCGGAGGCCAGAGTGCCGCCGGAGACCGTCGCGTTGGTGCGGACGAAGCCATCGATGCGCAGCGGGACGCCCTCGGGGAGGAGCCCCACCGTGTAGTGGACGCCCAGGTCGTGCGGGACGGCGTCGAACCCGCAGGCGTGGACGAGGCGCGCGCCCGAGGTGCGGGCCGTCGCATCGTGCCGCATATACATCCGGTCGATGAATTCCGGCTCGCCCGTGAGGTCCACGTAGTCGGTGCCGGCCGCGGCGCACGCGGCGACCAGCGGCTCACCGTGGATCAGATACGGGCCGACGGTCGTCGCCAGCACCCGGGTGTCGGCGGCGAGGGCGCGCAGCGCGTCCCGGTCACCGCTGTCGGCCCGCAGGAGCGGCAGATCGGCGCAGGCCGGATTGATCTCCGCCAGCCGCTCGCGCAACCGCTCCAGTTTGGCGGGGCTGCGTCCGGCCAGCGCCCATCGGCAGCCCTTCGGGGCGTGCTCGGCCAGATACGCGGCGGTGAGGGCGCCGGCGAAACCGGTCGCCCCGTAGAGGACGAGGTCATGGGCCCGTCCGGAGGTGTCCTGCCGTCGCATCGCGCGTCCTCTCGACCACCCTGTTGACCTGGCTTCCGGACCCTAGGCAGTCGCCGTCGTTCCGTCAACGACCGGTCACTGGCGTCACGTTGGCCTCAGCCGTCCCGGTGGTCGCCGCTTGATGGCGCCGGGGTCGGCACGGTGCGGCATGCGGTCTTGACAGGGTGTCGTCGTCGGGCCAGATTCGCCCTTGGCGCCGATGACGTAGGACGTCCCATGTCTGAAGCCTGCTTCGAGGGCGACGCACACGCAGTTGCCCGCCGACCCCGTGCTCGCACCCCTCCGCCGACGGTGTGCTCGCCGCCGCCCCGTAGGCGCCTCGCGACGCCTCTGCGGCACCGATGTCCGCCGACTCCTGGAGGAGGCCGGGTTGTTGTGACGATGCGCCCCTTGGACACCGCTGACGGAACACGGAGCTGGTACCGGGAGGTCACCCCGCGGCAGTGGAAGGCGATGTTCGCCGCCTGGATCGGTTATCTCCTCGACGGCTTCGACTTCGTCCTGATCACGCTGGTGCTGACCGAAATCGCCGAGGACTTCCAGCTGAGCACCGCCACCGCCGCCTCGCTCATCTCAGGCGCCTTCATCACCCGATGGCTCGGCGGCGCCGTCCTGGGCGCACTGGGGGACCGCTACGGACGCAGGGCCGCCATGGTCACCAGCATTCTGCTCTACTCGCTTGGCACCTTTGCCTGCGGCTTCGCCTGGGGTTACACCAGCCTGTTCGTCGCTCGGCTGGTGATCGGCCTGGGCATGGCGGGGGAGTACAGCGCCAGCGTGACGTATGTGCTGGAGAGCTGGCCCACCCGATGGCGCAACCGCGCCTCCGGATTCCTGATTTCCGGTTACGCGGGCGGCACCGTCCTCGCGGCCGAGCTCTACAAGTGGGTGGTGCCCTCCTGGGGCTGGCGCTGGATGTTCTGGATAGGCGTACTGCCCGTCCTCGTCGCCCTCTGGGTACGCAGATCGCTGCCGGAGGCGGGGGACTGGCAGAGGGAGATCGGTGCCGCCGCCGACCGCCCGGAAGGACAGCGTCCTCATCCGTTCCGACCGCTGTTCACCGGCCGGGCACGGACCTTGGGCAATGTGACCCTGGCGGCGGTCGCCTCGGTCGCGCTGTTCTGCGTCTTCACGCCCGCGGGGGCGGGACACCTCCCTTGGCTGTCGGGCGTCGCGGCGCTCTGCCTGCTCGCCTTCGCCGCTCAGCTGGGCGGCCGCCAGGGATGGCTGCTGTACGTGTCCCTGACGGCGACGGTCTTCTGCGCCTTCCTCTACAGCTGGCCCATCCAGGCCCTGCTGCCCACCTACCTCAAGACCGGCCTCGGGTACGACCCCGGGCAGGTCACCGACGTGATGTTCTACGCCGGCTTCGGCACAATGGCGGGCTGCTGGCTGGCGGGCTTCGTCGGTGACCGGTTCGGTACCCGGCGCGCCTACGCAGGGACCCTGCTGGCCTCCCTCGCCTTCGTCTTCCCGGTCTTCGCGGTGCGGGACAGCCTGCCGGCGCTCGGCGTGCTGGTCTTCGGCCTGCTCGCGCTCAGCCAGGGCATCTCCGGCATCCTGCCGAAGTACCTCGCGGGCCACTTCCCGACCGCGACCCGCGCCGCGTCCCTGGGCTTCGTCTACAACGTCGGGGCCCTGGGAGGGGCGGTGGCACCCGTCCTCGGCGCCCGTCTGGCCGAAGGGATGTCCCTGGGGCGGGCGCTCGCGGTGCTCACTTTCGGGCTGACGCTCATCGTCATCGTCCTGGTGGGCGGCAATGTCCCCCAGCGGCTGGGCAGGCTTGTGGACCGGCGGGCACCCGAGGACCACCTCGTCCCGGATGTCACGCCGTAGCCCTGCATGCGTCGGCCCGTCACTCCGTGCGGTCGTCCTGGCGCCCCCAGGGGGACCCGTGCACCCGTCGCGGGTCGGACAGCGACTCGATCAGCGGGAGGGCGGGGCGGCGCTCTCCAGACGGGGCATCAGCTCGGCCTCGGCGCCGCGGGCCCTTCGGCGCCGGTCACCACCTGGACGTCGGTCACCCGGAAGCCGCTGCCGGCGCACAGCTCCAACGTCCGCCCCAGCAGTCCGTGTTGAGTGCGACAAGTGAGGCGCAGTTCGACATGTGCGAAGGACGGGGCCGACGGCGTCAGGTCCGACATCTTCGAGGAGCCGCGGGCGACGAGAAGATGCACCGCGGTCGCGCCGACGGCCAGCAGCGGCAGGCCAACGCAGCACGCCATGAGTTGCGGGTCGCGGATGGCGTCACTTGTCCCTCTCTCGGCCGGGCGTCCGGCGCTGCGCGGGCCGTTGTCAGTGGTCGCCGTTAGCGTGGGAGTCATTGATCGGCCCGCGCGCGACGAGCGCGGCGCCGGGCGGCACCGGCGACGGTGCCGTACGGGGACCGGACGTGGAGGAGCGATGGCGAAGGCGGCGGATCCGGCGGCGGTGCGGGAGCGGGTGCGTGCGTTCGCGCTCGGCCTTCCCGGCGCCGTGGAGGAGTTTCCGTGGGGCGAGAGCGTCGTCAAGGTCAACAAGAAGGTCTTCGTTTTCCTCGGCGTCGAGGACGGCAGCCATCCTCTGGGCGTCACGCTCAAGCTCAAGGACCCCGAGGTGCACGGCCATGCGCTGAGCTCACCCGGTGCCGAGCCGGCGGGGTACGGCCTGGGCAGGTCCGGATGGGTGCAGCTCCCGCTGGAGCAGAAGGGCGCTCCGTCGGCGGAACTGCTCTGCGACTGGACGGAGGAGTCCTATCGCGTCATAGCCCCGAAGAAGCTCATCGCCGAGCTCGACGGGGGATAGCGGCGCAGCGGCAGTTGGCGCGCAGAGGCCCGTGGCGGCGATGGCAGGTGAGCATCGTCGGCGCGGGCCTTTTACGTGGCTGCCACTCGGTACGGGGGTCTTGTGGAAAGTGGAACACGTTCTTAACATCACGAGTGTTACATCAGAAGTGTCACAGTGCGGAAGGGCATGGGACGCGATGACGGAGCCAGGGCACGGCCCGCTCAGCGGGGTGCGGGTGGTCGAACTCGCCGGCATCGGCCCCGGCCCCTTCGCCGCCATGCTGCTGGCCGATCTCGGCGCCGATGTCGTCCGCGTCGACCGGCCCGGAGGCGCCGGACTGCGCATCGATCCGGCGTACGACATCACCAACCGGAACAAACGCTCGGTCCTGGTGGACCTGAAGAGCCCCGAGGGGGTCACTCAGGTGCTCGACCTGGTCGAGCGCGCCGATGTGCTCGTCGAGGGGTACCGCCCCGGCGTCGCCGAGCGCCTCGGCGTGGGCCCGGACGAGTGCCTGGCGCGCAACCCCCGGCTGGTCTACGGCCGGATGACCGGCTGGGGCCAGCAGGGCCCGCTCGCCGACACCGCGGGGCACGACATCGGCTATATCGCGATCACGGGTGCCCTCGGCATGATCGGCCCGCCCGACGGTCCGCCCGCCGTCCCCGTCAACCTCCTCGGCGACTACGCCGGAGGTTCCCTCTATCTCGTCATCGGCGTCCTCGCCGCCCTACAGCACGCCCGGGCCGAGGGCGGAAAGGGCCAGGTCGTGGACGCCGCGATCGTCGACGGCACGGCCCATCTGACGGCGATGATCCACGGCATGCTGGCGGCCGGCGGCTGGCAGGACCGGCGCGGCGCGAATCTGCTGGACGGCGGAACCCCGTTCTACGGCACCTACGAGACCGCCGACGGTGGCTATATGGCGGTCGGCGCGCTGGAGAAGCGGTTCTACGGCGAATTCATCCGGCTGCTGGGCATCGAGCAGGAGGCGCCCAGCAGGGACGACCTCGCCTCCTGGGGGGAGCTGCGTACCGCCATCGCCGCGCGTTTCAGGACCCGGACCAGAGCGGAGTGGACCGCGGTCTTCCAGGAGTCCGACGCCTGTGTGGCGCCCGTGCTCTCGCTGCGCGAGGCGCCGGAGCATCCGCATCTCGCCGCCCGCGGCACCTTCGTGGACCACGGCGGCATCACCCAGCCCGCCCCCGCGCCCCGCTTCTCGCGCACGCCCGGCGCGATCCGCAGACCGCCCGCGCAGCCCGGAGTGGACACCGAAGAGATCGCCCAGGACTGGCAGACGCCCCGGCTCATCGCCCCGACGGCGGCCGACCCCGTCGACACTCCGGCCGGTGAGCCGAGCCGCCTCGAACAGAAAGGCACGGCCGGCTGATGGAATGCGCCGCCACGCTGCCGTATGCGGCCGACCCAGGATCCGGGAGCTCTGTCCTGTGGAGCCGGCCCAGCGCATCGAGACCGTCAAGAACCGGCTCTGAGGAGGGCCCGCAGAGATGACCGCGCAGATGAAGCGCCAGATCTTCACCGAGGACCACGAGGCCTTCCGCGAGACGGTGCGCACCTTCCTCGCCAAGGAGGTGACGCCGCACTACGAGCAGTGGGAGAAGGACGGCATCGCCAGCCGGGACGCCTGGCGGGCGGCCGGCCGACAGGGGCTGCTGGGGCCGGCCGTGCCCGAGGAGTACGGCGGTGGGGGCAACCCCGACTTCCGTTACAGCGCCGTTCTCGCCGAGGAGTTCACCCGCGCGGGCGCCTCCGGGCTCGCCCTGGGGCTGCACAACGACATCATCGGCCCATATCTGACCTCACTCGCCACCGAGGAGCAGAAGCGGCGCTGGCTGCCCGGCTTCTGTAGCGGCGAGATCATCACGGCCATCGCCATGACCGAGCCCGGCGCGGGCTCCGACCTCCAGGGCATCACGACGCACGCCGAGGACCGGGGCGACCACTGGCTGCTCAACGGCTCCAAGACCTTCATCTCCAACGGCATCCTCGCCGACCTCGTGATCGTCGTGGCGAAGACGACCCCGGAAGGCGGCGCGAAAGGCCTGTCCCTGCTCGTCGTCGAGCGCGGTGTGGAGGGCTTCGAGCGCGGCCGCAACCTCGACAAGATCGGCCAGAAGGCGCAGGACACGGCCGAGTTGTTCTTCCATGACGTGCGCGTCCCCAAGGAGAACCTGCTCGGTGAGCGGGACGGCGCCTTCGGCCATCTGATGACGAACCTCGCGCAGGAGCGTCTGAACATCGCCGTCGCCGGGATCGCCGCCGCCGAGCATCTGCTGGAGATCACCACCCGGTACGTCAAGGAGCGCGAGGCCTTCGGGCGTCCGCTGTCGAAGCTCCAGCACGTCCGCTTCGAGATAGCCGAGATGGCCACCGAGTGTGCCGTCACCCGGTCCTTCCTCGACCGGTGCATCGTCGACCACTCGAACGGGGAACTCGACGCCGTGCACGCCTCGATGGCCAAGTGGTGGGCCACCGAGCTACAGAAGCGGGTCGCTGACCGCTGTCTCCAACTCCACGGCGGCTACGGCTATATGACCGAGTACCCCGTCGCCAGGGCCTTCACCGACGGCCGCATCCAGACCATCTACGGCGGGACGACCGAGATCATGAAGGAGATCATCGGCCGCTCCCTGCTCGGCTAACCCTCCTTGAAAGGCTTACCAGTGAGCACCGAAGCGTACGTATACGACGCGATCCGGACCCCGCGCGGCCGCGGCAAGGCCAACGGCGCACTGCACGGCACCAAGCCGATCGATCTGGTGGTCGGTCTGATCCATGAAGTGCGCAACCGCTTCCCCGGGCTCGACCCGGCCGCCATCGACGACATCGTGCTGGGCGTCGTCGGACCGGTCGGCGACCAGGGCTCCGACATCGCCCGGATCGCGGCCATCGCCGCCGGGCTGCCCGACACCGTCGCCGGCGTACAGGAGAACCGCTTCTGTGCCTCGGGCCTCGAAGCCGTCAACATGGCCGCCGCAAAGGTGCGTTCGGGCTGGGAGGACCTGGTCCTGGCGGGCGGCGTCGAATCCATGTCGCGGGTTCCGATGGCCTCCGACGGCGGCGCCTGGTTCGCCGACCCGATGACCAACCTCGACACCGGCTTCGTCCCGCAGGGCATCGGCGCCGACCTCATCGCCACCATCGAGGGCTACACCCGCCGCGATGTCGACGAGTTCGCCGCGCTCTCCCAGGAGCGCGCCGCCGCGGCATGGAAGGACGGCCGCTTCGAGCGCTCCGTCGTCCCGGTGCGCGACCGCAACGGCCTGGTCGTCCTCGACCACGACGAGCACATGCGCCCCGGCACCACCGCCGACTCCCTCGCCGGCCTCAAGCCGTCCTTCGCCACCATCGGTGACGCGGGCGGCTTCGACGCGGTCGCCCTTCAGAAGTACCACTGGGTCGAGAAGATCGACCATGTCCACCACGCCGGCAACTCCTCCGGCATCGTGGACGGCGCGGCGCTGGTCGCCATCGGCTCCAAGGAGGTCGGCGAGCGCTACGGTCTGGCCCCCCGGGCCCGGATCATCTCCGCCGCGGTCTCCGGCTCCGAGCCGACGATCATGCTCACCGGCCCCGCGCCCGCCAGCCGCAAGGCCTTGGCCAAGGCCGGGCTGACCATCGACGACATCGACCTGGTCGAGATCAACGAGGCGTTCGCCGCCGTCGTGCTGCGCTTCGTCAAGGACATGGGCCTGAGCCTGGACAAGGTCAACGTCAACGGCGGCGCCATCGCCCTGGGCCACCCCCTCGGCGCCACCGGCGCGATGATCCTGGGCACCCTCATCGACGAGCTGGAGCGGCAGGACAAGCGCTACGGCCTGGCCACCCTCTGCGTCGGCGGCGGTATGGGCATCGCCACCGTCATCGAGCGCCTCTGACCCCCTCGTCCCACCCACTACGGAGTACGCACCATGAGTGAATCCGCTGCTTTGTCGACCATCCGCTGGGAACAGGACGAGACCGGCATCGTCACCCTGGTCCTGGACGACCCGGACCAGTCCGCCAACACCATGAACAGCGCCTTCAAGGCCTCCCTCACCGCGGTCGCCGACCGTCTGGAGGCCGAGAAGGACAGCATCCGCGGCATCATCTTCACCTCCGCCAAGAAGACCTTCTTCGCCGGCGGTGACCTGCGCGATCTGATCGCCGTCACTCCCGCGCAGGCGCAGCAGGCCTTCGAGTCGGGCAACGGCATCAAGCGCGACCTGCGCCGTATCGAAACCCTCGGCAAGCCCGTCGTCGCCGCGATCAACGGCGCCGCGCTGGGCGGCGGTTACGAGATCGCGCTCGCCTGCCACCACCGCATCGCCCTCGACACCCCCGGCACCAAGATCGGCCTGCCCGAGGTCACCCTCGGTCTGCTGCCCGCGGCCGGCGGTGTCACCCGTACGGTCCGGCTGCTCGGCATCGCCGACGCGCTGCTGAAGGTGCTGCTCCAGGGCACCCAGTACAACGCCACCCGCGCCAAGGATGCCGGGCTGATCCACGACGTCGCGGCCACCCCCGAGGAACTGCTCGCCAAGGCGCGCGCCTTCGTCGACGAGCACCCCGAGTCCCAGCAGCCCTGGGACGTCAAGGGCTACCGCATTCCGGGCGGTACGCCCGCCCAGCCGAAGTTCGCGGCCAACCTCCCGGCGTTCCCCGCCAACCTCAAGAAGCAGCTGAACGGCGCCCCGTACCCCGCGCCCCGCAACATCCTCGCGGCGGCGGTCGAGGGTTCCCAGGTCGACTTCGAGACCGCGCAGACCATCGAGGCGCGCTACTTCGTCGAGCTGGTCACCGGCCAGATCTCCAAGAACATGATCCAGGCCTTCTTCTTCGACCTCCAGGCCGTCAACTCTGGAGCCAACCGCCCCAAGGGCATCGAGCCGCACAAGGCCGAGAAGGTCGCGGTCCTGGGCGCCGGGATGATGGGCGCGGGCATCGCCTACTCCTGCGCCAGGGCCGGGATGCAGGTCGTCCTCAAGGACGTCTCCCTGGAGGCGGCGCAGAAGGGCAAGGCGTATTCGGAGGGCCTGCTCGCCAAGGCGCTCTCCCGGGGCCGTACGACCGAGCAGCAGCGCGACGAGCTGCTGGCCCGTATCACGCCCACCGCCGAGCCGGCCGACCTCGCGGGCTGTGACGCCGTCATCGAGGCGGTCTTCGAGGACGTCGCCCTCAAGCGCAAGGTGTTCAAGGAGATCCAGCACATCGTCGCGCCCGACGCACTGCTGTGCTCCAACACCTCCACGCTGCCCATCACGCTGCTGGCCGAAGGCGTCGAGCGGGACCAGGACTTCATCGGGCTGCACTTCTTCTCACCGGTCGACAAGATGCCGCTGGTGGAGATCATCAAGGGTGAGCGGACCGGTGACGAGGCGCTGGCCCGCGCCTTCGACCTGGTCCGTCAGATCAAGAAGACCCCGATCGTCGTCAATGACTCGCGCGGCTTCTTCACCTCCCGGGTCATCGGACACTTCATCAACGAAGGCGTGGCCATGATCGGCGAGGGCCTTGAGCCCGCCTCCGTCGAGCAGGCCGCCGCCCAGGCCGGCTACCCGGCCAAGGTGCTGTCCCTGATGGACGAGCTGACCCTGACCCTGCCCCGGAAGATCCGCGAGGAGACCAGGCGGGCGGTCGAGGAGTCCGGCGGCACCTGGCAGCCGCACCCGGCCGACGAGGTCATCGACCGGATGGTGGACGAGTTCGGGCGCCCCGGCCGCAGCGGCGGCGCCGGGTTCTACGAGTACGGCGAGGACGGCAAGCGGGCCGGTCTGTGGCCGGGGCTGCGCGAGCACTTCGCCAAGGAGGGGGCCGGGATCCCCTTCCAGGACATGCAGGAGCGGATGCTCTTCGTCGAGGCGCTGGACACCGTCCGCTGCTTCGAGGAGGGCGTGCTCACCTCCGTGGCCGACGCCAACATCGGCTCCATCCTGGGGATCGGCTTCCCCGGGTGGACCGGCGGTGTGCTCCAGTACATCAACGGCTACCAGGGTGGGCCAGGGCGGGAGGAGCTCGTCGGCGTGCCCGGATTCGTGGCCCGCGCCCGTGAGCTCCAGGCGGCCTACGGCGACCGGTTCGCGCCGCCCGCGCTGCTGGTCGAAAAGGCCGAGAGGGGCGAGAAGTTCAGCGACTGACCGGGTACGGGGGCGGGCCGTCGCGGCCCGCCCCCGTCACTCCCGCGGGGTGCCGTCCCCGCGGCCGGTGCCGTCCTCCTCGCCGAACCACTCCCGCAGCTCCTGCTTCATGGACCTCTGGAATGCGGTGACGAGTGCCTGGATCACCATCGGCTGCATGTGGGCCGAGAGCGACTTCATCCGGGCCACCTCCTCCTCGTCCGGCGCGCCTTCCCGGTACGGCTCCCATACCTCGTCCTTGAAGAGCCGGCTCAGCTCGCGGGCCGCCGAGCGGGTGTGCTCGATGACCACGGTGCGCGCCGCGAGGATGGTCTCCAGTGAGATGGGGACGTCCAGCAGCCGGGTGCCCAGGTGCAGCAGTCCCGGGTCGACCCGGAAGACCTGCGGGTCCTCGGTCCGTACGAGCACGCTCATGGCCGCCAGCCGGTCCACGTCCTCCTCGGTCAGCTTCCGGCCGGCCCGCCGCTCCAGCTGCTCCCGGGTGGCGTCCTCCGCCTTGTCCGGGATCCAGCCGGCCACCAGCGCACGGTGGATGGCCAGGTCCTGGGCGCTCAGATCGGGCGGCAGCTGCTCCAGATAGCGTTCGATCGCGGACAGCGTCAGGCCCTGGTGCTGGAGCTCCTCGATGAGTGCGAGCCGCGAGAGGTGGTCCGGTCCGTAGCGTCCGACCCGGCGCGGACCGATCTCCGGCGGCGGCAGCAGACCGCGGGTGCTGTAGAAGCGGATCGTGCGGACCGTGACGCCGGCGCGGGCGGCCAGCTCGTCAACGGTCAGACCGGTGGCTTCGCTCATGTTCAACAGTATTGCTGTCTCACCACTCTTGTGAAACCTCCGGAGCCGCGTGTCGGGGCGGGCCGGCAGCGAAGGGCAGATGGGGCGTCGAGGTGGCGAATGGGCGCTGGAACCGAACAGAACAGGTCAGGAAATCTTCGGCGCCGAGTGCGGAGCGGGACCTGGAATCGGGTGAACTGTCGCCGTCCTCGAAATTGAATGGCTAGATAATTCACGCCAAATACGGACAAATCTTGCATGGCCTGTACACGCTGTGATCTTGCCCACAGACGAGGGGCCGCACTTCGTGGAAGGTGTGCCGTCGGCCGTCCGTGCGATCCACGGGATCCGGCCATCGCTACGCCTGCCCGAAAGCGAGATACACCAGCAGTGAGCACAGAAACCGTCACCGAGACAGCCCAGAGGTCACCTGACGGGGGGAGCGGCGCGCAGCAGGATGCGGGCGACGCGGGCTACAGCAAGGGCCTCAAGGGCCGGCACATCAACATGATCGCCATCGGTGGAGCGATCGGAACCGGCCTTTTCCTCGGCGCCGGTGGCCGACTGCACTCCGCCGGGCCCGCCCTGGCCGTCGCCTACGCGGTCTGCGGTCTGTTCGCCTTCTTCGTCGTACGGGCCCTGGGCGAGCTGGTGGTGCACCGCCCGTCCTCCGGCTCCTTCGTCTCTTACGCCCGGGAGTTCCTGGGCGAGAAGGGCGCCTACGTCGCCGGCTGGATGTACGTCGTCAACTGGTCCACGACCGGTATCGCCGACATCACGGCCATCGCGCTCTACACGCACTACTGGAGCCTGTTCACCAGCATCCCGCAGTGGGTGATGGCTCTGATCGCACTGGCCGTCGTGCTGTCGATCAACCTGATCTCGGTGAAGATCTTCGGTGAGATGGAGTTCTGGTTCGCGATCATCAAGGTCGCCGCGCTGGTCGTCTTCATGTTCATCGGTATCTTCCTGCTGGCCACCCAGCACCCCGTCGACGGACACACACCGGGCCTGAGCCTGATCACCGACCACGGCGGAATCTTCCCGACCGGTCTGCTGCCGGTGGTGATCGTGCTCCAGGGCGTGGTCTTCGCGTACTCCGCCGTCGAGCTGGTCGGCGTCGCCGCCGGTGAGACCGGTGACCCGAAGAAGGTCGTGCCCAAGGCCGTCAACTCCATCATGTGGCGGGTGGGCGTCTTCTACGTCGGCTCGGTGGTCCTGCTGGCGATGCTGCTGCCGTGGAACAAGTACGTCGGCGGCGAGAGCCCCTTCGTCACGGTGCTGTCCAACGTCGGCGTCCCGGCCGCGGGCGATGTGATGAACCTCGTCGTGCTGACCGCGGCGATGTCCAGCCTCAACTCCGGCCTCTACTCGACCGGCCGCATTCTGCGCTCGATGTCGATGGCGGGCTCCGCGCCGAAGTTCGCCGGCCGGATGAACCGCAACCAGGTGCCCTACGGCGGCATCATGCTCACCTCCGCGGTGTGTGTGCTCGGTGTCGGGCTCAACTACTGGCTGCCGGGCCAGGCGTTCGAGATCGTGCTGAACATCGCGGCACTGGGCATCGTCAGCACCTGGTGCACGATCATGATCTGCCACATGGTGTTCGTCCGCCGGGCGAAGGCGGGTCTGGTCGAGCGTCCGGGCTTCCGGCTGCCGGGCACGCCGGTCACCGACATCGCCACCATCGTGTTCCTGCTCGGCGTCATCGTGCTGATGTGGTTCGACGACGGTGTCGGCCGGCAGACCGTGATGCTGATCCCGGTTCTGGGTGCCGCGCTGGTCATCGGCTGGTACGCGGTCCGTGGCCGGGTGGCCCGGATCGCCGCGGAACGCGAGCTGTCGAAGTAGTCACGCTGTAGCGGACGCCTGCGGAATCAAGGGCGGTCGCGGAGGCCGGAAGGCATCCGCGACCGCCCTTTCGCGTCGCCGGTCCCGGAGGGCAGCGGGGTCCTGGCCGCCCGGTCCGGTGGCCCGGCCGATTGTCAGTGGGCGCCTTTACCGTGGACCCATGACTGAGAAAACGGGGATCTCCTACGTCAAGGGGGACGCCACCGCGCCGCAGGGCAAGGGCGTCAAGGTGATCGCGCATATCTGTAATGACCTGGGCGGCTGGGCCAAGGGCTTTGTGCTGGCGCTCTCCCGGCGCTGGCCGGAGCCGGAGGCCGCCTACCGCCGGTGGCACCGCGAGCGCGCGCGGAACGACTTCGGGCTGGGCGCGGCACAGTTCGTCCAGGTCGGCGACCGGCTCTGGGTGGCCAATGTCGTCGGCCAGCGGGGGATGGCTACGGGCAGCAAGGGCGTCCCGGTGCGGTACGAGGCGATCGACGCCGGGCTCGGCCGGGTCGCGGACAAGGCCCGGGAGGTCGGGGCGTCCGTCCATATGCCGCGCATCGGTTGCGGGCTGGCGGGAGGCAAGTGGTCCCGGGTGGAGCCGCTGATAACCGAGCGGCTCACCCGGTGCGGCATACCGGTGACGGTCTACGACCACTGAACCCGTCGCCTGTCACCCGCTGTCCGCCGCCCGCCGTCCGCGGCTCAGCCGCCGATCAGCGGATAGTGATCGGAGAGATTGGTGTAGGTGTACTCCTTGCCCCAGCTGGAGACCGTCCAGGGCGCCGACTCCTCCTTGACCACGGTGTTCTGCCATCCGGTGGGCCGGGCATGGCCGTTGCGGTAGAGGACGTAGTCCAGGTCCTCGCGGGGGTCGTCCGGGTAGCGGTACTTCGCTACGGAGTTTTCCTGGGTGTCGAACGAGTAGGGGTGGCCCGTGCGGCTGTCGGCGGGCGCGAGGTCACCATTGCTGAGCAGCGCGTCGTACTCGGCGCTGTGGGAGTCGATGTTCAGATCGCCCGCGACCAGCACCTCTTCGTCCGCCGGGATGTTCTTGGCATCCAGGAAGGCGTCCATCTCCTTGAGCTGCTTGGCGCGGTCACCGGCCGCCTCGCCCGCCTTGCAGCCCGAGTCGGTGGACTGGGTGTGGGTGCCGACGACATGCACCTTGGTGCCGTTGACGTCCAACACCGCATAGACGAAGCCCTTGTTGGAGAGGTTGTCCGCACCGCAGGCGTCCTTGTAGACGTACTGCTCCTTGCGCAGGATCGGCCACTTGCTCAGCAGCGTCACCCCGCCGTCCTCCGTGGTGACCGACGAGTAGGCCCCGCCGGTGGCGTCCCAGCCGCTGGTGCTCCGGCCCATCACCGGAGTCTGGTGCGGATACTGCGCCGCGGCCTGGGACTTCAGCGCTTCGGAGGAGGAGTTGTCGAACGCCTCCTGGAGCACGACGACGTCCTTGTCCTGGAAGAAGTCGGCGGCCGCGATCGCCTGGGCGCGGTGGTCCTGGCCCCAGTTGGGATAGAGGTTCTTGCTCATGAGGAAGACGTTGTAGCTGAGCACCTTCAGACGGGGGGTGGTGGCGGCCGACGCGGAGGGGGACGTGGCGGCCACGGTGACCGTGGCGAGGGCCGTGGCGAGTGCGGCGATCCGGGGTGCGCGCAGCGCTGAGTACGACACTGATTCTCCCTGTGGGGTGGGGACATGAACCGGCGACGCTTATCCAAGCAGCTGAGCTTACTTCCAGGTAACCTTCCGGGGGGTACGAGATGTACAGAGCGAAGCTCTTGCCGACGAAGCCGCGCGCTGAGGCTCACTGGTCCCGCGCCCAGGACGGTCGAGGCCACGGCCGTCCGTAGGCGGCAAGCGGCGGGACGGTGCCATGGCGCCTCAACGAGGGGTCAGGGGCAGGACCGTGGGGCGGTGAGGACCGTGCCGCAGGAGGTGTGCACGGCGGCCAGGGCGGTGACGACACTCTGGGTCCACGACAGCATCGCGCGTTCGCGGGTTGACGGTTCGTCACAGGCCGGGCGACCGAAGGCACCGCAAGAGCTCTGCTGGGCGAGGAGAAACGCAAGGGCGTCACGGGTGATGCGGTGCTGCGCCCGCCCGGCCCGAGCCGAGTCCCGGACGAAGCCGGCGAGGTGCCCCAGGCGATAGTTCTTCCAGGCATCGCGCAGATCGGCGAGGGCCGTCTCTGGTGAGGACTGCGGCCCCTCGGCGCCGGTGTCGATCAGTGTGGCCGCACGCTGAGGGGAGAGCAGCCCCAGGCCGACGAGGCGTTGGACGTTGTGCGCCGCCTGCGGCGGAACCCTGTCGAGGAGTTCGACGGCGGCGGCGGTCGACTTGAGGAACATATCGAGTGACGTGCACGTGATCCCGTGCGTCCGCAGACCGAGCGCGAACTCACCCACGACCTCCATCCCGTGTCCCTGCCACACGCCGCTCTCCGCGTCCGCGAGACGTTCGGAGAAATCGAGGAGCAGGGGACGGGCGAGCTCGGGTTCCTCCAGCGCCTCGGCCGCATGCGCGACAGCGGCTGCCGCGGGCAGGCAGCTGGCCGGGGCATGGCGCCGGCTGGTGTCCGCCAGCCACACCACTGCCCGCCGCAACGGCTGCCCCACACTGGGGCGGGACTTCGGCGTGGTCGGCCGATGCCTCCGTACCACTTTGGGGCTGCGCTCCAGCAGCACGGCCAGGGCCGCGACGATGGTGGTGTGGTAGCCGGTGGCCCAGTGCCGGTACGCCTCGTCGCCGTCGGTGAGTCCGGGGTGGACCACACCAGGCGGCCCGTTCACCCGCCCGTCGGCCTCCTGTACCGCCGCGAGGAACTCCCATGCCCGGCGGGCTTCCTCGGAATCTCTCACCCCCAGGCACAGCAGGCAGCACAGAAGCTCCCCCACCAGATCGGCATTCCCTTGGTCAAGGGTGACAACGAGGAGCGCTTCGAGCAGTTCCACCGCCGCGCCCGGATCGAAGTCCCGTGGCCAACGGGGCTCGCGCAGACCGAAGTCCGTGGCGTAGAAGATGGTGTGGGTGAGGGCGTAGATGTCGCGGTCGGTGAGCTTGATGACATTCGGGCTGTTGCAGAGCAGGGTGAACGGCAGGACATCGTCCATGGCCGGCAGCGAGTACTGAATGCCGCACAGCTCCAGCGTGTGCAGCAGATCGAGCTGCCGGTACGGAATCCGCTCGAAGGCGGCCGCATAGCCCCCATCAGCGGCCTGCGTGAGAAGTCGCCGGAACTCCGGGTCCTCGCGTCCGCAGAGCAGGAGCGCCGCATAGGTCCCCGCGTACAGCAGGAGGGCAGCTTCGTCCCGGGCGATCAGCTCCCGGTAGGAGGGGCGGGCCGCGATCCCCGCGACCTGATCGAGGAGGGCCGTGTAGTCGTCGTCCAGTGGTTCCGGGTCGAGGCGCGCCCGCAGCCCCACAAGGAATGCGGTTTCGATAAGGGCTTTGCGGGCGAAGAGGACCCGGTCCGTGGCGGCTTCGGCCGGATCGATGAGAGTGCGGCGCGCAGCGAGCCAGGCGACTGCCCGGGTCTCCACCGCGCGCCTTTGTGACGAGCCGTTACCGGGTTGCGTCGTGTTCATCGGATGCCTCCCGGCGATCGGCGCAGTCAATGACTCAGTTGCCCGCGGTGGAGTCGTCGGACTCCGCGACCTGGTTGGCGACCACGAGGACGTATCGCTCCCAGGCGAGGACGTAGCCGGCCACGTCGTCGAGTTGGCTGACCTGGTCGACGACTCGCTGTAGCGGAACGCTGAGGTCGACGAGTCCGCTCGTCCTCAGGAAATCGAGGGCCTTGCGGGCATCAACCGGAGGAGGACACGGAGGGGGACAGGTCATGGGTTGCTCCTTTTGGGTGGTTCGGACAGATATCGCGAGTGTCGCGTTCCGTGAGGGGCTTGTCACTATCCGCGCCTTACGGGAAAAAGCGACGCGGTGATAGGTGCAGTTCAGGTGCGGGTATCTCCTGTCAAAATCACCCTTGCGGGTGAATATCACCACAGGTTCGGGGTGGCTTCGGTGCGGCGGTGGTGCGCGGCCGGGTGCTGAGTGACGGCGTACACTCCGCCGCCTGCCCGGTGGCCGGGCCTCCCGTCGGCGCCGAAGCGGCCAATCAGCCCGCCGTCGATGTCCGCGACCGGCGCGGCGCGGCCCCTTGCGCCCCGCGGGGTCCAACTCGCCTGGTCGCGCAGCGGTTTTCGGTACCCTCCGGCCGAGTGGGGCAACGCCGCACAGGCTTTGATGAGCCGACTCGTGCACGGAGGGCGCCGGTGCGCCGGTGTCGCGCGAGTGCCTCGGTCCGACGTGGGTCAGGAAACGGCGGCCCCGACTGCGGGTGTCCACCGGGCCGGTGCGCCCGATGCTGTCGCCGCTGCGGATCGCCCCGGGTGGTGTGGTTCGTGGTGGGCCGGAAGCGCATCGGTGCGGAACGGGCCCCCGTGCCCGCCGAGCGCGGACGGCGCCGTATCATGATTAATGCTATGAATACGGGAAATACTTACCCAAAACCCCCGCCGGTCGGAGGTGTGCTCTGGTCGCTGGTCGGGGACATCCGCTCGCTGCTGACCCTGCCTGCCGCACTGACGATGCAGGTCGCGCACCCGGCCGTGGGCGCCGGCGTGGACGATCACTCCGTCTTCCGCACCGACCCCTGGGGCCGGGGCGAGCGGTCACTGGTCTCCTTGCAGCTGTGGGTGTACGGCGGTGAGGGTGCGGCCGAGGAGGGCCGGCGGCTGCGGCAGCTGCACCGGAACATCCAGGGCACCGACGCCCATGGCCACCCGTACCACGCGCTCACGCCCGCCTACTACGCCTGGGTGCACGCCACCGGCTACCCCGTCTTCCGGCACGGCCAGCAGTATCTGGGCCGCCCCTTCACCGAGGCACAGGAGCGACAGCTCTACGCGGAGTGGCTTCAGGTTGGCCGGGTGCTGGGCATCCATGACCGCGATATGCCGCAGACCATCGAGGAGTTCTGGCCCTACTACCGCAAGGTCCTCGACAACGACCTCGAACAGAACGTGGTGGTAAGGGAGTTGATCGCCACCGATGCGCCGCTGCCGCCGCCCGACCGCGGCCCGCGATGGCTGCGGCTGCTGCTCCGGCTGGCCTGGCCCTGGCTCCGCCCGCGGTTCGCGCGCGTCCGGCGGTTCCTCACGATCGGGCTGATGCCGCCGGACGCCCGGCAGGCCATCGGCCTGGAGTGGACGGACGCCCAGGAGCGCCGGCTGCGCCGCTTCGGGCGGGTCGTCCGCGCCGTGGTCCCGATCCTCCCGGAGCGGCTGCGGTTCATGCCGATCGCGCGGCGGGCCCGTCGGGAGGCACGCCCCCGGTAGCGATCCGGCGCGCGGCGGACCGGCGGGGTGCCGCGCAGCGCGCGGTGGCCGCACCGGCGCGAAGGACGGCGAGCGCGCACGAACGGAGCCGGGGGTGAGACCCCCGGCTCCGGACGTCCGCGGGCAGCGGCCGCCTCAGCGGTCAGTGCCCGTGCATGTCAGCGGTCAGTGCCCGTGCACGTCGTGCGTGGCCGCGATCTGCTTCCAGGACTTGGGCTGGGCGACCGGCGTGTGCGCCGCGCCGAACGCCCGCTTGAGCGCGCCCGCCGCCGGCTTGGCGGGCTGGAAGAGCCAGGTGTCGAAGAAGTCGGCCAGCGACTTGCCGGACTTCTTCTCCGCGAACTTCACGAAGTCCGCCACCGAGGCGTTGCCGTACTTGTTCTCCGTGGGCCAGGACTTGAGGAGGCCGAAGAAGACCTTGTCGCCGACCTTGTTGCGGAGCGCCTGGAGGGCCAGCGCGCCACGGTCGTAGACGGCGCCGTCGAACTGGTTCTCCGCGCCCGGGTTGCCCGGCTTGACGGTCCAGAACGGGTCATCGGCCGGGTGCTGGGCGTAGACATAGTCCGCCAGCTCCTGCGCGGTGCCCTCGCCCTCCTTCTCCGACCACAGCCACTGGCTGTAGGCGGCGAAGCCCTCGTTGACCCAGATGTCCTTCCAGTCCTTGAGCGAGACGCTGTCGCCGTACCACTGGTGCGCCAGCTCGTGCACCACGACCGAGACGTTCGTACCGCGGTCGAAGGCCTTCTTGCCGTAGAACGGGCGGGTCTGGGTCTCCAGCGCGTACCGGGCCGGCACGTTGGGGACATAGCCACCGACCGCGTTGAACGGGTAGGGGCCGAAGACGCTCTCCAGCCACTCGGTGGCCTCGGTGGTGCGCTCGATGCTGGCCCGCGCCGAGCCCTCGTTCGCGCCGAGGTCCTTGCTGACCGCGTTGATCACCGGCAGGCCGTTCGCGGTCTGGTCGGTGGTGATGTCGAACTTGCCGACGGCCAGCGTCGTCAGATACGTCGCCTGCGGCTTGTCCGAGCGCCAGTTGTAGCGCGTCCAGCCGAGCTTGGAGGACTGCGAGGCCAGTACGCCGTTGCTCAGCGCCTGGGTGCCGTCCGGGACCGCCACCGAAATGTCGTACGTCGCCTTGTCGGTGGGGTGGTCATTGCTCGGGAACCACCACACCGCGGCGTCCGGCTCCTGGGCGATCACCGCACCGTCGGGCGTACGGGCCCAGGCGCTGGAGCCGTCGATCTTCAGCTCGGAGGGCTTGCCCGCATAGCGCACCACGACGCTGATCTGCTTGCCCTTCTCCAGCGGTGTGGCCGGGGTGACCTCCAGCTCGTGCTTGCCGGACGTGGCGAAGGCGGCCTTCTTGCCGTTGATCCGTATCTCGCTGACCTTGAGGCCGAAGTCCAGATTGAAGCGGGAGAGATCCTGGGTGGTCGTGGCGAGCAGCGTCGCCGTGCCCTCCAACAGGTCCGTCTTCGGCTGGTACTTGAGCCGCAGGTCGTAGTGGGAAACGTCGTATCCGCCGTTTCCGCTCTCCGGGTAGTAGGTGTCGCCCACGCCCGGCGCGCCGGGGGTGAAGTCTGCCGCGGAGGCCGGGACCGCCAGCAGCAGGCTGAGCGCGGCCGCGCCCGGAACGAGGAGTCTGTGACGCACGAGTCCTCCAACTCGTAGGGGGATGGCTCTCGTCAGACCCTATGTACGCGGCCCGCTCAGCGTCATGGACATGGCTCGATCTGACACATGACCGACATGAACCACCATCCGGGCCGGTGGTCCACCGCCCGCCGTCACCCACCTCCGTCACCGGCGGCCCTGAAGGCGTCACATGCACCCTTACGCACGGGAGTTGGGCGCGCTACCGTCCGCCTCGTGACGAATCCTGCGCGGATCCCCCGCATCCCCTTCACAGCGCTCCTGATGGTGGCCGTCGCCGCCCTGCTGTCCGCCCTGGTCGCGCCAACCGCCGCGCAGGCGGCGCCCGGTGAGAGCAGACCCGTCTACTCCTACGACCGCGCGATACGCGAATCGGTCTGGGTGGACACCCGGCTCGACGGTGACGAGGACGGACGGACCGACCGCGTCGCCGTCGACATCGTGCGGCCGTCCGAGCCCGCCCAGCAGGGCCGCCGCATACCCGTGATCATGGACGCCAGTCCGTACTACTCCTGCTGCGGACGCGGCAACGAGAGCCAGAAGAAGACCTACGACGCCAAGGGCCGTCCGGTCCAGTTCCCGCTCTTCTACGACAACTACTTCGTGCCGCGCGGCTATGCGGCGGTCCTGGTCGACCTCGCGGGCACCAACCGCTCCGACGGCTGTGTCGACGTCGGCGGCCGCGAGGACATCCAGTCCGCCAAGGCCGTCATCGACTGGCTGGGCGGGCGGGGCCGCGCGTACACCGCCCGTACGGGAGGCAGACCGGTCAGCGCGGACTGGTCCAACGGCAGCACCGGAATGATCGGCAAGAGCTGGGACGCCACCATCGCCAACGGGGTCGCGGCCACCGGCGTCAAGGGACTGAAGACCATCGTCCCGATCGCCGGCATCTCCTCCTGGTACGACTACTACTTCGCCAAGGGCGCCCCGCTCTACGGCTCGGGCCCCGACTCGCTCGCGCACATGGTGGAGAGCGCCGACGCGCAGAAACACTGCGACGCGGTACAGCAGAAGCTCGTCGAGGGCGCACCGCGCAGCGGCGACTGGACCGGACTGTGGACCGAGCGCGACTACGTCCGCAACGCCGGCAAGGTCCGGGCCAGCGTCTTCATGGTGCACGGCATGCAGGACCTCAACGTCCGCGCCCGGCACGCCGGCCAGTGGTGGGACGCGCTCGCCCGGCACGGCGTCGAGCGCAAGATCTGGCTCTCCCAGACCGGGCACGTCGACCCCTTCGACTACCGGCGCGGCAAGTGGGTCAAGACCCTGCACCACTGGTTCGACCACTATTTGCTCGGCTACGACAACGGCATCGAGCGTGCCCCGATGGCCGATATCGAGCGTTCCCCCGGCACCTGGTCCACCGACCCGAAGTGGCCCGCCCCCGGCACCACGGCCACCACCCTGCGGCCGCGCTCCGGCAGCGCGCCCGGCGTCGGGGTCCTCGGCACCGTGAAGGCACCCCAGGGCGCGACCGAGACCTTCACCGACGACCCGCAGCAGAGCGAGGCCGACTGGGCCGCCCACATCGATCAACCGACGTCCGCCAAGGCCGGGTTCACCACCGGGCCGCTGCGCGCACCGTTGCGGCTGTCCGGCTCGGGCACGGTGACCGTCACCGTCACGCCCAGCACCTCGACCGCCCATGTCTCCGCCGTCCTCGTGGACCTCGGCCCCGACACCATCCGCAACTACGCGGCCGACGGCGAGGGCATCACCACCCTCGGCAAACGCACCTGCTGGGGCGCGGGCACCAAGGGCGACACCGGCTGCTTCAAGGAGACCGCCGCCGACACCGAGAAGGTGGCGCACACGGTCTTCAGCCGCGGCTGGGCCGACCTCGGCAACTACGCCGACCCCCACAAGGGCCGCCCGCTGACCCCCGGCAAGCCCTACACCCTCACCCTGGACCTGGCCGCGGCCGACCACATCGTGCCCGCCGGACACCGCCTCGCGCTGATCGTGGCCGGCACCGACGCCGGGCTGATCGACCCGCCGGCGTCCCGGCCGCGGCTCACCCTCGACCTGTCCCGCAGCTCCGCCAAGCTGCCGCTCACCGGCGGCGCTCCGGCCTTCGTACGGGCCACCGCGGGAGCACCGCGGCAGAGCGCCGGTACCGGTGCGGCACTGCTGGACGGGATCGCCCCGCCGCGCACGCCCAGCCGGATTCCGGACGCCGGCTGACCGACCGGGTCCGGACGCCGGCCGAACCGCCCTGATCCGCCCTGTTGCCGGATGCCGGCCGACCATCCGGGGCCGCCCCCTCAAGGGCGGCCCCGCCCCCCACCTCGCCCCCACCTCACCCCCACTGCTCATCCAAGGGAGGCACCCCTCGTGATGCTCCGCTCCCGCCGCCTCGCCCTGGTGGCGATGGCCCTCGGCCTGACCGCCACCCTCGGCGCGACGATGCCGGCCGCGCCCGCCGGCGCCGCCGGTACCCCGACACCCCGTACGGGGTTCGAGATCAGCCATGGCGCCCGCTGGACCAGTCAGCCGGAGGAGCAGACCTTCCTCGCCGCAGTCGACCGCGCCACCCCACGCGTACGGATCGACCGGATCGCCACCACCGCGCAGGGCCGCCCGCTGCAACTCGTACGCATCGGCGCCCCGGCACCCGAGCGGGCCGCGGAGGTCCGGCACGGCAACTCCGTACTGCTGATCTGCTCGCAGCACGGCGACGAACCCTCCGGACGCGAGGCGTGTCTGTCCACCATCCGCAACCTCGCCTACGCCAGGGACCGGGCCACCCGGCGCTTCCTCGCCCGCACCAGCGTGCTGGTCCTGCCGACCGCCAACCCCGACGGCCGGGCGGCGGACACCCGGGGCAACGCCGACGGGACCGACATCAACCGCGACCACCTCGCCCTCCAGACCCCCGAGGGCCGTGCGATGGCCGCGGTCCTCCGCGACTACCGGCCCGACACCGTCTACGACCTGCATGAGTACGGCCCGACCGTCCCGTACTACATGAAGGACCTGCTGTCCCTGTGGCCGCGCAACCTCAACACCGCGGACCCGGTGCACCGCGAAGCCACCGCGCTCTCCCGCGACTTCGTCGAGCCCGCCGTCCAGCAGGCCGGATTCAGCACCGGTGTCTACGGCATCTGGACCGACCCCGAGACCGGTGAGCCGGTCAAGCAGGTCGCCGGAGACGGCCAGGAGCGGATTCTGCGCAACACAGCGGGTGTGAAGGGCTCCGTCGGCCTGCTCGTGGAGACCAGGGTCGACCCCCTCACCGCCGCCGAGAAGGCGGACCCGGCGCTCAACAACCGGCGCCGGGTAGCCTCCCAGCTGGCCGCCCTGAAGGGCGCCTTCACCTTCCTCGACCGGCACCGCACCCGCATCGAAGCGGCCACCACCGCCGCCCGGACCGCCGGGTACGCCGACCGCGGCCCGGTCTACCTGGGCGGTGCGGACAACGATCCCGCCACCGCCGAACAGATCCTGGCCGATCCGCCCTGCGCCTACCGACTCGACCCGGCACAGGCCGCGGACCTCAAGGACGAGCTGGCTCTGCACGGCGTACGGCAGCAGCGGGAGCGGGACGGCAGTGCGGTGGTACCGCTGCGCCAGTCGCTGCGCGGCCTCGTGCCGCTGCTGCTGGACCAGCGGGCCGGATATCACCTCGGGGCCGGCACGCCTCTGGACGTCTGCCCCCGAGTGATCGAGGGTAAAGGGGAGGGCAAATATGGCTCATTGAAAGGTTGACACGTGTCGAACACAGTCAAAGAGTCAGCAGGCGGGGGTGGCCCAACAGGTCCCCCGGAGCACGACACCAGAAGCCCGCACGGGAGCGGGCCACCCCAGACCGACCGCGTGGTCTTCGGCGTGACCGCGCTGCTCACCCTCGCCTTCATCGCCTGGGGAGCATCCTCCACCGCATCGCTCAAGAACGTTTCGACCTCACTGCTCCACTGGGTCATCGACAACGGGGGCTGGGCGTTCGTACTCTCCGCCTCCGGCTTCGTGATCTTCGCGATCTGGCTGGCCGTGAGCAAATACGGCCGGATCACGCTCGGCAAGGAGGGGGAGGAGCCCGAATTCCGCACCGTGTCCTGGGTCGCGATGATGTTCAGCGCGGGCATGGGCATCGGCCTGATGTTCTACGGTGTCAGCGAGCCGCTGGGGCACTTCACCGCCCCACCGCCGGGCACCGACCCCAAGGACGCCGCCCAGGCGATGGACACCGCGATGGCCACCACGCTGTTCCACTGGACGCTGCACCCGTGGGCCATCTACGCGGTCGTGGGGCTGGCGATCGCGTACAGCTGCTTCCGGCGGGGGAGAAGGCAGACGATCAGCGCGGTGTTCACCCCCTTGATCGGCACGCGGCGGGCGAACGGCTGGGGCGGTCAGGTCATCGACATCCTGGCCATCTTCGCCACCCTCTTCGGCTCCGCGGCCTCGCTCGGTCTCGGTGCACTCCAGATCGGCAGCGGGATCAAGGTGCTCGGCTGGATGGACAGCGTCAGCACCAGCCTGCTGGTCGCCGTGATCACCGTGCTGACCATCGCCTTCATCCTCTCCGCGGTCTCCGGCATCGCCAAGGGCGTCCAGATGCTGTCCAACATCAATATGGTGCTGGCGCTGATCCTGGCCGTCTTCGTCTTCGTGGTCGGCCCGACCGTCCTCATCCTCGACCTGCTGCCGACCTCCCTCGGCTCCTTCCTCGGCGAACTGCCCCAGCTCGCCGGGCGTACGGAGGCCAGCAGCGGCTCCGACGTGGGCAGCTGGCTGCGCAGCTGGACGGTCTTCTACTGGGCGTGGTGGATCTCCTGGACGCCCTTCGTGGGCATGTTCATCGCCCGGATCAGCCGCGGCCGGACCATCCGTCAGTTCATCGGCGGGGTCATCCTCGTGCCGAGCGTGGTCAGCCTGCTGTGGTTCGCGGTCTTCGGCGGCTCGGCCATGAAGTTGCAGGAATCGAAGCAGCTCAAGGGCTCCCAGACGCCCGAGGGCCAGCTCTTCGACGTACTGCACCAGTACCCGCTCGCCACGGTCACCAGCCTCCTCGTCATGGTCCTGGTCGGCATCTTCTTCGTCTCCGGCGCCGATGCCGCGTCCATCGTCATGGGCACCCTGTCGCAGAAGGGGACCTTCGAACCGACCCGGCTCGTGGTGGTCTTCTGGGGCGTGGTGACCGGCGCGGTCGCCGCGATCATGCTGCTGATCGGCGGCGGCTCGGGCGATGCGCTGACCGGACTACAGAATCTGACGATCCTGGTCGCGGTGCCGTTCATGATCGTGATGATCGCGATGTGCTGGGCGCTGATGCGGGATCTGCGCAGCGATCCACTGATCGTGCGGGGCCAGCGGGGTGAGGAGGCCGTTGAACTGGCCGTGATCGCCGGACACGAGCGCTACGACGGGGACTTCGAGATCAGGATCGGTCCCGGGACCGGCGGATCGGCGGGCAGCGCCGGGCCCGGCGATGACATCGGCGGAGACGGCTCCGGTACCGGGGCCGGCAGCGGCGCCGTGGGCCCGCCCGGGGGATAGGGCGCCGGTGACGGTCGGGGGCGGGCCGCCCGGATCCTCCGGGCAGGCCGCCCCTCCCCGGGGTCTAGGGAGTGTCCGCCCCCTCCCGGGCCTGTCGCACCAACCGCACCACCTCGTCCGCACACCCCCAGGCCACGGTCACCCCCGCACCGCCATGACCGTAGTTGTGCACACACCGCGCCCCGCCCGGCAGCCGCTCCGCCTCGAGCCGTACCGCAGGACGGGCCGGGCGCAGCCCCACCTTGTGCGCCAGGACCCGGGCCCGCGCCACCGCCGGGAAGTGCCGTGCGCAGCGCGCCACGATGGCCTCCGCCACCGCCGGATCCGGCTGCTGCGACCAGGCGTCCTCCCGCGCCGTACCGCCCAGCACCAGGCCGTACGGCTGGGGCAGCGCATACGCCGTCTCCGAGGCGCCCGCCTCCGCGGCCACGAACCACTCCGTCAGCCCTGGGTTCTCGACGACCACCAACTGCCCCTGAACCGGGTGCACTTCAGGATCCGGTACGAGGTCCCGCGCGCCCAGCCCCGAGCAGTTCACCACCACATCCGCCGCCTGCCCGGCCTCCTCCAGGGACCCGACCGTCCGCTGCTCGACGACCCCGCCCGCCGCGGCCAACCGCCGCTCCAGGTAGCGGAGATGGGCCGGCATGTCCACCAGAGGCGTACGGGCCCGCCACCCCGACGTGCACCCCTCGGGCAGCTCTTCCCCGCGTGCCGGTCGCAGCCCGGGCACGGCGTCGTACCAGGCGACGAGCTCGTCGTCCTCGCCGGGCGACGCGGTCGCCATCGTGCCCGTCACCATCCGGGCCCCCGTCTCCTCCGGACGCCGCGCCATCCCGGCGAGCACCTGGAAGGACCGTACGGACCACTCGACCGCCCGCGCGTACGGCCGGATGCGGTACGGCCAGCACAGACCTCCGGCCACCGCGGACGTGGTCCCGCCCGCCGCCTCCCGGCGCACCACCCGCACCCGGTGACCGTCCTCCGCCAGCGCGAGCGCCGACGTCAGCCCGATCACGCCCCCGCCGATCACCCACACCTCAGCCGTCTCGCGCGTCATACCCGGATGCTAAGGGCGGGCCGGCCTGATGGGACATGGCGAGGGACCACGAAGCCCGGACCACCTACCTGCCGTTCGGCGGCCCGGAAAAGGAGAGGACGTGGGGCGGGCGGCCGCCTAGCATGGGGCGGCCGGGCCCGGAGCGGGCCATGGCTTCGGACGAAGATGGCCCGGGCGCGCCGCCAAGCGCCCCAGAAGATGCAGATGTTGTCGCAGAACCCGTTGTCCATGTGGTCGCAGCACCACAGTGCCGGCACGACGTTGCGGAGGCCCGTCTCCGCGGCGCGATGAGCGGCCGTGCGCGGCGCAGCGCCTCCGCCGCACGGTCCGCGCCCGCCATCCGTCCGCGCACCCCCGGCGAACTCCGCCGCGCCCGCCGCCCGCGCGCCCACTCCTGCTGGGACCACCTCTACGCCGCCCCGCTCTGGCCGCTGCACGGCGCCAACCTCGGCACCTTGTTGCGTACCTGCGATGCGGTCGGCGCCTGCCTGACCGTGCCACGGTTGCCCTGGGTGCCCGAGGCGCTGGAGCGCGGCAACACCCTGCGCCGGCCGGCGTGTGTGCACCGGACCGGTGATCCGGTGGGCTGGCTGGAGCGGCAGCGTGAACGAGGGCTGCGGGTGGTGGGGGTGGAACTCGCCGACGAGGCCGTCCGGCTGGCGGACCTGCCGGCGGCGCGGGAGCCGACGGTGATGGTCCTGGGGCATGAGCAGCACGGGATTCCGCCCGAGGCGCTGGACCTGCTGGACGAGGTGGTGGAGATCCCGATGGTGGGCACCGGCGCCAGCCTCAATGTGGCGGTGGCGGGGTCGTTGGTCCTGTACCGGCTGGCCGGGTTGATGTGAGCCGGGTGGCGGCGCGGCCGGCCGTTCCCGGCCGTCTCCCCGCCGTCCGCTTGTGATCTTGCGGTAACCCTCCGGCCGCGGTGCGGACAAACCGGGACCTTAGGCTGGTAGCAGCACCGTCGGCCGATGTCGCCCCTCGGATTCCGCTTGTCGCCGTCCGCCGTACGCCGTCGTCTGAGGAGATCCATGCTCCGCGCGCAGCGCGCCGTTCCCGCCTGGTTGGCGCACCCCTTCCGCTGGCAGCGGCTGCCCGTGCCCTGGGCCGCCGTGGCCCGTGGTGCGCTGTGCGCGGGGCCGCTGCTCGGGGCGGGGATCGCGACCGGCCATCCGGCGCCCGGGGTGCTGGCCGGACTCGGCTCGATGCTGGCCGGCGTCAACGACCGCCCCGGCACCCGCCGCACCGGCATCGTCCACATCGGCCTGCCCGCCCTCGCCTCGGCGCTCGGCATGCTGGTCGGCGCCTCGTTGCAGACGGCCGGCGCCGGCTGGTGGATCGTTCCGGCGCTCTTCGCGGTCGGCTTTGTCTCCGGCGCGGGAAGTGTGGCCGGGCCGGTGCGCTCCAACGCCGGTATGCAGATGCTGGCGACCACCGTCCTGGGCGCCGGTATGCCGCTGCCCGGCGCGCCGTGGGCGAAGGCGCTCTATGTCCTCGCCGGCTGCCTGTGGCTGCTTCTGCTGCGTCTCGTACTGCGCTCCCCGCGGCCCGCGGGCGGTCCACTCAGCGGTGAGCGGGCGGCGGTCGCCAGGGTCTTCGATGCCCTCGCCGATGCCCTGGGCGCGGCCGGCGGTCCCGGCGCCGAGCCCGCCCGGCGCCGGCTCACCGCCGCGCTGGACCGCGCCGACGAGGCCGTGCGGCTGCGCCGGCTGACCCGTCGGCTGCTGCGGCGTCCGGCCCGTACGGAAGAGCTGCTGCTGGGCGAGCGGTTCGCGGCGGCCACCGCGTTGTGCGAGGCCAGCGTCGCGCTGCTGTGGGAGGCCCGTCCGCTGCCGACCCGGGTCGCCGACAGCCCCCGCCGGTTCGCCGACGCGCTGCGCACGGGGCAGCCGCCGGGCCGGCTGTCCGCCCCGGAGACAAGTACGGCCGCGCGTGGGGCCTTCGACCAGGCGCTGCTGGACGCCGCGGTGGCGTTCGCCCGCCGGGAGCCGTTGCCGGGGGCGGGCCCGGGGCCGGATGCCGGGCCGGGGACCGGCGCCGGCGACGGGGCCCTGGCCGGAGTGCTTACGGAGCGGGAGCCGGAGCCGACGGCCGCTCCGGAGCCGGCGACCGCTCCGGAGCCGGCGGCAACGGGCCGCACGGCGGCGTGGCGCTCGGCCCGCGCGACCATACGCCGGATCGGCTGGCGGACCCGGCCTGGGCGCGGTCTGTTCGGGCCGGCCGGGCGCGACTACGGCCTGCGGGTCGCCGTCTGCATCGCCGCCAGCGCCGCCGTCGCCCTGCTGCTGCGGGCCGACCACTGGTACTGGCTCCCGGCGACCGCCACCTTCCTCGTCAAGCCCGATCTGGGCCCGCTCTTCTCCCGTACGGTCAACCGCTTCGCCGGGACCGTGGCCGGCGTGCTGCTCTTCGCCGGGGCCGGCCTGTTGCTGACGGGTTTGTGGTGGCCCGCGCTGGTAGCCGGTGCGGGTGGCGCACTACTGCCGTTCGCCACCCGGCACTTCGCGCTCCAGACCGTCGCGATCACCCTGATGGTGCTGTCCTTCGTGCATGTCAGCGGGGACCCGCAGGCAGCCGGTGAGCGGATCGTCGACACCTCCATCGCCTGCGGCATCGTCGTGGTCGTCGGGCATCTGCCGCGGCTGGCGGATCCGCGGCGACGGGTCGGCCAGCGTGTCAACTCCGCCCTGCGCGCCACCGAGTGGTTCCTGCGGCACGTACTGGAATCGGAACCAGGACAGGACTCCACCGAGCGGCTGGTGCTGCGCCGCGCCGCATACCGGGCGCTGGGGGAGGCCAGAGCGGCAGCCGAGACCGCCGCCGCGGAACTCCTCGCCGCCCGCGACCGCAACCCCGACTGGCTGACCGTGGTCACCGCGGCCGAACGCATCGTGGATGCCGCCACCGCCTGTGCCGTACGCCTCGACCACGGAGCCCACCGTCCGAGCACGGAGGAGGCCGAGCGGCTGTGCCGTGCGCTCGCAGCGATGGCCGACGCCCTTGAGGACCCGCGCCGCGAGCGTGGCGCCGCCGTAACGGATCCTGACCTACGGCCGGTTCCGGACTGCGCCACGCTCACGGACGTGGCGGCCGAGCTGGAACGCATCCGCGGCTACGCGGGGACCGGCTGAGCCGACCGCAGAGCCCCCGCCCCCTCCCCCGAAGGGGGAGGGGGCGGGGGGAGCGCCGGAAATGCTCTTCGTGTGCCGCAGGTCAGCGACCGCGGCCCTCCTTGCCCAGGAGGCCGGCCCGGCGGAGGGCGTCCGCCATGGCGTCGTTGGCGGGGCCGGTCTCGCGGGGACCGCGGCGGTCGCCGCCACGCTGGCCGCCGCCCTGCCGCTGCCGAGGCGCGCCGCCCCGGCCGCCCTCGCGCGGGCCCCGGCCGCCGGCCGCGCCGCCGCGGCGCTCGCCGCCGCCGGACGAGGTGCCCTTGCCGTGCTCGTCGTCCAGCCGCAGGGTCAGCGAGATCCGCTTCCGCGGAATGTCGACATCGAGGACCTTGACCCGCACGATGTCGCCCGGCTTGACCACGTCCCGCGGATCCTTGACGAAGCTCCGCGACATCGCCGAGACATGGACCAGGCCGTCCTGGTGGACGCCGATGTCCACGAACGCCCCGAAGGCGGCGACATTGGTCACCACGCCCTCCAGGAGCATCCCGGGCTGGAGATCGCCGATCTTCTCCACGCCTTCCTTGAAGGTCGCGGTCTTGAACACCGGACGCGGGTCACGGCCCGGCTTCTCCAGCTCCTGAAGGATGTCGCTCACCGTCGGCAGCCCGAAGGAGTCATCGACGAAGTCGGCGGCCTTCAGGGTGCGCAGCACCGCCGTGTTGCCGATCAGCGAACCGACCTCGGTGTCCGCCGACTTCACCATCCGGCGCACCACCGGATACGCCTCGGGGTGCACGCTGGAGGCGTCCAGCGGATCGTCGCCGCCCCGGATCCGCAGGAAGCCCGCGCACTGTTCGTACGCCTTCGGGCCGAGCCGCGCCACGTCCTTGAGGGCCTTGCGGGAGCGGAACGGGCCGTTGGCGTCGCGGTGCGCGACGATGTTCTCGGCGAGGCCGGAGCCGATGCCGGACACGCGGGAAAGCAGCGGTGCGGAGGCGGTGTTGACGTCCACGCCGACCCCGTTGACACAGTCCTCGACCACCGCGTCGAGGGAGCGGGAGAGCTTCACCTCGGAGAGGTCGTGCTGGTACTGGCCGACGCCGATCGACTTGGGGTCGATCTTGACGAGTTCGGCGAGCGGGTCCTGGAGGCGGCGGGCGATGGACACCGCGCCGCGCAGCGACACGTCCAGGTCCGGCAGCTCCTGGGAGGCGAAGGCCGACGCGGAGTACACCGAGGCGCCGGCCTCGGACACCATCACCTTGGTGAGTTTCAGCTCCGGCTGGGCGGCGATCAGATCGGCCGCCAGCTTGTCGGTCTCGCGGGAGGCGGTGCCGTTGCCGATGGCGATCAGCTCGACGTCGTGCTCGCGGGCCAGCTTCGCCAGCGTGGCCAGAGAGGCGTCCCACTTCTGCTGCGGGACATGGGGGTAGATGGTTTCGGTGGCCGCCACCTTGCCGGTCGCGTCCACGACGGCCACCTTCACGCCCGTACGGAAGCCGGGGTCCAGGCCCATGGTGGCGCGCGTTCCGGCGGGCGCCGCCAGCAGCAGATCGCGCAGGTTCGACGCGAAGACCCGTACCGCCTCGTCCTCGGCGGCCTGCCGCAGCCGCAGCCGCAGATCGATCCCGAGGTGCACCTGGACGCGGGTGCGCCAGGCCCAACGGACGGTGTCCTGGAGCCACTTGTCGGCCGGGCGGCCGCGGTCGGCGATACCGAAGCGGTGGGCGATGGACTGCTCGTAGGAGCTGGGGCCCTCGGTGGCCTCCGACGGGTCCTCCGGCTCCAGGGTGAGGTCGAGGATCTCCTCCTTCTCACCGCGGAGCATCGCCAGCACCCGGTGCGAGGGCAGTTCGGTGAACGGCTCGGCGAAGTCGAAGTAGTCGGCGAACTTCGCGCCCGCCTCCTCCTTGCCCTCCCGTACCTTCGCCGCGACCCGCCCGCGCGACCACATCCGCTCGCGCAGCTCGCCGATCAGGTCCGCGTCCTCGCTGAAGCGCTCGGTCAGGATGGCCCGCGCGCCCTCCAGGGCGGCCGCCGGATCGGCGACGCCCTTGTCGGCGTCCACGAACGCCGCGGCGGCCGCGGCCGGCTCCACCGAAGGGTCGCTGAGCAGCCCGTCGGCGAGCGGTTCCAGGCCCGCCTCCCGCGCGATCTGTGCCTTGGTGCGCCGCTTGGGCTTGAACGGGAGGTAGATGTCCTCCAGCCGGGCCTTGGATTCGGCGCCGCGGATCTGCGCCTCCAGGGTGGCGTCCAGCTTGCCCTGGGACCGTACGGACTCCAGGATCGCGCTCCGCCGCTCCTCCAGCTCCCGCAGATAACGCAGCCGCTCCTCGAGCGAGCGCAGCTGCGCATCGTCGAGCATCTCGGTGGCTTCCTTGCGGTAGCGCGCGATGAACGGGACGGTCGAGCCACCGTCGAGCAGTTCGACCGCGGCCTTCACCTGCCGCTCCTTGACGCCGAGTTCCCCGGCGATCCTCGCTTCGATGGACCCGAGGGCCCCGATGGGCTCAGTCGCTGCCGTCACGTTGATCCTGACCCGCCTTCCAGCGCTTGCTTGAGCCTGCATTGTGCCGGGTGGCGGGCCGGGCTGTCGCGCCGCCCAGCCGAGCGCGCCGGGGTGTGAGAAGCCGCACCCACACCCCGGCGGGGCCCGTCCCGTGGGAGCCCTACTTGCCGAACATCACCGCGGGAAATGCGCCGGCGTTCATGGCGGTGGTGGTGAAGCCGGTCGCCAGCTCGGTGAGCCGGGCCACGCCCGCGGCGCCCAGGTGCTCGTACGGCGCCCGGTCCAGCAGGTCGGTGCGGCGCTCCAGGTCCTTGCGCAGCTGGACACCGGCCTCGGTCAACTCGCCCTCGGCGTCCAGGAGCCCGCGGGCCCGCAGCCGCTCCTGGGCGGCCTGCCAGTCCTCCTCGGACCAGCCGCGGGTCGCCATGATGCCCTGGTAGCTCATCCCGCGGCCGCTGGCCGTGTGGGTGACCAGCGCCTCCAGGCCGTCCAGTTCAGCGTCCAGCAGCGCCAGCAGATGGCCGTCGCCGCGGTGTTCGCGCAGCAGGGTCGCGGCGTGCCAGTAGGCCAGGTGCGGGGCGTCCGGTACCGGCAGGTCGGCGTGCGCGGCGTACAGCGGCCGGGCCTGGCGGGCGCAGCCCTCGGCCGCGCGCAGCGCCAGCTTCGCCGCCTCCGCCATCTCCGGCGACTCGACCGCCTCGGCACCGAGCAGCCGGCGCAGTGTGGCGTCCGCGGCGCGCAGCCGGGCGGCGAGCACGTCCTCCGGCGTGGTGACGGACCAGACATGCGGTATGTGCTGGGCGATCAGCGCGTGGTTGAAGTTGTAGAAGGTGGCCGTGACGGTGCCGGGGCCGACCGCGCCCATGGCCGCCGACCGGCAGGCGAAGTAGCCGGCGCTGCGGTTCTCGATGCCGAGCCCGGCCATTTCGGCGGAGAGCTCCGGCGCGAAGTAGTGCGTGGAGTGGAAGGGGTTGATGACGTTGTGACAGGCGCGGCCGGCCTGCTCGGGCAGTGCGCTGGAAGAGGTCATGGGAGCAGCCTACCGACCCGTCGGTATGGGTGTGGTTGCGGCCCCGACGCAGCCCTGCCGCCGATCAGGAGCGCATGGCAGGAAAGGTGGGAAATCCGTCATTGCCGCCATCGATCTTGCTGACCAGGATGGGGGCATGGAACAGCGCGATGTGCTGGTCGTCCTCTTCGACGGCGTGCAGGCCCTTGACGTCACCGGACCGGTCGAGGTCTTCAACGGCGCGGCCCAGGGAGTCCCCGGCGCCTACCGGATCCGTACGGCCGGCCTGGACGGTGCCCCGGTCCGCACCACCAGCGGACTGACCCTGGTCCCCGACCTCACGCTGGCCCGCGCCGAGCCGCCGCACACCCTGCTGGTGCCCGGCGGCGAGGGCACCCGTACCCCCGACCTCCGGCTGATCGACTGGCTGCGCGGCAACGCCCACCGTGCCCGGCGCAAGGTCTCGGTGTGCAGCGGCGCGCTGCTGCTGGCCGAGGCAGGGCTGCTGGACGGGCGACGTGCGACGACCCACTGGCTGCTCTGCGACACCCTCGCCGAGCGGTTCCCCGCCGTACAGGTCGAGCCCGAGCCGATCTACGTACGCGACGGGGATCTGGCCACCTCGGCGGGCGTCACGGCCGGTATCGACCTCGCGCTGGCACTGGTGGAGGAGGATCTCGGCCGGGACCTGGCGCTGACCGTCGCCCGGCATCTGGTGGTCTTCCTGCGGCGGCCGGGCAACCAGACCCAGTTCAGCGCCCAGCTCGCGGCCCAGACCGCACAGCGGCGGCCGCTGCGCGACGTCCAGCAGTGGATCACCGAGAACCCGGCCGCCGATCTGTCCGTCGACGCCCTCGCGGACCGCGCGGGGCTCTCGCCGCGGCACTTCGCCCGGGCATTCCGCGACGAGGTCGGTATGACGCCTGGCCGCTATGTCGACCGGGTACGGCTGGAGGCCGCCCGCCGCTGCCTGGAGGACACCGTCGACGGGATCGAGCAGGTCGCGCGCCGCTGCGGCTACGGCACCCCCGAGGCGATGCGCCGCGCCTTCCTACGGGTCCTGGGCGCCGCCCCGGCCGAGTACCGCCGCCGGTTCCGGCCGGCCGGACCGGAGCGTTCCCGGCCGGCCGGACCGGACCTGCGCCCGGTCTGAGCCACACCGCCCACCCATACCCCCACCCAAGGATCAGGAGCCCCCGTGCAGATCGCCATCCTCCTCTTCGACCGCTTCACCACCCTGGACGCCATCGGCCCCTACGAGACCCTCAGCCGGCTCCCCGGCGCCGAGGTGGTCTTCGTCGGCGAACGCCCGGGCACGTACCGCAACGAGGTCGGCTCGGTCGGACTGGTCGCCGACGCCGGCCTCGACGAGGTCACCGCGCCGGACATCCTCGTCGTGCCCGGCGGCCCCGGGCAGCTCGCGCACATGCAGGACGGCCCGCTGCACGAGTGGATCCGCGCGGTGGACGCCGGCACCACCTGGACCACCTCGGTGTGCACCGGCTCGCTGATCCTGGGCGCCGCCGGTCTCCTCAAAGGGCGCCGGGCGACCACCCACTGGCTGGCGCTGGACCAGCTGCCCGGCCTCGGCGCCGAGCCGACCGGGGAGCGGGTGGTCTTCGACGGCAAGTACGTCACGGCGGCCGGTGTCTCGTCGGGCATCGACATGGGCCTGACGCTGGCGGGCCGGATCGCCGGGGACACCGTGGCCCAGGCGATCCAGCTCGGCATCGAGTACGACCCGCAGCCGCCCTACGACGCGGGCTCCCCGGACAAGGCTCCGGCCGAGGTCACCGCCCTGATGCGGGAGCGCAGCCGGTTCGTGCTGGAGGGCGAGGAGTGAGGTGGTAGGGCGTCGTCGGGCCGCGGCGCCGCGTCAGCCGGTGACCGGCTGCGGCGTCAGTCCGTCGGCCAGGTGAAGCGCGGCGCCCTGCGCTCCAGGAAGGCGGCGGCACCCTCCGCGGTGTCGCCGCTGGCGCGCGCCTGCGCGGCCCAGTGGGCGCCGCGCTCCTCGGCCTCGTCCGGTGGTACGTCCCAGGTCCCGTTGGCCAGCTCCTTCGCCGCGGTCTGCGTCAGCAGCGACCGGCTCGCCAGTACGGCCGAGAACTCCGCCACCCGCTTGCCCAGCTCACCCTCGGCCAGCACCTCGTCCACCAGCCCGGTACGCAGCGCCCGGGCGCAGTCGATCAACTCACCGGAGAACAGCAGGTACTTGGCCGCGGAGAGGCCGACCAGCCGGACCAGCCGGCGGGTGGCGGACGCCGGATAGACCACCGCCAGCTTGGCCGGCGTCACCCCGAAGAGCGCGCCCTCCTCCGCGAACCGCAGATCGCAGGCGGCCGCCAACTGGGCGCCGCCGCCCACGCAGTAGCCGCGTATCGCCGCCAGCGTCGGCCCGGGAAACGCCGCCAGCGCCTCCTCGGCCGCCACCGCCAGCCCCTGTGACTCACCCGCGGCGTTCCGCAGCGACCCGATGTCCGCGCCCGCGCAGAACGTCCCGCCCTCGCCGGTCAGCACCAGCGCCCGTACGGAGCGGTCGCCCGCCAGCCGCTCCAGCAGGGGCGGCAGATCCCGCCACATCTGGACGGTCATCGCATTGCGCTTGCCCGTATTGCTGATGGTGACGGTCGCTGTGCCGTCGCTGACATGCGTCCTCAGACCCGGTTCCATGCCCGGATATTAGAGCGACCGCCCACCGGCCGGCCCGATACGATCGACGGTCTGATGTCAGCAACCCTCGTCGCCAAAGACCTCGCCGCCGGCCACGGCGAGCGCGTCCTGTTCTCCGGCCTTGATCTCGTCGTCGCCCCCGGGGACGTGATCGGCCTCGTCGGCGCCAACGGGGCGGGCAAGTCCACCCTGCTGCGCCTCCTGGCCGGTCTGGACACCCCGGAGGAGGGCAAGCTCTCCCTCAGCCCGCCCACCGCCACCGTCGGCCACCTCCCGCAGGAGCCGGACCGCCGCCCCGGAGAGACCGTACGGGCCTTCCTCGCCCGCCGTACGGGCGTGGCCGACGCCCAGCTCGCCCTGGACGCCGCCACCGAGGCGCTGGTCGAGGAGCGGCCCGGCGCGGACGACGCCTACGCCACGGCGCTGGAGCGCTGGCTCGCGCTGGGCGCCGCCGACCTGGACGAGCGCGCCGAGGAGACCGCCGCCCAGCTCGGCCTGGCGGTCGGCCTCGACCAGCCGATGACCACGCTCTCCGGCGGCCAGGCCGCCCGCGCCTCGCTGGCCTCCCTCCTGCTCTCCCGTTACGACATCTTCCTGCTGGACGAGCCGACCAACGACCTGGACCTGGACGGTCTGCAACGGCTGGAATCCTTCGTCACCGGGCTGCGCGCCGGCACCGTCCTGGTCAGCCACGACCGCGAGTTCCTGACCCGTACGGTCAACCGCGTCGTCGAGCTCGACCTCGCCCAGCAGCAGGTCAACACCTACGGCGGCGGCTACACCTCCTACCTGGAGGAACGCGAGCGGGCCCGGCGTCATGCGCGCGAGCAGTTCGAGGAGTACGCCGACACCAAGGCCGCCCTGGAGACCCGCGCGCACACCCAGCGCAACTGGATGGAGAAGGGCGTCAAGAACGCCCGCCGCAAGGCCACCGACAACGACAAGATCGGCCGCAAGGGCCGGGTGGAGGCCACCGAGAAGCAGGCCGCCAAGGCCAAGCAGACCCAGCGGCTGATCGAGCGGCTGGACGTCGTCGAGGAGCCGCGCAAGGAGTGGGAGCTGCGGATGGAGATCGCCGCCGCGCCGCGGGCCGGCGCGGTCGTGGCCACCCTCCGCGGCGCCGGCGTCCGGCGCGGCGACTTCTCCTTCGGCCCGGTGGACCTCCAGATCGACTGGGCGGACCGGGTCGCCATCACGGGCCCCAACGGCTCGGGCAAGTCCACCCTGCTCGCCGCCCTCCTCGGCCGGCTCCCGCTGGACTCGGGCCGGGCCGCGCTCGGCCCCGGAGTGGTGGTCGGCGAGGTCGACCAGGCCCGTGGACTGTTCCTGGGCGACGAGCCGCTGATGGACGCCTTCCGGGCCTCGGTACCGGATCTGGCGCCCGCCGATGTGCGCACCCTGCTCGCCAAGTTCGGGCTGAAGGCGGCCCATGTGCTGCGCCCGGCGCACACGCTGTCGCCGGGGGAGCGGACCCGTGCCGCACTCGCTCTCCTCCAGGGCCGCGGGGTCAACCTCCTCGTCCTGGACGAGCCGACCAACCACCTCGACCTGCCCGCCATCGAGCAGCTGGAGTCCGCGCTCGCCTCGTACCCGGGCACGCTGCTGCTGGTCACGCACGACCGGCGGATGCTGGAGGCGGTGCACACCACGCGCCGGATCGAGGTCGACGGGGGACGGATCACCGACCGGGCCTTCTGAGCGGGCGCGCGGGTGGTCCGCGACACCTGGGGTGATTATCGATTTGGTCCTGCGGCCGCCGGCCCGTAATGTGGGGGCAACCGACGCGGGGTGGAGCAGCTCGGTAGCTCGCTGGGCTCATAACCCAGAGGTCGCAGGTTCAAATCCTGTCCCCGCTACTGATACGTACAGCAGGTCCGGTGCTCAGGCGCCGGGCCTGTTGTGCTGTCTGCGCGGGGTGGGTTGGGTGTGGCCGGTGGGTCCGGGTGGCTCATATGGCGTGGATCGTACGGTCGCCCGTCCGGTGTGTTCCGCGAACCGGGCCCGGGGGAACAGGATCGGTCGTCCGGTCGATCGAAGCCTTCAGAATGGGGCAAAAGGCGTCGATAGGCGCTGACTTGTGTTCAGCAGGCCGGTCCGGACCAAGTGTTTCTCAACACTCTTCCTGTGAGGATGCCTTCCGGACCCCCCGCAGAGCCCCCTGAAGAGCTGACCTCCCCGCTCGCGTACGAAGGTGTCTGGCGGTTCACCGCCCCGGCACTGGAGGCCTCGGTGCCGCAGGCCCGCCACGCGGTCCGGGACCTGCTCATCGAACAGCGTGCGCCGGTGGCCGCCACCATCATGGACGGCCTGCTGGTCATCGTCTCCGAACTCGTCACCAACGCGGTCCAGCACGCCGCCCTGCTCTCGCCCCAGATCGCCGTGCAGGTCACCATCGGCGCGAACTGGCTGCGGGTCGCCGTCGAGGACGACCACCCCTACCGCCCCAAGGCACTGGAGGCGGAGGAGGGGGACGTCGGCGGCCGTGGGCTGTGGCTGGTCAAGACGCTCACCGCCGAGGCCGGCGGCAAATGCGATGTGGAGCACACGGTGAACGGCGGCAAGGCCATCTGGGCCGAACTGCCGCTCACCCCGCTCGCTACCAGCCCGCCGCGTGTCCGGTGAGCTCGCGCACCGCCGGCCGCGCCGCGTCCAGCACGGTCATGAACCATGAGGAGAACGGCGCCCTGGCGTGCCGCTCGGCCAGCTCCTGCGGCGTCACGAACGCGATCTCGCCGACCTCGTCGGGATCCGGCGCCGGCTCGGCCCGCACCAGCCCCACGAACAGGTGGTTGTACTCCTGCTCCACGAGCCCGGAGTCCGGATCGGGGTGGTTGTAACGCACCGTGCCCGCCTCGGCCATCAGCGCGGGCGCCAGCCCCAGCTCCTCCGTGGTCCGCCGGGCCGCGGCCACGAACGGCGCCTCGCCGGGGTACGGGTGGCCGCAGCACGTGTTGGACCACACACCGGGGGAGTGGTACTTGCCCAGCGCACGGCGCTGGAGCAGCAGCCGGCCCTTCTCGTCGAAGAGGAAGACCGAGAACGCCCGGTGCAGCTGCCCCGGAGGCTGGTGCGCGGTCAGCTTCTCCGCGGTGCCGATCGTCGTACCGTCCTCGTCGACCAGCTCCAGCATGATCGGCTCGGCGGCGCCGCCCGGTGTGCTCACCGCCGCGTCCCCGGCGGTCTGTCCGTTGGCAGGTGTGATCGGCATGCCCATCCTTGTCGTCGGTCTACGACGCCAAGTCTGCCTTAGCCGGGTCCTGATCAGCGGCACAGTGGGTGCGCGGCGCCACACCTCGCGCGCACCGCCCGGCGTGAGCGACCGCCGTGAGAGGGGCCACACCCGCGCCCGCCCGCCGGACCTCCGACGGCGCCGGCGCCGCGCGACCCGCCGGCCGGCCCGGTGGACGGCGCTCACCCCCGGACCTGGGATGGCTCTCACCACACCGGCCCCGGCACAACCCGCCCGCCGCGTGACCAGCCCGCTCATAACCGGCACCGGATCGGGCGCCCGGGCCGCGGGCCAGTTGTTCATGCGGCCCCCGATCCACCATGATGATCGCGGCAGGCGCAGCCGTCGGTCACTCGATCGTGCGGTGAATGCGCGGTGAACGGCCGCATCCGGCGATCCGATAGCCTCTGCCGACGTGCCACCCAGCCCCTCCGGGCGCCAGGTGTGCCACGCCCGCTGCCCGGGTAGTTCGTATCGAATGCGGATTGACTGCGAACCGACCCGTGCTGCCTTGTCAGCATCCAAGGAGTGAGTTCGTCTGTCGACCGCCATCCTCACCGGTCCGCCGGTCGCCGGGTCGCCGCTCGAAGCCGACCTGCGCGCGCTGGGCTTTGACGTCCGCACGGCGAACGATCCTTCATCCGCCGCCGAGCTGATCGCCGCCGTGCCCGCGCAGGAGCGGATCGCCGTCGTCGACCCCCGCTTCGTCGGCCATCTGCACGCGCTGCGGCTCGCGCTGACCGACCCCCGCTTCCCGGCGGCGGCCGTGCCGGGCGCGCTCACCGTGCAGCCCGCGGCACGCCCCGCGCTGGCCAGGGCGCTCGGCCGGATCCCGGTCGGGGCCGGCACCGCCCACCTCACGGACGTGCTGACCGAGACGCTCACCGAATCCCTGGACCGCGACGACATCGGACTGCACCGCGTCGAGCCGGGCACCCTGGTCGCCACCGTCGCCCTGACCCCCGCCCAGCGCGAGGAGGCACGGGAGGCCGTCGCGGCCGTCGACGACGAGGCGGTACGGCTGCGCACCGCCGTGAAGTCCCGCGACGGGTTCTTCACGACCTTCTGCATCAGCCCGTACTCCCGCTACCTCGCCCGCTGGTGCGCACGCCGCGGGCTCACCCCCAATCAGGTCACCACCGCGTCGCTGCTCACCGCGCTGATAGCGGCCGGCTGCGCGGCCACCGGAACCCGCGGCGGCTTCATCGCCGCCGGCTTCCTGCTGCTCTTCTCCTTCGTCCTGGACTGCACCGACGGGCAGCTCGCCCGCTACTCCCTTCAGTACTCGACGATGGGCGCCTGGCTGGACGCCACCTTCGACCGGGCCAAGGAGTACGCGTACTACGCGGGCCTCGCCCTGGGCGCGGCCCGCGGCGGCGATGACGTCTGGGCGCTGGCGCTCGGCGCGATGGTGCTCCAGACCTGCCGGCATGTGGTCGACTTCTCGTTCAACGAGGCGAACCACGACGCCACGGGCAACACCAGCCCCACCGCCGCCCTCTCCGACAAGCTCGACAGCGTCGGCTGGACGGTCTGGGTACGCCGGATGATCGTGCTGCCCATCGGCGAGCGCTGGGCCATGATCGCGGTGCTCACCGCGCTGACCACCCCGCGCATCGTCTTCTACGCCCTGCTCATCGGCTGTGCGCTGGCCGCCACCTACACCACGGCAGGACGGGTGCTGCGCTCGCTGACCCGGCGGGCCCGCCGTACCGACCGCGCCGCCCTGGCGCTGGCCGACCTCGCCGACTCCGGCCCACTCGCCGAGCTGATCGCCGGCAGTGCGCGGGGCCGCGGCCGGACCGGTTCCTACCTCGCCCCCGTTATGGCGTTTCTCTCGGCCGCGGTGCTGCTGGTCTGGGTGATCTTCGAGGACGACCCCTCGTCCTGGCTCACCGTCGGCGTCGCCGTCTGCTCCGCACTGCTGGCCGGAGCGGCCGTGTCCCGGCCGCTCAAGGGCGCCCTCGACTGGCTCGTACCGCCCTTCTTCCGGGCCGGCGAGTACGTCACGATCCTGGTGCTGGCCGCCCGCGCGGACGTCCCCGGGGCGCTGCCCGCCGCGTTCGGGCTGGTCGCGGCGGTCGCCTACCATCACTACGACACCGTCTACCGCATCCGCGGTGGCACCGGAGCCCCGCCCCGGTGGCTGGTCCGGGCGACCGGCGGACATGAGGGACGGATCCTTGCGATCACCGTCCTCGCCGCCGCACTGTCCCCCTCAGGTTTCACAATCGCGCTGACCGCGCTTGCCGTGGTCCTTGCGCTGCTGGTGCTCATCGAGAGCATCCGCTTCTGGGTGTCCTCCCAAGCACCCGCCGTACACGATGAAGGAGAACCCGCATGATCGGCCTCGTGCTGGCTGCCGGCGCCGGACGGCGTCTGCGTCCCTACACCGACACCCTGCCCAAGGCTCTGGTGCCGGTCGACGGCGACACCACCATCCTCGACCTGACCCTCGGCAACTTCGCCGAGATCGGCCTGACCGAGGTCGCGATCATCGTCGGTTACCGCAAGGAGGCCGTGTACGAGCGCAAGGAGGCCCTGGAGCAGAAGTACGGCCTCAAGCTCACTCTGATCGACAACGACAAGGCCGAGGAGTGGAACAACGCCTACTCCCTGTGGTGCGGCCGTGACGCCCTCAAGCACGATGTGATCCTCGCCAACGGCGACACCGTGCACCCGGTCTCCGTCGAGAAGACCCTGCTCGCCGCGCGCGGCAACGGCCAGAAGATCATCCTCGCGCTGGACACCGTCAAGCAGCTCGCCGACGAGGAGATGAAGGTCGTCGTGGACCCCGCCAAGGGCGTCCAGAAGATCACCAAGCTGATGGACCCGGCCGAGGCGACCGGTGAGTACATCGGCGTCACCCTCATCGAGGGCTCCGCCGCCGAGGAGCTGGCCGACGCCCTGAAGACCACCTTCGAGCGGGACCCCGACCTCTACTACGAGGACGGCTACCAGGAGCTCGTCAACCGCGGCTTCAAGGTGGATGTGGCCCCCATCGGCGACGTCAAGTGGGTCGAGATCGACAACCACGACGACCTGGCGAAGGGCCGTGACATCGCATGCCAGTACTGACCCGCCTCATTCCGTCCCCGGTCGTCGTTGACATCAACGCCGGCGCCCTGGACGACCTGGCGGGCCTGCTGGCCGATCAGCGCATCTCCGCCTCCGGGAAGCTCGCCATCGCGATCAGCGGCGGCTCGGGAGCCCGGTTGCGTGAGCGGCTGTCGCCCGCGCTGCCCGGCGCCGAGTGGTACGAGGTCGGCGGCGGCACCCTGGACGACGCGATCAAGCTCGCCGACGCCATGAAGAAGGGGCACTACGACGCGGTCGTGGGCCTCGGCGGCGGCAAGATCATCGACTGTGCCAAGTTCGCCGCGGCGCGCATCGGCCTGCCGCTGGTCGCCGTTGCGACGAACCTGTCGCACGACGGGCTGTGCTCGCCGGTCGCCACGCTCGACAACGACGCAGGCCGTGGCTCGTACGGTGTGCCGAACCCGATCGCCGTGGTGATCGACCTCGACATCATCCGCGAGGCCCCGGTCCGGTTCGTCCGCTCCGGTATCGGCGACGCGATCTCCAACATCTCCGCGGTCGCGGACTGGGAGCTCTCGCACCGCGAGACCGGTGAGGGGATCGACGGGCTGGCCGCCGCCATGGCGCGCCAGGCCGGCGAGGCGGTGCTGCGGCACCCCGGCGGCGTCGGTGACGACGGCTTCCTTCAGGTGCTGGCCGAGGGCCTGGTCCTCACCGGTATCTCGATGTCGGTGGCCGGCGACAGCCGCCCGGCGTCCGGTGCCTGCCACGAGATCAACCACGCCCTGGACATCCTCTACCCCAAGCGCGCCGCGAGCCACGGTGAGCAGTGCGGACTGGGTGCCGCCTTCGCCACGCATCTGCGCGGGGACAAGGAGACCAGGGACCTGATGGTCGAGGTGCTGCGCCGGCACGGCCTGCCGGTCACGCCGGGTGAGATCGGCTTCACCGACGAGGAATTCGTCGAGGCCGTCGCGTACGCACCCAAGACCCGGCCCGGGCGCTACACCATCCTGGAGCACCTCGACCTGTCCATCGACCAGATCAGGGACGCATACGCCGACTATGCAGAAGCCATCGGTAGCTGAGCTCCGGCCGGTCGTTCACCCCCCGGGGGTGAAGGACCGGCGGAGCGGCGAGCACTGGGCCGGCCGGCTCTACATGCGCGAGATCTCCTTGCGTATCGACCGGCACCTGGTGAACACGCGGGTCACGCCCAACCAGCTGACCTACCTGATGACCGTCTTCGGTGTCCTCGCCGCGCCGGCGCTGCTGGTGCCGGGGATCGCGGGCGCCGTGCTCGGCGTGCTGATGGTCCAGCTCTACCTGCTGCTCGACTGCGTCGACGGCGAGATCGCCCGCTGGAAGAAGCAGTTCTCGCTGGGCGGTGTGTACCTGGACCGGGTCGGCGCGTACCTGTGCGACGCCGCGGTCCTGGTCGGCTTCGGTCTGCGGGCCGCCGACCTGTGGGGCTCCGGGCGGATCGACTGGCTGTGGGCCTTCCTCGGCACCCTCGCCGCTCTCGGCGCCATTCTGATCAAGGCCGAGACCGATCTCGTCGGTGTGGCCCGCCACCAGGGCGGGCTGCCGCCGGTGAAGGAGGCGGCGTCCGAGCCGCGCTCGTCCGGAATGGCGCTGGCCCGCAAGGCCGCCGCGGCGCTGAAGTTCCACCGGCTCGTGCTCGGGGTCGAGGCGTCCCTGCTGATCCTGGGCCTGGCGGTCCTGGACACGGTCAGGGGCGACCTGTTCTTCTCGCGCCTGGGCGTCGCGGTGCTCGCCGGTATCGCGGTCCTCCAGACGCTGCTCCACCTCGTGTCCATCCTCGCTTCCAGCAGGCTCAAATGACGGGGGCGGACCGGATGCGCGTCGGTGCGGTTGTCATCACCATGGGCAACCGCCCCGACGAGCTGCGCGCGCTGCTGGACTCGGTGGCCAAGCAGGACGGCGACCCGATCGAGATCGCCGTGGTCGGCAACGGTTCGCCGCTGCCCGAGCTGCCCGAAGGCGTACGGACCGTCGAGCTGCCGGAGAACGTCGGCATCCCGGCCGGCCGCAACGTCGGTATCGAGGCCTTCGGGCCCGGCGGCAGCGACGTCGACATCCTGCTGTTCCTGGACGACGACGGGCTGCTGGCCAGGGAGGACACCGCCGAGCTGTGCCGTGAGGCGTTCGCGAAGGACCCCGAGCTCGGGATCGTCAGCTTCCGGATCGCCGACCCGGACACCGGCGAGACCCAGCGCCGGCACGTACCCAGGCTGCGCGCCTCCGACCCGATGCGCTCCTCGCGGGTGACCACCTTCCTCGGTGGCGCCAATGCGGTGCGTACCAAGGTCTTCGCGGAGGTCGGCGGGCTGCCGGACGACTTCTTCTACGCCCACGAGGAGACCGACCTGGCCTGGCGGGCGCTGGACGCCGGCTGGCTGATCGACTACCGGTCGGACATGGTCCTCTTCCATCCGACGACGGCCCCGGCCCGGCATGCGGTCTACCACCGGATGGTGGCCCGCAACCGTGTCTGGCTGGCCCGGCGCAACCTCCCTGCCCTGCTGGTTCCGGTCTATCTCGGTGTCTGGTTTCTGCTCACCCTTGCCCGCCGGCCGTCGAGGCCGGCGCTGCGGGCCTGGCTGGGCGGCTTCAAGGAGGGCTGGGTCACCCCGTGCGGTCCCAGGCGCCCCATGAAGTGGGCTACCGTTTGGCGACTGACCCGACTGGGCCGCCCTCCCGTCATCTGACAAGCTCGTATCTGAGAGCATCAGCGCGAACCGGGGCGTGGCCCCGGCAGCGCACCTTGAGGACGAAAGTGTCAACTGTGAGCGAGACCACGCACGACAGTGCGGTCGCCATGAGTGCCCCGCCAGCTTCCGACGAAGGGCTCTCGCCTGCCCAGCGGGCCGAGAAGTACGGGCTCGCGCAGAGCGGGGCCCGGCCCGGCCTCCCGGAGTACGTCCGGCAGCTGTGGCACCGGCGGCATTTCATCTCCGCCTTCGCCAGCGCCAAGCTGACGGCGCAGTACAGCCAGGCCAAGCTGGGACAGGTCTGGCAGGTGGCCACGCCCCTGCTGAACGCGCTCGTCTACTACCTCATCTTCGGCCTGCTGATCGGCACGAGGAACGGCGTCCCCGACTTCGTGCCGTTCCTGGTGACCGGCGTCTTCATCTTCACCTTCACCCAGAGCTCGGTGATGGCCGGCACGAAGTCGATCTCGGGGAACCTGGGTCTGGTGCGCGCGCTGCACTTCCCGCGGGCCTGTCTGCCGGTCTCGTTCTGCCTGATGCAGTTGCAGCAGCTGGTGTTCTCCATGGGGGTGCTGCTGCTCATCCTGCTGGGCTTCGGGCAGATGCCCACCTGGTCGTGGCTGCTGGTGATCCCGGCGCTGGCGTTGCAGTTCATGTTCAACACCGGACTGGCGATGGTCATGGCGCGTCTGGGCTCCAAGACGCCGGACCTGGCGCAGCTGATGCCGTTCATCATGCGGACGTGGATGTATGCGTCCGGCGTGATGTTCAGCATCGACGTGATCCTCAAGGGCAAGGACGTCCCCGCGTTCGTGGAGTTCCTGCTCGACGCCAACCCGGCCGCCCTCTACATCGACCTGATGCGCTTCGCCCTGATCGACAGCTTCACACTGGACAAGCTGCCGCACGAATGGTGGGCGTGGGCGTGGGCCGGCGGCTGGGCGCTGCTGATGGGCGTCGTCGGCTTTGTGTACTTCTGGAAGGCTGAGGAGCGGTACGGACGTGGCTGAGCAGAACAACGGCGTCCAGCCGACGCAGGCCGCCCAGGAGCGGATCCCGACCGTCATCGCGGACGATCTGCACATCGTCTACCGCGTCTACGGCACCGGTGCGGGCAAGGGCAGCGCCACCGCGGCGCTCAACCGCATCATCCGCCGCAAGCCCTCCAGCGGTGTGCGCGAGGTGCACGCGGTCAAGGGCGTGTCCTTCACCGCCTACCGCGGTGAGTCGATCGGTCTGATCGGCTCGAACGGCTCGGGCAAGTCGACCCTGCTCAAGGCGGTCGCCGGGCTGCTGCCCGCCGAGCGCGGCAAGGTCTACACCCACGGCCAGCCCTCCCTGCTGGGCGTCAACGCGGCCCTGATGAACGACCTGACCGGCGAGAGGAATGTCATCCTCGGCGGTCTGGCCATGGGCATGTCCCGTGAGCAGGTCCGTGAGCGTTACGACGGCATCGTCGACTTCTCCGGCATCAACGAGAAGGGCGACTTCATCTCGCTGCCGATGCGCACCTACTCCTCCGGGATGGCCGCCCGGCTGCGGTTCTCCATCGCCGCGGCCAAGGACCACGACGTGCTGATGATCGACGAGGCACTGGCCACCGGCGACCGCAGCTTCCAGAAGCGGTCCGAGGCCCGCATCCGCGAACTGCGCAAGGAAGCCGGCACGGTCTTCCTGGTCAGCCACAACAACAAGTCCATCCGCGACACCTGCGACCGGGTGCTGTGGCTGGAACGCGGTGAACTGCTGATGGACGGCCCCACCGACGAGGTCATCAAGGCCTACGAGAAGGAGACGGGCAAGTAGCCCAGCTCGCACCGGAAGGCCTCCGCGACCGCCTCGCGGAGGCCTTCAACGGTTGAATTGCGGTCAACTCCACGGGAGCCGGGGACAGTTCGGACGGAAGTGGATGTTGACCGGATCGTGGCCGCGGGCTGCGGTACCCGCTCGGAGGCGGGCGAGATGTACGGCGTAAGCTGTACGGGTACCGAACAGCATAAGTGGTATAAATCGGGCGATACTCACCCAAGAGGGCGATGAAGGCTCGATTGCGGCGCGTCGTCAGCTGCGGCGTGTCCGAAATAGGATGTTTTAGCTTGGCGGTGTAGAACGGGAGACGTGACGGCAATGGCTACTGGTTCGCTCCGGCACCGAAATGCGCCGGGCAGCCCCCGGTGAGCCGAGACAACGAGCGGGCGCGTCGCGCCTTCCTCCGAAGGGTGGCGGCGGGTGACGGGCGGGACCAGACGCGCACCGTGCTCGACCAGGCCGCACACGAGAACTTCCCGGTCGCGCCGTTCTTCCTGCCCCGCGCCTGGCGGGACGATCTGATGGCCGTCTACGGATTCGCCCGGCTCGTCGACGACATCGGCGACGGCGATCTCGCGCCCGGCGGCGGTGATGCCGTACTCCTCGGACTCGACCGCGCACAGTACGACGACCGTCCCGCGCTGCTGGACGCCCTGGAGGCGGACCTGCACCGCGTCTTCAGCGACCGCGCCCCCGGCCCCAAGCATCCGCTGATGCGCCGGCTCGGGCCGACCGTCCGCCGCTGTGAGCTGAGCCCCGAGCCGTTCCTCGGCCTGATCGAGGCCAACCGCCAGGACCAGCGGGTCAGCCGCTACACCACCTACGACGACCTGGTCGCCTACTGCGAGCTGTCCGCCAACCCCGTGGGCCGGCTCGTCCTCGGCATCACCGGCACCTCGTCCCCCGAGCGGATCCGGCGTTCCGACGCGGTCTGTACCGCCCTGCAAATCATCGAACACCTCCAGGACGTGGCCGAGGACCTCGGGCGCGACCGCATCTACCTTCCCGCCGAGGACATGAAACGCTTCGGCGTCACAGAGGCCGATCTGGCCGCCCCGAGCGGGGGCGCATCGGTGCGCGCGCTGATCGCCTACGAGGCCGAACGCGCCGGTGAGCTGCTGAATGAGGGCACCCCGCTGGTGGGTAGCGTCCACGGCAGACTCAAGCTTCTGCTGGCCGGTTTTGTCGCCGGCGGACGCGCCGCACTCCAGGCGGTCGCGGCCGCCGAACACGACGTACTCCCCGGACCGCCCAAGCCGACCAAGCTCAGCCTGCTGCGCGCGGTGGGGTCGACACTGCGAAGAGAGGGGTGAGTCGGACCGTGGAGGCAACCGCACACGTGTCCGCGCCGGTGCTCGCTGCGTACCGCTACTGCGAGGCCATCACCGGGCAGCAGGCACGAAACTTCGCCTACGGCATCCGGCTGCTGCCGACCGACCGGCGACACGCCATGTCGGCGCTCTACGCCTTCTCCCGCCGGGTCGACGACATCGGCGACGGCAATCTGGAGACCGCGGCCAAGCAGCAGCGCCTGGAGGACACCCGGGCGGTGCTGGCCCGCATCAAGGACGGCCGGATCGACGAGGACGACACCGACCCGGTGGCCGTCGCGCTCGCCGACGCCGCCCGGCGCTTCCCCATCCCGCTCGATGCGCTGGACGAGCTGATCGACGGTGTGCTGGCGGATGTGCGCGGCGAGACCTATGAGACCTGGGACGACCTCAAGGTCTACTGCCGCTGCGTCGCCGGCGCCATCGGCCGGCTCTCGCTGGGCGTCTTCGGCACCGTACCGGGGGCACCGGACGCCGAGCGCGCCGCCGAGTACGCAGACACCCTCGGCCTCGCCCTCCAACTCACCAATATTCTCCGGGACGTTCGTGAGGACGCCGACAACGGCCGGACCTACCTCCCCGCGGAGGACCTGGCCAAATTCGGCTGCTCGGCCGGTTTCGACGGCCCGGTCCCGCCCGCCGGCTCGGACTTCACCGGACTGGTGCACTTCGAGGCCAACCGCGCCCGCGCGCTGTTCGCCGAGGGCTTCCGGTTGCTGCCGATGCTCGACCGGCGCAGCGGCGCCTGCGTGGCCGCGATGGCCGGTATCTACCACCGGTTGCTCACCCGGATCGCCGCCGACCCCGAGGCGGTGCTGCGCGGCCGGGTCTCGCTGCCCGGCCGGGAGAAGGCGTTCGTCGCGGTGCGCGGACTGTCCGGACTCGACGCACGGGCGATCGGCCGCCGGCAGGCCGTCAGGAGGCGCGGATGATCAGCCGGGCCGCGCACGACAGTGGTGACCCCGCGTCACCAGGGCGGGCAACCCTCCCCCGGGTGGCTGCGTCCATGAATCACGTACGGGGGGAGAGCACATGACATCGCACGCCACCACCGCGGTGGTCATCGGGGGCGGACTCGCGGGCACCACCGCGGCGCTCGCGCTGGCCGACGCGGGGCTGCGGGTCACGCTCGTCGAAGGCCGGCCGCGGCTGGGCGGACTGGTCTTCTCCTTCCGCCGCGACAGCGCCGTCGGCGCGCTGAGCGTCGACAACGGCCAGCACGTCCATCTGCGCTGCTGCACCGCGTACGACCGGCTGCTGGAGCGGCTGGACGCGCGCCATCTGGTCCCGCTCCAGGAGCGCATGGACGTACCGGTCCTGGACGCCGACCGGATGCGGCTCGGCCGGCTGCGCCGCACCGCCGCGCCGGTCCCGCTGCACCTGGCCAGGAGCCTCGCCGGCTATCCGCATCTGTCACCGGCCGAGCGGGCCGGCGTCGTGCGCGCCACCCTCGCACTCAAGCGGCTCGACCCCGCCGACCCCGCGCTGGACGGTGTCGACTTCGCCGGCTGGCTGCGCCGTTACGGCCAGTCGTCCCGCGCCGTCGAGGCGCTGTGGGACCTGGTCGGCATCGCCACCCTCAACGCCCGGGCCGCCGACGCCTCACTGGGCCTGGCCGCCAAGGTCTTCAAGACCGGGCTGCTGTCCGCCCCGGGCGCCGCCGACATCGGCTGGTCCCGCGTCCCCCTCGGCGATGTCCACGACACCCTCGCGCGCACCGCGCTGGAGAAGGCCGGGGTACGCCTCGCCCTGCGGACCCGCGCCACCGCGCTCGACCGCGGCGACGACGGCTGGCAGGTCTCGGTGGAGAACGGCCCGCACGGCACCGAGAAGCTGACCGCCGGCACCGTCGTCCTGGCCGTACCGCAGCGCGAGACGCACGGTCTGCTGCCCGACGGGGCGGTGGCGGCCAAGGACCGGCTGCTGGACATCGGCACCGCCCCGATCCTCAACCTCCATGTCGTCTACGACCGCAGGGTGCTGCGGCGTCCCTTCTTCGCCGCGGTCGGCTCGCCCGTCCAGTGGGTCTTCGACCGCACCGACGCCTCCGGGCTGACCCGCCTCGCCGGGAACGAGCGCTGCCAGTACCTGGCCGTCTCGCAGTCCGCCGCGCAGGAGGAGATCGACCAGCCGGTCGCCAAGCTGCGCGCCCGCTATCTGCCCGAGCTGGAGCGGCTGCTGCCCGCCGCCCGGGGCGCCAGGATCCTCGACTTCTTCGTCACCCGCGAGCGCACCGCGACCTTCGCGCCCGCCCCGGGCGTCGGCAGGCTCCGCCCCGCCGCCCGTACCAGAGCTCCCGGCCTGTACCTGGCCGGTGCGTGGACCGCCACCGGGTGGCCCGCGACCATGGAAAGCGCTGTTCGCAGCGGCACTGCCGCCGCTCGCGAGGCACTCATTGAACTCGGCTTCCCCCAGGGCCAGTTGCCTCAGGAGGCGGCATGACTACGAGTACGAGCGCTCGCACGAGCACGAGCATCGGAAACAGAGGAGAAACCGTGAATCCGGCTTCCCCAGCTATCGACACCGCGAGCGTCACCGCGCTGCTTGAGCGCGGACGGACACTCGCCACTCCCGTGCTGCGTGCCGCCGTCGACCGGCTCGCTCCTCCCATGGACACCGTCGCCGCCTACCACTTCGGCTGGATCGACGCCCAGGGCAACCCCAGCTCCGGCGACAGCGGCAAGGCCGTGCGGCCCGCGCTCGCCCTGCTGTCGGCCGAGGTCGCCGGCGCGGCCCCCGAGGTCGGCATCCCCGGCGCGGTCGCCGTCGAGCTGGTGCACAACTTCTCGCTGCTGCACGACGACCTCATGGACGGCGACGAGCAGCGCCGGCACCGCGACACGGTGTGGAAGGTGCACGGCCCCGCGCAGGCCATCCTCGTGGGCGACGCGCTGTTCGCGCTCGCCAACGAAATACTGCTGGAGCTCGGCACGGTGGACGCGGGCCGCGCCACCCGCCGGCTCACCCTGGCCACCCGCAAGCTGATCGACGGCCAGGCACAGGACATCTCCTACGAGCACCGCGAGCGGGTCACCGTCGAGGAGTGCCTGGAGATGGAGGGCAACAAGACCGGCGCGCTGCTGGCCTGCGCCGTCTCCATCGGTGCGGTCCTCGGCGGCGCCGACGACCGCACCGCGGACACCCTGGAGAAGTACGGCTACCACCTCGGCCTCGCCTTCCAGGCCGTGGATGATCTGCTGGGCATCTGGGGCGACCCGGAGGCCACCGGCAAGCAGACCTGGAGCGATCTGCGTCAGCGCAAGAAGTCGCTGCCGGTCGTCGCCGCGCTGGCGGCCGGCGGGCCGGCCTCCGAGCGGCTGGCCGAGATCCTGGCCGCCGACGCCAAGAAGAGCGAGACCGAGATCGCCGACTTCACCGAGGAGGAGTTCGCCTCCCGCGCGGCCCTCATCGAGGAGGCCGGCGGCCGTGAGTGGACCTCCCAGGAGGCCCGCCGCCAGCACGCCACCGCCATCGCGGCGCTGGACGAGATCGAGATGCCGGAGCAGGTCCGTGCCCAGCTGGTCGCCCTTGCGGACTTCGTCGTCGTACGACAGAGATGAGCACCATCGACACCGAATAGTTCGCAGTCGCCGGCCGGTGCCAGCCGGGCATCGGCCGACGGAATCCCTGAACACGCATTGACAGTTCACTGCAGAAGGGGAAGCCATGACAGCGACGACCGACGGAAGCACCGGGGCGCTGCCGCCCCGGGCCCCCTCGGCCAGCGATGCCACCGCTGAGACAACCGCATCGCCCGACAGCACACGGACCGCCGTACTCCACGACACGGCGGAGTCGGCCCGGCGCGCCGCCGCCCGCGCCACCGACTACCTGCTGTCCCTCCAGGACCCCGCCGGATGGTGGAAGGGCGACCTCGAGACCAACGTCACGATGGACGCCGAGGACCTGCTGCTCCGTCAGTTCCTGGGAATCCAGGACCCGGAGATCACCGAAGCAGCCGCGCGTCACATCCGCGGCCGACAGCGCACGGACGGCACCTGGGCCACCTTCTACGGCGGTCCCGGCGAACTCTCCGCCACCATCGAGGCCTATGTCGCCCTCCGGCTCGCCGGGGACGAGCCCGGCGCACCGCACATGGCCAGCGCCTCGGCCTGGATCCGCGAGCAGGGCGGGATGGCCGCGGCCCGGGTCTTCACCCGCATCTGGCTCGCCCTCTTCGGCTGGTGGAAGTGGGAAGACCTGCCCGAACTTCCGCCGGAAATCCTCTACTTGCCCAAGTGGTTCCCGCTCAACATCTATGACTTCGGGTGCTGGGCGCGGCAGACCATCGTGCCGCTGACCATCGTCTCGGCCAAACGCCCGGTGCGCCCGGCACCGTTCGCGCTCGACGAGCTGCACACCGATCCACGCAACCCCAACCCGCCGCGGCCACTCGCCCCCGCCACGAGCTGGGACGGCCTCTTCCAGCGCCTCGACAAGGCGCTGCACCTCTACCACAAGGTCGCACTGCGCGGACTGCGCGGCGCCGCGATGCGCTCCGCGGCCCGCTGGATCATCGAACGGCAGGAGAACGACGGCTGCTGGGGCGGCATCCAGCCCCCCGCCGTGTACTCCCTCATCGCCCTGCACCTCCTCGGCTACGACCTGGACCACCCCGTGCTGCGTACCGGCCTTGCGTCGCTGGACCGGTTCGCCGTATGGCGCGAGGGCCCCCCTGGGCCTGACGGCGGCCCGGAAGGCGCCCCCATCCGGATGATCGAGGCCTGCCAGTCCCCGGTCTGGGACACCTGTCTGGCCACCATCGCGCTCGCCGATGCCGGAGTGCCCGCCGACCACCCCCAGCTGCTCAAGGCGGCCGACTGGATGCTCGCCGAGCAGATCGGCCGGCCCGGCGACTGGAGCGTCAAACGCCCTCAACTCCCGTCCGGTGGCTGGGCGTTCGAGTTCGACAACGGCAACTACCCGGACATCGACGACACCGCGGAGGTGGTGCTGGCGCTGCGCCGGGTCAAGCACCCCGATCCGCAGCGGGTGGAGAGTGCGGTGCGCCGCGCGGTGCGCTGGAACCTCGGTATGCAGTCCAGGAACGGGGCCTGGGGCGCGTTCGACGTCGACAACACCAGCCCGTTCCCCAACCGCCTGCCGTTCTGCGACTTCGGTGAGGTCATCGACCCGCCGTCGGCCGATGTCACCGCCCATGTCGTCGAGATGCTGGCCGACGTCGGCCGTACGCACGACCCGCGCACCCGCCGTGGGATCGCCTGGCTGCTGGCCGAACAGGAGCCCAGCGGCGCCTGGTTCGGCCGCTGGGGCACCAACTACGTCTACGGCACCGGCTCGGTGCTCCCCGCGCTCGCCGCTGCCGGTGTCCCCGCCTCGCACCCGGCCGTGCGCCGGGCCGTGCGCTGGCTGGAGCGGGTGCAGAACGACGACGGCGGCTGGGGCGAGGACCAGCGGTCCTATCAGGACGCCGAGCGGTGGGCGGGCCGCGGTGCCTCGACCGCCTCCCAGACCGCCTGGGCGCTGATGGCGCTGCTCGCGGCAGGTGAGCGGGACGGGGAGGCGGTACGGCGCGGGGTGCGCTGGCTGACCGCGACCCAGCGCGAGGACGGCTCCTGGGATGAGCCGTACTTCACCGGTACGGGCTTCCCCTGGGACTTCTCCATCAACTACCACCTCTACCGTCAGGTCTTCCCGCTGACGGCCCTGGGGCGCTACCTCAACGGGGGACCGGCCGGCGCTGCGGTGGGGCACTGATGCCGAAGCGGCCACCCGCCGACGCGGAGCCACCGCTGCTGGTCGCCTGTGCGCTGGGCATCGAGCGGTTCGCGCTGCGCGGCGGCGGCCGCGCGGCGGCGGCCGGGGCCGGGCGTCCGGAGCTGGTCGTGCTCCGGACCGGCATGGGCCCCCAGGCGGCCGAACACGCACTGGCCGAAGCGCTGGGCGAGGGCGCGCCCACCGCGCGCTCCCCCGTGGTGGCCAGCGGCTTCTGCGCCGGCCTCGCCCCGGGCATGCGCCCCGGGGACGTGGTGGTGGCCGAGGCCACCCGCGACCACCGCCCCGGCGTCCCCGACGTGCCCTGCCGCGACAACGGCCCGCTGCTGCGCGCCCTGCGGGAGCGCGGCCTGACCGTGCACAGCGGGCTGCTGCGCGGCTCCGACCACGTCGTACGGGGCGCCGAGCGCGCCGAGCTGCATGCCGCCGGGGCGGTGGCGGTGGACATGGAGTCCGCCGCCACGCTCCGGGCGGCACAGCGCGCCGGCCGCCGTCCGGTTGCGGCCGTCCGGGTGGTCGTGGACGCTCCAGAACATGAACTCGTACGTATCGGCACCGTGCGCGGTGGAATATCGGCCTTCAAAGTTCTGCGCGCCGTATTGCCCGTTCTCTATGAATGGCACCGTTCTTTGCTGCTCCCCTGGAGGTGAGCCAGATGGCCATGCCGCTCCGTCAGTCCATCCGGGTCGGAACCTATCTTTTTGAACAGAAGATGATGCGCCGGCGTGAGAAATTCCCGCTCATTGTCGAGCTGGAACCGCTCTTCGCATGCAATCTGAAATGCGAGGGCTGCGGGAAGATCCAGCACCCAGCGGGTGTGCTCAAGCAGCGGATGCCGGTGGCGCAGGCGGTCGGGGCGGTGCTGGAGTCGGGGGCCCCGATGGTCTCCATCGCCGGCGGCGAGCCATTGATGCATCCGCAGATCGACGAAATCGTGCGGCAGTTGGTGGCGAAGCGGAAGTATGTCTTCCTCTGCACCAACGCCATGCTGCTGCGCAAGAAGATCGAGCAGTTCACCCCCTCGCCGTATTTCGCGTTCGCGGTGCACATCGACGGGATGCGCGAGCGGCACGACGAATCCGTCGCGAAGGAAGGCGTTTTCGACGAGGCAGTGGAGGCCATCAAGGAGGCCAAGCGCCGCGGCTTCCGGGTCACCACCAACTCCACCTTCTTCAACACCGACACCCCGCAGACCATCATCGAGGTCCTCAACTTCCTCAACGACGACCTCCAGGTCGACGAGATGATGCTCTCGCCCGCCTACGCCTACGAGAAGGCCCCCGACCAGGAACACTTCCTGGGCGTCGAGCAGACCCGGGAGCTGTTCAAGAAGGCCTTCGCCGGCGGCAACCGGCGCCGCTGGCGGCTCAACCACAGCCCGCTCTTCCTGGACTTCCTGGAGGGCAAGGCGGACTTCCCGTGCACCGCCTGGGCGATCCCCAACTACTCGCTGTTCGGCTGGCAGCGCCCCTGCTACCTGATGAGCGACGGTTACGTCCCCACGTACCGGGAGCTCATCGAGGAGACCGACTGGGACAAGTACGGCCGCGGTAAGGACCCGCGCTGCGCCAACTGCATGGCCCACTGCGGCTACGAGCCCACCGCCGTCCTGGCCACCATGGGCTCCCTCAGGGAATCCCTCCGGGCGGCCAAGGAGACCATCGCCGCCAACCGCGGATGACCCGATGAGAAGCGCCGGGGAGCCCGTCGTCCCGGGGCTCCCCGGCAGGCACGGTCAGCGAACGAGCAGAGGGGGACCGATCACCCATGACGCTGCTGGAACACATCAGGGAACCGCGCGACCTCAAGGCGCTCCCCGAGGCGCGCCTGCCCGAACTCACCGAGGAGATCCGGCACTTCCTCATCCAGGCCGTCGCCCGCACCGGCGGCCATCTGGGCCCGAACCTGGGCGTGGTCGAGCTGACCCTCGCCCTGCACCGGGTCTTCGACTCACCGGCCGACCGCATCCTGTGGGACACCGGCCACCAGTCGTATGTGCACAAGCTGCTGACCGGCCGGCAGGACTTCTCCAAGCTGCGGGCCAAGGGCGGTCTCTCCGGCTACCCCTCGCGGGCCGAGTCCGTGCACGACGTCATCGAGAACAGCCACGCCTCGACGGTGCTGGGCTGGGCCGACGGCCTGGCCAAGGCCAACCAGCTGCGCGGCAGGGACGGCCATGTCGTCGCCGTCATCGGTGACGGCGCGCTGACCGGCGGAATGGCCTGGGAGGCGCTGAACAACATCGCGGCCGCCAAGGACCGCCCGCTGGTCATCGTCGTCAACGACAACGAGCGCTCCTACGCGCCGACCATCGGCGGTCTGGCCAACCACCTGGCGACCCTGCGCACCACCGACGGCTACGAGCGCTTCCTGGCCCGCGGCAAGGACATCCTGGAGCGCACCCCGGTCGTCGGCAAGCCGCTCTACGAGACCCTGCACGGCGCCAAGAAGGGCCTGAAGGACTTCATCGCGCCCCAGGGCATGTTCGAGGACCTGGGCCTGAAGTACGTCGGACCGATCGACGGCCATGACATCGCCGCCGTCGAGTCGGCGCTGCGCCGCGCGGCGGGCTTCCACGGACCCGTGCTGGTGCACTGCCTGACCGAGAAGGGCCGCGGCTACCCGCCGGCCCTGGAGGACGAGGCCGACCACTTCCACACCGTCGGCGTGATGGACCCGCTGACCTGCGCACCCGCCACCCCGCCCGGCGCACCCTCGTGGACGTCCGTCTTCGGTGACGAAATGGTCCGCATCGGCGCCGAGCGCGAGGACGTCGTGGCCATCACGGCGGCGATGCTGCGCCCCGTCGGGCTGGGGAAGTTCGCCGAGGCCTACCCGGACCGGGTGTGGGACGTGGGCATCGCCGAACAGCACGCCGCGGTCTCCGCGGCCGGGCTGGCCACCGGCGGCCTCCACCCCGTCGTCGCGGTCTACGCCACCTTCCTCAACCGCGCCTTCGACCAGGTCCTGATGGACGTCGCGCTGCACAAGTGCGGGGTCACCTTCGTCCTGGACCGGGCCGGGGTCACCGGCACCGACGGTGCCTCGCACAACGGCATGTGGGACCTGTCGGTGCTCGGCGTCGTACCGGGGCTGCGGATCGCCGCACCGCGCGACGCCGACCAGCTCCGCGCCCAGCTGCGCGAGGCGCTGGACGTGTCCGACGCGCCGACCGTCATCCGTTTCCCCAAGGAGTCGGTGGACGACCCGGTCCCGGCCGTGGACCGGATCGGCGGCCTCGACGTGCTCCACCGCACCCCGCACCCGGACGTCCTGCTGATCGCGGTCGGGGCGATGGCCCTGGTGTGTCTGCGGGTGGCCGAGCTCCTCGCGGCGCGCGGCGTCGATGCGACGGTCGTCGATCCCCGCTGGGTCAAGCCGGTCGACGAGGCCATCCCGGCGCTCGCCGCGCAGCACGCCATGGTCGCCGTCGTCGAGGACAACAGCCGTAACGGCGGTATCGGCTGGGCGGTAGGGCAGGCGCTGCGGGACGCGGACGTCGATGTGCCGCTGCGCACCTTCGGCATCCCCGAGCAGTTCCTGCCGCACGCCCGGCGCGGTGAGCTGCTGGCCGACCTCGGCCTCACCCCGGCCGAGATCGCCGGCCGGATCAGCGCCGCGCTGGCCCGTAAGGAGGGCACCAGGTGACCGGATTCGATCTGACCAAGCTGCTCGCCGAGCGCGGCGATGAGCGCTACGACCTGCACGGCCGCCATCTCAACCACCAGCTGCCGCGGATGCTGCACACCATCGGCTTCGACAAGGTCTACGAGCGGGCCGAGGGCGCCTACTTCTGGGACCGCGAGGGCCAGGACTACCTGGACATGCTCGCCGGATTCGGTGTGATGGGCCTGGGCCGGCACCACCCGGTCGTCCGGCAGGCGCTGCACGACGTCCTGGACGCCGGTCTCGCCGATCTCACCCGGTTCGACTGCCCGCCGCTGCCCGGTCTGCTCGCCGAGCAGCTGCTGGGGCACGCGCCCCACCTGGACCGGGTGTTCTTCGGCAACAGCGGCACCGAGGCCGTCGAGACCGCCCTGAAGTTCGCCCGCTACGCCACCGGACGGCCGCGCATCGTCTACTGCACCCACGCCTTCCACGGCCTGACCACCGGCTCGCTCTCGGTCAACGGCGAGGACGGCTTCCGCGACGGCTTCGCGCCGCTGCTGCCGGACACCGCGATCGAGAACGGCGATCTGGCGGCGCTGGAGCGGGAGGTGAAGCGGGGCGACGTGGCGGCCTTCGTGGTCGAACCCATCCAGGGCAAGGGCGTACACCCCACTCCGCCCGGATTCCTGCGCGCCGCACAGGAGTTGCTGCACCGGCACAAGGCCCTGCTGATCGCCGACGAGGTCCAGACCGGCCTCGGCCGTACCGGCGACTTCTTCGCCTACCAGCACGAGGACGGCGTCGAACCGGACCTGGTGTGTGTGGCCAAGGCGCTGTCCGGCGGCTATGTCCCGGTCGGTGCGACCCTCGGCAAGGACTGGATCTTCAAGAAGGTCTACTCCTCCATGGACCGGGTGCTGGTGCACTCCGCCAGCTTCGGCTCCAACGCCCAGGCGATGGCGGCGGGCCTGGCGGTGCTCGCGGTGATGGCGGACGAGGAGATCGTGGCGAACGCCCGGCACACCGGCGAGCTGCTGCGCTCCCGGCTCGCCGCACTGATCGACCGGTACGAGCTGCTGCACGACGTACGGGGCCGCGGCCTGATGATCGGCATCGAGTTCGGCCGTCCCACGTCCCTCGGTCTGCGCAGCCGCTGGACGATGCTCCAGGCGGCCCGCAAGGGGCTGTTCGCGCAGATGGTGGTGGTCCCGCTGCTACAGCGGCACCGCATCCTGACCCAGGTCTCCGGTGACCGTCTGGAGGTCATTAAGCTGATTCCGCCGCTGATCATCGGCGAGCGGGAAGTGGACCGTTTCGTCGAGGCGTTCACGGCCGTCATGGACGACGCCCACGGGGGCGGCGGCCTGATGTGGGACTTCGGGCGGACGCTGGTCAAGCAGGCGGTCGCCAACCGCTGACAGTTGCTTACGGGGGATTGCGATGGTCGCCGCGACGACGGTACGGGCCGTGAACGGGATGACGGCCCGCTGGGCGCGGGAGACCGTGGGGGAGCAGGGCACCGTGCTGACCGCGGCGGGCGTCTGGCCGCTGCTGGCCCTGCTCGCCGGGCCGTCGGACGGACCGGCCCGTACGGAGCTGGCCGAGGCGCTCGGCATCGACCCCGAGCAGGCGGTACGCGCGGGCCGTGAGCTGATCGCCGCGCTGGACGCGGCGGACGGGGTCGACGCCGCGGTGGGGCTGTGGGCCCGGCGCACCCTGGCGCTGCACCCCGCATGGCTGGGCAGTCTGCCGCTCGACGCGCACGGTGAGCTCACCGCGGATCCGGCCGCGGACCAGGAGGCGTTGGACGCCTGGGCGCGCCGGCACACCGACGGGCTGATCGAGCAGATGCCGGTGCAGATCACCCCCGACATGCTGCTCGTCCTGGCCAGTGCGCTGCTGGTGCGGACGACCTGGGCGCAGCCGTTCCGGGCCTACCCGGTGCTGTGGGGCGAAGGGCCGTGGGCGGGCCGGGAGTTGTCGCTGCTGTCCCGCTCCGGACCGGATGTGGAGCAGGTACGGGTGCATCAGACCCCGGCCGGTCCGCTGACCGCCGTACGGGTCGAGGGCGACAACGGCCTGGACGTCCATCTGCTGCTGGGCGGGCCGGACACACCGGGCGGTGAGGTGCTGCGGCACGGTGTCGCGGCGCTGGCCGGCGGGTATCCGACGGTGTCCGGCGCGGCGCTGACCGATGGCGCGGGGCCGGGGCTGCGGGTGAGGACGGTGCCGAGCTACGACGGCGCCCCCTGCTTCGACCTCAGCACCGTCGGGTTCACCGTCGGCGCCGACCACGATCTGCTCAAGCGGGCCGACCTCTTCGGCCTGACCACCGCCTCCGACACGTCACGCGGCCACTTCCCGGGGGTCAGCGACACTCCGCTGGCGGTCTCGGCCGCCCGGCAGTCGGCGACCGCGACCTTCGGCCCGCTCGGCTTCCGGGCAGCGGCGGTCACGGTCATGCCGGTCGCCGCGGGCTCCGTCCCGCCGCCCCCGCCGTACCGGTCACTGGAGATCTCGGCCCGCTACGACCGGCCCTTCGGCTTCCTCGCGGTGCACCGGGCCTCTGGGCTGGTGCTGGTCGCGGGATGGGTCGTGGAGCCGTGACCCGGCGCTATTGGCGCCCGTAGGCCATCCACTTGCCGGGCTCCGCCAACGGGCGGAATCCGGCCTTCTCGTAGACCTCGTGCGCGTCGGCGGTCGCGAGCAGAATGCGCCGCACGTCGTAGGGCGCGAGGTGGTCACGGACCGCGGTGACCAGGCCCGTGCCGATCCCCTTACCGCGCGCCTCACGGGCGACATAGACATCGCAGAGCCAGGCGAAGGTGGCCCGGTCGGTGATCACCCGTGCGTAGGCGACCTGGGCGCCCGACGCGGTGTCGTAGGCGCCGAAGTTCAGCGAATCGGCGATCGCCTGGTCCTGCTTCTCCCGTGAACGACCCGCCGCCCAGTACGTGTCGGTGGACAGCCAGTGATGCACCAGGGCGGCGTCCAGGCGGGCGGGGTCGCTGGAGAACTCATAGTTGCCGATCATGGCGGGAGCCTGCCACAGGCCTACGGGCGTGGCGCGGGCCGGTCCTCGTCAGCCCTCCAGCAGCCGGTCGCGCAGCCGCTCGCGGGTGGTGGACGAGAGCTTCAGCCCGTCGGTGAGGTACTTCTCCGTCGAGCCCCAGGTCTGCTCGATCGCGTCGTAGGCGGCCGTGAGGTAGTCGGCGTGCGCCCCGAACAGCGGCGACAGCAGCTCCATGACCTCCGGCGACATCCCGACCGGGGAGCTGTCGGAGCGGCGGATCTTGTAGCGGCGGTGCGGGTCGTTGGACTTGAGGTAGTCCGCCTCGATGGCGTCCCGCTCCACCCCCACCGCCAGCAGGGTCACGGCCACCGACAGCCCGGCACGGTCCTTTCCGGCCGCGCAGTGCATCAGTGCAGGGACACTGTCCTCGGCGAGTGCGTGCAGCACCCGGCTGTGGTCTTCGGTGCGGGTGGTGATGATGTGGCGGTAGGTCAGCGCCATACGGGCCGCGGCCTTGCCGTCGCCGAGCGCGGCGCGCAGTTGGTCCAGCTCACCGTCGCGGACCATCGTCCAGAACTCCGCGCCGTCGGCGGGGTCGGTGAGCGGGATGTTCACATTGCGTACGCCGGGCAGCGCGACGTCGGGGCCCTCCAGCTTGATGTCCGCGGCATTGCGGAAGTCGAAGATGGTGTGCAGTCCGAGCCCGGCCAGGAACGCTGCGTCCGCCTCCGTCGCATGGGCGAGATGCCCGCTGCGGTACAGCCGGCCGTGCCGTACGCGACGCCCGTCCACGGTCGGCAGTCCGCCCACATCGCGGAAGTTGCGGACCTCCGCGAGTTCGGGCTGGGCCTGGGGGACCTGCGGCGTCTGCGTCACGGGCACTCCTTGGTGTCGGCCGCCGACGCGGCTCGTCGACGAGGCGGGGGCACATCCGACGATACGACATTGGTGCAATAGACAATCAGGCCGCAACGGGGTGTCCTGGGTGTGCCGAAGTGTGCGGGAGCGGGCGGGATCGGTCTTTATTCCAACTTGAGGAGAATTTGACCTGGTGGCATTAATCACGCCCCGTCAACCCCTGGTTACGGTGGCGTAGGTCACTTCTGAAGAGGAAGTATGTCCTGGCGTGGCAGACGATTCGAAGAACATCAGAAGAGGCGCCCACGGCGCCATCGGGTCGTACGCAGCCGTCGGGGACAGCTTTACAGAGGGGGTCGGGGATCCCGGCCCTGACGGGGTGTACATAGGTTGGGCGGACCGGCTTGCGGTGCTGCTCTCGGACCAGCAGGCGGAGGGCGATTTCCGCTATGCGAATCTCGCCGTCAGGGGGCGGCTCCTGGACCAGATCGTCGAGGAGCAGGTGCCCCGGGCTAAGGAGCTCGCGCCCGCGCTGGTGACGTTCTGTGCCGGCGGCAATGACATCCTGCGGCCGGGCTCGGACCCGGACGCGGTCGCCGAGCGCTATGAGGCGGCGGTCGCCGACCTTCGCCGGTCGGTCGGCACGGTGCTGCTCTGCACCGGCTTCGACACCCGCGGAATCCCGGTGCTCAAGCATCTGCGCGGCAAGATCGCGACGTATACCGCGCACGTCAGGGCGATCGCGGACCGGCACGACTGCCCGGTCCTGGATCTGTGGTCGCTGAAGTCGGTGCAGGACCGTCGGGCCTGGAGCCAGGACCGGCTGCACCTGTCGGCCGACGGTCACACCCGGGTGGCGCTGCGCGCGGCCCAGGTACTCGGCCTGCGGGTGCCGGCCGACCCGGACCAGCCCTGGCCCCCGGAGGCCGAGCGCTCGGTCTTCGAGGCGCGGCGGGACAACATCCACTGGGCGCGGGAGCACCTGGTCCCGTGGATCGGGCGTCGGCTGCGCGGTGAGTCCTCCGGTGACCATGTCGAGCCCAAGCGGCCCGATCTGCTGCCGCTGTAGGACGGTCGTGGGGGCGGACGCCCCCAGGCATGACGGAGGCCCCGATTCCGCAGGCGGCGGAGCGGGGCCTCAGTGAGCGGCGGTGCCGGTGTAGGGCACGTCGGCCCAGACCACCCGGCCCCGACCGCTGTCGGTGGGCCGGGAGCCCCAGCCGTCGGACAGGGCGCCGACGAGGAACAGCCCTCGTCCGCACTCCTTGTCCACGCTGCCGGGCTGGACGTGCGGTGCCGAAGCCCCCGGCCCGCCCTCGTCCGTGATCTCTATGCGTATGTGCGCGCCGATGCGGGCCAGTTCACAGCCGATCTTCTCGCTCTCGGTGTGCCGTACCGCATTGGTGAACAGTTCGGAGACCACCAACTCCACATCGTCGCGGACTGGTTGATCCGCGCCCCACTCGCTCAGCAGCGCACTGACGCGTCTGCGCGCCTCGGGTACGGACGTGCAGCGTGCCGGCAAGTGGAACGCGTCCTGCGGGTACTGGGCGACAAAGCCGCCGCAGCGCCCTAACGAGGGAGCGTTGTTGGAGGAAGCCACGCCGTAACTATGTGCGATGTTGGTCACCGATGGCAAGGATCACTCTGTAATTTGCAGAATCGTAAGTGCAGTCTGTTCGTTGTGGTGACGGCATGACACACTGCTGAGCACTGAAGTCAGTTGGAGGCGATCGGACGTGGCGGACCAACGGTCGGCAGGCGCGCCGACCGTCCTGCGGGTGGTGCTGGGCAAGCGACTGCAGGACCTGCGCGAGAAGGCGGGACTCTCCTTCGAACGGGCCGCCTCGGCCCTCGACGTGACCCACGCCACGATACGGCGCATGGAAAAGGCCGAGGTCGGCCTCAAACTCCCCTACGTCGAGAAGCTGCTGGCGACCTACGGCGTCACCGACGAGACCGAGATCGAGGGCTTTCTCTCCCTGGCCCGCGAGGCCAACAAGCCCGGCTGGTGGCACCGCTTCCGCGACGTACTCCCCGAGTGGTTCAGCGCCTTCGTCAGCCTGGAGGGTGAGGCCAACCTCATCCGCGCCTACCAACCGCACTACATGCCGGGCCTGTTGCAGACCGAGGACTACGCCACCGCGGTCCTGCGGGCCGGTATGCCGCACGCCTCCGCGGCCGACATCGACCGCATCGTCGCGCTGCGCATGGAGCGGCAGTCCCTGCTCACCCGCGACAACGCACCGATGCTGTGGGTGGTCATGGACGAGACGGTCCTACGGCGCCCGATCGGCGGGCCCAAGGTGATGCGCGACCAGATCACCCGGCTCATGGAGGCCACCGCGCTGCCGAACGTCCGGTTGCAGATCATGCCCTTCGCCGCGGGACCGCACCCCGCCATGTACGGACCCTTCCACATCTTCCGCTTCCCGATCCCGGAACTCCCGGACATCGCATACGCGGAAAGCCTCGTCGGAGCCGTGTACTTCGACCAGCGCAACGACGTCTCGCAGTTCCTGGAGGCCCTGGACCGGATGTGTGCGCAGGCCGCGCCGGCACACACCACCGAGGCCATTCTGGGTGGCTTTCGCAAGGAGATCTGAACCCCCCATGGATCGCATACGCATCTACAACGGCATGCCCGCCAAAGAACTGGGCACCGAGGGCTGGCACAAACCGTGGAGCGGCGGAAACGGCGGCGAATGCGTCGAGGCCATGCGGCTGGGGGACGGCCGGATCGCGCTGCGCCAGTCCACCGACCCGGACGGCCCGGCGCTGATCTACACCCACCGCGAGATGGTGAGCTTCATCGAGGGCGCCAAGGCCGGCCACGCCGACTTCCTGCTCTCCGCCGCGCCGGGCCGGCGCACCGAACGGAGGACGGCATGAGCGGGCAGGACTTCCCGACGGCGGCAGCGGACGGTGCGCTCCCCGAGTTCGGACCGTACGCACCCGGGCCCGAGCCCTCGGGTTTCTCCGTCGAAGAGATCGACACCAGCCGCCCGCACCCGGCCCGGATGTACGACTACTACCTCGGGGGCTGGGACAACTACGAGGTCGACCGGGTGGCCGCGGAGCGGGTCATCGAGGTGCACCCCCAGGTCCGGCTCAGCGCCCGCGCCAACCGCGCCTTTCTGCGGCGAGCGGTGCGCGAACTGGTCGGCGGCGGCATCCGCCAGCTCATCGACATCGGCACCGGCATCCCCACCTCGCCCAACACCCATGAGGTGGCCCGCGAGACCGCCCCCGACACCCGCGTCGTCTACGTCGACAACGACCCGATCGTCGCCACCCACGCCGGAGCCCGGCTCACCACCACCGAAGGCACCGGTTTCGTGCTCGGCGACGTCCGCGATCCCCAGGCGATCCTGGACCACCCCACCGTCCGCGAACTGATCGACTTCGACCGTCCTGTGGGGCTGCTGCTGGTCGCCGTACTGCACTTCGTCCGGGACGACGAGGACCCCGCGGCCCTGGTCGCCGCACTCGCCGAGGCGCTCCCCGCGGGCAGCCACCTCGTCCTGTCGCATGCGACCGACGAGCCCTATGAGGCCTATGAGGGCGGCCGTACGGACGAGGTGGCGCGGGCCGGGGTGGTGGACGTCTACAAGAGCGCCACCGCCACCCTCAACCTGCGGTCGCAGGCCGGCATCGAGCGGCTTTTCGGGCCGTTCAGTGTGCTGGAACCGGGCGTCGTACGGGTGCCGCTGTGGCGGCCGGACGGCGAGGTGCCCAGTGCCGAGGAGCTCAACAACACCATTTTCTATGGTGGAGTGGGCCGCAAGGACTGAACACCCCGCCGCTGTCCGGCCGGGACGGGGCGTCGCCCGGAGGCTATGCCCCCGTGGGGGAGACCTGTGGTGCGGGCGGCGGTTCCGTCAGGCCGGGGCGGCCGGCGGACGGCGCTTCGATACGAGCGGCCACCGGAGGTTCGGCCTGCGGTGCGGTGACGGGCGCCGCGGGCGGTGCCGGGGGAGCGGTCAGCACACCGCGCAGCTCGTCCGGTCCGACGAGGGCGGTATGGGTGCCCGCCGTGGTGCAGGCGTACGCGCCCGCGACGGCGCCCAGCCGTGCGCAGTCCTCCAGCGGCCGGCCCGCCAGCCGTCCGTAGAGGAAACCGCAGGTGAAGGCGTCGCCCGCGCCATTGGTGTCCACGACGGGACCGGGCGGGGCCACGGCCGGCACCGGCCGCGGAGTGCGGTCGTCGGGGGTGAGGAGGTAGGCACCGCCCGCCCCGGCCGTCGCGATCACCGCCTGGGCCCGGCCCTTCTCCACGATCTCCCGCATGACGGACGCGATCCGCTCGCCCGCCCCGGCCGTGCTGAGGAAGACCAGATCCGAGCGGAGCGCGAACTCCCGGTGATGGTCCGTCAGCCCGTCCCAGTCGTGCAGATCGGTGGAGACGGGCAGCCCCAGCGCCTCGATGTCGTCGTACAGGAAGCGGGCGAAGTGGGTGATCGACAGATGGACGTGGCGGGCCCGGCGCAGCACCGGGAGGTAGTGCTCGGGCGGCATCCGCAGATCGTGCGGGTCACGGGCGTCGAAGAAGGACATCCGATGGCCGTCGGAGGCGACGAGATTGACCGCCCGCCGGGTGCCGTGCGGCGAGATCAGCGGGCGGAAGTCGACACCGGTGCCGGCCAGCCGCTCGCGGACCAGGCTGCCGGGATGGTCGTCGCCGATGAAGTCCACGAAACCGGTGGTCAGCCCGAGCGCGGCGCAGCCCAGTGCGACACCTGTGCCGGTGTGTCCCGCCCACTCGCGGATGGGCCGCACCGGATGGGAATCGGCGGGGGGTACGGGCAGCGCGCCGACCGGCACGATGGTGTCCACGCCCGACCCGCCCACGACGAGTACGTCATATGCGTCATACGGCTCTGAAACCTGCTGGAATGTCACAAGCGTCCTTGAATCCCTTGCTGGTGAGGCGAATCCCTTGCTGGTGAGACCGTTGGCGGACCGGGTACGTCCGCTGCGGGGGAGTCTAGACGCAGGCTCGCCGCAAGTCGGGATGTCAGGGGCGGGGGTGGCACGCGGGAGCAAACGAGGTGCAAGAAGTCGCGCCGACGGTCCGGGGCGGGTGGTGAGCGGGCGACGGAGGTTGGCCGTCGGCGCGCCGTCGAAGGCCCCTGACTCGGCCGTCGCAAAGGGGAGTTGACATGATGTCGGGTGCATTGAAGTGTGAGGGCCGCTGACGATCACACGCCGTGGGTGGGGGCTGTCGCAGGGCCGCGGGCGTCGCTTCCGGGCATGGCGAACGGGTCCAGGGAACGGCAAAGAGCGGGTCGTGCGGCGGTTGGAACGGGCCGGCAGAGGAGCGAGGCAGGATGGCAGAGCACTCCAATGGCGGGCGCACCGCGCTCGTGATCGGTGGCGGGCTCGCCGGGATGCTCGCCGTCACCGCCCTGCTGGGACACGTCGAGACGATCACGGTCATCGAGCGCGACCGGTATCCGGAGGGCCACGCCTTCCGCAAGGGCGTACCGCAGGCCCGTCATCTGCACGTCCTGCTGAGCGGCGGACAGCGCGCGCTCGAGGAGCTGCTGCCCGGCTCGGTCGCCGCGCTCGGCGCAGCGGGCGCGCGCAGCCTCTATCTGCCCCGCGATCTGCTCACCCGTACGCCCACCGGATGGCAGCGCCGGTTCGACGAGCGCCGCCATCTCACCCTGAGCGTCACCCGGCCGGTGCTGGACGCCGTGGTGCGCGAACGGGTGCTGCGGGCCGTCGCCGACTCGCCCACCCGGGTCGAGGTCCTGGAGGCGACCGAGGCCGTCGGGCTGACCGGGGACGCCGACCGGGTGACCGGGGTGCGGATGCGCTCACGGGACGGCGGGCCGGGCGAGCGGGCCGCCGGGCGGGAGCTGCCGGCCGACCTCGTCGTGGATGCCTCGGGCCGTGGTTCCCGCGCTCCCCAGTGGTACGCCGAACTGGGCCGCAGCGCGCCGCAGGAAGAGACCGTGGACGCGGGGATCGCCTACGCCACCCGGATGTACCGGCCCAAGGACCCGGACACCGCCCCCGAGGTGGGCGTCAACGTCCCCGGCTGGCCGGAGTGCCCGCGCGGCGCCGCGTACGTACCGGTCGAGGACGGCAGATGGCTGCTGACCCTGTCCGGAGTGCGCGGCCACCATCCGCCCACGGACGCCGCGCAGTTCACCGCCTTCAGCGCCACCATCGGTGACCCGTACGTCCATGAACTGCTCGCCCAGGCCGAGCCGCTCTCGCCGGTGCACGGTTTCCGCGACACCTACAACCGCCGGCGGCACTTCGAACGCCCTGGTGCCCTGCCCGAGGGGTTCCTCGTTCTCGGGGACGCCGGGTGCACCTTCAACCCCGTGTACGGACAGGGCATGTCGGTCGCCGCGCTGGGCGCGCTGGCGGTGCGTGACACCCTCACCGGCGGTGGTGGTCTGCGCCCCGGCATCCTCGCGGAGGCGCAGCGGGCGGTGGCCCGGGCCGTGGAGCCTGCCTGGCTCGCCGCGGTCGGTGCGGACCGCCCGTATGCCGCCGCCGACGACCGTACGGCGCGCCTCGGCGAGCGGCTGAGCACCTGGTACATCGACCGGCTCTTCGCCCGGGCCGCCATCGACCACGTGGTCGGCGCGGCCTTCCGGGACGTCTTCTGCCTCACCGCCCCACCCACCCGGCTCCTCACCCCGCGGATCCTGCTGCGGACCCTCTTCCTGCCCCGCCGGCCAGGCCTCCCGGCCCCGCCCACCACGGTCGAAGCCATCTGAACCACCCCACCGGAACGGCATGAGCCACACCGCCGCCCGGCTCTGGAAAGCCGTCGCGATGGCCGGGGTCCCCCGCACGCTCGCCGGGGCGGCCCGCGTCACCTCCGTATACACCCCGTCCGGGCTGCGCGGACGCGGCTCGCCGGGGCGGTGACCGGCGCCGCCTCACGGGCCGCCCGGGAGTCGGGCGCGCAGGAGGTGCTGCTCTTCGCCGACCTCGGCAACCCGACCAGCAACGCCCTCCACCGGCGGCTCGGCTGCCGGTCGGCCGAAGATCATCTCGTACTGGCGTTCGGCCGACTCCGGTATCGTCCCAGTTCCCGGAATGCCACGGCCGGTCGCGCGGTTCTCCTCAGCGGGTGATGGTGTTGAGTCCGGTGTCGTGGTGCGGAATCCGTACGGCGGTGCCGGGTGGGCCGGCCCGCCGGAACCCACCGCTGACGCGGCCCGTTCACTTCGCGACTGCCCCGACCATGGAGGTGCCGTGACCGGTTCCCGATCCCGCCGCATTGGCCTGTCCGCGCTGCGTCCCGCGAGCTTCGGCGCCGAGCCCACCGGGGAGCGGCTGGCCAGGATGCGCAGATCGCCGCAGTTCGTGGACGGACAGTTCCGCAATCCGGTGCCGACCAGGCAGCTGCTCCACGGCTCCGCGCTGCCCATGGCGCGTACCCAGCTGAGCCGTGAGGGCCGGCTGCGGCGGGCACCGGTGGGCCCGATCCCGGTGCACCGGCCGGCCGCCGAGGACCGGGGCCGGCCGCCCGCGTCCGGACTGCGGCTCACCTGGATGGGCCATTCGAGCGTGCTGGCCGAGATAGACGGCCTGCGGGTGCTGTTCGACCCCGTCTGGGGCGAGCGCTGTTCGCCGGTCGCGTGGGCCGGCCCCAAGCGACTGCATCCGGTGCCTGTCGAGCTGGACGAGCTGGCGCCGGTCGACGTCGTGGTGATCTCGCACGACCACTACGACCACCTCGACATGCCCACGGTCCGGGGCCTGATCCGCTCCGGCGCCGCCTTCGTCGTACCGCTCGGCATCGGAGCCGACCTGGAATTCTGGGGCGTGCCCGCCGAGCGGATCACCGAACTGGACTGGCACGAGTCCACCCGGCACGGCGGACTGACCCTCACCGCCACCCCCGCCCAGCACTTCTGCGGCCGCGGCCTGCGCGGCCCGCAGCACACCCTGTGGGCCTCCTGGGTGGTCGCCGGCCCCGACCACCGCATCTACCACAGCGGCGACACCGGCTACTTCTCCGGCTTCGCGGAGATCGGCGCGGCCCACGGTCCGTTCGACGCCACGATGATGCAGGTCGGCGCCTACAGCGAATTCTGGCCCGACATCCATATGACCCCGGACGAGGGCCTGCGGGCACACCTCGACCTCTCCGGCGGCAAGCCGGAAGGTGTGCTGCTGCCGATCCACTGGGGCACCTTCAACCTCGCACCGCATCCATGGGCGGAGCCTGCCGAGTGGACCCTGACCGCCGGCCACAAGGCCGGTGTCACCACCGCACACCCCCGGCCGGGCGAGTCCTTCGAACCCGCCGCCCCGCCCGTCGCCTACCCATGGTGGAGGGCGATCGCTGTCCCGCCCGTCCACGGATGGCCCGCCTGGCCGCCGGTGGTCTCGTCGGTGGACGTGGATCTCGCCGCGGACCGGTGAGATCGGGCCTCTTCCCGGGGTGAGGCGGGGACCGTGCGAGGGGTGCGGTCCTCACCTCGTGCCGTTCTCCGCGGGAGCGTCACCCCGCTCTCAACGTCCGTCAGCAGAAGGGGTTTTGACCTCATCCCCGGCGCGCGTCGGGGCGGTGAGCGCCGTTCGTGAGGCGTTGCCGGAAGGTGTCCCGGAACGAGGCAACTCCCGGAGCGTGGACGGGAGTTCGGATTTCGTCGTACTGATGTGCGTGCGGCGCCCACTCAAGGAGGTGGCGTGGGGTAGCGAAACCCCGAAGTGGGCCCGAAGGCCACCCCTGCAACAACTAGCGTGCGTGCTCCGTGGACCGCCAACGGCCGATCCGGAGGGCGCCGATGCCTACCGTATTCCCCCAGGGGACCCAGACGTCCCAGGAGGCTCAAAGGTCCCCAGGGACACAGGGTTCCCCGGGGGCCGCTCCCGTACCCGCTTCCGTTCGGCGGCGGGAGCGGGAGGGCGGACGGCACGGCCGCGCCTCCTTCCCCGAGTCCGCCGCCGACTCGGCGATACGGTCCCGGCTGGTCCGGCTCACCGCCGTACCCTGCCTGTTGACCGCCGTCGTCTGCACCGCCGTTGCCGCCTTCGTCGTCCAGGCCGGCGGCACCCGGGTCAGCGACCGTGAATGGCTGGTGCTCTGCGGCGGCCTCGCCGTGGTCTGCGTCATCGTGCTCACCGCGAGCGCCGCCGCCAACGCCGAGGCCCGTGCCACCGTCACCCGCTACGCCCGGCTGCGCCAGGTCTGCGCCCGCAGCCAGTCCGACCTCTACGACCTGCTCGACCGGGTGCGCCAGGGCGAATGGCTGCCGCGCCGGGAGCCCGAGCCGGGCCCGGTGCCCACCGGTGACACCCTCGATCTGCTCGCCCACGAAGTGGCCGCCGCCGGGCGGGCCGCCGAGTCCGCCGTCATCGACGCGGTGGCCATCGCCCGCAGCAACGCCAGCGGCAGCGAGCAGAAGGTCGAGGTCTTCGTGAACCTCGCCCGCCGGCTCCAGTCGCTGGTGCACCGGGAGATCGAGCTGCTGGACGAGCTGGAGAACCAGGTCGAGGACCCGGACCTGCTCAAGGGGCTGTTCCACGTCGACCACCTGGCCACCCGTATCCGCCGGCACGCCGAGAACCTGGCCGTCCTCGGCGGCGCCATCTCGCGCCGCCAGTGGAGCCGCCCGGTCTCCATGACCGAGGTGCTGCGCTCATCGATCGCCGAGGTCGAGCAGTACCCCAGGATCAAGCTGGTGCCGCCGATCGAGGGCACCCTGCGCGGGCACGCCGTCGCCGACGTGATCCATCTGCTCGCCGAGCTCGTCGAGAACGCCACCATCTACTCGGCACCGCAGACCCCGGTCCTGCTGCGCGCCCAGCTCGTCACCGCCGGCCTGGCGGTCGAGGTCGAGGACCGCGGCCTGGGCATGTCGGCGGACGAGCAGTCGCGGATGAACGCCCTGCTGGCCGACCCCGACCACATCGATGTCGCCGAACTGCTCAGCGACGGCCGGATCGGGCTCTTCGTGGTCTCCTCGCTCGCCCGGCGGCACGGCATCGTTGTCCGGCTCCAGAGCAACATCTACGGCGGGGTGCAGGCGGTGCTGATCGTGCCCCAGGGCCTGCTCGGCGCCGACTCGGGCGTCGACTCGGGCGCCGGGGAGGTGGAGGGGGCGGACACGCCGCGCATCGGCTCCCCGGACACCGACCCGGCGCGTGAACGCGGCGCGTACGACGGCGCGTACGACAGCCCGTACGCCCCGGACGCGGACGGCGGCCACGACCGGCACGACCGCCACGACCGCGGCGGTGACGGATCCCGGACCGCGGCCCTTCCCGCCCCGGCCCCCGCCCGTGATCAGGCCCCGAGCGCGCCGCAGCGGAGCCACGAGGACCGTACGCCCCCGGCGCGCACCCAGCCCCCCGCCGACGCCGACCCCGACTCCGGTGCGACCCGCCGGCGGCTGGTTCACGCCTCGGGCCACCTCATGCCCGACATGCCCCTGACCGACGCGCCCAGCCCCGACGCGGCCGACAGCGCCCCGGCCGAATCACCCGCCGACCCCGGCCCGGTCGTTCTGCCGCCCGCGCCCCCCGCCGTGGACAACGGTGCCCGCCCCCGGCTGCCCCGCCGGCGCAAGCAGACCCACCTCGTTCCCGAGCTGCGCGGCGACCCGATCCTGCCGTCCGCGGCGCGCCGTACAGGCCCTGAGCCCGAGCACGACCCCGGTCTGATGGCCGCCTTCCGGCGCGGGTTCAGCCTCGCCGACGACACCTACGCCGGCGGCTCCGCCGGCACCACCCCGGCCCAGGGCGGCGACCTCAGCGGCCCGGCCGGCAACGACCTGCTCCACAACCCTGACCACGAGGCCCCGATGGCCCGCCCCCGAGGAGACGACCGCAACCATGGTGAGTGATGTGCGTGCGCAGACGCATTCGCAGCTGCAGGGCAGTCAGCACACCGATCTGTCCTGGCTGCTGACCGGACTCGTACAGCGTGTCCCGCACGCCCGGAGCGCCCTCCTGCTGTCCTCGGACGGCCTGGTCAAGGCCGCCCACGGCTTCGATCCGGACAGCGCCGACCACATGGCGGCGCTGTCCTCCGGCCTCTACTCCCTCGCCCGCAGCGCCGGCGCCCGCTTCGGTGAGGGCGATGACGTCCTCCAGGTCGTCGTCGAGCTGGAGTCCACCTTCCTGTTCGTCTCCACCGCCGGATCCGGTGCCTGCCTGGCGGTGCTCGCCGGGCGCGAGGCCGATGTCGCGGTGCTGGGCTACGAGATGTCGATGCTGGTCAAGAGCGTCCGGCCCTATCTGTCCACCCCCGCGCGCCAGCAGGCGTCGGCGGGTGGGCGTTGACCATGACCGTGCGTCGCCGGCGGTGCGGCGGGGAACCGTGGTACGACGATGCCGCGGGCCGGCTGGTCCGCCCGTACACCATCAGCAACGGCCGGACCCGGCCGACGGCGCACTTCGATCTGCTGACCATGGTGATGGCCACCGGCCGCCGGCCCGTCGCCGCCCAGGGCCCCGAGCACGCGCAGGTGCTGGGGCTCTGCGGCGGGCCGGTCTCGGTGGCCGAGATCGCCGCCCATATACGGCTGCCCGCCGTGGTCACCAAAGTGCTCCTCGCCGACCTCGTCGACTGCGGGGCGCTCACCGCGCGGGCCCCCGCGGCCGTTTCGGCCGGGCCCGCGTCCCGTACCGACCGAGCCCTGCTGGAGGCGGTGCTGAATGGACTTCGCAAACGACTGTGACCCCCGACGGGGGGACCCCTCGCCCGACCTCTTCCCCACCGCGCTCAAGATCCTGGTGGCCGGAGGTTTCGGGGTGGGCAAGACGACCTTCGTCGGAGCGGTCAGCGAGATCGAACCGCTCAGTACGGAAGAGCTCCTCACCCAGGTCAGCGTCGGCACCGACGATCTGGCGGGCGTCGAGGAGAAGAACACCACGACCGTCGCCATGGACTTCGGCCGGATCACCCTCAGCCCCGAGCACGTCCTCTACCTCTTCGGGACGCCGGGGCAGCAGCGCTTCTGGTTCATGTGGGACGAGCTGTCCAACGGCGCGCTCGGCGCGGTCATCCTCGCCGACACCCGGCGCCTGGACCAGTGCTTCGCCGCGGTGGACTTCTTCGAGCGGCGCGGGATCGAATTCATCGTCGCGGTCAACGAGTTCGACGGTTCCTACCGCTACGACCCGGACGAGGTCCGCAGCGCCATGGATCTCTCCCCGGACATCCCCGTCGTGCTCTGTGACGCCCGCGAGTGCGGTTCGGCCACCCACGTCCTGGTATCGCTCGTCCAGCATCTGCTCACCCCCGCCCTCGCCGCGACCCCGGAGCTGCCATGAACCACCCCGCCTCCCGCACCTCGTACGCCTCCTACGACCCGACGCGGCATCTGCTGCTCACCCCTCAGGACGACGAGGCACCGGCGCGTGTGGCCCGGCTGCGGGCGCTGGGCATCGGGGACTCTCCGCTGCCCGCGTTCGACGAGTTCGCGCGCAAGCTCGCCCGGACCACCCGGGCGCCGTACTCGATGGTCAACTTCATCGACGAGCACCGGCAGTACTTCGCCGGTCTCTATACGCCCGCCCAGGACCAGGCCGTCGAGCTGGGGCCGGCGCCCGCCAGCGCCCAGCCCGGCCGGGTGATGGACCGCGACCACGGCTACTGCCCGCATGTCATCGTCCGGCGCAAGGCCTTGGTGCTGGAGGACGTCTGTGACTATCCGCGGTTCGCCGGCAACCCCGTCGTCGACGAGATCGGCATCCGCTCCTACCTCGGTGCGCCGCTGATCGACCGTACGGGCATGGCGCTGGGCACCGTCTGTGTGGTGGACCTCGAACCGCGCCCCTGGGGACGGGAGGGGCTGGAGACCATCAAGGCGATGGCCGCCGAACTCGTCGAGCAGATCCATCGCATGGAGCAGCAGGGCGACGCCCGCTGAACCGGGGCCCGTACCGGCCGGCCCGGGGGCGCGGCATCGGCGTGCTGCCGGTGGCCGCGGCCCCGGGCCGGTTCACTTGAGGGGGGCGATCGGTGAGCGCTGACGGGCCGGGCCGGTGCGCTGGCCGGGAAGGGTGGCCCGGTCCGGCTCGCCCGGCACTCCGTCCGGTGCGTCCGTCGCGACGGCGTCATGGTCGTCGTCGGGCCACTCCGACGGCTCCAGCCGCAGCAGCTCCGCCAGCCGGGCCGACCACTCGCCCTTCGCCCGGCCCAGGGCCAGTTCTCCCAGGCGCAGCAGCTGGATGTCGGAGGTGCCGGCCGGGGCGAAGATGTGGTGCGCATCGCGCAGAAAGCGTTCGATCGGCCGGTCGGTGAACAGCCCGCACGCGGCATGGATGTCCATCGCGTCGCGCGCCGACTCCAGTGCCGACTCCACATTGACCAGCTTGGCGTTCATCAGTTCCGCATCGCACGGCAGCCCCTGGTCCAGCAGATGCACCGCGTGGTACGCGGAGAGCCGGGACAGCAGCAGCCGCGACTGGATACGGCCGAGCTTGAGCTTGATGGTGCCGAGATCGGCCAAGGGTCTGCCGTAGCGCTGCCGTTCGGCGCAGAACGCCGAGGTCTCGTCCAGCACCGCCTGGTGGATGCCCAGTGAGACGGCGGTCAGATTCGGCCGGCCGTACAGCACGCTGGAGGAGTACGCCACGGACAGTCCGTCGCCCTCCTGGCCCAGCAGATGCGTCGCCGGTACCCGGCAGTCGTCGAAGAACAGCTCGCCGAAGCTGAAACCGTGCAGGCCCATCGCGGGCTGCTGCGGCCCGATGCGGAAGCCGGGGGTGCCGGACTCGACGAGGAACGCCGACAGGCCCTTGGAGCCCTCGCCGGTGCGGACGACGACGCCGTGCAGATCGCCGACATGGCTGTTGCCGACGTAGATCTTGCGGCCGTTGAGGACATAGTCGTCGCCGTCGCGGACCGCGGTGGAGGCCATGCCCAGCACATGGCCGCCGGACTGCGGCTCGGTGACGGCGATGGTCGGCAGGCAGTCGCCGGAGGCTATCGCCGGCAGCCAGGTCTTCTTCTGTTCCTCGTTGCCGAAGTGGACGATCTTCGCGACGCCGAGCTGGGAGGCCTGCACCATCGCCCCCATCGCCGCACTGACCCGGGAGAGCTCCTCGATGATGATGGTCTTGGCGACATGTCCGGCCCCCATTCCTCCGTACGCCCGGTGCACGGTCGCACCTATCCACCCCTGACGGGCGATCAGCCGCGAAAGGTCATGGCAGACGGTACGGCTCGCCTCCATCTCGGCAATCCGGGGCCGGACCTCGCTTTCGGCGAAATCCCGCACCCGCTGCCGGAGTGCTTCATGTCGCTGGTCGGTGAAATAGCGATGCAAGACGAGCCCTCCTTCGCGATCTTCTCCGCGCTGTCGCACCCCGCCTCGGGACGGCACTGGCGGTGCCGTCTTCAGTGTGGATGTTCCGGAACGTGATCTGTCGCTTACCGCGTGCAATACCCGTTGGCATACCTACTGCGGGGCGCACAAAACATCAACTGGGGGCATTTATGCGAAGAGTTGAAGCGCGAAGTGTTTGTGCACCACCCCCTGTCCGAGGGCGGCTGTGGCGCGGTTCCGAAGGCCCCGGAACCGCGCCACCCCACGCCTCCCCGGACCGTCACGACGGGGTGGTGTGCCTCAGTGCGCCGGGGCGCAACAGGATTCGCGGCGCTGCTGACGGCCCACCGCCAGCCAGTCCGTACCGGACGGGTGCAGCGTGCGGAGGCCGGGCGCGGGGAACGCGCCGACCAGCTCCCGCTGCTCGACCAGCCGCCCGCCGCGCAGCACCGCCGTGGTGCGCACCAGCGAGTCGAAGTCGGTGAACGGATCGCCGTCCACCAGCGTCATATCGCCGAGCTTGCCGACCTCCAGCGTCCCCAGGTCCCGCTCCGCACCGAACACCCGCGCGGGCAGCGCGGTCGCGGTACGCAGCGTCCGGCTCACGCTCAGACCGCCCCGGTGCAGCGCCCGCAGGCACAGGTGCAGGCCCAGCCCCACCGGCGTCAGTGGCTGGTCGGTCCCCAGTGCGACCAGCCCGCCGCCTGCCAAAACCCGCCGGTAGAACCGGACTTCGGTCTCGATGTCGGCCAGTTGCGCCGGGGTGGGCCGGTGCCCGGCGTTCGCCCGTACGACCGCGGCGTCCCAGGGCGGCATCAGCCGCGCCACCCGTACGTCCTCGGCCAGTGCGGGGTCGGCGCCCAGCAGCGCGCCCGCCGAGAAGGGGGTAGCCAGCAGGTGGAAGCCGGCCTGGGTGTAGATCTCCTCGACGTCCTGGTAGGCGTGTCCCGAGCCGCTGACCGCATGCCCGGACTCCAGCCGCTGGGTGGCCTGGAGATGGGTGGTCAGGTCCTGGCCCAGCTGCACGCCCGGGGTGAGCAGATGGCTCCCGGCCCGCACCCCCAGCCGGTCGTGGGCGAAGCGCGCGGCCTCCGCCATCACCCAGCCCGGCGCCCGCACATACGTCTTGACGAAGTCCCAGTCCAGCGCCGCGCCGCGCTCCAGCGACCGCCGCAGCCCGGCCCGGGTGCGGTGCGCCCGCCCCATGCTGTACGCGACCCGTCCGCCGTCCAGCAGTTCCCCGCAGGTCAGCAGCCGTGGCCCGGCGAGCGCACCGGCGGCCACGGCCTCGCGGATGCGGGCCTGCTCGTAGGAGAAGCCGCCGCAGGAGACCGCGGTGGTGATGCCGTACGCCAGTTGCAGCGCGGTCTGCCGGCCGCCGTAGGTCGTCTGCCAGGGGTGGGTGTGCGCATCCCACAGACCGGGCAGGACGGTCCGCTCGGAGGCGTCGACCCGGCGGGCCGCGCCGGTCCGGGCCGGGCGGTGCGGTTCCACCGCGGTGATCCGGCCGTCCCGGACCACCACATCGACGTTCTCGCGCACCGTGTCACCGGTGCCGTCCCAGAATCTGCCCGCATGGACGACGGTGTCCCGGGCGCGCGCCGGCCGGTGGCCGAGGGACAGTGGAACGGTGCGGGCCGGACCGCCGGACACCTCGATCAGCCGCAGTCGGCCCGCCGACAGATAGAGCAGGGTGCGGGAGTCCCCGGACCACGACGGGTGGTCGGCGCTCTCGTCGGTCAGCTGCCGCGGCGCGCCGGCCGGCGTACCGTCGGGCCGCACCGGCAGTACCCACAGTGCGGACTCGGCGATCAGCGCCATCCAGCGTCCGTCGGGCGACCACACCGGCCCCGAGTCGTAGCGGTCGGCGATCGAGACATGCTCGGCGACCGCGAACAGCCGCCCCTGGCCGGTCTCGGCGTCCAGCACCCGGATGACGTTGTAGCCCTCGCGGAAGCGGCGGTTGAGACGGTTGCGGTCGCAGTACGCCAGAAAGCGTCCGTCCGGGGACCAGCTGGGGCGGCCGGGCAGCCCGCCGGCGCCCAGCGGTGCGGCCAGCACCCGCTCCTTGCCGTCGGACAGCGTCCTTACGACGAGATTTCCTGACATGTCGAGGGCGGCCAGCCGTCCGCCGTCCGGAGACAGCGCCGGCTGCACCCGGCCCCCGGCGGCCAGCACCGTCTCCTCGCCGGAGGAGACCTCCCGGCGGCGCACCGCGAACAGCCCGTCCCGGTCGTCCGCGTACAGCAGCGCACGCCCGTCGCGGGACCAGCTCGGCGCCAGGACGTAGCGGGTGGCATCGGCCCGGACGATCCGGCGCGGCGCACCGCCGCCCGAAGTCGGCGCCAGCCAGAGGGAGTTGAGAGCCGCGAAGGCCACCGTGCGGCCGTCGGGGGAGAGCGCCGGCAGATGCACCCCGCGCACCGGGCCCGCGGCCGTCCGCTCGAAGCCGTAGTCCTTGACGCGGTAACGGGGACGGTCCAGTGGCAGCCGCGCGGTGAACGGGATGGTCTCGGCCCGCTGCGGAGCGTCGGGGCGGACGATGCGGAACTGCCCGCCGACCGTCAGCAGCAGGGCGTCCGGCGAGACCCAGCGCGGCGGCACCGGCTCGACATCGCCGTCGACCGCGACCGGCTCGCCGTCCACCACCAGGGTGCAGGTCGGCCCCGGGTACTCCGTGGTCCGCAGATAGGCCAGCCGTCCGGTGGGGGACAGCGCCGGCACCATCACCTGGGCGGCCGCCGTCCCGGTGTGCTCGGAGCGCACCGCGCCGCTGCCGTCGGCCGGCACCGAGGCGACCGTACGCGAGAGCAGCGCGGTGCCCGAGACCCGTCCCCGGACGAAGAAGATGCGTGCGCCGTCCGGTGACCAGCACGGGTCGAAGTCCTCCCAGGGGCCGTCCTGTTGGGGACCGTCCTGGCCGGGCAGCCCGGTCACCCGGGTCAGCCGCCCGCTCGCCACCTCCAGCACCCAGATCCGGTACGGACCGCCGGTCACCGCATCGCCGCCGCGCTCCGAGGCGAACGCGATCCGGGTCCCGTCGGGCGACCAGGCGGGGCCGCGGTCGTCCCAGGGGCCGTCGGTCAGCCGGGTGAGTCCCGAGCCGTCGGGGGAGAGCATCCACAGATGGAAGGTGCCGCCCCGGTAGGCGCTGAGGGCGATCCGGCGGCCGTCGGGGGAGTGCACCGGACGGGTGGGTTCCAGGTCGGGCGGGGTCAGCGCCACCGCGTCGCCGCCGGACCGGGGCAGCGACCACAGGACGTTCTGGACCTCGGCGACCAGGCGGTCGCCGGCCGGAGCGAGGGAGGCCGCACCGTTGGTGGCGGCCGTGAAGGAGAGGGCGGCGCCGGTGGTCCCGGACTCCTGACCCAAGGCCACGGGCGCGGCGACCCCGGCCAGCCCCGCCGCGGCGGCGGCCGAGGCGGTGCCCTGGAGAAAACTGCGGCGGGAGAGCGGTGTGCGGCGAAGGGGGGAGCCGGAGCGCTGAGGGGAGTTCTCGGAACGGTCCGTGGTGTCCAACGATCCTCCTGCGAAAGGGGGTTGCGGCACAGGCGTCTGGAAAGAACCGCCCGATCGTGCCACGCCGCGCGGGCGGGGGTGGGGCAATCCCCCGCGCGCGCCCCGTGGCGCACCGCCGCCCGGCGCGGAAGAGTGTGCGCCGACGACACGTCAGCCACCGCCCCGGCAGTCAGGAGACGATGCCATGCAGGCCATGCAGCAGGACTTCCACCAGGCTCCGGACGACGCGCGGATCGCCACCTACACCTGGCTTCCGGAGTCCGCCGCTCCGCGCGCCCTGGTCCAGATCGCCCATGGCGCCGCGGAGCACGGCAGGCGCTATGACCGCTTCGCCCGCTTTCTGGCCGGCCACGGCTACGCCGTCATCGCCTCCGACCACCGTGGGCACGGGGCGACCGCCGCCTCCACCGGCGGCCGCGGGGTGGTCGGCGAGGACGCCTGGCGGGCGATCGTCAGCGACCTCAAGGGCATCGGCGACCACGCGGCGGCCGCCCACCCCGGCATCCCGCTGGTCCTGTTCGGCCACAGCATGGGCTCGATGCTGGCCCGCGACTACGCCCAGGAGTACGGCGCCGACCTGGCCGGACTGATCCTCAGCGGCACCTTCCGCACCCTGCCCGGCCTCGACATCGAGGGCGCGGTCGCCGCACTGGAGCAGGAGAGCGCCGCGCACGGCCGTACCGCGCTCTCGCCCTTCATCCCACGCAACTTCAGCTCCTTCAACGACGCCTTCCCCCACCGCACCGGCTACGAATGGCTCTCCCGCGACCCGGCCGAGGTGGACGCCTATGTCGCCGACGAGGACTGCGGGTTCCCGTTCTGCGCAGGTCTGGCCCTCGACTGGGTACGCGCCATCCGCAAGATCAACGATCCGGCCAACCTCGCCCGCATCCCGCGCGGACTGCCCGTGCACCTCGCCGTCGGCGACCAGGACCCCTGCCATCAGCGGATGACCCTCGTCCATGAACTCCTGGAGGACTTCCGCTACCTGGGCACCCGCGAGCTGACCTGGAAGGCGTATCCGGACGCCCGTCACGAGATCCTCAACGAGACCAACCGCGACGAGGTCCAGGGCGACCTGCTGGCGTGGCTCGACAAGCGCATCTGAGCCGGCCACCGGCGCGTCGGCCGTCAGACGTGTGACCCGGCGAATCCGGCGATCCGCTCGCGCAGGCCGTGCGGATCCAGGCCGTGCGCCGCCAGGTGCTCGTCGAGCTGTCCGTAGCGGCGCAGCTCCTGGCGGCCGACGCCGAGCCCCAGCACCCGGTGCGGCCGGTCGACCAGCGCGTCGTTGGCGAAGCGCGTCGAGGTCCCGGCCAGATACGGCTCCACGATCACCACGTCCGAGGCATCCGCCGCCCCGGTCGCGGCGCGCAACGCCTCGGCGTCAAAGGGCCGTACGGTCGTCGCGTACAGCACGCTCACGTCCAGTCCCTCGGTCGCGGCGAGCACGTTGTCCAGCATCGGACCGACGGCGACGACCACGGCGCGGCGCCCTTCCCGCAGCCGCAGGAAGCGGGCCCCGTCCACCGCCCGCGGCCCCGCGTTGGTCTGCACCGACAGCCGCACATACACCTTGTCGTCTCCGGCCGCCGCGGCGTGCCGCAGCAGCGCCTCGGCCTCGTCGGGATGTCCGGGCACATGCACGGTCCAGCCGTCGAGGGTGTCGAGCAGGGCGACATCACCGGGTGCCATATGGGTGAAGCCGCCGCTCGGCCAGTCGTACGAGCCGCCGGCGCTCACCAGCACCCCGCCCACGCCCTGGTGGCCGAAGTCCAGCTTCACCTGCTCGAAGGGGCGCTCCACCAGAAAGCTGGCGAAGGTGTGCACGATCGGGCGCAGCCCGGTGAGCGCCAGCCCGCCGCCCACCCCGATCAGCAGCTGCTCCCGGATGCCGACATTGACCACCCGGTCCGGATGCCGCCGGGCCGCCGCGGCGAAGCCGTCCACGCCGATGTCGGCGAGTACGACCGCCAGCCGCGGATCCTCGTCCAGCAGCCGTGAGGTGACCGAGGCGAAACGCTCACGCATGGTGTCCATCACTGAAACCCTCTCGAAGTCTTGGCAGCTACCGGGCCCGGTGCGGTCGACAGCAGCGGGCCGGGCGGAAGTACGGGCGCTTCAGGCGCCCTTGGGCTCGACGCGGGCGACGACCGCATGCGGACGTCCCGGGTGCGGTGCGCGGTAGGCGGCGTACAGCGCCTCGTGGTCACGGCCGTCGACGGTGGCCGCGGACCAGCCCGCGGTCTCGAAACGGGAGGCGATCCCGCCGCGCCAGCCATGGGTGGCGGAGGAGTTGTCGATGACCAGGGTGTGCAGCCGGTCCAGGCCCGCGGCGCCCGCGAAGGCCAGCGCCTCGTGGTTGCTGCCCTCGTCCAGCTCGGCGTCGCCGATCAGCACCCATACGGCCGGATCCGTCCGGCCCTGTGCCCGCAGTCCGAGCGCGGTCCCGACGGCCAGCGGGAGGCCGTGTCCCAGCGAGCCGCTGCCGATCTCGGCGCCGGGTACCAGCAGCCGGTCGGGGTGGTGGCCGAGCGGCGAGTCGTACGAGCCGAAGCCCGGCAGCAGGCCGACGGGGAAGAAGCCCTTGGCGGCCAGCACCGCGTAGTAGGCCATCGGCCCATGGCCCTTGGAGAGCAGAAAGCGGTCCCGTTCAGGGTCGTCGACGCTGTCCGGGGAGACCCGCAGCACCCGGTCGTAGAGGACCCACAGGGCATCGAGGGTGGAGGTGGCGGCCGGCCCGTGTTTCTCATCGCCCGTCATCAGGCTCATCAGCTGCGGGAGTTCGGCGAATCCGGTCCGCGTTGCCGGTCCGTCCGGTGTCCTCGGCGCGGCCGGTGCCGCCGCGGCGTTCATGGTCGTCTGCGTCATGCCTCGAGCGTGCAACCTCAAGCGCCCTTGAGGTCAAGCGCCGGACCGCGGACCCGGGGATCCGCGGTCCGGCGCGGACAACATCAGAGCTGTCCCGGATTGAAGACGTCCTGCTCGATGAGGAGCTTGTCGATCCGGGCCTTGTCCACCCGGTTCGTCACCTCGGCCACCTCCTGCCGGTCCCGCACGCACTTGGCCAGGGTGAAGGCCGAGGACACCACAAAGACCAGGCCGAGTGCGAGGAAACCCCGCTCCCAGGGCCCCACCGGCAGCTTCAGGATCCCGATCATCAGTGCCGCCAGCGACAGTCCGAAGGAGACCGCGGCCTGCACGAAGAAGGCAGTCGTCGTCGGCCGCTGAATAGATGGAGTGCTCATGCGCGTAGCGTGGCGCCACGGTGACAGCGGCACATGAGTACCGGTACTCATCCTGGTCACCCGGCCGACACCCGCCCGCCCGCGCCACGATGCCCGAATATGGCAGCACCCACCCTCTGACATGCGGTATTGTTCTCGTGCACGGCCAGCCGGGGATCTCCCGGCCGGAGCGGGCACCGGGACGTGGCGCAGCTTGGTAGCGCACTTGACTGGGGGTCAAGGGGTCGCAGGTTCAAATCCTGTCGTCCCGACCAGCGACTTTCCGCAGGTCGGAAGCCGTCTTCTCTGAGGAGAAGGCGGCTTTTTCGTTTGCCGTTCACGGGGCGGTTGCGACGCAGCTGTGGCGCGCGCCGTCGGGCACTCAACTCCCGGTTAAGGCCGCCTGGGCTCACTGTCCGTAAGTGGACTGGTGCGGCGCGTGTGTTGCGTGACAGGATGAGGGGCGCAGTACGGGCGGCCTTAACTGCTCGTTGGGCTCGATCGAGGGGGGACGGTGGGCATGGGCGTGGGGGGCAACGGCCGGTCCAAGGGGGCGGGCAGTGTGCTCGCGGAGCGGCTCAACCACCTCTTCGCGAACATGCATCCGCCCGGCGCGCCGTACACCAACGCCTTTGTCGCCGAGGAGATCAGCGGCGGCGCGGAGGCGTACGGCGGGGTCAAGGTCACCGAGCAGTATCTGTCGATGCTGCGGAACGGGAAGCGGGCGAATCCGAGTCCGGAGCTGCTGCGCGCGTTGGCCAAGTTCTTTGCCGTGCCGGTCGGTTATCTGTTAGGGGACCTCTCCCAGCCGCAGGCCGCGCGGGTGGAGGAGGAGGTCCGCTTTCTCGCGGCGATGCGGGACCAGCGGGTGCGGGCCATCGCACTGCGCTCCGTCGGGCTCCCGCCGGAGGTGCAGGACAGCCTGACGACGATCATTTCGCAGTTCCGGCAGCAGATGAATCTGCCGGCCGATCCGCCGGAGCAGGGCGGTGACCGGCGCGGTGAGTGACGCGACACGGACCGCTGAACGCGACCAGCTCTTCGCTTCCTGGCAGCGGACCGGAGACGAGGACGGGACGAGCATGCGAGTGGGGCAGATACGCAGGCGGTGCAAGCGGCTCATCAAGGAGCTCGAGCTGCCCGCCGCGACCGATCTGCGCGGGATGTGCGACATCGTCGGCGCGCGGGTGGAGCGGCCCGTCCATCTGGTGCCGATGAGCCTGGGCGGGGTGGTCTCGGGCATGACGGCCGTCACCGACGACGGCTACTGGATCTTCTACGAGCTCAAGACCTCGCCCTGGCACCAGGCCCACATCGTGCTGCACGAGCTCAGCCATCTGCTGCTGGGCCACGGCCAGGACCCGGCCGTCACCGAGGACGCCCTGAAGCTGTGGACGCCGTCGGTCGATGTCGCCACCGCCATGCAGCGGATGGGCCTGACCATGGGCTTCGCCCGGCACCACGGCTATGACAACCTCGCCGAGCGGGAAACCGAAGTACTCGGCACGCTGCTGATGGAGCGGGTGGCCCCCTCGGCCGCCGAGCGCGAACTCCCCCTGGAGGGAGCGGCGGCCGAGCTGGCCGCGGCGCTCGGGCCCGCGCTCCAGCACATCCGGCGGGAGCGGGAGCAGACGGCCGGAGGCGACGGCTCCGACGGGGTCGGCGCGGGCCGGGCCGGGGACGGAGGCCCGCGTGTTTGACGTCCTCTATCTGTCGTTCGGCCTCGCCGCCTGGGCGATCGTCGGGTACAAGGCCGTCGCCTGGTTCCGCGACCGCAGCAATGCGGACCTGGGGCTGGCCTGTGTGATGACCGGTGGTGTGGCGACGGTCTTCCTGTTCTCCGCGCCCAGCCTCTACCGCGCCTTCGACCGGCTGACCGGCGTCGCCAACCTCGCCATGGTCTTCCTCTACTCCTCCGTCGTGGTCTTCGCCGCGGGCGCGCTGGTACTGCTGCTGCGCTGGACGGCCGGCGAGGACGCGGCGGCCCGGGCCCGGGCGCGGGCCAGGGCGCGAGCGGCCGTCGCCGGGGTGGCCGCGCTGTGGGCGGTGGCGGTCACCGGCTTCGCGCTCGGCCGGCCGGACGCCGTCGAGCACCCCCGGGACTTCAGCACCGCCTACACCGACTCGCCCGGAGTCATGCTGTTCCTGGTGCTGTATTTGGCCATCTTCGGATCGAGCCTCGCCGGCCTGGGGACGCTCTGCCCCCGCTACGCCGCCCGGCTCGGCGGCACCCATCTGGCGCGCGGTCTGCGGGTGCTGGCCGCGGGCTGCTGGCTCGGCCTGGTCTACTGCGCCTGCAAGGTCATCGGCTTCGTACTGTCCTGGACGGGCCACCCCGCACTCTGGCTCTCCAACGGGGTGGCACCGCTGAGCGCCTCCGTCGCGGCGCTGCTGGTCCTCGCCGGATTCGCGCTGCCGGCCGCCGGCCCCCGGGTCGCCGCCTGGCGCCGGCTGCGCCGCCTCTCCCCGCTCTGGCGGACCGTCACCGCGCAGGCCCCGGAAGTCACCATGGAGGCCTCGGCCTGGTCGGTGCGCTGGCCGTTCGCCGACCTGGAGTGGCGGGCCAACCGTCAGATGGCCGAGATCCGGGACGTCCAGCGCGGTATCCGCCGCCATGTGGAGTCCGACGCCGTCGACATCGCGCGCGAACGGGCCCGGGCGGTCGCGCTCGACGACCGGCAGCTGGCCGCCGTCGCCGAGGCCGCCGCGCTGCGCCGCGGGCTGGAGAACCGCGCGGTGGGCCATGTCCCCGCCCACGGCGCGGACAGCGTGGTGGTCGCCACCGGCGCGGAGCGGTCCGAACTCAGCGCGGAGTACGAGCACTTGGCACTGGTCGCGGACGTCTACCACTCGCCGCTGATCGACACCGTGCTCACCGAGCTGCGCCAGCGGAGCTCGATGGCGCACGGCTGAGGAACACCACAGACGGGGTGGCCCGGTACGGGGGTCCGGGCTGCCCGGCACGACGGAGGCGGCACCGGTCATCCGCGGACCGGTGCCGCCCTCGCCTGTACTGCCGGATGGCGCGCAGCAGCCGGGCCCCGCAGGCCGCGCCCTACAGTCGGGATCATGCCGAACACCGCCGAGACCGGCCCCGACGCCCCGATCGACATGACCCCGCTGCTGGACGATCCGTACACCGCCTACGCCGCGCTGCGCGAAGCCGGACCGGTGCACCGGATCACCGGCGCCGACGGACACCCCGCCTGGCTGGTCACCCGCTACGACGACGTCCGCAGCGCCCTCACCGACCCCAGACTCTCCCTGGACAAACGCAACGCCGCCCCCAGCGGCTACCGAGGCTTCGCGCTGCCGCCCGCCCTGGACGCCAATCTGCTCAACATGGACCCGCCGGACCACACCAGGATCCGCCGGCTGGTGGTCAAGGCGTTCACCCCGGGCCGGGTGGAGGCGCTGCGCAAGCCCGTACGGCAGGTCGCCGACGAACTGCTGGACGCGATGGAGCAGCGCGGCAGCGCCGATCTGATCGCCGACTACGCGGGGCCGCTGCCGATCACCGTGATCTGCGATCTGCTGGGTATCCCGCAGGACGACCGCCGCGACTTCCTCGGCTGGTCGGACGCCCTGATCACCCCGGACCCGAGCCGGCCGGAGCTGATGAAGCAGGCGATCGGCGCGATGCTGGAGTTCTACACCGGTCTGATAGCGGCCAAGCGCGCAGAGCCGGGCGACGATCTGCTCTCGGATCTGACCGCGGTGCGCGACGACTCGGAGGGGGGCGACGACCGGCTCACCGAGGACGAACTGACCTCGCTCGCCTTCCTCATCCTCTTCGCCGGATACGAGAACACCGTCCACCTCATCGGCAACGCCGTGCTCACCCTGCTCGACCACCCCGAACAGCTCCAACACCTACGGCACAATCCGGCCGAACTGCCGGCCGCCGTCGAGGAGTTCCTGCGCTACGAGGGCCCGTCCCCGGTGTCGATCCGCCGCTTCGCCAAGGAGGACCTGGAGATCGGCGGCGTACGGATCGCGGCGGGGGAGAGCGTGCTGCTGTCGATCGCGTCCGCGAACCGTGACCCCGCCCGTTTCCCGGCGCCGGACACGCTGGACACGGGCCGCGACGTCTCCGGGCACCTCGCGCTGGGCCACGGCATCCACTACTGCCTCGGCGCCGCGCTCGCCCGTATGGAGGCCGTCACCGCGCTGGAGGCGCTGCTCGACCGCTTCCCGGGGCTGCGACTGGGCGTCCCGCGTGGTCAATTGCGGCGCCGTCGGGCGCTTCGCTCGCGTGGCCTGATTTCGCTGCCCATCGCTTGGTAATCGCCGAACGAACACGTTTTTGGGGCGCAACCGTTCGCTGATGCGGTAGAAATGTTCCTGAGCCCGCCCGGTGTGCATCCCCCGTCGCACCGGGCGGGCCTTCCTTTGCACCGGTTGCAGATGCGATCCGCCGGGTGCGAACCGCCGCGGGCGACGCGCCGTCATGGCCCGTCTGGCTCAACCGCGCTGCGCGCGACAGTCGTCCTCCTTAGCGTGACGTCATGGCATGTGACGCGCGTGTGTCGAAGAGGACCGCTGCGATGGCCCTGATGGCCGTCGTCGGTCTGTCGTTGAGCTGCATACCGGCCGCGGCCGACGGACCGAAAGCCCGTCAGCCCGCCGTGGCCGCCGCCGGGACGCAGGACGCCGCCCCCGGCATACCGAGGCTGCCCGACGGGCTGACCGCGCTGTCCTGGATGGTGGCCGACGCCGAGACCGGAAGCGTGCTGGCCGCCAAGAGCCCGCACCGCAAGCTCGCCCCCGCCAGCACCCTCAAGACGCTGTTCGCGGTCACCGTCCTGCCGAAGTTCCAGGCCGGTACGGTCCGCCAGGTCAGCTCCGCGGACCTCGCGGGCGTCGGTGCAGGCAGCAGCCTCGTCGGCATCCAGCAGGGCCGCCGCTACACGGTCGCCGACCTGTGGCGCGGCGTCTTCCTGCGCTCCGGCAACGACGCGGTGCATGTGCTGGCCGCGATGAACGGCGGCTGGCAGGCCACCGCCCGCGAGATGCAGCAGACCGCCCGCAAGCTCGGCGCACGCGACACCACGGTGAAGTCCCCCGACGGCTATGACGCGCCCGGACAGGTGTCCTCCGCGTACGACCTGACCGTCTTCGCCCGCGCCGGTCTGGCCAACGCGGACTTCGCCCGCTACTGCGCGACCGCCCGCGCCACGTTCCCCAGCGCCGGCGGCACCACCCAGATCGAGAACACCAACCGCCTGCTGGTGGGCTCGCACGGGCTGTCCCGCTACCCCGGCCTCATCGGCGTCAAGAACGGGTACACCACCAAGGCCGGCAACACCCTGATCGCCGCGGCCCGCCGCAACGGCCGCACGCTGCTGGTCACCGTGCTCAACCCGCAGTCGTCGGTGGCCAACGGCGTCTACAAGGAAGCCGGTGCGCTGCTGGACTGGGGCTTCCGCACGGACGGCACCACCCAGCCGGTGGGCACCCTGCACAACGCACACACCGGGTACGACCGCGCCCCGCTGAGCCCGGTGGCCGCCCAGGCCACCGAGGCCGCAGCCGACGATTCCCCCTGGCGTCCCGCCCTCGTCCTCGGGGCGGGCGGTGCCGGGGTCGCGGCCATGGGCCTGCGCGCCCTGCTCGCCCGGCGGCGCCAGCAGCGCGCCGGCAACGGGGAGAGGGGAGGCGGCGGGTAGGCCCCGGGAGCCGACGGGCGGCTTTCCGCCTGGTCGCCGGCGGTCCCAGCCGGCGTCCTAGGGGGTGTCTTCCCGATCATGCCGGGCTGATCGGGAAGACACCCCTAGCCGCCGGTCGTCCGCAGCCGGGGCGCGGACTCCGCCGCCGATACCGGCCCCGATACGGCCTCCGGCCCCGTAAGGCGGCCGGTCAGCCCCCGCGCCCAGGCCAGCAGCCCCGCGATATCGATCCCGTAGGGGGCGGAGTCCGCGTACGGACCGATGGCCGCCGTACCCCGGTCGAGCAGCGCCGCGCCCCCTACGGCATTGCCCCGTGCCGCGTGGGTGAGGCCCACCGCGAGCTGGGCGAGTCCCCGCCACAGCTCGCGCTCCGCCTCCGGCGCCGCCTTCCAGGCGTCCTCCAGCACCTCGTGGGCGTGGAACGGCATCCCCGCGTCCAGCAGCCGCTGCGCCTCGACCAGCGAAGCCGAGGGCGTTCGGGACACCCCCTCGGGCTGCCGGGCCACCCCCGGCGTCCCGTACGGGAGCGGCCGGCCGAGCCCGTCACGCGGGCGGGCGTTACGGGCCCGCCCCTGCTCATCGCGGTCCCGGCGACGGGCCGGGGCGCCCTCCTCCGCCCCGGCTCCGCAGTGCTCGCAGACCTCACTGCCGGGCCGCTCACGGATCCGTCCGCAGGCCGCACACACCTGGTCCAGCCAGCAGGCCGGGTCGCCGCCCTCCTCGCGTGGCAAGGGGCGGCCGGGCTCGTCGTGGGCGCTCTCCATGTCGTTCACGCTTCGATTGTGCGCCCTGGAACTCCGGTGCAGCAGTTCACGACGTGGAGCGCGGCAGACGCCTCCGCGGTCGCGCACAGCAACGCGAACACTGCTCCGCGCTGGGGCCGCCCCGGTCCGTCAGTCCAACTCGACCTCGTAGAAGCAGAAGTGATCCTTGATCTGCGCCACCTCCGGGTGCGGCTCGGGGTAGGCCCAGACGATGTCCGTCGGGCCGTCGGTGAGCGACCAGTAGGAGGCGGTGCCCTTGAAGGGGCAGACGGTGTGCGTCTCGGACGGGGTGAGCAGATCGGTGCGGACGTCCTTGGGCGGGAGGTAGTAGCGGACCGGGTAGCCGGTCTCGAAGAGCAGCAGTGGACGCCGGCTGTCGGCCAGCAGCGTGTCGTTGTGCCGGACGCGGATGTGGTCGGTGCCCTGCTTGATCTCGATGTGGTGGCCTTGGGCGGCGCTCATGGTCGGTGGTCCCTCCCGGGTCGGTGTGCGGGGCTGGGGCTACGGTCCCAGGGTCGCACCGGGCCGCGGTCAGCCGCAGTGCCCAGGCCGCCCGTGCCACCGCCGTGGGGCGCCTGCACGCGCACTACACCAGCGCACCGCTGCGTAGCGGGCACCCGCCTGCGGGTACGGCCGCCGGTGCACGGTCCATGCGGAGGGTGCCGCCGGATCGGCGGAGGGATCCGCTGGGGCAGCCGCAATCCGGGTGAATGTGGCAAAGTGACGACATGGCTGACCGGGGAGCGAAGCGCCCCACCGTGTCGGTGCCGGACGACTGGCCCGCCCACCCGGACCTGACCCTGGCCCTCAACGGCATGGGCGGCTTCGACTGGGACCTCGACAGCGGGCTGATGCACATGGACCCGCCCGCCCTCGAGGTCTTCGACCTGCACCCGTCCGAGTACGACGACCGCCCCCAGACCCTCAACATCCGCGTCCCGGCCCATGAGGCGGCCCGGCTGGACGCCCTGGTGGCCCGGGCGCTCAAGGACGGCAGCGACTCCTACGGCGCCTACTTCCGGGTACAGCGGCGCGACGGCGAACTGCGCTGGACCCATGCCCAGGGCAGCATCCGCCGGGACAGCAGCGGCCGGCCCCGCCGCATCATCGGCGTGGTCCGCGACGCCAGCCACGAATACACCCACGCGGCGGAACGGCTGGCGGTCGACGAGGAACGCCGCCGGCACACCAGCGTCGTCGAGCGCACCACGGCCGCCCTGGCGCACGCCCGAACCGTCCGTGAAGTGATCGCGGTGCTCGCCGACGAGCAGGGCCTGAGCCGGCTGGGCGCGGAGAACATCATCCTCGGGCTCGTCGAAGCGGGCCGGATCCGGCTGGTCTCCGAGGGCAAGGCGGGCAGCTTCGTGCCCGATCTCGAGTACACCCGCGTCGGCGACGAATTCCCGATGAGCGAGGTGGTGCGCACCCTCACCCCGCGCTATGTGTGCAGCCGCGCCGAATTCAAGAACACCTACCCCCGGCTGTGGCACGCCATCGAGCCGCTGAACGTCAACTCCGCCGCGTATCTGCCGCTGATCGCCCAGGGCCGCCCCATCGGGGTGATCGGGCTGTTCTTCGAGCGCGAGAGCGACTTCCGCGACCAGGAGCGCAACGTCCTGGTGGCGCTCGGCAGCAGCATCGCGCAGAGCCTGGCCCGCGCCATGCTCTACGACCAGGAGCACGACCTCGCCGCCGGCCTCCAGCAGGCCATGCTGCCGCGCCGGATTCCCGGCGTCGCCGACGCCCAGATCGCGGTCCGCTACCGCTCCGCCCGGATGGGCCGGGACATCGGCGGCGACTGGTACGACGTGATCCCGCTGCCCAACGGCCGGGTCGCCGCCGTCATCGGCGACGTCCAGGGCCACGACACCCACGCCGCGGCCCTGATGGGTCAGCTGCGGATCGTTCTGCGCGCGTACGCAGCCGAAGGGCACACGCCCGCCACCGTCATGGGCCGGGCCTCCGCCTTCCTCAACGAACTGGAGACCGACCGCTTCGCCACCTGCATCTACGTCGACGCGGATCTGAGCACCGGCTCGGCCCGGATCGTCCGGGCCGGCCATATCGACCCGCTGCTGCGGCACGCCGAGGGCATCTGCCGCCGGCTGCCGGTGGCCGGCGGGCTGCCGCTGGGCATCTCCTCCGAATTCCGGCGGCTCGACTACCCCGTCACCACCGTCCAGCTCGCTCCCGGCGACACCCTGGTGCTGTGCACCGACGGCATCGTCGAACAGCCCGGCATCGACCTCGACGAGGGGATGCGGCATCTGGCCCGCGAGGTCCGCGACGGTCCGCAGGACGTCCAGCAACTCGCCGACCGGCTCTGCGACTCGGCGGGCGAGCGGACCGGCGAGGACGATATGGCGCTGCTCCTGCTGCGCCGCCTGGGCACCCCCGCACACGACACCGTCGGCCGGTTCCGTCAGCACATCGCCCCCGCCGACCCCGAAGGCCTGGCAGCCGCCCGGCACATGATCCGGGCCGCGGTGCGCGCCTGGGGCGCCGCCGAGCGCTCCGAGGAGATCGAGCTGGTCGCCGACGAGCTGATCACCAATGCGCTGCTGCACACCGACGGTGAGGCGGTGGTCAACATCCGGATGCCGCACAGCGTGGAGCGGCGCCTGCGGCTGGAGGTCGAGGACCACTCCAGCAACCTGCCGCGACGCCGCGAACCGGGCGAGGCCGGAGTCTCCGGCAGGGGCCTGCTCCTCGTGGACCGGCTGGCCGATGTCTGGGGTGTGGAGCCGCGCGGCGGTGGAAAGTGCGTATGGTGCGAGTTCAACTGCCCCTGACCGGGATGGGGGTGCCTCCCAGCGTTCGCTGGGGGAGCGTCGTGCCGTACCGGACGATCAGGGGGAAGACGGGCGCCGAGTGATCGGCTTGGTCGAGTGAGGACGGCTCTATGGCAACGCGGGCTGCGGAACAGCGCGAGGAAGCCCGCCAGTTGGCGGCGCGACTGGAGGCGGAAGGCGTCCGGAACGTGGCGTTGACCTGGGTGGACAACGCGGGCATCACCCGCGTCAAGACCGTCCCGGCCCACCGGCTCGCGGCCACCGCCGAGCGCGGCGTCGGGATGTCGCCGGTCTTCGACGTCTTCACCTCCGACGACGCCATCACCGAGTCCGACCACCTCGGCGGGCCCGACGGGGACCTGCGGCTCTTCCCCGCCCTGGACCGCGTCACCGCCCTCGCCGCCCAGCCCGGCTGGGCCTGGGCCCCGGCCGACCGCTACGACCAGCTCGGTGTGCCGCACCCCGCCTGCCAGCGGCAGTTCGCCCGGCGGATGGCGGAGCGGGCCGGCGCGGCCGGCCTGGAGCTGCGGATGGGCTTCGAAACCGAGTGGGTGGTCACCCGCGCCCCCGAAGGGCACAACCCGGCAGCCGTGGACGTGGACGCGGCGCTCGACTACCCCTGTGCCGGCCCCGCCTACGGCATGACCCGGGTCGTCGAACTCTCCGACTACCTCCGCGATGTCACCGAGGCGCTGACCGTCCAGGGCATCGACGTCCTCCAGCTCCACCCCGAGTACGCGCCGGGCCAGTTCGAGATCACCACCGCACCGGGCGACCCGGTACGCGCCGCCGACGACGTGGTGCTGGTCCGCGAGACCATCCGGGCGATCTCCGCCCGGCACGGGCTGCGCGCCTCCTTCGCCCCCTCCGTCGTCGCCGGGCAGGTCGGCAACGGCTGCCATCTCCACCTCGGCCTGTACCGCGAAGGACGGAGCCTGCACCGCACCACCGACGCCGAATGGGGCCTGGCGCCGGACGCGGTGTCCTTCCTCAGCGGCGTCCTCGGCGCCCTGCCCGCCCTGCTCGCCATCGGCTGCCCGTCACCCGCCAGCTATCTGCGGCTTCAGCCCTCCCACTGGGCCGGTGTCTACCAGTGCTGGGGCGTGGAGAACCGCGAGGCGGCGCTGCGGCTGATCACCGGCGCGCCCGACGACCCGGACGGCGGGCACGCCGAGGTCAAGACCTTCGACGCGGCCGCCAACCCCTACCTCGCGGTCGGCGCGGTGATCGCCGCCGGACTGCACGGCATCGAGTCCGCCGCCCAGCTGCCGGCCCCGCAGACCGGCGACCCCGGCACCCTCGGGGTCCGTGAGCGGGCCCGGCGCGGCATCGTACGGCTGCCCGCCACCCTCACCGAGGCGGCCGACCGGTTCGAGAAGTCGGCGCCGCTGTACGAGGCGATGGGCGAGGTGCTGCACGGCGCGGTGCTGGCCGTCCGGCGCGCCGAGGAGGCGCACTTCGCCGAGAGCTCGGCCGAGGAGATCGCCGCCGCCACCCGCTGGCGCTGGTGATGCCCGCGGAGGTCCCGGGGACCGCCCCCGCCTTCGACGACGGCCTGCCGCCGCTGGTGGACCACCACTGCCACGGTGTGATCCGGCACGACCCCGACCCCGCGACGTTCGCGTCGTACCTCACCGAATCGGACCGGCCACCCGCGGCCGGCACCACCTTCTTCGACACCCAGGCCGGCTTCGCCGTGCGCCGCTGGTGCCCGCCGCTGCTCGAACTGCCCGCACACTGCCCGCCCGAGCGCTATCTGGCCCGCCGCCGTGAACTGGGCCCCGACGAGACCCGGCGCCGGCTGCTGCGCGCCACCGGCATCGGCGCGTACCTCCTGGACACCGGACTGCCCGGCGACCTGACCGGCCCGGGCGAGACGGCCGCGGCGGGCGGCGGCACCGGCCACGAGGTCGTACGGCTGGAGACGCTGGCGGAGCGCATCGCGGTGCGCTTTCTGGGCGCCGAGGGGGCCGGCGCCGAGTCGTTCGACGCTGGGTCTCTCGGTGTCGAGCCGTTCGACGCGGGGGAGTTCACCGATGCGCTCGCCCGTGCCGTCCAGGACGCCGCGCGCACCGCCGTCGCCTTCAAATCCGTCGCCGCCTACCGCCACGGACTGGCGCTCGACCCCACACCGCCCACCGCCGACGCGGTACGCAGCGCCGCCCGCGCCTGGGCGGCCACGGGCGCGCGCCGCCTCACCGACCCCGTCCTGCTGCGCCACCTCATCCACCTGGCCGTCACCACCGGCCGCCCGCTCCAGCTCCACACCGGCTTCGGCGACCCCGATCTGCGACTCGACCACGCTGACCCGGCGCTCCTCACCGACCTGGCCCGGGCCACCGCCGACACCGGCACGGACCTGGTGCTGCTGCACTGCTACCCGTACCACCGGCAGGCCGCCTATCTGGCGAGCGTCTTCCCCCATGTCTACGCCGACATCGGGCTGACCCTCACGCACACCGGAGCGCGCGCCACCGCCGTACTCGCCGAATTCCTGGAGCTCGCGCCCTTCGGCAAGCTGCTCTTCTCCACCGACGCCTACGGCCTCCCGGAGCTGTACGCCGTCGGCGCGGCGCTCTTCCGGACCGCGCTGGCGGGCGTCCTGGGGGAGTGGACGGCGAGCGGCGCGTGGTCGGAAGCGGACGCCCGGCGGGTCGGGGCGATGATCGCCGCGGACAATGCGCGCCGGGTCTACGGGCTGCCGGCGGGGCAGACCGACGCGTGACGGGAGAAGGCGTGTAAGGGGCGCCCGCCCCGCGCACCACTTCCCGCCCTGCCGCACCACGCGCGCCCGCCCCGTGCTTTACTGCGCCGCGTGGCATCTACAACTACCTCCGACGAGAGCTCGACGGCACACCCGGAAAAGCGTGAAAGACCCCTCCGCTCCCGGATATTCGCCGATCTGACGCCCCTGCGCATATCGCCGGACTACCGACGCCTGTGGTGCGGCAACACCATCTCCTGGATGGGCCAGCAGATGACCGCGCTCGCGGTCTCGCTCCAGGTCTACGCCCTCACCAGGTCCACCTTCGCGGTCGGTCTGGTGGGCCTGTGCTCCCTGGTCCCGCTGGTCGTCTTCGGGCTGTTCGGCGGCGCCATCGCCGATACCGTCGACCGCCGCAAACTGGGCCTCTACAGCGCCGCGGGCGCGACCGCGATGTCCGTCACGCTGGCCGGTGCGGCGCTGGCCGGATACCACCGGGTCTGGCTGCTCTACACCGTTGTCGCCCTCCAGGCCGTCTGCTTCGCGATGAACTCGCCGGCCCGCTCGTCGATGATCCCCCGGCTGCTGCCCGCCGAGCAGCTGCCGGCCGCCAACGCCCTCAACTCCCTGACCAGCAACCTCGGTCTGATGGGCGGCCCGATGCTGGGCGGTGTCATCGTCGGCCTGTGGGGCTACCAAGCCGCGTACCTGATCGATGTGGTGGCCTTCAGCGGCGCGCTCTACGCGATGTGGCGGCTGCCCGCCATGCGGCCCGACCAGGGTGACGGGCCGCGGCGCCGGGCCTCCGTACTGGACGGACTGCGCTTTCTCGCCACCCGCCCCAATCTGCGGATGACGTTCTTCTCCGACCTGGCGGCGATGGTGCTGGCCCAGCCGCGCGCGCTGTTCCCCGCGGTCGCGGTGCTCTGGTTCGCCGGCGACGCCAAGACCGTCGGCCTGCTGGTCGCCGCGCCCGCGGTGGGCGCCGTACTGGGCGGGCTGTTCTCCGGATGGCTCGGTGGGATCCGCCGGCACGGCCTGGCCATCCTGATCGCGGTGGCCTCCTGGGGCGCGGCCGTCGCCTGCTTCGGGCTCTCCCGGAACCTGTGGCTCGGACTGGTCTTCCTGGCCGTGGCCGGCTGCGCGGACACCGTGTCGATGGTGTTCCGCAGCACCATGTTGCAGGCCGCCACGCCGGACGCGATGCGCGGCCGCCTCCAGGGCGTCTTCATCGTCGTGGTCGCGGGCGGCCCCCGCCTGGGCGACTTCCTCGCCGGCTCCGTCGCCGACCTGACCACCCCGGCCACCGCGGTCATCGGCGGCGGCCTCGCCTGCATCCTCACGGTCACCGCCCTCGGCCTCGGCCGGCGCGCCTTCGCCCGCTACGACGCCCGCGATCCACAGCCGTGAGCGAGGAAGGCACTAACTAGGGGCGGCAGCCGCGTGGCCCGCTCGCCACACACCGGCGTCGGCTACAGCAACTCCGGCCGCAGCTCCGGGTTCTCGAACCCCGCGTCGTCGAACGGGTAGAGCGGGCGCCGTACCCTGTGGTGGCCCAGGCGCAACAGGTCCTGGTCCACGCCGCCGGGGGTGAGGGCGAGGAGCCAGTCGGCGGCCATGGCGTACAGCTCGGGTTCCAGGTAGCCGATCTTGACGACCACGAGGTCATGGGCCAGGGGATCCAGTGCGCCGAAGTCGGCCCGGGTGTGGAAGGGTTTGCGGCGCTCGGTCAGGACGACGGTCACGCCGCCGCGGGTGACGGCCGCGGTCCGCCCGCCCGCCCCGGCAACGGCCGGATGACCGGGCGGCGCACCGGAGTCGGGGCCGGAGCCGTCCTCCAGCGCGGTGACGGTGCCGGTCAGTTCGTACGGCTCCGCGTGCGGGCCGGTGCCCGCGCTGAACCGGCCGCCCACGCCGAGCGTGACCTCGGTGCCCACGCCGGCCTCGAAGCAGGCGGCGACGGCCTTCGGGTCGGTGATGCCGGGGTGGAGGGCGGTGACCCGGCCGCTCGCCAGGTCCTCGTGGGCCAGCAGCCGGCCGAGCATGTAGGGGAGGTCGCCCGCGCCGCCGGCGGTGGGGTTGTCCCCCGAGTCGCTGATCAGGAAGGGCCGGGCGGGGGAGGCGACGGCACGGGCGATGCAGTCGTCGGCGTCACCGGTCGGGCCGACGAAGACGAAGTCGCGGCGGGCGTCCCAGTACGCGCGGGCGAGCGATCCGGCCTGGGCGACGGCGAGTTCGGGATCGTCCCCGGTGACCACCACCGAGGCCCGGCAGCGTTCCTCGTCGGCCCAGGCGTACCCGACCCAGAGCGCCGCATCGACGATCCCGTCGAGCGCCTCCACGGACGCCAGCCGGCCGTAGAGCGACTTGGCCGGTTCGAGGCGGGTGCTGGTCTTCTCGCCGGGGAGGAGGACCGGAATCTGCACCCAGGCGCGGTGCGGGCGGCCCTTCCCGGACACCAGGCGCTCGACGAGCTTGCGGGCGGCGCGCTCGCGGGTCTCCCAGGCGTCCTCGTGCGGGGCCAGCCGGTGCGCGGTGAGCAGATCGAGGTGCTGGGCGAAACGGCGCGAGACATTGCCGTGCAGATCCATGGCGGCCGAGATGAGGGTGCCGGGGCCGGACGCGGCCCGTACCGCCTCGGTGAGGTCGGCCTCCGCGTCGTCCAGCCCCACCACGCTCATCGCACCGTGGATGTCATGGACCAGCCCGTCCAGCGGTCCCGACGCCCTGATCCGGTCGGTGAGTTCGGCCTTGATGCGGTCGTACGTGGCGCGCTCCACAGGGCCGCCGGGCACCGCGACGGCGTGCACCAGCGGCACCCACTCGACCGGTTCGGCCAGTGCGTCGTCCGGCCGGGTCCAGGTGTAGCGGTCCAGCAGTGCGCGCCCCCGGGTGACGTGGAAGTCGTCGTACGTGGAGCGGTGCGGGCAGAACTGGCTGGACTCGATGGCCATTCCGCCGATGCCGATGCGCAGACGCCGTGAGCGGGGACGGGGATCGGTGGGTGAGGACATGGAGCTCACTCTCCGTGGGGCGGCGGGGACGGTGGTGAGGTGTGCGGCGGCCGTTTTCGGTCGTTGGCCGGTGGTCGTATCAACTAGCCGACAGTAGAGTCGAGTTGGCCTGAGCTGCCACGGTCTTGACTTCTTTTCCCGGCCGTCCGTAGTTTGCTCGCACCCCTCGACCGGCCGAGCCCCGGAGGCAGTATGGGTCTGCGCAGCATCCGATTACGCGGGCCCCTGGGGCGTGTGGTGGCCGCCGCTCTGCTGTGTGTCTGTGCGCTGGCCGGCTGTGGGCCGACTGGCAACGTTGTCACCGACCTCGGCGCCACCGGCGGCACCCCCGTCGAAGGCGGTACCGCCACCATGGCGCTGCCGCCCGCCTCCGCCCCCAACTGGATCTTCCCCATCAGTGCCCCCGGTTATCTGGCCTCGTACAACAGCGCCGTTCAGGACCTGCTCTTTCTGCGGCTGTACACACCGGAGAAGAAGGGCGCGGCGCTGACCATGGAATCGCCCCGCAATCTCGCGGAAATGCCGCGCTACGGGGCGGGAAACACCGTCGTCAGCATCACCTTGAAGAAGGGATATCAGTGGTCCGACGGAAATCCGGTCACCACCCGTGATGTCAAGTTCTGGTTCGATCTGATCAAGTACAACAAGGCGGAGTGGGCCGGTTATTCACCCAAGCTGATGCCCGACGACGTCAAGGCTTTCGAGAGCGTCGACGACCGTACGTTCCGGCTCCGGCTGGACCGCACGTACAACCCGGCGTGGTTCACCGCCAATGAACTCCAGGACTTCGTCGCCCTTCCCGTGCATGCCTGGAACCCCCGCAACGAGCACCCCAGGAAGGCCTTCGCCCGGCTGATGCGGCACGCCAGGCAGTTCTCCCGCTTCGCCACCGACCCGCTCTGGAAGACCGTCAACGGGCCCTGGAAGGTCGAGAGATGGACGACCTCGGGGCAGGTCTCCCTGATTCCCAACAAGAAGTACCGCGGGCCGGACACGCCCCATCTCGACCGGGTCGTCCTCAAACCGTTCACCACCGCGGACTCCGAATTCAATGTGCTGCGGGCCGGCGGTGTCGACTACGGCTATATCCCGCCCTCCGTCATGGCGCAGTCGGAGCAGTTCAAGGAGCGGGGCTATCGCATCGACCCCTGGGAAGGCTGGGCGGTCACCTATATCGTCCTCAATTTCCACCACCCCACCGTCGGCCCGCTGCTGCGCCACAGCTATCTGCGCCAGGCGCTCCAGCACCTCATCGACCAGCGGGCGATCTCCCGGGTGATCTGGCACGGCAGCGCCGCGCCCACCCTCGGTCCGGTCCCCGCCGGCCTCCTCGACCGCGACCCCTACCCGTACGCCCCTGAGCGGGCGAAGGCGCTGCTGGCCGGGCACGGCTGGGCCGGACGGGACGGGGTGCTGCGCTGCGCCCGGCCGGGGAGCGGCGCGCACGAGTGCGGCGCGGGCGTCAAGGACGGTCAGGAGCTGCGGCTGTCGCTGCTCTCCCAGTCCGGTTCCACCGAGACCTCCAACACCATGCAGGTGATCAAGTCCGAGTTCGGCAAGGCCGGCATCGTCCTCGACATCCGCCAGCAGCCGCTGAACACCGTGCTCGGCACCACCGTCCCCTGCGAGCGGACCGAACCGCTGTGCGCACAGTGGCAGCTGGGCTTCTTCGGCACCCAGGGCAGCTGGTACTTCCCGCCCGACCCCAGCGGAGAGAAGATCTTCGCCAGCAACGCGCCCTCGAACATGGGCCATTGGTCCGATGCGGAGACCGACCGGCTGATCCGGGCCACCGAGTACTCCGGCGATCCGGCCGCGATGCGCGACTACAGCCGTACGGTCGCCCGCCGGCTCCCGGTCCTGTGGACCCCCAACCCCGCCTACCAGGTCTCCGCCATCCGCAACGACCTGCGCGGCGTCGACCAGAACCCGACCCTGTCCCTGACGCCGCAGAACTGGTACTTCGTCAAGAAGGGCGGTTCCGGCCGGTGATCCGCTTCCTGGCCCAGCGCCTCATGCAGGCCCTGGTCGTGCTGCTGCTGGTCTCGGTCATCGTCTTCGTACTGCTGCATCTGCTCCCCGGCGGGCCGGCCCGCGCCATCCTCGGCGTCCAGGCCACCCCGGAATCCCTCGCGCACTTCAACCACCAGCAGGGGTACGACCGTTCGCTGCCCGAGCAGTACGTCCGGTACCTGGGCCGGCTGCTCACCGGCGACCTCGGCGAGTCGTACAAGCTCAACCGGAGCGTCGCCGCGCTGCTGGCCGAGCGGCTGCCCAAGACCGCCCTGCTGGCGGGGCTCGCCCTGGCCCTGGCCGCCGTGCTCGCCGTACCGCTCGGCATCCTCCAGGCCGTACGGCGCGGCCGGGCCGCCGACCACCTCCTGACCGGCGCCGCCTTCCTCGCCTACGCCACCCCGGTCTTCTTCGCCGGCCTGGTCCTCCTCCTCGTCTTCAGCCAGCAGCTCCAGCTACTGCCCGCCGAGGCGCCGCAGGCGGATACCGTCGGCGGTCTGCTCGCGGACCTGCCCGGGCTGGTGCTGCCCGTCGTGACCACCGCGCTCGGCATCGTCGCCGCCTTCAGCCGCTATATGCGCTCCGCCGTCCTCGACAACCTCGCCGAGGACTACGTCCGCACCGCCCGCGCCAAGGGCCAGTCCGGCGCCCGGATCATCGCCCGGCACGTACTGCGCAATGCGCTCATCCCGCTGGCCACCCTGCTCGGCCTCTACCTCCCGACCCTCTTCAGCGGCACCCTCGTCGTCGAGTCGATGTTCAACTACCCCGGTATGGGGCTGCTGTTCTGGAACGCCGCCCAGAGCTCGGACTTCCCCGTACTGCTCGGCGTCACCCTCGTCGTCGGCGTCGCGACCGTCCTCGGCTCCCTGCTCGCCGATATCGCCTATGCCCTCCTCGACCCGCGCATCAGGAGCGTGCCGTGACGACCACCGCCCTCGACGCCGGCCGGCCGGAAGCCGCCCCGGCCCGCCCGGGCCCGGCCCGCCGGTCCCTCGCCGTCTTCGCACACAACAAACTCGCCCTCACCGGCGCCCTGGTGCTGCTCGCCCTGCTCGCCTTCTGCTTCCTCGGACCGCTGCTCCACCCCACCGACCAGATCCACACCGACCTCTCCCAGGCCAACCGCGCCCCCGGTGCCGGGCATCCGCTGGGCACCACCGACCTGGGCTACGACCAGCTCGGCCGGCTGATGTACGGCGGCCGCACCTCCCTCGAAGTCGGCCTGGCCGCCGGGCTGCTGGCCACCCTCTTCGGCACCGTCTACGGTGCGGTCGCGGGCTACTTCGGCGGTTGGGTGGACGCCGTGCTGATGCGGATCACCGATGCCGCGCTCGCCGTTCCCGCACTGTTCCTGCTCGTCGTGGTCGCCGCGATCCTCACCCCCAGCAAGCCCGTCCTCATCCTGGTCATCGCCTCCGTCGCCTGGCTCTCGCCCGCCCGCCTGATCCGCGGCGAAGCGCTGGCGCTGCGCAGCCGTGACTACCTCCAGGCGATGCGGCTGATGGGCGGCGGCGGGGGCCGCGCCGTCTGCCGGCACATCGTCCCCAACGCCGCCGGCACCGTCCTCGTCAACGCCACCTTCCAGATTGCCGACGCCATCCTCTACGTCGCCTACCTCTCCTTCCTCGGCCTGTCCATTCCGCCGCCCGCCGCCGACTGGGGCTCCCTGCTCTCGTCCGGCATCACCTACACCCAGGTCGGCCACTGGTGGCTGATCTTCCCGCCAGGCCTCGCGATCGTGCTGGTCGTGGCCGCCTTCAACTGCCTCGGGGACGGGCTGCGGGACGCCTTCGACGTACGGCTGACGAAGCACTGACGCGGTGCCGGACGGGCCGCCGCGCGTCCGGCGCAACCGAAGCGAGGACCCCACCATGACCGACCCGCTCCTGCGGATCGAGGACCTGCACACCGAGATCGCCGGCCGCGGCCGCACCGTCCGCGCCGTCGACGGCATCGACCTCGAACTCGCCCCCGGCGAAGCCCTCGGCATCGTCGGCGAATCCGGCTGCGGCAAGACGATGACCGCGCTGTCCGTCCTCGGCCTGCTGCCGCCCGGCGGCCGGATCACCGGCGGCCGGATCCTGTTCGACGGCACCGACCTCGCCGCCGCCCCCGAACCCGTCCTCCGGAACGTCCGCGGCAACACCATCGGCATGGTCTTCCAGGACCCGCTGACCTCCCTCAACCCCACCCTCACCATCGGGGTCCAGGTCGCCGAACCCCTGCTGCTGCACCGGAAGGTGAGCCGGGCCGAGGCCTGGGCGAAGGCCGAGGAGACCCTGCGGCTGGTCGGCATGCCGCGCCCCGCCGAGCGGCTGAAGAGCTACCCCCACCAGCTCAGCGGCGGGATGCAGCAGCGCGTCGCGATCGCCATGGCGCTGATCTGCGAACCCCGGCTGCTGATCGCCGACGAGCCGACCACCGCCCTCGACGTCAGCACCCAGCACCAGATCCTGGAACTCATCGACGCCCTGCGCACCCGCCTCGGCATGGCGATGATCCTGGTCAGCCACGACCTCGGGGTGATCGCCCGCCGGGTCGACCGGGTCGCGGTGATGTACGGCGGCCGGATCGCCGAACGCGCCCCCGTACGCCCGCTGTTCGCCACCCCGCGGCACCGCTACACCCAGGCCCTCTTCGCCGCCCTGCCCGGGACCGCCACCGACGGCCGGCCGCTGGCCACGATCCCCGGCCGGCCGCCGTCCCTGACCACCCGCCCCACCGGCTGCCGCTTCGCCCCCCGCTGCGGCTTCGCCACCGACCGCTGCCACACCGCCGAGCCGGAACTCACCGACGGCCGCGCCGACCACCCGCCCGCCGCCGGCAGCCATGCCTTCGCCTGCCACCACCCCACCGCCCCGGCCTCCGGCACCGATCCGGCCGCGGAGGTCCGCCCGCCCGCACCCGCCGCGCCCTCCATACGTACGGACGAACCGCTGCTGCGGCTCGCCGACGTCAGCAAGAGCTACCCGCTGCACGGTGGCCCCTTCGCCCGCCGCCGGCAGGGCGCCGCGCAGATCAGCGCGGTGGCCGGGGTCTCGCTCACCGTCCGGCGCGGCGAGACCTTCGGCATCGTGGGGGAGTCCGGCTGCGGCAAGTCCACCCTCGGCCGGCTGGCCGTCGGCCTGGAGCCGCCCACCGCCGGCAGCATCCATGTCGCCGGCCGCGATATCTCCACCCTCACCAAACGGGAGCTGCGCGCCCACCGCCGCCAGGTCCAGCTGATGTTCCAGGACTCGTACGCCGCCATGGACCCCCGGATGCGGATCGGTGCCGTACTGCGCGAGCCGCTGGTCATCCAGGGCATCGGCAGCCGGGACGCACAGCGGCGCCGGATCGCCGGGCTGCTCGACGACGTCGGGCTGCCGCGTGGCGCGGTGGACCGCTATCCGCACGAATTCTCCGGCGGGCAGCGCCAGCGCCTCGGCCTGGCCCGCGCCCTCGCCCTGTCCCCCTCGCTCGTCGTCGCCGATGAGCCGGTCTCCGCGCTGGACGTCTCCGTCCAGGCGCAGATCCTCAACCTGATGCGCGAGTTACAGCGCGAGAAGGGCATCGGCTACCTCTTCATCTCGCACGACCTGGCGGTGGTACGGCATCTCGCGGACTCGGTCGGGGTGATGTACCTCGGCAAGCTCGTCGAGACCGGCCCCGCCGCGCAGGTCTTCGCCCGCCCGCTGCACCCGTACACCCGAGGGCTGCTGGACACCGTCAGCACACCCGGTCCGGACGCCGCCCCCACGGCGAGAGCAGCACAGGGCACGGTGCCCCACACCGCCCTGCCCGGCGCGCCGCTCGGCGGTGAGCCCCCGTCCGCCGCCGCCCCGCCCTCCGGATGCCGCTTCCGCACCCGTTGCCCGTACGCCGCCGGGCTCTGCGCGACCACCGAACCGCCGCCCGCCGAGCCGGAGACCCCCGGCCACCGGGTGGCCTGCCACTTTCCGCTCACCGCGGCGGGCGCTGCGGGGCAGGCGCTCAGTAGCGGGTGAGCGCGGTCGGTCCGGACACCGTGCCGATGGCGATATGCGGGTGGGCGGACGGCCGCACCCAGGACAGGATCCGTGCCATCGCCCGGGCCGGTACGGACACACAGCCCGCCGTGGCGCCCCTGCCGTTGACGTGGAGGAAGATGCCGGCGCCCCGGCCGCGCACCGGACGGTGGTAGTTGAAGCCGATGACCAGGGCCCGGGCGTACTGCACCGGATGGTCGGCCAGCCGCTCGGACTCGGCGGCCGCGCAGTCCGGCGGCCGGGGATCCACCCAGCGGTTGTACGCGGCGGACGCCGTGTCCTCGCACCACCAGGAGTCCGCGCCGACCCGGCGGTACGGCGTGCTGGTGCCGGGCGGCGCCGGGGCGGTCCCGAACGCGAACGGCAGGTCGTAAAGGCCGGTCGGGGTGGTCGAGGTGCCCTGCACCCGGGTCGCGCCGTCGGTCAGCCCGCCGGTGCCGAACCGGGCCGGTGCCGAACCGGCCCGCCGCCAGTGGTCGCCGTCCTGCTGCCACCACACCACCGTCCCGGACGTGGCGCCGGCCGTGGGCGCCTCGGCGGTGATCAGCTGCTCGCCGCCGCCGGTGCCGGCCATGCGGGAGGGGAGTGGGGGGCGGAAGCCGGTGGCACCTGAGGGGACGGCGGAGGCGGGGGCGGCGAGCGTGAGAAGGGCCGCGCAGGCCGCCGACAGCAGCGCGGTGGCCCGGGCCGGAAGGGCCCCGGGAGCCGCAGATGTCCTCGTACGCGACATGGGCATGACCGCAAGCTAGCGGCCGCGCGGCCCGCCCCGCGCCGTCCGATCAGGTCATATACGCCCGCCCCCGCCCGTCCGCAACCCGTCCGCGGCAATCCGTCGTGCGGCCGGGCCATGGACGGACGAAACTCGGGTACGGGGGCACATGTGCCACCAGCAGTCTCATTGGGAGGCCCGCCGTGCAGCGGCAACCGCATACCCGCAGTGCGCACACACCCGACCGCGATCCGCAGCCCACGCCCCCGGACCCGGGAGGCCCGCCGCCCCACCCGGTCCCGGACCCGCTCCCCGGCCCGCCGGTCCCGCCTGCGCCACCGGAACCGATACCTCCGGATCCCTCGCCGATCCCCCGCCCGCCCGGACCCGACCCCGACCCGGTCCCGGATCCGTCCCCGGCCCCGTCGCCGCTCTCCTAGGAGGTGCTGAGCATGGCCATCGCCACGGTCAACCCGGCCACCGGCGAGACCCTGAAAACCTTCGACGCGCTCAACGCGGGCGAGATCGAAGACCATCTGGTCCGCGCCGAGCAGGCCTTCGAGCTGCACCGCAGGACGTCCTTCGCCCGCCGCTCGGAGCTGCTGCACAAGGCCGCCGATCTGCTCGAGGCCGACCAGGACGGTATCGCCCGCACGATGACCACCGAGATGGGCAAACCGCTGGCCCAGGCCCGCGCGGAGGCCGCGAAGTGCGCCAAGACCATGCGGTGGTACGCCAACCACGCCGAGCGGCTGCTGGCCGACGAGCACCCCGAGCCGGACGACGTCCGCGACTCCGGCGCGGTGCGCGCCGTGGTCCGCTACCGCCCGCTCGGCACGGTCCTCGCGGTGATGCCCTGGAACTTCCCGCTCTGGCAGGTCGTACGGTTCGCCGCGCCGGCACTGATGGCGGGCAACACCGGACTGCTCAAGCACGCCTCGAACGTCCCGCAGACCGCGCTCTACATCGAAGAGCTGTTCCGCCGGGCCGGCTACGCCGACGGCTGTTTCCAGACCCTGCTGATCGGCTCCGGTGCCGTCGAGGACATCCTGCGCGACCCGCGGATCGCCGCCGCGACGCTCACCGGCAGCGAGCCCGCCGGCCGCTCGGTGGCCGCCATCGCCGGTGACGAGGTCAAGAAGACCGTCCTCGAACTCGGCGGCAGCGACCCGTTCGTCGTCCTGCCCTCCGCCGACCTCGACAAGGCCGCCCGGGTCGGCGTCACCGCGCGCGTCCAGAACAACGGCCAGTCCTGTATCGCGGCCAAGCGGTTCATCGTGCACAACGACGTCTACGACGCCTTCGCCGAGCGGTTCACCGAGCGGATGGCCGCGCTGACCGTCGGAGACCCGATGGACGAGAGCACCGACGTCGGGCCGCTCTCCAGCGAGCAGGGCCGCTCCGACCTGGAGGAGCTGGTCGACGACGCCGTTCACCAGGGCGCGACGGCACTGTGCGGCGGCCGGCGCCCGCCCGATCACCGCGCCGGCTGGTTCTACGAACCGACGGTCCTCACCGGCGTCACGCCCAGCATGCGCATCCACCACGAGGAGGCGTTCGGCCCGGTCGCCACGCTCTACCGCGTCGCCGACCTGGACGAGGCGGTGCAGCTCGCCAACGACACCCCGTTCGGCCTGAGTTCCAACGCCTGGACCCGCGACCCCGAGGAACAGGAGCGGCTGGCACGGGACTTGCAGGCCGGTGGCGTCTTCTTCAACGGGATGACCGCCTCCCACCCGGGCCTGCCCTTCGGCGGCGCCAAGCGCTCCGGCTACGGGCGGGAGCTCTCCGGGCACGGGATCCGGGAGTTCTGCAATATGACGACGGTGTGGTACGGACCGGAGGAGTGAACCGGCGGGGACGCGCTACGGGGCGTCCTCCCACAGCGTGGCGGACAGTTCGAGATCGGGGCTGGATGTGCTGCCGGCCAGGCCGACCCGCTGGGACGCGGTCACCTTGGTGAACACCACCTTCGCCACGCGGTTGTGGGTGGTGATCACGCACCAGACCGTCCCGGCGCTGATCTTGGCGGCCGGCGTCGGCATGGCGAACCTCGCCTGATCGGCCGCGGCCCGGCAGTCCTCCGCCGTCCTGGTGCCGGCGTCGGCCAGGCCGACGCGGACCTGGGGGTGGTCGTCGTTGTACATGAGCATCCCGGCATCGGGGTCCGTCGAGTTCACACAGGCGAGGTAGGCGAGGTCGGACTCCGTCTTGGTGCCGACGAAGTTGCTGCTGACGGCCGGCTTGTCCAGATCGAGGGCCTGGTTCCACTGCCCGGCGCATTCCACCCCCGGCATGGTGAGCTGCTTGTCGCGGTACAGCACCTTCGGTTCTGCGGGGGCGGAGGTCCGGCCGGGCGTGGCCCGGTCGTTCGGCGTCTCCGGCGTTGCGGGTGCGCTGTGGGCGGTGGCCGACGGCCCGGCGCTGTGCCGGGCCCCTCCCTCGCTGCCCGCCCTGCCCTTGTCGCCGCCGCCGTTGTCCCCGTTCAGTACCCCCTTCACCAGCACCGAGGCCAGCAGCACCGTGAGCGCACCACCGACCGCCGCGGCGATCACCAGCGCCCGGCCGCGCTTCCGTACCGGCGGCGGCGAGGCGGGGGCACCGAGCTGGAACGCCGGGGGTGGTGGCGGCGTCGCACGGAACGGCGGGAACGCCGGGGGTGGCGGCGGCGTCGCGCCGCCCGTCCCCACCGGGCCCCGTACCAGCGCCAGTGAGCCGGCCGCGCCCGCCGACCGTCGCTGGGGCCGGGGCAGCCCCAGGCCGTACAGCGTGCGGTCGACCGTGTGGTGGATCTCGTCGAGGGTGAGCGGCGTCGGTACGGCCAGGGCGTCCAGCAGCGCGCCGGTGAACGCCGTGTACGTCGCCCCGACGGGCGCATGCGCCGGAGCAGTTTTCGTCGTGGACGTCAGGGTGTACGTTCCAGACAGGTCGAGCTGGCCAACGGCCAGGTTGGTCGGCTCGGCCATCGCGGACACCGCCCGGCCCGAGAAGCAGCAGTCGAGCAGCAGCACCCGCGACGTCGCCCTGGCCTCGCCCACATTGCGCTTGATCAGTTCGATCGGGACGGCGGTGAAGCCGATGTTCTCGACATCGGTGTGGACCAGCCCCAGGTGCAGCAGCCCGGCGTCGTCCAGCAGTCCGTGCCCCGCGTAGTAGACCAGCAGCAGATCATCGGCCTCGCGGGCCGCCCAGCTCAGTGCCGCCCCCACGGTCCTCTGGTCGGCCGGATCGGAGACCACCCGGCAGTGCTCGGGGGCCAGCAGACCCCGTGCCGGATCGGTCAGCGCGTCCCGTAACGCCCGGAGGTTCGCGTCGACGGCGGGGATATGGGACAGCGCGGCACCGGTGAACCTGCCCGCACCGATCAGCACGGCCCGGCTGGAGGGTCCGTGCGGAAACCTGCGTTCGGTCATCTCCCCTGCCCGTCCAGCGCGTTGAGGGAGGACTGCGCTTCACGGAGTACGGCGGCCGGGTCGGCGGCCCGTTTGACGTCCAGAGTGATCGTGCGGCCGTCGGGGAGTTCGACGGTGACCGAGACATCGGAGCGGCGGCCGCTCAGCCAGGTGCACAGCGGGGTGACCAGCCCGGCGATACCGCCCGTACCCAGGATGACGGTCAGTACATCCAGCGCCCCGCCCATATGGCCCGGCTCCGGCGGTCTGTGCCGTAACTCCACCCGCCCGCGCAGCGCATCGTCCGAACTGAGCCACTGCTGGAGCGACCGCAGCTGCGGTTCGGCCTCCGAACCGTCCCCGACCAGCGCGAGTCTGACAACCTCCGAACCCGGACCTGACATCAAACCCCTCCCCGTGACCGGTAGTTGAGGGCATCTTTACACGGTCGGCCCGGGCGGAGGAGCGATTCCCGCGCAGCGGTGAGGCTCAACGGACGGTAACCGGCCCGTCCGGCACCGCGAACTCGCACCACAGTGCCTTGCCGGCGCCGCGCGGCTCCGCGCCCCAGCGGTCCGCCAGCGCCTCGACGAGCATCAGCCCCCGGCCCGAGGTCGCGGTCTCGCCGGGGCTGCGCCGGCGCGGCCAGCGGCTGGAGCGGTCCTCGACCTCCAGCCTGATCCGGCGCGGGGTGCCGGGCAGCAGCTCGACGGTGACCAGGGCGCCGCTCTCGGTATGGGTCAGCGCATTGGCGATCAGCTCGGAGGCGGCGACCTCGATGTTGTGCATGACGCTGCCCGCCCGCCACTGGTCCAGGGTGCGGCGCAGCGCCGAGCGGACCTCCGCGGTGCCCGACGGGTCGGCCTGGTGGACGTGCAGCCGCAGCCTGGGCGTGGTGGTGCCGCCGGAGCCGGCCAGCCGGTGCAGCAGCAGTAGCGCCATGTCGTCGGCGGAGCCGGGGTGGGCCCACAGGTGGTCCGAGAGCCGGTCGGCCAGCGCCTCCAGCTCCGTGGGCCCGGTCCGGACCGCCGTGGACAGCGCTTCGAGGCCCGCCGAGATGTCCCGCCCTGGCTGCTCGACGAGACCGTCGGTGCACAGCAGCAGTGTCGACCCGGGCTCCAGGAAGAGCTGGGTCTCGGGGAAGTGGTCCTGGCCGAAGGCGGTGGCCAGGCCCAGCGGCAGGCCGCCGCAGACCTCGGGCCAGTCGACGTGCCGGGAGCTGTTGCTGATCAGCGGCCCGAGATGGCCCGCCCGTGCCACGTACAGCGCCCCGGACTCCATGTCGGCCTGGACGTAGGTGCAGGTCGCGAACCGCTCGGTGTCCAGTTCGGCCAGGAACCGGGAGGCCCGCACCAGCACCGTCTCCGGCGAGTGCCCCTCGCCGGCGTACGCCCGCAGCGCGATCCGCAGCTGGCCCATCACGGCGGCCGCATGGGTGTCATGGCCCTGCACATCTCCGACCACCAGGCCGGTCCGTCCCCGGGGCAGTGCGATCACGTCGTACCAGTCGCCGCCGACGTTCCGCCCGACGCTCGCCGGGTGGTAGCGGACGGTGACCGCGCCGCCTTCGAGGGGTGGCAGCCGCCGCGGCAGCATCGTCTCCTGGAGCCCGGTCGCGAACTCCCGCTCCTGGTCGAAGAGGGTCGCCCGCTGCACCGACTGGGCGACGACACCGGCCAGCGCCAGCGCCAGGTTCCTGGCCTCCGGCGAGTGCACCGCCGGCTCGGCGTTGAACAGCCCCAGCGCCCCGATCACGGTGTCCTGCGCGACCAGCGGCAGGAAGGCCGCACTGCCGGTCGGCAGCAGCGCGGAGTACGGGCGCAGCCGGGGATAGCGGGCGATCAGCTCGCCGCGGGTGCTCAGGAAGATGGGCCGCCGTGCGCGCGCGGTGTCGGCCAGCGGGAGGGTGTCGTCCAGTTGCGAGGTCATCATGTCCTCGGGCACCTCGCCCTCCAGCCCCGCGGTGGCGATGACCTTGAACCGCTCGTTCTCGACGAGCCCGAGGACCAGCCCGTCCGCCCCGAACCGCCGGGCGCCGCCGGCACCGGTCAGCACCCGGGTGACGTCCCGTACCGACAGGGCACGGGACAGCGCGGCGGTGGTCTGCTGCACCATCACGGTCTGCCGCTGGCGCTCCTGCTGGAGCGAACGCAGCAGTGCGGAGTCCGCCAGCTCGCTGGTCGCCTCCCGGACGATGCCGATGACCCGGTACGGCGCCCCGTCCGCGGTGTGCAGGATGCGCCCCTGCGAGTGCGTCCAGCGCCAGGTGCCGTCGCGGCAGCGGACCCGGAAGTACGCGCCGTAGGACGACTGGCCGTCCTCCAGCGCCTGGGCCAGCGCCTCGTCCAGCCGCAGGCCCTCCTCCGGCGGGACCCGCGTGACCAGCGACATCGGCGCGCCGTCGTACTCCTCCGGGAGCAGATCGAAGACGTCCATGGCACCGGGGTCCAGGGCCATGTACTGGCGGTCCAGGTCCCAGTCGAAGGTGCCCATCCGGTTGAGCGACAGCCGCTCGCGCAGGCCGATGGGCTCATGCCGCGACACCCCGGGCGCCTCCTCCTGGACCCGGTGCCAGTCCCGGTCGGTTCGGGGGTCATAACCCTCGTCGGACTGCCCGGGCGGCGGGGCGGTCATGGGTTGCCGCACCTCGTGGCCCAGGAGCGCGCGACGTCGGGGCTCACCATGCGAACACCTTAGGCGGCGGCCGCGAAGCCCGCATTTCCGGTGTTCCGGGTGGTTTCCGGCATACGGAAGTCAGGTGACGAATGCCGCGACGAGTGCCGGGCGGCGCAGCCCGGCCGGCGCTCGGCCCGTGCACGGCTCCGTACGGGCCGAAACGTTCAGGAGGCGAACGCCGGCGAGCGGATTCGGCCACGTCAACCCCGAAGCGGCGCCCGTCCGTTGACGTAGCGTGTTCAGGCCCCGCAGGTATGGCAGAGTCGTCAACCGTGCCCACACCGGCCGGAAACCGTACATCCGAGCCGTGTCCGCCCGGTCCCTCGGGCAGACATCTCAGGTGCATGCCCCGTCCGCTCGTGCCACAGGAAGGCACCCGGCCATGAGAACCCGAAGACTGCGCCGCGCCCTGACCGGCGTGGCCGGCGCGGCGGTCGCCGTCCTCGTAGCGCTCTGGGCGGCCGCCGGAGTGCCGTCGCTTCCGGACGCCCCCGCCCGGGTACGGCACCCCGTGCAGGTCTACCTCACCACCACCTCCGATCCCGGCGGCAGGCAGGTCGCCAAGGGGCTGGAGCGACAGGCCCCGCTCGCCTTCGCGCCGGGCGGCGGCGGCAACATCACCGTCGACGAGTCCCGGACCTACCAGCGGTTCGAGGGCGGTGGAGCGTCCTTCACCGATACCGCCGCCTGGCTGATGAACAGCAGCGGCGCACTCGACGACGCCACCCGCGACGCGGCGATGAAGAAACTCTTCGACCCCGTCGAAGGCATCGGCCTCGCCTTCCTCCGCAACCCCATGGGCACCTCCGACCTCGCCCGCTCCGGCTACACCTACGACGACCTGCCCGCCGGGCACACCGACCCCGGCCTCAGGCACTTCTCCGTCGCCCACGACCTCACCGACGTACTGCCGCTGACCGCCCGGGCCCGCCGCCTCAACCCGGCACTCAAGGTGATGGCCTCACCCTGGACCGCGCCCGCCTGGATGAAGGACAACGCCCGGCTCGAACAGGGCTGGCTGAAGTCGAAGTACTACGGCGCCTACGCCCGGTACTTCGTGAAGTACCTCCAGGCCTACCGGCACCACGGCGTGCCGGTCGACTACGTCTCCGTCCAGAACGAGCCCAGCTGCTGCGCCGGCTACCCCTCCATGCAGTGGAACGGCTCCGGCCTCGCCTACTTCACCAAGAAGAACCTGCTCCCGGCCCTGCGCGGGGCCGGCCTGCCCACCAAGGTCCTGGCCCTGGACTGGAACTGGGACCAGTACGACCACTTCGCCAAACCCCTCCTCGACGACCCGGCGGTCCGCAGCCACCCCAACTTCGGCGGGGTGGCCTGGCACGGCTACGGCGGCGAGGTCGCCTGGCAGACCCGGGTGCACCACCGGTACCCGCGCCTGCCCGCGTACGACACCGAGCACTCCGGCGGCCACTGGATCGCCAACCAGCAGAAGGAGGACATGCACAACCTCATCGACTACACCCGCAACTGGGGCCGCAGCTGGGTCAAGTGGTCCCTCGCCGTGGACCAGAACAGCGGCCCGCACCAGGGCGGTTGTGACGACTGCACCGGACTGGTCACCGTGCACAACGGCGACGACCGGCACGGGAAGGTGGACTACACCATCGAGTACTACACCATGGGCCAGCTCACCAAGTTCGTGAAACCCGGCGCCCGGCGCATCGCCTCCACCGCCCCGGCCGCCCTCCCCAACGTCGCCTGGCGCAACCCCGACGGATCCAAGGCGCTGATCGCCTACAACGACACCCGCAGCACCCGCAGGGTGGACATCAACTGGGGTAAGGAGCACGTGCGTTACTCCCTGCCGGCGGGCGCCTCGGCCACCTTCACCTGGTAGCAGCGCCCTCCGCACACACATTGCGCAAGCTCAGATAGCGGCTGAGATGAGTGGCTGCGTCGAGCATGGCCACGCCCCGCGCGGTGAGCTTGTGCCGCCAGTCGTCCAGGGCACCGGACAGCGAGTCGGTGCCGCCGGCTGTCCGGATCCGCTGGACCACGGTGGAGATGTGCTCCAGCGGGTAACCCCCGCGTCTGAGGAGGTGGGCGAGCTCGGCGTCGCGGATGTCGCTTGCGCGGAAGACGCGGTATCCGGTGACGGGGTCCCGTGTGGGGGCGAGGATGCCGACGTCCTCCCAGTTGCGCAAGGTGGCCGGGGTGACACGGAGTTGGTGTGCGAGTTCACCGATGGTCCGGGTAGCGAGGTCTGCCGACTCGTCGGGAGCGGCGTCGGACTCCGCCGTCAGATGATCCACCGCCCTCCGCACCGAGTCGAGGGTCTCCCGGTCACGGAGCAACTGGCTGTGGCCATGGTCGATGGCCCTCAGGGCGTCGTTGAGGTCGTCCTTGTGGAGTGCGGTCATGATCTGGCCGCCGGCCGCGTGGCCATAGCCCGCAATGAGAGAGAGGTAGGCGCGGAGCGCTGCCGCATGCACCTCGGTGTAGACCCGGTAGCCGCTGTGGGTGCGCTCAGCGGGCGGAAGGAACCCGTCCCGCTCGTAGTTGCGGACCGCCTGGGTCGAGATGCCGTGTTCGCGCGCGAGGTCAGATGGTCGCAAGGTTAACCCCCGGTTTGAGACTTGGCGGCATGATTGAGCGGCGAGAGCTGGAAAAGTCTCAACCGACCTTTCAAGGATACGATTGAGGCTCATGAACCAGGACATACAAGATTTCGTACCTGCCTCCTGTGACCTGCTGGCGCTCGGTGAGCCGACGCACCAGGAACCGGCCTTCGGGCGGATCCGCAACGAACTGTTCGCTCAGCTGGTGTACCGCGGCTTCCGGTCGATCGTCCTCGAAACCGATCGGGTGGCTGCGCTCACCGTGAACGACTTCGTCCAGGGGGGAGCCGGAAGCCTCGATGCGGTGATGAGCGAGGGCTTCACCCACGGCTTCGGAGAGCTGGACGCCAACAGGCAACTGGTCGCCTGGATGCGTGCCTACAACGAGAGCTGCCCCTCGGAAGAACGCTTGGCCTTCCACGGCTTCGACGCTCCGACAGAGAACACCACCGCCCCCAGCCCGCGGCGCTACCTCGAATACGTCCGTGACTTCCTGGAACTCGACCTCGACCTCGCGGGCCTCGTCGGCGATGACGAACGGTGGAGCCGCACCGAGGCGATCATGGACCCGGACATGTCGATCGGCGCCACGGCTGAGGCCGAGAGGCTGCGCTCGCTCGCGGACGACATGCTCACCTCGCTCTATGCGCGCGCCCCGGAACTGATCGCCGCGGCCTCACGCGCCGAGTGGTTCCGGGCCAGGACACACCTCACCGCCGGTCTTGGCCTGCTGCGCTACCACAAGCAGGCAGCACAGCGCCTCGAGAAGAGTGCACGGGTGTCCCGCCTCCTTGCCACCCGGGATGCGCTCATGGCCCAGAACCTCTTCGAGATCCGGGACCTCGAGGCGCGACGGGGGGCGACACTGGTCTTCGCTCACAACGCCCATCTCCAGCGAGACCTGAGCACCATGCATGTGGCAGCCATGGACCTCGACTGGTTCGGGGCGGGCGCCATCGTGGGGTCCCTGTCGGGCGAGCAGTACACCTTCGTCGCCGGCAGCCTGGGCCGCAGTGAAGCGCTCGGGCTTGGAGAGCCCGCACCGGACACCTATGAGGGCTCCCTCCAGAGCCGTATCACCACCTGGGGCCTGACCACGGCCACTTCGGTCGCTTCCGCCCGCACGCGCACCGACACCAAGCCGGAGCAGGGCTACTTCCCGCTCGACCAGGCGATCCTCGACGCGGCCGACGCTGTTCTGCACATCAGCGCCGGCACGACCTCGGAGAGCTGAGGTGGGGCCGTCCCGGTGCGAGCGCTGCTCCGGGACGGCCCGGTCCTCAGGCGTGGGCCGGTGCGGCGGCCGCCACCGGACGGGTGTGCCGTGTGCGGTGGGCCAGGGTGGCCTTCCGGGTGGCGACATCGACGGTGTACGCATCGATGGTCAGCCGCGCGCCGGACACCTTCAGCACCATGAAGCCGTGGTCGGAGAAGTTCTGCCAGGCGGACGGATGGCCGAAGTGCGCCTTGCCGTCCTCCGTCTTGGCGGACGCCCCGCACACCACCTGCCGGGTGCCGCCGGTGCGGGCGGTGGGCTCCAGGATCTGGAGGGTGTGGTCGTGGCCGGACAGGATCAGATCGGCCCGTCCGCACACCACCTTCTCGTACATGTCCTTGAGGTGCACACCGCTGGTGTAGTTCCCGATCTCGAAACCGTCGTACGAACCGGCGCTGCCGTGCTTGCCGTTGTTGAGGTACGGGTGGTGGCCGATCACCACCTTCCAGCGGGCCCGCGAGGAGCGCAGCGCTCCGTCCAGCCAGCGCCGCTGCTCGCGCATGTACGGCCCGTCCCAGCGGTAGTACGGGTCGAGCTGGGCGACGTACGACGACCACGGAATGGTGTCGATGGCGAAGAACTCCACCAGCGGGTCGGCGGCCGGCAGCGGCACGCTGTAGTAACGGGCCGGCATGTACCAGCGCTTGGAGGTCTTGGCGTAGGCGACCTCGCGGTCACCGCGCGACGGATCGCCGCCGCTGCCGGGGATCAGCCCCGAGCAGTCGTGGTTGCCCAGCACCATCAGCCAGGGCACATCGATGCCGTTGTTCGGCTTCTCGAACTTGTCCTGGAACTCGGAGTCGTCGTCGGACTCCGGGCCGTTCTCGTAGATGTTGTCCCCGAGGCCGACCGCGAGGCCGATCTGCTCGGCCTTGCAGACATCCCGTGCGGCGGCCGCCACCGCGTACTGGGCTTCGTCCCCCGTGCCCGCGTCACCGGTGACCAGGACGGCGAACTCGCCCTTGCCGTTGGGGTGTTCGGGGAAGGGGAAAGCGCCGGGCGCCCCGCTGCGGGGCGCGGCGGAAGCGGGCTGCTGTGCCTGCGAGGGGAGCACCGCCAGCGCCGCACCGGCCATCGCGCCGCCCAGCAGCGTCCGCCGGTTCATAAACTGCACCGTCCGCCCCGTGGTACGCATCGACGGTGCCCCCGTCCCCGCCTCCGAGCCGGACCGCAGCCACGCCCGCTCGGTCATGTCCGCCTGCGGCGGGATCAGTTCGTCTTCACACATGCCAGGTGTTCTCTCATGGCCGGCCGGGTCGATGGTGACGAAAAGATGAATCACGGGTGGACGTATCGCGATCAGCGATGATGACGCTACGCGTCGGTAACTACGGGTCTCCGGGCCACGTCAGGGCGTGAGAAAAGTGGGGCAAACGGCTCCCGTTTGTGGGTCTCGCTAGCCGTTCGCCAGCCGGCGCAGGGTGCGGCCGAGACGGCGGACGTACCAGCGCTGGAAGACGGGCACCAGGGGGCCCGCCAGCCGGGTGAGGGGAGTGGCGGGGCGGCTGAAGGCGGTCACGGTGAACCACACCGCACCGTCCGGGCGCAGCTCGGCCACGAACGCCTCCTCACCGCACTCCGGGTGCCCGTCACACGCGCCGTACGCGAAGCCGATGCGGTCCTCCCCGTCCACCGCCCACACCACCCGGCACGGCGCCCGCAGGCGCAGCGGGCCGACGCCCAGCGAGACCTCGACGCTCACCCCGGGCACGGCCCGCAGGGCATCGGCCCGGATGCCGGTGCCGGCCGCGCGGTGCATCCGGAAGGTGAGGATCGCCTCGCCCGCCGCGGCCAGCACCCGGGGGCCGTGCCCGAGTGGCAGCTCCTCGTGCAGATGGTGGTAGCCGGCCGGCAGCGGGGTACGCCGGGTGCCGCCCACCTCGGGGTAGTTGACCTCGCTCACGGCGCTCTCGCACTCCTGGAATCGGCGCCGCGGGGCGGACGGGGAGGGAAGGCGACGGTACGTGAGCGGCACCGTGTGAGCAACGACCTGGCCTGTGGGGCGTGCCCGGCATGAGCGAGCCGGAATCCGGCGACCTCCCCACGCTCCGCGCCACCACCGCTCCCCACATGAAATCGGACGCGTTCAATCGGCCCCCGTAATGGCTTCCGCGGCGCCCCCCGCCCCGTCATTCCGCGCCCCCTGGACACGCCACGACAGGACCTCCGCAAATCTATGGAGACCTTCCGGACAACTTGTTCCGGATCTTCAGGGAGTCCGAATCCGCTCTGTCCGACTCTTTGCGATCTTGACGGGAAACAGCAAGGACGGGTACCCAGTTGGGAGAGAAGAAGAAAGCCGAGAATCACTGGAGGCCTTACCCATGGCTGGTCCTTTTCGCCTCGCCCCGCAGGAAGTGCAGGGACACATCCCCACCTGGGGCTTCGGCAGGCAGACCAAGGTGATCGTCGACTGCAAGGCCGATGGAAACTTCGAGATGACGGCCGGCGGGTCCGCGACCGAGGTCAACGCGCTCAGGGTGGGACGAAATGAGTTCGAGCGCACGTTCGGTGGCGTCGAATTAGCCGTGAAGAACCTGACGCTTGAGGACATCACCGTGACGACGGAATAGGCGCGCCATGCCCTGGACGTTCGACAAGAGCGATATGGACGTTGTCGGTCAGCTCACCAAATCCGAGCAGGAGAAGTTCGACATATTCCAGAACGCGATCCAGAGCGATGGGCTCCACCCCAAGGAGGCAGCCGCAAGGGCCGGAGACACGAACTACAAGAATTTGCTGGGCGATCAGTTCCAGATCCGCCTGAGCCAGAGCTCACGCGCCACATTCCGGGTCCTGGACGACGGAGGAGGCAACGGAAGGGTCGTGATGCTGGAACTCGGCGGCCATACGTAACAGGTCTTGAGAGCCGGGACGAGGCCTCGCCCCTGCCCGGAGTCGGGCAGGGGCCCACTCGTAACGACGGACGTCGATGTACAGCCATCTGGCCAGCGCCAACAAACCTTATGCCCGGTCCGGCTCCCCGTGCCGTCCCGCCCCCGCGGCGAACCGTGCCGCGCCGGTCATCGCCCCGTCCAGCACGGCCTGCCCGTAACGGAGTTCGGCGGCCATCGCGGTCGCCTCGTCCTTGCCCTCCTGGTCCAGCAGGGAGGCCCGGTCGCTGCGCAGACACGCCTGCGGGAAGCGGGCGATCTCCGCGGCCAGCAGCTCCGCCTCCGCGCGGGCCGTCCCGGTGGGCACCACCCGGTTGACCAGCCCGATGTCCAGCGCCTCCGCGGCCGGGACCGGGCGCCCCGTCAGCACCAGGTCCATCGCCCGGCCCGCGCCGATCAGCCGGGGCAGCCGCACCGTACCGCCGTCGATCAGCGGCACCCCCCAGCGGCGGCAGAACACCCCGAAGACCGCGTCCTCCTCCGCCACCCGGAGGTCGCACCACAGCGCCAGCTCCAGCCCGCCGGCCACCGCATGACCGGCGACCGCCGCGATCACCGGCTTGTCCAGTCGCATCCGGGTCGGCCCCATCGGCCCGTCCCCGTCCGGCGCTACGCGGTTGCCGCGGTCGCTGCCCACCGCCTTGAGGTCGGCGCCGGAGCAGAACGTCCCGCCCTCGCCCCACAGCACCGCCACCCGCGCCCCGTCATCGGCCTCGAACTCCCGGAAGGCGTCGGCCAGTTGTCGTGCGGTCGCACCGTCCACGGCGTTGCGGGCGGCGGGCCGGGACAGCACCACCGTCGTCACCGGGCCGGCGCGCTCGATCCGTACGGACATCAGGCCGCGCTTCCGGCCGGATCCGCGACCGGTCCCTTCGGACGGACGCGCTCCAGGACCGCCGTCAGATCGACACCGGGCGGCAGGGTCCCGAACGCCTGGCCCCACTCGCCGTCGAGCCGTGAGGCGCAGAACGCGTCGGCGAGCGCCGGATGGCTGTGGCGTACCAGCAGCGAACCCTGGAGCACCAGCGCCATCCGCTCCGCCAGCGACCGTGCCATCAGCTGCGCCCGTTCCGGATGGGACAGCGAGCCGAGCATCTTGCGGAGCCCCGCCACCGCGGCGTCCAGCCGACGGTCGGCGCCCGCCGCGGTCTCCACCTCGGCGAAGAACGCATCCAGCGCGGCCGGCTCCTTGCCCAGCGCCCGCAGCACATCGAGCGCGGCGACATTGCCCGAGCCCTCCCAGATGGACAGCAGTGGCGCCTCCCGGTACAGCCGTGGCATGCCCGAGTCCTCCACATAGCCGTTGCCGCCCAGGCACTCCAGGGCCTCCGCCGCATGGCTGCTGCCCCGCTTGCACACCCAGTACTTGCCGGCCGCCAGCGCCAGCCGGCGCAGCGCCGCCTCCTGGGCGTCGCCGGCCTGTGAGCGGTCCACCGCCGCCGCCAGCCGCATGCCCAGCAGCGTCGCCGCCTCCGACTCGATCGCCAGATCCGCGAGCACCGAGCGCATCAGCGGCTGCCGGTCCAGCTCCCGCCCGAACGCCCGCCGGTGCGCGGTGTGGTGCAGCGCCTGCCGCAGCCCCGCCCGCATCCCGGCCCCCGACCCCAGCACACAGTCCAGCCGGGTCATGTTCACCATCTCGACGATGGTCCGCACCCCACGGCCCGGCTCACCCACCGGCCAGGCGAGCGCCTGGTCGTACTCGATCTCGGAGGACGCGTTCGAGCGGTTGCCCAGCTTGTCCTTGAGCCGCATCAGCCGCATCCCGTTGAGCGTGCCGTCCGGCAGCACCCGCGGCACCAGGAAGCAGCCCAGTCCCTCCGCGGTCTGCGCCAGCGCCAGGAAGACATCGCTCATCGGCGCGGACGTGAACCACTTGTGGCCGGTGAGGCGGTAGGTGCCGTCGCCGGCCGGTACCGCCCGCGTGGTGTTGGCCCGTACGTCGGAACCGCCCTGCTTCTCGGTCATCGACATGCCCGCGATCAGGCCGGACTTGGTCAGCGGGGCCCGCAGCCCGAAGTCGTACGTACGGGAGGCCAGCAGCGGCTCGAACTGCGCGGCGAGGTCCGGTGCGGCGCGCAGGGCGGGTACCGCGGCGTACGTCATCGAAATCGGGCAGCCGTGGCCCGGCTCGGCCTGCGACCAGACGTAGAACTTGGCGGCCCGCACCAGATGCGCCCCGGCGCGGCCGTCGGTCCAGGGCGCGGCGTGCAGACCGTGCTCCACCGCGACGGTCATCAGCTGATGCCAGGCGGGGTGGAACTCCACCTCGTCGATGCGGTGCCCGAACCGGTCGTGGGTGTGCAGCCGGGGCGGCTGTTCCTCGGCCCAGCGGGCCTGCTCCTGCACCGCCGCCGAACCGGCCAGCGCGCCGAGCTCGGCCACCTCCCGCACGCCCCACTCGGCGCCGTCGCGGCGCAGCGCCTCCAGCAGGGCCGGTTCGTCCGCCGTGGTGAATCCGGTCAGCGGCGGGGCCTGGTTCACGACTTCATGGGTGACGGTCATACCTCGACGTTACAGAATCAGGACAGCCGCCGGAAGACTGTAATGTCAGCCATGTCCGCGGCTAGAATTCCCAGCACATATGAACGACGCCCACCGCCACCCCGACGGCACCGCTGCCCTTGCGCTGCGGCCGCTGACCGCGCGCTCCATCGTGCTGAGCACCCTCCTGGGCCATCACCCCCCGAAGCTGCCGGCGCGCGCTCTGGTGCGGGTAGGCGAGCTCTTCGGCATCGCCGAGGGCACCGTGCGGGTCGCGCTCTCCCGCATGGTGGCCGCCGGCGACCTGCGGCAGACCGACGGCTCGTACGAGCTCACCGCCCGGCTGCTGGCCCGCCAGGCCCGGCAGGACGAAAGCCGCTCACCGCGGACCCGGCCCTGGCGCGGCGACTGGGAGATCGCCGTCGTCACCACCCCTGAAGGCCGCCCGGCCGCCGAACGCACCGCACTGCGCCAGGCCATGGCCGCCCTCCGGCTGGCCGAACTCCGCGAGGGCAACTGGCTGCGCCCCGCCAACCTCGACCGGCCCCGCCCGCCCGTCGTCACCGAACAGTGCACCTGGCTCACCGGCACCCCGGACGACGACCCGGCCGCGCTCGCCGCCCGGCTGTGGGACCTGGACGGCTGGGCGAAGCGGGCCCGCGCCCTGATGTCCGCCCTGGACCGCGCCGCAACCCCCGCCGACCGCTTCACCATCGCCGCGGCCGCCCAGCGCCATCTCCTCTCCGACCCGCTCCTGCCGGCCACCCTGCTGCCCCCCGACTGGCCGGGCGCCCAACTCCGCGCCCACTACGCCGACTTCGCAGCGGAACTGGGCGAGCTGCTACGGCAGTACCTGGCCGACTGACGTTCTTCCCAGCCCGTCGCGCAGGGTCACAACGGCAGTACGCACACCGGCATCGGCGCCGCGAACGGCTCGCCCGCGCTCGTGAGCGCCCCGGTCCTGGCGTCCACCGAGAAGACCGTCACCGACCCCGACTTCTGGTTGGCAGCGAACAGCCACCGCTCGTCCGGCGAGAACGCGATCTGCCGGGGGAAGTCCCCGCCCACCGGCACGGTGTCCAGCAGCCGCAGGCGCGCCCCGCCCGCCTCCACGGCGTAGCGGGTGAGGCTGTTGTGGCCGCGGTTGGCGAGGAACGCGAAGCGGCCGTTACGGGTCACCAGGAACTGCGCCGGATAGCTGGTCCCCGGGCCGGTTCCGGTTGGCTGCGGATCCCCCGGTGTCAGCCGTCCGCTGCCGCCGTCGTAGTGGCAGACCACGACGGTGTTGTCGACCTCGTTGGCCAGATACGCGAAGGAGCCCGAGGGATGGAACGTCAGATGGCGTGGCCCGGCGCCGGGCCGAAGCGCGGCATACGAGAGCTGGACGAGCCGGCCCGCGGCGGGGTCGAGCCGGTAGGTGTGGACGGTGTCGTTGCCGAGGTCGACGGCGAGCAGATGCCGGCCGTCCGGGCCGGTGACGATCTGGTGGGCGTGCGGGCCGTCCTGGCCCGGGCCGGGCGGCGGGGCGGTGTGCGTGACCAGGTCCGTCAGTTCGCCCAGGGCGCCGGTGGCCCGGTCGACGGGGTGGACCGCCACGCTGCCGGACAGGTAGTTGGCGCTCAGCAGCCAGCGCCCGGTCGGGTGGACCGACAGATGGCAGGGACCGGCTCCGCCGGTGGAGCGGGAGCCCAGGACGGTGGGCGGCCGGCCCGGGGCCAGGGCGAGGGCGGTGACGGCGCCCGGCTGCTGCTCGTCGACCGTGTAGAGGGTGCGGCCGGACGGCGCGAGCGTGAGGTAGGAGGGGTCGGCGACACCGGTCACGACACCGGTGGAGGTGAGCTGTCCGGTCCTCCGGTCGTACGAGGCCAGGCCGATGCCGGTCCCGCCACCCGCCTTCGAGGTGTACGTCCCCAGGAAGAGCGGCCGGGTGCCGTGCGGCCTTCGGACGGCGCGGCGTACGGTCTGCGCGGGCGCGGTGTCCGCCGCCGTCAGCAGCCCCGCCCCGGCCGTTCCGGCGAGCCCCGCCGCCACGGACCGCAGTAAGCGGCGGCGGTCGGTCCCTGGACCCGTAGGGGTTCCGGTACGTCCTGCTGTCATGCCAGCAGGGTGGCCTGCGGGAAGCCGCCCCGGCAAGAACAGCAACTCAAGTTGCACGGTGTGCAACACGGGGTGGACCCGGTGAGGTGGCCGGGGGCGGCCGCATGACCCTGATGAACCCCTACATCCTCAAGATGACCATGACCCCCGCCCGTAGCACTGGAGTCGTACAGCAAGACACATACGCGGACTGATTCGCCGCACCCCCGGTCCCTCGTAGCTTCGTGATCAAGGCACAAAGATGATCGAGAGGCCACGGATTTATGTACGGCAAGGCATTCGCCCCGGAGTACCAGGGCGAGTTGGGCTCGGCGCTGGGCGTGAACTCCTCCTACGAGGAGGTACTGGCGACGGCGACCCGCGCGCACAGAGAGGCGGCCACGCCCCTGGAGCGGGCGCGGGCCGGGCTCGCGGTTGCCGAGGCCAATCGTCGGCTCGGCCGGGTGGCGGAGGCCAACGCCGCATGGCGGGAGAGCTACCGCAGTGCCCGCACCGCCGGTGACGCCGGCGCCATGGCCTGGGCCCTGTGGAGCGGCGGCACCCTGGCCCGCCAGTGCGGCACGCTGCCGCTTGCCCGCCGGCTGCTCACCCACGCCGTGGCACTGGCCGCCGACAGCGGCGACCGCCTCGCCCACGGCTACTCGCTCGCGGGCCTCGCCGAGACCGGCCGCATCCAGGGCGACTACGCCGCGGTCGCCGAACTCCATGAGCAACTGCTCGAACAGGGCCGGGCGCACGGCGAGGCCCGGCACATGGTCTGGGCGATGTCCGGCATCGCCCAGATGCACCGCAACACCGGCGATTACGCCAAGGCCTTGGAACTCTTCGAGGAGTCCGCCCGAATAGCCGAGGCGGGCGACGACGCCCGGGGGCGCGCCTGGTCGCTGCGGGGGGTGGCCGATGTGCTGTCCGTACAGGGCCAGCCGGACCGTGCGCTGGCCCTGCTGTCCGAGGCGGAAGCCATCTGCCGCCGTATGGACCTGGCCTCGGCGCTCGCGTACAACCACAAGATGAGGGCCAATGTCCTTTACCGGGACGGCCGTTACGAGTCCGCGCGGGACACCTACGCGCTCTCGCTCCAGGAATTCACTGACATGCAGGAGCCGCGCGGTGTGGCGCTCTCCCGGCTCGGCCTCGCCAAGTCCCGAGCCCGCCTCGGCCGCGCCCCGGAGGAGACGCTTACCGAACTCGCCGCGCTGGAAAAGGATTTCACCCGCATAGGCCTGCGCCATGCGCGGGAGATGGTCATCGCATTCCGCGCAGAGCTGACCGCGCAATCGGCGCCAGAAACTCCTGCTCCTCCGTCCGATGCCACCAGGCTCCGGTCTCCCGCAGTTCCCGCCAGGTCGTGAAGCGGTAGCGGAAGACCCGGGCCCTGATCCGGGCCGGCGGCAGATCGGGGAACGGATTGGTGCGCAGCAGCCGCAGGGTGTCCCGGTCGTTCTCCAGCAGCCGCGCCACGAACGGTACGAACCACGCCCGCGCATAGGCGGGCGACAGCGCCGCGAACCACATCAGCCAGTCGAGCCGCAGATGGTACGGCGCGAACTGGCGCGGCACCCGCCGCACATCGCCCGGCTTGCCGTGGAATTCGTAGGCGATCCACTCGGTGTCGGGCCCGCTCACCGCGTCCGCCGTGCCCTCCACCACGATCTCCCGGCGCACCCGGGTAATCGTGCCGAACGCCCCGTACGAGTTCACCAGATGCAGCGACTCGTACGAGGTGTTCATCATCTGCTGCCGGGCCAGCAGATTGCGGGCCGGCCGGTAACTGAGCAGCACCACACCGGCCGTGGCCATCAGGGCCAGGACCTCGAACCACACCGGAGGCGCGGGGAGCGGGGCGGCGGGCGGCCCCCACAGCGGGGCGGCGGCCGACATGGCAAGCGCGATGGTCACCCAGTTCAGCCAGGCGAAGTTGCCGGAGAGCACCAGCCACAGCTGGGTGACCACCATCGCGACCGCGGCCCATCCGGCGATCGGCTGAGGGGTGAACAGCAGCACCGGCACGCCGAGTTGGGCCACATGGTTGGCGGCCACCTCGACCCGGTGCAGCGGCCGTGGCAGACGGTGGAAGAACCAGCTGAGCGGCCCGGGCATCGGCTGGGTCTCATGGTGGTAGTAGAGGCAGGTCAGATCCCGCCAGCAGCGGTCGCCCCGCATCTTGATCAGCCCGGCCCCGAATTCCACCCGGAACAGCACCCAGCGCAGCAGCCACATGAGCAGCACCGGGGGAGCGGTCTCGGCATTGCCGAGGAACACCGCGAGCGAGCCCGACTCCAGCAGCAGCGACTCCCAGCCGAAGCTGTACCAGGTCTGCCCGACGTTCACGATCGACAGATACTGCGCCCACAGGACCGCCCACAGCACCATCGACGCCCACAGCGGCACGGCATCCGCCGCGCCCGCCGCGACGGCCGCCGCCAGCACCGCGCCGGACCACGACCAGAACGCGAAGAAGCGGTCCGAGTAGTGCCAGTGGAAGACCGAGGGCGCCGCGCGGAACGGCACCCGCGCCACGAACTCGGGCACCGGCAGCATGCCGCGCGCGCCGATGAGCGCCCGGAACTGCCGCACCGCCGCGAGGAACGCGACCAGATAGAGCACGGCCAGCATGCGCTGGAATACGAGCCGCCCGAGCCAGTAACCGGAATCCGAGAACCATGCCACGCGCCCATGGGTAGCACTGCGTGGGCGCGGGCGGGAACACACCGTCCGTGCGGTCACTCTCCAGCGTACGGATCGGGGCAAATGCAGCAACCCGAGGGCCATTGGAGTGAGTGAGGTACCTCACATAGGGGGCTCGATTCCCCGGTCATCGCCCGGGTGGAATTCCCGCCTTCCGCCCCCCGGCCCATCTCGCCGGAAAACGTCGAGCGCGGCGCGCGTGGCGTCGTTAACCTGAAGGACGACGGACGACCTTTCTGGGAGACGCCAACACCATTGGCCCGTCGCGGGAACGCCACAAACCTTGGCCGACCTCCCGGTTTGTGAACAAGGCGCCACCGCGTCGGAACCAATACCTCGATGAAGGAGTGCGTGGTGGCTTTGCACAAGGCTCAACACAAGCAGCCCCGTCTGAAGAAGGGCGAGCGACCAGGTCGTATCAAGGAAGTCCGTAATCTCGAAGTCTGGGACCGCTGTGCGCCCGTGCGCCTGGCGGGCTATGACGACGACCCCGCTGAGCCGTACATCATCCGCGGCATCGACTGACCGCCGCGCCCGGGCGTCGGCCCCGGCCCCCAGGGGTCAGGGCCGACGCCCGAGCAGACACAGCAGCCGGGTCAGATCGTCGGCGTCCGGCGGAGCCTCCACCGCGGGGGCGAACAGCCCGGACGCCGCCAGCCCCGGGGCATAGGGCTCCACCTCACGCAGCGCCGCCGTCGCCAGATGGCCGGGCAGCCGCTCGTCGGCGCCGATGGCCCGGGACAGGTCCCAGGCGTGCACCAGGGCATCGGCCATCATCTGCGTGCAGTAGGCGTCGGCCGGGCTCGATCCGTACGACAGCTGGACGCTACGGCCGAGCGCCCCGCTCTCCGAGAACGCCGCCACGGCGGCCACCGCCGCCCGGTCCCACACCGCGGCCGGATCGTCCCCCAGCACATCACCGTCGAAGTCCGAGCCCACCTCGGCGATCGTGGCGCCGTCCCGCACCAGGCGGGGGACCCACAGCTGCTCGGCGGTGAGGTGGTTCACCAGATCGCGCACCGACCACTCCGAGCAGGGCGTCGGCGCGTCCCACTGGTCCTCGCGGACGGCGTGCACCCGGCTCCCGAAGAGCGCGATGGCCTCGCCATGGAGCTGAAGGATCTCGTCGAAGCTCATGCTCCCCGAGGATAGGAGCGGGCACCGACAACCGCCCCTGCGCCGACCCGAACGGCCCAGCCGGGGGCGGGAGTTTTCCCGCCGCTTCCCGCCGCCGGCCGGTACCCTTCGCGCGGCGCCGCTCAGTCGGCGTAGAGCTGACGCTGCGGAACGACCTGCTGCGGCACGCTCGGGCTGGACCACAGCAGCTTCATATGCGCCTCGCCGGTCCGCTCCGTGTAGTCGATCCGGATGCGGTGCCGGTGACCGGCCTTGAGGGTGACGGTGCCCTTGTCCACCTTCGGCTCGTGCGGGGTCGTGCTGTCGATCACCGGCTTGCCGTCGATCCACAGCCGTACGGTGTCGTCGGAGACGGTGGTGAAGGTGTAGGTCTCGTCGAAGCGCGGCTGGACGGAGCCGGTCCAGCGGGTACTGAAGTGCTCGGCGGGGATCGACGGGGCCGGCGAGCCGTCGAAGCGGTAGGACTTGTTCACCGTCGGGTCCACCCCGGTCACCGCGGGCGGGCCGGAGAACGAGTCGTTCGCCCAGCTCTGCGCCGTCAGGCCGGTGCCGTGGCCGGCGGGCGCCGCGGGCGGCGGCGCGATCGTGAGCCGGATGACGCTCGCGACCGGATCGGCGGCCGGGCCGGCCGGGGTGAGGTCGAAGCCGTCGCCGGTCCGGGTCACCCGCACCCGTTGGTCGCTGCCCAGCACCCGGGCCGAGGTGATCTCGAACGGTGCCCTGGCGGTGAGACGGAGCGCGGTGCCGGCCGCCGGCCAGGAGGTGACGGCGGCGTACAGCTCGTTGCCGCGCCGGGAGACCGCGCCCCAGGAGGGATCGGCGACCAGCCCGGTGTGCCCGGCTCCGTACACCGCCTGGCCCTGACCGTGGGATGTCAGCCAGCGGCCGGTCTCCCGCAGCCGGTCGACGGACGGTTGCGGGATGCGGCCGAGCCGGTCGGGGCCCACGTTGAGCAGATAGTTGCCGCCGCGGCTCGCCACGTCCAGCAGGTGCTGCACGACCGTCGCCGAAGACTTCCAGTTGGTGTCGTACCTGGCGAAGCCCCAGTGGTCGTTGAGCGTCATACAGCTCTCCCACAGCTGGCCGTCGACCGGCTCCGCGGGGATCTCCTGCTCCGGCGTGCCGAAGTCACCGTCGGCCACCTCACGTTTGCCCACGCGGTTGTTGACGATCAGGCCGGGGTCCAGACCGTGCAGATACGCCTGGAGTTCGGCGCCGTCCCGGCGGGACCAGTGGTTGGCGGGATCGTCCGCGTCCCATTCGCCGTCGAACCACAGCAGCGCCGGGTGGTAGCCGTCGATCAGCTCCTTGAGCTGCGCGTACATCCGCTGTTTGTACCGCGGGAAGGTCGCCGGGTCCGCGAAGTCCGGATCGTGCCAGTCCCAGATCGAGTAGTAGAAACCGAGCTTGATCCCGGCGGCGTCGGCGGCCTTCTTGAGCTCGGCGAGGAGGTCGCGGTGCGGGTCGAAAGCCGAATGGTCGCGCAGGTTCCAGGTGTTCTGCCTCGTCGGCCACATCGCATAGCCGTCATGGTGCTTGGACGTGATGACGATATAGCGCTGACCGGCGTCCTTGGCGGCCTTGACGATCGCCTTGGCGTCGAAGGCGGATGGATTGAATCCGGCCGCCTGCTTCTCGTACTCCGCCATGGGGATCTTGCACTCGCGCTTGATCCACTCCGCGTTGCGGCAGACCGTCCCGTCGGGCCGGGTGTACTCGCCCTCCAGGTTCGAGTACGCGCCGAAGTGGATGAACATCCCGAAGCGGTCCTGCCGCCACCACGCGGTGCGCGAGGAGGTGAACGGGTCGTCGGTCGCATGGTTCGTGCCGGGGCCGGCGGCGGGCCGTGCCGGGGGCCGTGCCGCGGCCACCGGGCCGCCGGCGGCCAGCAGCAGGGCGGCCAGCGCGGCCACCACCACCGGTATACGGAACGGTCTTGTGCGGCTGTGCATCGCTCGCTCCTCGGGTCGGGCGTTCACGTCGGTCGGTCCGGTGCATGCCTGCGGTGCCTTCCGCATGGTGCAGCCGCGGCGGCCCGACCGGAAGACCCTGAACGCGATAAACATCGGAGCACCTGGCCGTAAGGGCACGGGAGTTGGCGGTCGTGACGGCTGACAGGGCCGGATACCTCGGACCTCCTCTCACCGACGTGGGCGGGTGGCCGAATGCGTACGGTCGGCGCCCCGGCCCATCCGTCGTGCCTCCGGCGCGCCCTGGCAACGACCGGGGTTTGCCGGTTCAATGAACGGCCTCGGTCGCTGTCATGGGAGGCACCATGGAAGCCGTCGCCCCGCCCGCCGCCGGAGCCCCGGCCATCCGCTGCGCCGGTGAGGAACGCGGCTATCCGGCCTTCCTCGAACGTGCGGCGCGGATCGCAACCGGCTTACGGCGGACGAGAGTCGAGCCCGGCGACCGGATCGCCGTGGTCCTGCGCAACGAGCCCGCCCATCTGGAGATCACCACCGCCGCCGCCCTGCTCGGCGCCTCCGCGGTCCCCGTCAACTGGCACTTCAAGCAGGACGAGTTACGGCATGTGCTCACCGACAGCGGCAGCAAGGTGGTCTTTGCGCACACCGACCTGCTGGCCGGGGTGCGTGCCGCACTCCCCGACGGCGTGGTGCTCATCGAGGTCCCGGTGCCCGCCGGCGTCGCGGCCGCCTGCGGCAGCGCCACGCCACCGCCCAGCGGCGCGCATCCGCTGCTCGACCACTGGCTGGAGGGCTGCGAACCGTTCGCCGAGCCCTCGGCCGAGCGCCCGCCCACGGTCATCTACAGCTCCGGAACCACCGGACGCCCCAAAGGAGTTCTGCGCGAACCCGTCCCCGCTGACCGGCTGGAGAGGGCCGTGGGCCTCTTCCTGGAGTACTTCGCGGTCGCCCCGGGCGGCCGTACGCTGATCCCCGCGCCGCTCTACCACGCGTCCCCCAGCCAGCACGCGGTCCTCGCGCTCGCGGCCGGCCTGGACCTCACCCTGATGCCGCGCTTCGACGCCGAGGAGTTCCTGCGGCTGATCGAACGCCACCGCATCGAGCAGGTACAGGTCGTGCCCACGATGTTCGTACGGCTGCTGCGGCTGCCCAAGGACGTACGCGAGCGCTACGACCTGTCGTCGCTCACCTCCGTCGTGCACGCCGCGGCGCCCTGCCCGCCGCATATCAAACACGCCATGATCGACTGGCTGGGACCGGTACTGCGGGAGTACTACGGCGGCAGTGAGACCGGCGCCGTGACCTGGTGCGACAGCGCGGAGTGGCTGGCCCACCCCGGAACCGTGGGACGGGCGGCCGGATCCGGCGGGGTCGCGGTCCTCGGTCCCGACGGCCGCCCGCTGCCGGCCGGCGCCACCGGCGACATCTACCTCAAACCGGCCGACGAATGGCCGCAGTTCACCTACCTCGGCGACCCGGACAAGCGCGCCGCCATGGAAGCGCCGGACCTGCCCGGGTACGTCACGATAGGAGACGTCGGCCACCTCGACGAGGACGGCTACCTCTACCTCAGCGACCGCCGCAACGACATGGTCATCTCCGGCGGGGTCAACATCTACCCCGCGGAGATCGAGGGGGCGCTGCTCGCCCTCGACGGGGTGCGCGACGCCGCGGTGTTCGGGATCCCCGACGAGGAGTTCGGCGAGGTCCTGGCCGCCCATCTGGAGACCGAGCCCGGGGTGCGGATCAGCGCCGCGGCAGTACGCGCCCACGTCGCCGAACGGCTCGCCGGGTACAAGGTCCCCCGCGCCGTGGTCTTCGAGGAACGGCTGCCGCGCGACGAGTCCGGCAAGCTCTTCAAACGCCTGCTGAGGGACCCGTACTGGGCGGGTCACAACGGCACGGGCTGAGCCCGTACCGCGACCCGCCCACGCGCGGGGCCGCAGCTCAGCAGGCGGCGTCCAGGACCGGGATCAACTGTTCCTCCTCATACGTCAGATGCGCCTCGACCTCGGCCGTGAGGCGTTCGACCTCGGAGAGCAGCGCCCCGGGTTCGGTGCCTTCGGCGGAGATGACCCGCTGGAGTTCGGCGAGGAGCCCCGCGAGCTTTTCGTGCTCCTGGCGCATCCGCTCCAGTGCCGGGCCGAGTTCGGGATGGTGCCGGCCGAGCATCGGGAACATGCCGGCGTCCTCACCGGTGTGGTGGTTGTGCAGCCCCTGGCACAGGGACAGGCAGTTCACCCGGAGCTGGGCGCCGAGCCCCGGGCCCGATGCGGCTATCTCCTTGCGGAGCAGGGCGAGTTCCTGCCGGAATCCGTCGTGCACCGCTTTGAGGGCCGCGCCCGGTGAGGCCGCGGAGATGTTCGGCGGACCGCTGGGGATCTCCTCCAGGGCGACCACGGGCAGCACCCGGTCCGTCTTCGCCTGGTAGTCGGACCAGCCCGGATCCGACTCCGCCGCGCGGGCGAAGGCCCGGTCGCGTTCGGCGCCCTCCAGGACGACGGCCCGCGCCTCGTAGGTGAAGACCCCGGCCTCCACGGTGACCTGGGGGTTGGCGACCAGGTTGTGGTACCAGGCCGGGTGGTGGGGGGCGCCCCCGGCCGAGGCGACGACCAGGACGCGCACGCCGCCGTCGGGGAGGTAGCCGAGCGGGGTGGTGTGCCGGGCGCCGGACCGGGCGCCGGTGGTGGTCAGCAGAAGCAGTCGGCCGCCCTCGAAAGGACCGCCGACGCGCCCGCCGTTGGCGCGGAATTCCTCGATGACGTGTTGATTGAAGTCCAATGGCATGTGGTGTTTTTTCTCCAGGGTTCGGAAATACGGAAGGGGCCCGCGGACGTATGCGGGCAGCGCGCATCGGCCCGGCGCGGCGCAGGGATGAACCGGCCGCCGGGCACGGCGCATGAAATGCCTGTGTGCGATACGTGATACGTGATGCGCATGCCGGACCGCGCATCACACATCGCCGCCGAACGCGCGGCGTTGCAGGCGCGAGCAGCCGCATGCCGGCGCGATGGCTGGGCATGCAAAGGCGCGGAAAAGCGCAGGGAATACGAAGGAAGAAGTGGAGGAGGGGCGGGGCTCTGGCGGCCCGCCGCGCGGTCACGTGGTGACCGGGAACCTCACTCGCTCATGGCCCATGGCCGACCCGGTAGTCACCGGCAAAAGGTAACGCCCCAAAGGGCTTTGTGGCAACGCGGATACGGCGAGCCGGAGCAGGCCGCGGCTGTTCGGGCGGTGATTGCCGCTCCGGCGGGACAATGCGCGCGATGACCTCGGAGGTAATCGACCCGGCGGGAGCCGGCGGGCACCGTGGACGGCAACGCAACCGCCGTACTCCACCGGAAAGGCAGTCCCATGAGCGCCTTCGCCATCGCCCACCTCCGCCCCGCCGCCCCGCACCCGGACATCGCCGTATACCTGGAACGCATCCAGGCGACCATGGACCCCTTCGGCGGCCGCTTCCGGGTGCACAACGCCCAGGTGGAGGTCAGGGAAGGCGACTGGCCCGGTTTCGTCGTCGTCATCGAATTCCCCGGTATCGACGAGGCACGGGCCTGGTACGACTCTCCCGCCTACCAGGAGATCCTGCCGCTGCGCACCCGGCACATCGAGGGCGACTGCGTCCTGGTCCCCGGAGTCGCCCCGGACTACGACGTCTCGGCCACGGCAGCCGGCCGGAGGGCCGCCGCCTCATAGGCCGGGAACTTCGCGTCCCCCACCCGTTCCGGCCGCCCGCTCCCCGCTAAAGTCGACGGCAACAGCGCTGGTGAAACCGCTTCCACAGGGTTCCGGGGGCAGCCGCCCCGGGGGGAGGACGAAGACCGACATGAGCCGCCGTTCCCACGGATTAATGGCCGTCTGGGCCGAGGCACAGCGCCAGCAGCAACGCCGCGAGGAAGCCCAGCGCCGCGCGTACGCCCAGCACCAGCGCGACCAGGAGCGGCAGGCACGGGACGCTGAGCGCGCCATGGCGCGCATGCACCGGGAGCGGCAGGCGGCCTACCGCCGGCAGCGCGAGGCCGACGCCCGCCGCCGTACCGAGGAGCTGGACGCCCGGGTCGCCGCGCTGACCGGTCTGCTCGCCGAAGGCTGCCGGGTGCCGGCCTTCACTCCCGCCGCGCTGCTGCGCCCCGAGCACATCGAGGAGTTCGCGCCCGGCGCCCTCGCCACCCCGATATCCATGCCCGACCCGGCCCGCTACCAGACGCCGACCGGCGGCTGGCACCGGGGAGCCGACCGCCGCGACCGCGCCCAGGAGGAGGCCCGCGCCCGCTACGAGCAGGACTGGTACGCCGCACAGGCCGCCGAGCGCCGGCGGCAGGACCAACTCGCCGTGTACCGGCAGCAGTACGACCAGTGGGCCGCGGCCGCCCGGGCGGAGATCCGGCAGCACAACTCCGGCATCGAGGAGCTGCTGGCCGCACTGCGCAGCGGCGACACGGAGGCCGCCGTCGAGTACTTCTCCGCCGCGCTGTACTCCTCCACCGCCTGGCCGGAGGGCTTCCCCCGGCAGGTCGTCGCCGCCTACGACCCGACGGCCCGGCAGCTCGTCCTGGACTGGGAACTGCCCGGCCACGACATCGTCCCGGAGACCAAGTCCGTCCGGTACATGCCCACCGCCGACCAGGAGAAGGAGACCGCCCGGCCGGCCGCCCAGCGCCGGGCGCTCTACCGCGACGTACTCGCCCAGAGCATGCTGCTGGTGCTGCGCGACCTCTTCGCCGCCGACGCCTACGGCACGCTCGACTCGGTGGCGCTCAACGGCTTCGTCGACGCTGTCGACCCGGCCACCGGCCGCCCCGCCCAGATCTTCCTCGCGACCGTCATGGCACCCCGCAGCGCCTTCGAAGCGCTCCACCTCCAGCAGGTCAGCGCGGTGGAGTGCCTGACCGAGGGGCTGGGCGGGCAGCTTTCGGCACGCCCCGAGCAGCGCACCGCGGTGCGCCCCGGGCGGCTCCCCGGCGACATCGGCGGCGGAGCCACGGTCGTCATGCACGGCACCGACAGCGAGCCGGACCTCTACGAGATGGACCCGATCGCCTTCGAGAATCTGATCGCCGAGCTGTTCCGCGCGATGGGCATGCAGGCCGTGACCACCCAGCGCTCCGGTGACGGCGGCGTCGACGTGGACGCCCTGGACCCCGACCCGATCCGCGGCGGCAAGATCGTCGTGCAGGTCAAGCGCTACCGCAACACCGTCCCGCCCACCGCCGTACGCGACCTCTACGGCACGGTGCAGTCCGAGGGCGCCAACAAAGGCGTGCTGGTGACCACCTCCCGCTTCGGCCCCGGCGCACACACCTTCGCCAACGGCAAGCCGCTCAGCCTCATCGCCGGCCCCGAACTCGTCGACCTGCTCGGCCGGTACGGGCTGCGCGGCCGGCTCGGCCCGGCAGCCCCGGCCGGCCCCTCCACGGCGGACGAGACCCCGGACCACAACATCCTCGGCATGAACTGGTCCGGCGAGGTCGCCCTCGACGTCTGCGCCCTGGTGTGCAAGGGGACCACCGTGCTCAGCGACGACCACTTCGTCTTCTACAACAACCCGGGCACCCCGGAGGGCGCGGTAAGGATGCTGCCCGGCTTCGCCCCCGACCGCGCCGCCATGCAGGTGCGGTTCGAGGCACTGCCGCCGGACGCCGACCGGCTGGTCCTGGTCGCCGCCATCGACCCCCAGCTCAACCCCGAAGCCGACCTCTCCGGCTTCACGGACGCCCGGATCCGGCTGCTGGACGCCGCGGGTGAGGAACTGGGACAGCTGGAAGTCTCCGACGGCCGACGCGGCGAAACCGCCCTGGTGCTCGGCTCCTTCCGCCAACGCACGGGCGGCGACTGGGACTTCGTGATCGGCGGGAAGGGATACCCCGGCGGTCTGGAAGCACTGGTGCAGGAGTACGGCATCGAGGTCGCCTGAGGAGGGGCGGCCCTTCGTCCGGTCCGTACCAGGCTAGTGCTTGGGCGGAACCCCGGATCCTGAACCGGGACGGCCGGTCCTGAACCGGGACGGCCGGTCACGCCAGGTGCCCCTGCGTCCGGGACGGGACCGCCCCGGGCGGCGGAGCCGGCTCGCTGAAGTACCCGCATGGCGGTCGCTGAGGGCTGTGGCGCTGGTCAAGGCTGGCCGCAGGGCTGACGGCGGTGGTCTGCGGCCAGGGTGGTTGTCGTGCTCCTGCCGACGGACGGGCAGCTCGGCCGGGGCGTGGAGGGCCTGCTCCGCGGCAAGCGGACCGTTCGGTCACCACGTGCATGTGGCGGACGGAGCGCACCATGGCGGGCCGGTTCCGGGAAGGGTGAAGTGATGGTTCGGAGAGAGGGGCGCCGGTGGGGCGCGGTGCCGGCGAAGCTGCGGTGGGGCAGACAGCTCCGGGCGGCCAGGAAGGACGTCGCCACCTACCGCGGCCTGGCCGAGACCGACGCGGACCCTCGCTACCGGCTCGCCCTTGCGCGGTCCCTGCGCTCCCTCGGCGAGCTGCAGGCGAAGGTGGACCGCCCGGCCGAGGGGCTGCCGTACGTCGAGGAAGCCGTCGACATCTGCCGCCCGCTGGCCGAAACCGAACTCGCTCGCCATCGCTCCGCCCTCGCCACGTCCCTGGGCACGCTCGGTGAACTGCTGACGGTGCTGGTCCGGCCGGCCGCGGCGCAGGCCGCGAAGGACGAAGCCACCGCCCTGGAGGGGGAGCCCGAGGACATCGTCGCCTTCTACCGTGGCCTGGCCGAGGCCGACCCCGACCGCTGTCGCCCGGCCCTCGCCGCCGCCCTGCACTACCGCGCCTCCTGGCTGAAGCAGTACGACCGGCGGGCCGAGGCCCTGCCGCTCCTCGAGGAAGCCATCGCGCTCCGTCGCGGCGTGGCGGAGGCCGACCCGGACCCGCTCCGTCGTATCGCTCTCGCCCGGTCCCTGTGCCTCCTCGGTGAGCTGCTGGGGCAGCTGGACCGCCCGGCCGACGGGTTGCCGTTCGTGGAGGAAGCCGTTGCCCTCCGTCGTGAGCTGGCAGCGGCCGATGCGGACCCTCGCCGCGGTATCGCGTTTGCCTTGTGCCTGCGCGTCCTGAGCCGGCTGCTGGTGCAGCTGGACCGGCCGGCCGAGGCGTTGCCGTTCGCCCGGGAAGCCGTCGACCTCTGGCGGAGTGTGGTGGAGTCCGAAACCGGCGACCGTCGCTACCGGGCCGGCCTCGCCGTGTCGCTGCACACCCTCGGCGAGCTGCTGGCGAAGCGGGACCGCCCGGCCGAGGCGCTGCCGTTCGTCGAGGAAGCCGTCGACCTCCACCGTGCCGGCGTCATGTTCCTCGGCCGCCGCCATCTCGCCGACACCCTGCGCACCCTCGGTGACGTGCTGGCGGCGCTGGACCGCCCGGCCGAGGCGCAGGCGGCACGGGACGAGGCGACGGCCCTCGAGGAGCCGGAACCGGAGACCTCATGAGCCGTCCGGCCCGATGACGGCAGCCGGCCCTGCCCCCGTAGAGGTCACAATCCGGCCAGTTCGGCGAGGACCCGGACCGCCGTCAACTCCTCGGCCCCGCCCGCGATATCGCCCTGATCGGTGCTCCACAGGGCGCTCTCCACGCCGCGCGCCACGGACCAGGCGAGCAGCCGCGCAGGATCCTCGTCCAGTACGTCGGCGACCAGGGAGTACCGCGCGCGGAGCACCCGCCGCGGGTCCGGATGCCCGAAGGGATCGTCGAGCTGGCAGAGCAGCGGCCAGGGGTCGTACGCCGGGTCGCCGAGTATCGGCTTGGCATCGATGGCCAGCCACGGCCGGCGCTCGGCCGACGGCACATTGCCCGGGTTGAAGTCGCCGTGCACCACCACCTCACGGGCGGCGGTCGCCGGCAGCTCGCGCAGGAGGCCGGCGCCGAGCGCCACCAGTCCCGGGTCGTGGCCGGGCCGCAGCCGCCGCCTCCGTTCCTCGACCAGGCCGGCCCACTCGGCGCACACCGCGTCCATCCGCTCCAGCCGGCCGTCGGACGGGGCGGGCTCGTCCCACAGCTCCCGCAGCAGGCCGGCGGCGAGGGTGAGCCGTTCGACGGGCGGCAGCGCGGAGTGCCCGAGCTCGGTGCCGGGCCGGCACCGTTCGATCAGCAGCGCGCCCTGCTCGGGAGCCCGGCGCAGCAGCCGCACCGCGCCGTTGCCGTCCCACGCCCGCAATGCGGGTGCCTCACCGTCGGCCTCGCGGTGCGGCCAGGTCACCTTCAGGACGGCGGAGCTGCCGTCGTGCTGCTCGGCGGGTGCCACCCAGGAGCAGCTGCCGCCGTGGAACGGGGCGCCGAGCCGCAGCTCCCAGCGCTCCTCGAGCTCCCGCACCATCGCCGGCAGCCGGGCGAGCCACGCCTGTCCGGACGCGGTGCGCTCCATCTGCCTGACGACGGGCAGCCCGGCCGGGAAGCGGTCGTTGCCGTCCGGTGTGTGCGCCATCCGGGCAGCGTAGGGCCTGTCCGGTGGACAGCGGCCGGGTTCGCGGTCTTTGACGCCGAGCCACCGGACGGTCCTGGGCACCGCTGTGGGACGCCATGGCCCGGGGTCCGTATGGGGGAGAGCCGCAGACACCGGCGTATGCGTGCAATTCTTGTCATAACCGGCTGATATCAGTCGGATATGAGCGCGTATACAGGCTATGGAGTGGCCGCCGCCCTGCTCGCCGCGCTGGCGGTGGGGTGCGGTGGTCCGGCCCCCGGCTCCCGGGCGGATCCGCGGCCGACCCCGGAGTCCGGGCCGCGCGCCCACGCGGGCGCTCCCGTCACCAAGTCCACAGGGCGGCGCCCCTTCACCCTGGTCGCCTCCGGGGAGGTCCTTCCGACCCACCCCGAAGTGCTGGCCACGGCACAGGACGACGCGCCGCACGACGGCTATGACTTCCGGCCGATGCTCAAGGGCGTCCGGCCGGTCGTCTCCTCGGCCGACCTGGCGCTGTGTCACCTTCAGCCGCCGCTGGGGCCGCTGACCGGGCCGTTCACCGGATACCCCGTCCTCCAGGCGCCGCCGCAGATCGCCACCGCACTGAAGGCCACCGGTTACGACTCCTGTGCCACCGCCTCCAACCACGCCCTCGACCAGGGCGTTCCGGGTGTGCGCCGCACCCTGGAGGCCCTGGACACGGTCGGGCTGCGGCACACCGGCTCGGCCCGGGACGCCGACGAGGGTGCCAGTCCGGCGATGCTGCGGGCGCCGGGCGGTGCACGGGTGGCGCAGCTGTCGTACACCTACGGCATCGAGGGCGGCCGGCGTGCGGCCACCGCGCCGTGGACGGTGAACCTGCTCGACGAGCAGAAGATCATCGAGGATGCCCGGGCGGCGCGCCGGGCCGGCGCCGATGTCGTGGTCGTCAGCCCTTACTGGGGCACGGAGTACCGGACCGCGCCCGACGAGCGGCAGCTCGAACTGGCCAAGGCGCTCACCGCCTCGGAGTCCGACGGCCGGCCCGACATCGACCTGATCGTCGGCACCCATGCGCACACCCCGCAGCCGTACGAGAAGGTCAACGGGACCTGGGTCGTCTACGGCCTGGGCGACCAGCTCTCCGGCGTGATGAAGCAGCCGAGCGGCAACTGGGGCACCCTCGCCCGCTTCCGCTTCGTACCGCCCGGTCGGCCCGGCGGCCGCTGGCGGGTCACCGAGGCCGAGTACATCCCGCAGCTCGCCCAGCAGGGCAAGCGCGTCCGGATGCGCAACCTCGCCAGGACGGACGGGCATGCGCAGATCCGCAAGAAGATCAGCAAGGCGGTGCTCAGCCGGGGCGCCGCGGCGGACGGGCTGACGATGGGACGGTGACCGTCCGGCCGTCCGGGGCAGTCGGCGCCTCGACGGCGGGACTCGCCGCGGCCGAGACGGTGCGCCGCTCCGGCTGGACCGGCCCGCTCACCCTCATCGGCGACGAACCCCGTCTGCCGGGAGGAGGCGCGCGAACGGACCGCCGCCGCCACGGTCGCCGGCTCACGGTGCCCGGGCACGGCCGACCGTGCCCGATCATGGAGGGATGGCCGACTCGTACGTACGGGTGCGCGGCGCCCGCGAGCACAACCTCCGCAGCATCGATGTGGACATCCCGAGGGACGCACTGGTCGCGTTCACCGGGGTGTCCGGATCGGGCAAGTCCTCGCTGGCCTTCGGCACGCTCTACGCCGAGGCGCAGCGCCGCTACTTCGAGTCGGTGGCCCCCTACGCCCGGCGGCTGATCCACCAGGTCGGCGCGCCCAAGGTCGGGGACATCACCGGACTTCCGCCGGCCGTCGCCCTGGAACAGCGGCGCTCCGCACCCACCTCCCGCTCCTCGGTCGGCACCGTCACCACCCTCTCCAACACCCTGCGGATGCTCTTCTCCCGCGCCGGTGACTATCCGGAAGGCACCACGGAACGGCTCGACTCCGACGCCTTCTCGCCCAACACCGCGACCGGCGCCTGCCCGGAGTGCCACGGCCTGGGCACCGTACACCGTGTCACCGAGGAGTCCCTGGTCCCCGACCCCGCGCTGTCCGTCCGCGCGGGCGCGATCGCCGCCTGGCCCGGCGCCTGGCAGGGCAAGAACCTGCGCGACATCCTCGCCGCCCTCGGCCATGACATCGACCGGCCGTGGCGCGAGCTGCCGCGGGCCGAACGCGAGTGGATCCTGTTCACCGACGAACAGCCCATCGTCACCGTCCACCCCGTGCGCGAGGCCGGCCGGATCCAACGCCCCTACAAGGGCCAGTACATGAGCGCCAAGCGCTATGTGCTGCACACCTTCGCCGACTCCAAGAGCGAGACGCTGCGCAAGCGGGTCCAAGGCTTCATGGTGGCCGAGCCCTGCCCGGTGTGCGCCGGGCGGCGACTGCGGCCCGAGGCGCTGGCCGTCACCTTCGAGGGCCACGACATCGCCACCCTCGCCGGCATGCCGCTCGGCGCACTCGCCGAGCTGCTGCGCCCCACCGCCGCGCGAGCGGACGACGAGGTGGCTCCGGCCCTCGCCCGCGACCTGGTGGCCCGTATCGAAGTGCTCACCGAACTGGGCCTCGGCTACCTGAGCATGGACCGTCCCTCACCCACCCTCTCGGCCGGCGAGCTCCAGCGGCTGCGGCTCGCCACCCAGCTGCGCTCCGGCCTCTTCGGCGTCGTCTACGTCCTGGACGAGCCGTCCGCCGGACTCCACCCCGCCGACACCGAATCCCTGCTCACGGTCCTGGGCCGGCTCAAGGAAGCTGGCAACTCGCTCTTCGTCGTCGAGCACGACATGGACGTGGTGCGGCGCGCCGACTGGATCGTGGACGTCGGCCCGCGGGCGGGGGAACACGGCGGGCAGGTACTGCACAGCGGTCCGGTCGCCGGCCTCGCCGACGCCGAGGCCTCCGCCACCCGCCGCTACCTCTTCGCCACCGAACCACCCGCCGGCCGCACGCCACGCAGCCCCTCGGGAACCCTCACCCTGCGCGGCGTCACCCTGCACAATCTGCGCGGACTGGACGCCGCCTTCCCGCTCGGCGTCTTCACCGCCGTCACCGGCGTCTCAGGATCGGGCAAATCGACGCTGGTCACCCGGGTCCTCGCGGACGCCGTACGGGAGCATCTCGGCGACGGCCGGCACGAGGACGAGGACGGGACCGACACCGGGCCGATGGCCCGCGCCCAGCTCACCGGCGCCGAGGGCCTGGAGGCGGTCGACCGGCTGGTCCGCGTTGACCAGAAGCCGATCGGCCGCACCCCACGCTCCAACCTCGCCACCTACACCGGGCTGTTCGACGCCGTGCGCAAGGTCTTCGCCGCCACCGACCAGGCCAGGGCCCGCGGCTACACCGCCGGACGGTTCTCCTTCAACGTCGCCGCAGGTCGCTGCGAGACCTGCCAGGGCGAGGGCTTCGTCGCCGTCGAACTCCTCTTCCTGCCCGGTACGTACGCGCCCTGCACCGCCTGCCACGGCGCCCGCTACAACGCGGAAACCCTCCAGATCACCTATCGGGACCGCACCATCGCCGAGGTCCTGGCGATGACCGTGGACAGCGCCGCCGGCTTTCTCGCCGATATCCCGGCCGCCGCCCGCAGTCTGCGCACCCTCCAGGACGTCGGCCTGGGCTACCTCCGGCTCGGCCAGCCCGCGACCGAGCTGTCCGGCGGCGAGGCCCAGCGCATCAAGCTCGCCACCGAACTCCAGCGCACCCGCCGCGGCCACACCCTCTACCTCCTCGACGAGCCCACCACCGGGCTGCACCCCGCCGACACCGAGGTGCTGCTGCGCCAGCTGCACGGGCTGGTCGACGCCGGCCACACCGTCGTGGTCGTCGAGCACGACATGGGCGTGGTCGCCGGCGCCGACCATGTCATCGACCTCGGGCCGGGCGGCGGTGCGGAGGGCGGCCGGATCGTGGCCGCCGGAACGCCCGCGGAGGTCGCGGCGGCTTCCGGGAGCCGTACGGCCCCCTACCTGGCCCGCCGGAGGGCGCAGCCGGGGGCGCCTTGACGGTCCGCTAATGTACGCAGGTCAGATCACCAGGCAACACCACCGCGCAGCACTGCGCAGCACCACGAAGGGGGCACCTCTCATGGCAGACATCGAGAAGGCCAGGGCGGCGTTCGACCGGTTCGACGCGGACGGCGACGGCCAGGTCACGCCGGACGAATTCAAGCGGGCGATGGCCGAGATGGGCGACCCGTACGTCACCGGTCCGGTCGCCGAGGCCGTCATCAAGGCCAAGGACGCCGACAGCGACGGCAAGATGTCCTTCGACGAGTTCTGGCAGGCCCTCCAGGGCTGACGTCCCGGAACCGCCCCTTCCCCCTTCGTCTTCCGCTCGCCCGCGGACCGGCCGTGCGCAGAGCGCCGGCGGTCCGCGGGCGGACGAGGAGCCGCCGCACACCGCTACCGTGTACCGCTCCCGGTCGTGGTGCCCACCGGCGGCGGGGCGGCATCGTCGCCGGTGCCCCAGTCCGACGGCTCGGCGCCCACGGTGAAGGCCAACTCGTGCCCCGAACGCAGTTCGTCGGTGGTGAGGTACGTCCGGCCCCGGTCCGTGCCGTCCAGCCGGACCGACTGCACATACCGCTTCGTGGCCGACGTACCGGGCGCCGTGAGGGTGAAGCGGCCGGATGGGTAGTAGCGCCGGTCCAGGGTGAGTTCCACCCGGTCGAAGACCGGGGTGCTCAGCCCCCAGCTGTCGGTGCCCGGCTGAACGGGGAAGACCCCGACCGAGGAGAGCACCATCCACGCCGACATCGTCCCCAGATCGTCGTTGCCGGTCATACCGGTCGGGGTGTCGGTGAACAGCGTCAGCGCCGCATGCACCACATCCGTCGTCTTCCACGGATGCCCGGTGGAGAGATAGGTGTACGGCGCGATCAGATCGGGCTCGTTCTGCGGGTTGTACTTGTCCGCGTTGTAGTAGTCGTACGGACCGTTGACCCACACCTCACGGGCGGTCTTCTCCGGGTCCTTCAGCAGCTGCTGATAGGCGAAGAACGCATCCAGCCGCTCCTCGGCCCTCTCCTTGCCGCCGATCAGCTTCAGCATCCCCGGCAGATCCTGCGGAACCAGCCACTGGTACTGCCAGGACGTGCCCTCGTGGAAGCCCTCACTCCTGGCCGGGTCGGCCGGACCGGTGAACGCGCCGTGCTCGTCGCGGGCCCGGAAGAACCCGGTCGAACTGTCAAAGATCTTCCGGTAGTTCTGCGCACGGGCCGCATACCGGCCGGCGTCCTCGTCATGCCCCAGATCGCGCGCCATCTGCGCCAGCATCGCATCCGCCAGGGCGTATTCGAGGGTCGCCGACGCACCGTGCTCGAAGTCCGAGTCGCCGGGCTTCTGATGCGCACGGCCCTTGATGTACGGGGCGAAGCCGTCCTTCAGATACGGCGCATTGGCCTCCCGCCCGACGGCCGGCGAACCGGCCGGCGGCACCCCGTCGGCGTTCTTCTTCAGCGTCGCGTACGCCTCCTCCTCATGGCCCGTCAGCAGCCCCTGCTGATAGGCGTTGGTGAGGAACGGGGTGACCGGATCGCCGGTCATGATGTTCGTCTCGACCGTTCCGTAGCCCCACTTGGGCAGCCAGCCGCTCTCCTTGTCGACCCGCAGCACCGACAGCGCCATATCGCGGGACTCCCGGGGCGCCAGCAGAGCCAGCAGCTGCGCCTGGGTGCGATAGGTGTCCCACAGCGACCAGTTCTGGTAGTAGGTGAAGCCTGCCGCACGGTGGATCCGCTGGTCCCAGCCCGTGTAACGCCCGTCCGCATCGCTGCCGATGTTCGGCGCGAGGAAGGACCGGTAGAGCGAGGAGTAGAAGGTCCGGCGGAGCGTGGTACTGCCTCCCCGGGCCTTCACCAGACCCAGCCGCCGCTCCCAGGCGGCATCGGCCGCGGCCTTCGTACGGTCGAAGGAACGCCCGCCCTCGGCACGCAGGTTACCGGCCGCGCCTGCCGCATCGACGTAACTGATCGCGGTGGTCGCCTCGACCGTACGGTCCCTGCGGGTGTCGAAGCGGGCGTAGGCGCCGTGCCGCCCGCTCGCGGTCGACCCTCTGGAGCCGGGGGTCACCTTCTCCCCGTCCCAAGTGCCGTACGACGCGAACGGCCGGTCGAAGCGGGTGATCGTGTAGAGCGTGTACGGCTTGGTGTCCTGGCAGAAGCCGCGGCCGGTGAGGGCGGTGCGGATGGTGCGGGAGTCCAGCACCTCGACCCGCGTGGAGACCGTTCTGTGCAGTGACTGGCCCGCGTTGAGCAGCACATTGGCCTTGTCGGTGGCCGGGAAGGTGTAGCGCTGCTTGCCGGTCCGGGCGGTGGCGGTCAGTTCGGCGGTGATGCCGCCGTACGACGTGAGGCCCACGCGGTAGTAGCCCGGCCGGGCCGACTCGTCCTCATGGCGGTAGCCGGCCGCGTACTTCGCATGGTCGGTCTCGGTGATGTCGCCGGTGGTGGGCAGCGTCGGCAGATCGCCGCCGAGCCCGCAGCCGACGCCCGAGATGTGCACCGAGCTGAAGCCGCGGATGTGGTCGTCGTAGCCGTAACCGGTGGTGTGGCCGGTGTCGGGGGAGAGCTGCACCATGCCGAACGGAACGGCGGCGCCCGGGTAGGTGTTGCCGTCGTTCCGGCTGCCGATGAACGGGTTGACCAGATCGGTGAGCGGGCGGTCACCGGCGGGCGGGCCGGCCTGCGCGGCGGGGGCCGCGAGCGTGCCCCCGATCAGCGCGGCGGCCAGCACCGCGCCCGCGGTACGCAGCCGGGTACGACTGAGCCATGGCATGGATCCGGACCTCCGGGGTGGCCGACAACGTTGTCAGGGCGCGCTCATTCTTGGGGTCGGTCAGGTTCGCGTCAAGAGCGGGCGCGGGGGTAACTCCGTTGCACGGTCCGCCCCTCGATACGCTCGCCGCGTGCTGCCGCCGAACGAGACCGATGCCCCGCCGCCGTGCCTCTCCGCCGATTTCGTCCGGTACGCGGTGGCCCTGGAGGCACCCGAACTCGCCTGGGCCACCTCAACGGCCGGCTCACCGCCGCCGACACCGTCCGGCTCGCCTTTCTGCGGCGCTGCGACCTCGGCGCCGGTCCCTGTGAGACGTTCGCGCGGATCCATACGAGCGGCCCGGACCCGGCGGAACTCGCTGCCGTATGCCGCGAGATCGTGGACGGCCGGGCGGACGACGGACACGGTGCGCAGGACGTGCGGCGGATCTGGGCTCATCTGGAGCTGCTGCACCGGCACACGCCCCACGGACCCGCGGCCGAGGACGACGAGGTACGACGTCAACTGGGCGCCGGACGCAGGGAGTTCCTCCTCGACCGGGCCGCTTCCGGACGGGGCATGAACTGGCAGGAGTCCGACCCGGCGGCCATCCTCCCCAGAGTGGCGCACGCCTCTGCCTGGAGCTGCTGCGCCGCTGCGCTTTGCCTCGGCCCGCGCTGTCGGCTGTCCCGCCGTGCGTGTTCTCGCCGTTGCGCCTGCGGCGGGCGTGGGTTGTCGGGTGCGGTGACGGTCCTCCGGGGCAGGGTGTCCGGACTGCTTCGCTTTACGTCCGGAAACCCTGCCCCTCCGGCCCGTCCCCTCCCGTGGATGGGTGGAAAAAGGCCGTGGGGGTGCCCGTAAGTGGGCGGGCGCCTGCTCGTGGATCCAGTCACAGCAACGGGACACTCAACTCCCGCCCCCACCGGCCCTTTTCCACCCACTCACGGGAGGGGCCGCGCCGCAGGACGAAGTCCGGAGGAGCGGCACCGCACCCGACAACACCACGCCCGCCGCCAGGCGCAACGGTGAGAAACCACCGCGGCGGGACAGTCGACAACGTGGGAGGGCCGCCAAGCGCAGCGGACCGGTTCAGCCGGAGGTCTCGCTGTCCTCCCGGGCCATGTTCGAGTGCCGGAAGGAGTACGCGAAGTAGATGACCATGCCGATGAGGAACCAGACCGCGAACCGCACCCAGGTCTGCCAGGCCAGGAAGGTGATCAGCCAGATCGAGAAGCACACACCGATCGCCGGCACCACCGGCATCCCCGGCGTACGGAATGTGCGCGGCAGGTCCGGGCGCTTGTAGCGGAGGACGATCACCGCGATGCAGACCACCACGAACGCCAGCAGGATGCCGATGTTCGTCAGCTCGGCGGCCTCGCCGATCGGCAGGAAGCCCGCGATGACCGCGGAGGCCACACCGACGATCCAGGTCACCCGGGTCGGCACATGGTGTTTGGGGCTGGTCCTGGCGAACCACTTCGGCAGCAGTCCGTCCCGGCTCATCGAGAACCAGACCCGGGTCACCCCGAGCATGAAGGTGAACATGACGGTCAGAATGCCGATGATCGCGCCGACCGCGATGACATCCGCGAGCGCGTTCAGGCCGACCGATTTGAACGCCGACGAGAATCCGCTCTCCGGGTCGATGGACTTGTAGTTCTGCATACCCGTCAGCACCAGGCAGGCCAGAATGTACAGCACCATCGAGACCGCCAGCGAATACATGATCGCCTTCGGCATATGGCGCTGGGCGTCCTTCGATTCCTCGGCCGCGGTGCTCATCGCGTCATAGCCGAAGACCGCGAAGAAGACGGTGGCCGCACCGGTGAACGCGCCGCTCACCCCGAACGGGAAGAAGGGGTGGTAATTCGCCGTGTTGATGTGGAAGAAGCCGACCGCGATGACCACCACGACGACCAGGACCTTCAGGCCCACGACGAATGTCTCGAAGCGCGCGGCGTTCTTGATGCCCAGGGTCAGCAGATACGCGATCAGCAGGCAGAGCACCGCCGCGAAGAGGTCGACGCGGTGGCCCGGACCGGTCCCGGGCGCGCCGAGCATCCAGGCGGGCAGGTCGAGTCCCGCCTCGCCGAGCAGAAAGCCGAAGTAGCCGGAGATACCGATGGCGACCACTGCGACGATCGCGGTGTATTCGAGCAGCAGGTCCCAGCCGATGAACCAGCCCGCCACTTCTCCGAGGACCGCATATCCATAGGTGTAGGCCGAACCCGCCTTCGGGATCAGCCCGGCGAATTCCGCGTACGAGAACGCGGCGGCGGCGCTCGCGATGCCCGCGACGAGAAAGGAAATCAGGACCGCGGGCCCGGCCTTTTCGTGCGCGACGGTGCCCGCCAGGGTGAAGATGCCGGCGCCGATGATGCCGCCGACGCCGATGGCGGTCAGCTGCCACAGACCGAGCGCCCGGGTCAGCTGCTGGGTCGCGGTGCCTTCCGCCTCTTCGATGTGTTCGATCGGTTTGCGGCGCAGTACGCCGTGTCCCGCGCGCAGCCCCATGACGTCATCCCTCCGTAGGCTCACTCCGTCGTGGTCCGACGGCGGATCATCATGGACCCTTGTGGGCGCCGTAGGAAGGCGACTCCCTAGTAGCGTCGGGGACTCGCCGGAAGAGGTACACGGGAGGGGTGGCAAACGGGGCTGGGTCAGTCGGCGTCCTCCAGTCGGAAGCCGACCTTCAGACCGACCTGGTAGTGGTCGATTTCGCCGTCGACGAGATGCCCGCGCACCTGGGTGATTTCGAACCAGTCGAGGTTGCGCAGGGTCTGCGAGGCGCGCTTGATGCCATTCTTGATCGCGGCGTCCACGCTCTGCTGGGACGTCCCCACGATCTCGGTCACGCGATACGTGCGATCGGTCACGGTGGTCTCCCTCGGCCGGGGCGGCGCTCCGCCCGTCCATCTCCCACCGTGCCTCAGGGCGCGCCACCCCACCAGCGGAGCCGCCCGCGCCACCGCCTGCGGGCCCCTACGGGACCACGGTGACGGGCCACCGGCCGGCCTTGACCAGCCGGACCGCGACCGAGCCCATGATGCGGTGCCCGGCCGACTCCGAGGCCCCGACCACCACCGCGTCGGCCTTGAGCTCATCGGCCATCTGCACCATGCCGTTGTACGGATCGCCACGCAGCGTATGGAACTCCCAGCGGACCTCGTAGATCCCCTGTAGCCGCTCGGTCGCCTTGCGGATCTCGGCCATCAGCTCGTCGGCCACCTCGTTCGTGGTGTCCACGACCGGCGCGCCCATCGCCGCCCCGGCAGGGAGCACCGGCTGGACGTAGACCAGGACCAGCTTCGAGCCCTGGCGCCGGGCCAGCCCGGCCGCATACGCGGCGGCGCGCCACGACGAGTCGGAGCCGTCGATGCCGACGACGATGACCTTCGGGCCGTCCGTGCCGCGTTCGAACCGCGCGGCTGCGTTCTCCTCCACACCGGCGAGGTTATCCGCACGGGTGTGCTGACGGAGCCCCGGGCCCGTCCGGGCCTCGCTCGCCCCCGCTCAGGCCGGTGCCGGCGGCCAGCTCTCCGCCGACAGCACACCCAGGACGTACGCCCTGGCCACCAGCGCCGTACGGCCCTGGACGCGCCAGCGGCGGGCCAGCCGGGTGAGGTGGTAGTTCACCCCGTCGACGGTCAGGCCGAGTGCCGTACCGATCGATGCCGTGGTGGCACCCCCGGCGGCCAGCGCCAGGATCCGGGCCTCCACGGGGCTCGCCGTGCCGCGCGGGGGCGCCGGCGGCGGGGCGGTCTCGCCGACCCGCAGCAGCGCCAGCAGCGCGGGCGGCTGCACGGAGAGATCGCCGACCGGATCGACCGTCAGCTCCCCTTCCCGCTCGGACCCGTCGGACGCGGACCGCCAGTGCACCTCGACCGGATAGCGCGACCGGCGGCCCAGCCGCACTGCCTCGGCGATCCGCTCCAGCTGCTCCTTGGCCCGCGGCCGGAACAGGTCCAGCAGATTGCGGCCGCGCAGCTGCCCGGGGGGCGCGCCCCACTGCTCGGCCATCGCCGGGTTGGCGATCATCACCTCACCGTCGGCCCGGCAGACCGCGATCGGGGTCGGTATACGGTCCAGCAGGATCAGGAAGTAGTTGCGCCAGGGGCCGCCCGCGTACGGCCCGGCCGGGTCGGCGTAGCCGCCTCCGCAGGGCGGCCTGGAGACGGCCGCCGGTTCCGTGTCCGGCGCACCAGCACGTGTCACACCGTCAAGAAACACACTGTCACGTGCCCTGTCGTCCATTGCCCCATTCCCCGTTCGCGCGCAAGAGCCGGCAGCGAAAAACCACTGCACAATCATGCAGTTGCCGGGCCGCGAGTTGCCCGCCGGGCACCGCACGCTGGAAACATGACCGAAACCATCGCGCTCCACAGCGCCGCACGCGCCGCCGATGACGGCATACCCGTCGCCGACATCACGGCGACCGGCCTCACCACGACGCCCATCCAGCAGGCCATGGACCTCGCCCGGATCCACGGCCCGGTCTTCAAGCGCAGGCTGGGCGACCGTGAGACGCTGTTCGTGACCTCGCTCGACCTGGTCACCGAGGTCGCCGACGAGACCCGCTTCGCCAAGGGCATCTCGGTGGTGCTGGAGAACGTCAGAGAGTTCGCCGGGGACGGTCTGTTCACCGCCTACAACGACGAGCCGAACTGGGCCAAGGCGCACGAGGTCCTGATGCCCGCCTTCGCGCTCGGCTCGATGCGGACGTACCACCCGGCGATGCTCAAGGCCGCCCGGCGGGTGATCGCCGCCTGGGACCGGCGGATGGCCGACGGCAGCCCCGTGCAGGTCGCCGAGGACATGACCCGGATGACGCTGGACACCATCGGGCTGGCCGGGTTCGGCTTCGACTTCGAGTCGTTCTCCCGCGGCGACAGCGCGCACCCGTTCGTCGAGGCGATGGTGCGCTGTCTTCAGTGGAGCGGACGGAAGTTCGGCCGGGATCCGGAGGGCGATTACGCGGCGGAGGACGCCGCCTTCCGGGCCGACGCGGACTACCTCGCCTCCGTCGTCGACGAGGTGATCGCCGCCCGTACGGCGAGCGGCGAGAGCGGTGACGACGACCTGCTCGGACTGATGCTCGGCGCCCGCGACCAGGAGGACGGCACCCGGCCGAGCGGGCCCTGCCTCGACCTCGCCAACATCCGCAACCAGGTCATCACCTTCCTGATCGCCGGCCACGAGACCACCTCCGGCGCGCTCTCCTTCGCCCTCCACCACCTGCTCAAGGACCCGCTCGCGCTGCGCATGGTCCAGCGCGAGGCGGACGAGCTGTGGGGCGACCAGGCCGACCCCGCCCCCTCCTTCGAGGACATCGGCCGGCTGCCGTTCACCCGTCAGGTCCTCAACGAGGCGCTGCGGCTGTGGCCGACCGCCGCCGCGTTCACCCGTCAGGCTCGCGAGGACACCCTGCTCGGCGGCCGCTACCCGCTGCCGGCCGGTGCGCTGGTCACCGTGCTGGCCCCGATGCTGCACCGCGACCCGGTGTGGGGCGACAACCCCGAGCTGTTCGACCCCTCCCGCTTCAGCCCGGAGGCCGAGGCGGCCCGGTCGCCGCACGCCTACAAGCCGTTCGGTACCGGTGAACGCGCCTGCATCGGGCGGCAGTTCGCACTGCACGAGGCGACCATGCTGCTCGCCCTGCTCGCGCACCGCTACCGGCTGATCGACCACCGCGACTACCGGCTGCGCATCAAGGAGACGCTGACCCTCAAGCCCGAAGGGTTCACCCTCACCCTGGCCGCCCGTACGCCCGCCGACCGGGCCACGGTCCGCGCCGCGCTGGCCGTACTCCCCGGCACCACCGCCGGTCCCGGGGACGACGCAGCGACCGACGACGCCCTGCCCACCCGCGTCCCCCAGGGCGCCGGCCTGCTGCTTCTGCACGGCAGCAACTACGGCACCTGCCGGGAGTTCGCCGCACGGCTCGCCGACGAGGCCACCGGGCTGGGCTTCAGCACCGATGTGGCGCCGCTGGACGACTACGCCGGCCGGCTGCCCGCCGACCGTCCCGTCGTCATCGTCGCCGCCTCCTACAACGGCCGGCCCACCGACGACGCGGCCGCCTTCGTCCGCGGGCTGAACACCGCGCGGGACGGGGCTGCCGCGGACCTCCCGTACGCGGTCCTCGGCGTCGGCGACCGCAACTGGGCCGCCACCTACCAGCACATACCGACCCTCATCGACGACCGGCTCGCCGCGCTCGGCGGCCACCGGCTGCTGCCCCGCGCCGAGGCCGACGCCTCGGGCGATCTGAACGGCACCGTCAAGGAGTTCGCCGCAGCGCTGCGCACCCAGTTGCTGACCCGGTACGGCGACCCCGCCAGCATCGGCGCGAGCGCACCGGAGGCCGAGGACACCGGCTACACGGTCACCGAGGTCACCGGCGGTCCGCTGGACGCGCTCGCCGCCCGCCACGACCTCACCCCGATGACCGTCACCGAGGCCTACGACCTGACCGCGCAGGACTGGCCGCGGCCCAAGCGGTTCCTGCGGCTCGCGCTGCCGGAGGGCGTCACCTACCGCACCGCGGACCATCTCGCCGTGCTGCCGGCCAACGCCCCGGTCGCCGTAGAACGGGCCGCCCAGGCCCTCGGCGTCGACCTCGACACCGTCCTTGCACTGCACGCAGGGCGCCGGCCCGGCCGCGACACCCTGCCCGTCGACCGGCCCCTGACCGTACGCCAACTCCTCACTCACCACCTGGAGTTGGGTAAGCGGCCGACGGCCGCGCAGCTCGCCGTGCTCGCGGCGCACAACCCCTGCCCGCCCGAGCGCCACGCCCTGGAAGCCGTCACCGAGGACGATCCGCGCACCCTGATCGAGCTCGTCGAGGCGCACCCGGCGCTGCGCGGTGCGCTGCCCTGGCCGGCCATCCTGGAGCTGCTGCCGCCGCTGCGCACCCGGCACTACTCCATTTCGTCCTCGCCCGCCGTCGACGCCGGCCACGCCGACCTGATGGTCTCGCTGCTGCCCGGCGGCACCGGTTCGACCCATCTGCACACCCTGCGCCCCGGCGACACCGTCCTGGCCCGTGTCCAGCCCTGCCGGGAGGCCTTCCGCCTCGACCCGGCCGATGACACCCCCGTCATCCTGGTCGCGGCAGGCACCGGGCTCGCCCCCTTCCGCGGCGCCGTCGCGGACCGGGTCGCCGCCGGCCGGACCGCGCCCGCCCGGCTCTACTTCGGCTGCGACGACCCGGCGGCGGACTTCCTGCACGCCGCGGAGTTCGAGGCCGCCGAAGCCGCCGGTGTCCTCTCCGTACGCCCCGTCTTCAGTGAGCGCCCGGAGCACGGCCACCGCTTCGTCCAGCACCGGATCGCCGCCGAGGCCGCCGAGGTGTGGGAGCTGTTGCAGGCGGGGGCGCGGGTGTACGTGTGCGGCGACGGCAGCCGGATGGCCCCCGGGGTACGGGCCGCCTTCCGTGAGGTGCACGCCGCGCACACCGGCGCCTCCCCGCAGGAGTCCGAGGCCTGGCTGCGCGAACTGACCGCCTCCGGTCGCTACATCGAGGATGTGTACGCGGCGGGCTGACGCCCGGTCCGGCAGGCGGACTGGATCCCCGGGCCCGACGGGGCCAAGGTGGGTGGTGCGGCCGGAGGGGCCGCACCGCTCGCCGGCCGCGGCCCGTCCGGCGGTCCGACTGGGGGAACACCAGCATGACCAAGGCCCTGATCATCGGAGGCGGCATCGCGGGGGCGGTGACCGCGATGGCCCTGGAGAAGGCGGGCATCGCCTCGGAGATCTTCGAGGCGTACCCGGCCGGCGCGGACGACGTCGGCGCCTTCCTCGTCGTCTTCGCCAACGGCCTCGAAGCGCTCCGGGTGATCGACGCCCACGGCCCCGTCGTCGACAACTCCTTCCCCGCACAGCGGGTGGAGATGTTCGGCGCGGACGGCACGCTACTGGGGGAGCGCCCCATCGCCGGCGCCGAACAGGGCGAGGGCCTCGGCCCGCGCACCCTGCGGCGGGCCACCCTCTATCAGGTGCTGCACGCCGAGGCAGCGCGTCGCGGGATCGCGGTACGGCACGGGAAGCGGCTGGTGGGCGCCGAGACGGTCCGTACGGCCGGCGGCAAGCGGGTGGTCGCCACCTTCGCCGACGGCAGCAGCGCCGAGGGAGACCTCCTGATCGGCGCGGACGGCCTGCACTCCGTCACCCGCACCCTCATCGACCCGGACGCGCCGCAACCGCGCCACACCGGCCAGAACACGGTCTGCGGCTACACCCGGGACGCCGCCGAGGTCCCGCTCTCTCCGGACACCTACACCATGATCTCCGGCGAGCGGGCTTTCTTCGGCTGCACCCGCGCCCCGGACGGCGAGGTCTGGTGGTTCGCCAACGTCCCCGGTACGGAGCTGGACCGGGCCGCCTCGCCGGTCACCGCCCCCGACATCTGGCGGGCCCGGGTGGCCGACCTCTTCGCCGCCGGCACCGCGCCCGCCGCCCTCGTCCGCGCCACCGGTGACCGCATCGTCGTCTCCAGCGCCTACGACCTCGCCACCACCCCGACCTGGCACACCGACACCATGGTCGTCCTCGGCGACGCCGCGCACGCCGCCGCCCCCAATGCCGCCCAGGGCGCGTCCATGGCCATCGAGGACGGCATCGTCCTGGCCAAGTGCCTGCGCGACGGCTCCGATCCGCACAGCGCCTTCGCCGCGTACGAGAAGCTGCGCAGGGACCGGGTGGAGAAGGTCGTCGCCGCCAGTGGCGGCATGGCCCGGCGCATCGCTTCGGGCGCCCCTGGCGGACCGTCCCGTACGGAGGGCGCCGAGCGCGGCGGCGCGGGCGCGGACAACTGGCTGACGGGCTATCGGATCGAGTGGTGAGGAGGGCCGGGCCGGCGTTGTCAGACCCGTGTGGTGTGCTGTGTGCAGGAAGAGCGGCAGGGGGCCGCTCGTCACGTGGGGGGCAGACACCGTGCAGGGAATGACGACCGAGGAGACGCCACGGGTACCGGACGTGGCCTGGCTGGAGGCCCGGTTCGGTGCGGGCGCACTGTGGCGGCCGGCCGCGGCCGAGCTGCCCGAGGAGCTGACCCATCAGGAGTCGCGCGAGTTTCTGACCACGGTCGGATTCCCCGCGGTGCGGATCGGCGCCATCGACTTCGATGCCTCGCATCTGCTGACGGACGACGGCGATGCGCTGCACCCGTTCGACGCCGACGAGCTGTACGGGAACCGCTACCCGGATGACGATTCGCCCCCGGTGAACTTCTGCTTCTCGGTGGGCACGTGGTCCGACCAGATGCTGATGCTCGACGGCCGGAACGGCGGCATCGACCACTACGACCCCAACGGCTGGGACCACGGCGCCGGTTACCGGGGCGCCGCGGCCTGGTCGCTGCCCGACCTGGCCGTCCTCCTCGGGCTGATAGCCGAGTGCAGGGACGGACTGGAGGCGGACGACGCCGAGGTGGTTCGCGCCGCCGCGTCGGAGCTGCGTGAGCGGATGCGCAGCCATGACGCGACGGTCGACGAATCGCCCTTCTGGGAAGCGGTGTTCGAGGATTTCGAGGAGTTCTAGGGGCTCCAGCAGTTCTGGGAGATCCAGGGGCCCGGGAGGGTCAGCGCGGGCCGGCGGGCCGGTTGTCCGACGCCGGGAGATGGACGGTCAGCAGGGTGAGCCCGGCGAGGACGACGTTGCGGGTGGCGGCGTCCAGCCCGTTCCAGGTCTTCGACTGCCACATGGCGAACCACTCGCCGCCGAGGGCGAGGAAGCCCGCGCCGAACAGCAGCAGCACCATCAGCAGGCCGATGGTGCTGAAGAACCGGGCCCGGGCGGGGGTGTCGTTGCGCAGCAGGGCGCGGGCCCACAGCACGGTGGCCGTGAGCAGCACCAGCGCGGCAAGCGTCTCCCAGATGATGATCCCCAGATACGCGGCGTCCTGGAGCGCATGCGAGGTGATGGCCCGCCACATCAGGTCCGGGTCCTTGAAGGTGGTGTCCATGGCCAGGACATGACGGACGAACTGCTGGTTGGTGTCGAAGTCGGTGATATTGCCGAAGGCGACCAGGGTGATGCAGAGCGCGACGGTTCCGGTGAGCGCGGCCGCCACGAGCGGCAGACCGATGTGCGATATGCGGTCGGTGGAGCGTTTGTCGGACATGGTTCCTCCCCAAGTTGATCACGATGTTCGCCGATTGCTGCCCGCCATCCAACTCAGGGGCCCCGCCCGCCCCCAACTCCCGTACGCTGCTGCCCGATCGACCGGATGACCGCCGGTCGGGCGGGCGTTCGGCAAGCGCCGGGCGGCCGAGGATCTAGGGGAAGCGGGGCTCATGAACGGTAAGCGGTGCGCGGGGACGGTGGCCGCAGCGGCGGCGGCGGTGATGGCGGTGACCGCGTCGGCGGCCGCCGAGCCGGCCGCCATGACGTACGACGCCAGTACGTCCGTGGGCGTCCACAACGCCTACGACAAGGAGAAGTATCCCTACTTCGCGGACGCCCTGGACTCCGGTGCCGCGCTGCTCGAACTCGACCTCTGGTCCAACGGGCTGGGCCGGTCCTGGCGGGTCTCGCACAGCAACCCGCTCGGGAACAACAACAACTGCGAGGGCGCGGCCAACGCCACGGAGCTGCGCACCAAGGACCGCAACCGGGACTTCGGCGGCTGCCTCGCCGATATGAAGGCCTGGCACGATGCGCACCCCGGCCACCGGCCCATCATGGTCAAGGTCGAGATGAAGGACGGCTTCAACGCCAAGGGCGGACGCGGCCCGGCCGAGTTCGATGCGCTGGTGCGGCAGAAGCTGGGCGATGCGGTGTACGGGCCGGGCAACCTCACGGCCGGGCACGCCACGCCCGACGAGGCGGTACGGGCCGGCGGCTGGCCCTCGCGGGCCGGTCTTTCCGGGAAGTTCCTGTTCGAGCTGATACCCGGCACGCTGGAGGAGCAGAACCCGTTCGACAAGCTGTGGACCGACGTCGAGTACGCGACGCATCTCAAGAACCTGGCGGCGGCCGGGAAGCTGGCGCAGTCGACGGCCTTCCCCGCGGTGCACGGGGCCGCGCCCGGTGACCCCCGCGAGCGCTACGCGGATCCGGCGCTGCGCCCGTGGTTCGTGGCCTTCGACGGCGATGCCGCGACGTACCTGAACGGCTCGGTCAACACCGCCTGGTACGACACCCGGCACTACCTCCTCATCATGACCGACGCGCACAACGTTCCCCCGGTGATCGACGGCACCCGCCCGACCGAGGCACAGGCACGGGCGCGGGTCGGCCAACTCGCCGCCGCCCATGCCAGTTTCGCCACAGCGGACTGGTACCCGCTGCCGTCCGTCCTCAAGACCGTGGTGTCACGCGGGGCCTGACGCCCGGCGTGGGGGCCGGCTCCGCGGTCGCGCGGCGGTAGAGCGCGGCGACGTCCTTGCCGAACCGGCTGCTGTACGAGGTGAGGTCGTCGCCGCCCTCGTCGAGGCCGCCGACCACCCCGATCAGCGAGCCGGTGCCGGTGGCCGGGTCGAGGTCGGTGAGCATCGGCCCGCCGCTGGTCCCGTTGGGGAAACCCGGGCAGGAGAAGCGCAGTTGGGCCGGCCCCTGGGCCTCCGCCCGGTGCCGGCAGCTGACCGGTGTGTCCCGGTCGGCGGGGTAGCCGGTCAGCAGCGCAGGGCGCCCGGGCGGGGCGTCGAAACGGATCCGCTCGGCGCCGGTGAGGTCCTCTATCCGGCCGGTGGCCCGCCCTGCTCTGCGTACCCGCAGAAAGGCCACATCGTGGTCGGGGTCCCGGTCGCTGATCCAGCGCGGATCGACCAGTATCCGGGTGGGTACCCACAGGCCGTACGGCACGGTCCCGTCGTGCAGCCCGGGCGCGAAGACCAGCCGGGTGCGGAAGCCCTCGTCGTGGACGCAGTGTGCGGCGGTGACGACGAGGTCCCCGGTGGGGGAGTGCACCACGCTCGCCGTGCAGTGGTGTGCGGGGTCGCCGTCGTCACCGGGGGAGAAGAGCGCACCGATCGCCGGTGCGGGGGCCGCAGGGGCGGCCGCCAGGGGCCGGGAGGCCGGCAGCGCGGCCGTCTTTCCGCTGCCGCGGCGGGCCGTCACGGGGGGCCCAGGCCGCTCCTCGTACGGCCCGGCGAGCACGGCCTCGGCGGCCTGCTCACCGTCGGCGCGGGTCGCGAGATAGGAGCCGGTGGCGCTGTCCCCGGCGGCCAGGAACGGATCGCGCGACGGGGAGCCCAGCGCCAGCACGGTGCTGCCCACGACGACGGTGAGCGCCCCGAGCGCCAGGGTCACCCGGAGCGGAACGCCGGCCCGGCCGCGGCCCGTACAGGGCGGCCCGCCGGGCTCCGGGCAGTCACCGGCCGTCCACGCCCCGGCGGCGCCTGCGGACCGGGCCGCCCCGCCGGCGTCGGCCTCCGGTGCGGTCCCGCGTTCGCTCGTCTCCACCAACAGCCGCCTCGCCGCATCAGCCGGCACACCCCTCGGGACACTGGGCGGCACCGGAACCAGACATTTCACCCAGTCTGATGCAGGCTGGCGGGTCTTGGTTGGGTCACCCGGCCGGATCGCCGCGGGCCGCGGGACGTAGCGCGCCGGAGAGGCTCACCCCCGGACGCCCGGCGCCTCTGTCCTCCGCCGTTCTGGAGGGCCGGCGCGGACCAGGCCGTACCGCAGCGCCGTCCGGACGCGCCCCGTTAGGCCGGTCGGGTGACCCGAGCCGTGCCGCCGTCGAGGTCGATCCCGGTCTTCCTTGGCGCACCGTCCTGCTCGTCATCGCGCAGCACCTGCACGATGCGGCGCTGCTCCAGCTGGACCCGTTTGCCGGGGTAGAGCAGCGCATGCAGCTCCTCCGTGGCCGTGGCGCCCACTCCGCGGCTTCCCGGTGCGCTGCCCCTGCCCCTGCCGGGCAGCAGCCCGCGCTGCTGGGCCCAGCGGGCGGACTGCCGCAGCGCCGCCAGCACGAAGAGCGGTATCACGAGCACCAGTACCAGCAGCGGGCTCGTCAGAAGGCGCATCATGCAGAGAAAACGCGGGGCGCCGCGCGCGGGTTCCCGCTCAGGCCGTCAGCCGTATCCGCCGCCCCGCCACGTTGTGCCGGATCAGCGTCTCGGCCAGCCCGAACTCGTTGGGGAAGTCCATCGGAACGATGCCCAGGCCCGTCCAGGCGCTGCCCTCCGAGCCCTCCAGGAGGGACTTGACCTGCGGGTTGAGGCGGTCGGCGTTGGAGCGGGGCGGGAGCAGGGCGGCGGTGCTGACGTAGTTGACGAAGAGCTTGCCGGGCTGGGTGACGGCCTTGCGGAATTGGGCCTCGATCTTCGGCCACTTCCCGAACGGCTCCGCCATGTAGTCGTCCTGGATGTCGAACAGTTCAGGGGCGCCGTAACGGACGCCGCCCAGGCCGTCGGAGTCCGCCAGCAGCACGACCTTGCCGCGGGCCTGCCCCAGTGCCGGCAGATCGCCCTCCAGACGGAACAGCGGGCGGTAGCCCTTGTCGTCCAGGTACAGGGTGAAGATCCGGCGGAACTCCTCGGCGCTGACCTCCGAGTACTCCTGCTTGACCCGCATCAGCACGGTTTCCGACGGGTGCGCCCGCAAGAACGCGCGGCAGGCGTTGAGCACATCGCCGAACATCAGCTCCTGGAAGAACGCGCCGTGATGGATGGCGAAGACGTTGTCGATCGCCCGGCAGCGGACGTCCAGGAAGCGGATGCCGGAGACAAGTTGGGCGTCGACGGGGGTGTTCTGACAGGCGACCCAGGGGCCGCCGATCCGGGCACCGGAGTCATGGGTGCCGGGGAGGGTGAGGCGCTGGACGGGGGTGCTGTCGGGGAGTGCCGACATCCAGTCCTGTACGGAGAGTACGGACGGCGCGGACCGTACTGCCGGGCGGCCCTCCGCCGCGCCGGCCGTGAACTGCCCGCTGCCGACGCCCGCCAGCAGCCCGGCGGCCGAGAGTCCGGCCGCGCCCCTGAGGAATCCCCGACGGTCCAGCCCCAGCCCCATGCCGCTTCCCCTGCCCCTCACATCTGCGCGGTGCACGGCCGACCCGTACGAGCGCCCGGTCGGGGCATCGAACCACACCAGTCGCGGACATGACACCCGGCCGGTGTGCCGATCTGCACACCGGCCGGGAATGCGCCCCGTATCAGGCGCGGAACGACAGCGACAGCGCGAAGCGGTCCGCGCTGTCGGTCCACCAGTTGGTCAACTCCATTCCCGCCGCGGCCAGTTCGGCGCATACGCCCTCCTGGCGGAACTTCGCGGAGACCTCGGTGCGCACTTCCTCACCCGCCGCGAAGGCCACCGCCAGATCCACCCCGGGGATCTTGACCGTCAGATCCTGGCGGGCCCGCAGCCGCATCTCGATCCACTCCTGTTCGGCGTTCCACAGCGCGACATGGTCGAAGTCCTCCGGGTCGAAGTCGCCGTTCAGCTCGCGGTTGATGACCTGGAGGACGTTCTTGTTGAAGGCGGCCGTCACCCCCTGCGGATCGTCGTACGCGGCGACCAGCGTGGCCTCGTCCTTGACCAGGTCGGTGCCGAGCAGCAGGGCGTCGCCCGGCGACAGCAGGGCATGGACGGAGCGCAGGAAGGCGGCCCGCTCCTCGGGGAGCAGATTGCCGAGGGTGCCGCCGAGGAAGGCGAGCAGCCGCGGGGCGGGGGTGTCGGGGAGCTCGATGCCCTGCTGGAAGTCGGCGACCAGAGCGTGCACGGTGAGCCCAGGATGCTCGGTGAGCAGCGCCTCGCCCGCCGCGGCCAGCGCGGATTCGCTGACGTCGATGGGGAGATAGGTGTCCAGCCCGGTCAGCGCGCCGATGAGGTGGCGGGTCTTGTCGGAGGAGCCGGACCCCAGCTCGATCAGGGTGCGGGCATTGGTCGCCGCGGCGATGTGGTCGGCGCGGGTGAGCAGGATCTCCCGCTCGGCGCGGGTGGGGTAGTAGTCGGGCAGCCTGGTGATCTGTTCGAACAGCTCGCTGCCCCGGGCGTCGTAGAACCACTTCGGCGGCAGCTGTTTGGGGGTACGGGACAGCCCCTGGGCGACATCGGCGCGCAGCGCGGCCGCGGTGGCGTCGGCAGGGAGGGTGCGGGTGATGCTGAGCGGGCTCACGTGGCGGGCTCCTTGAGCGGGGTGAGGTGGACATCGGTCCGGGTGGCGCGCAGCAGGGTGCGGTCCGGGACCTCGGTCCAGTGGGGGGAATCGTCGTACGGTTCGGCGGCGACCACCCGGCCACCGCCGGGAACGGCCAGGTGGAACAGCGTGTCGCCCCAGGTGGTGGCGGCGATGGTGGCGCCGTCGGTGAGCAGCAGATTGAGCCGGGAGCCGGGGGCGGCCCCGGCGACGGCCGTGACGGTGTCGGCCAGCGCGTCGCCCGCCTCGTCGCCGCGTGCCAGCCGGTGCTGGACCAGCGCCCATACGAACGCCGCGTCGCAGCGGGCCTGTAGTCGCAGCAGCTCCTTCGGCGACAGCTCGGCGGCCAGCGGCGCGAGGGAGTCCGGCCAGCCGGTCACCGCCCCGTTGTGGCTGAAGAGGTAGCGTCCGGCGGCGAACGGTGCGGCGGCCGCCTCGGCGTCCGGCCCGGCCACGGTGGCGTCCCGTACGGCGGCCAGCAGCGCCCCGGTGCGCACCACCCGCGCCAGGTCGGGCAGCTGCTCGTCGGCCCAGATCGGCCCGGCCCGCCGGTAGCGGGCGGGCACCGGATCGCCCGGTGCGTACCAGCCGACGCCGAACCCGTCCGCATTGACCGTGCCGTGCTGCTGGCGGCGCGGCGCCCACGACTGCCGGTACAGCCCGTGCGGCGGGTCCAGCACGACCTGACCGAAGGGGATCTCCGGCCCCAGATAAGCCAGATGACGGCACATCAGCCCACCGCCTTCCGTGCCCCGGGCCTCATGCTTCCGCCATCGGGTCGGCGTCCCGGGCGGTACGGAAACCGGAGAAGATCTGCCGCCGGACCGGCAGGTCCCAGTTGCGGAAGGTGCCCCGGCAGGCGACCGGATCGACCGCGAACGACCCGCCGCGCAACACCTTGTACTGATCGCCGAAGAACACCTCCGAGTACTCCCGGTAGGGGAACGCGGCGAACCCCGGGTACGGCAGGAAGTCGCTCGCCGTCCACTCCCACACATCGCCGATCAACTGCCGTACGCCGAGGGGCGACTGGCCGTCGGGGTAGCTGCCGATCGGGGCGGGCCGCAGATGCCGCTGGCCGAGGTTGGCGTGCGCCGGGGTGGGGTCCTCGTCGCCCCAGGGGTAGCGCATGGCCCGCCCGGTCGCCGGGTCGTAGCGGGCGGCCTTCTCCCACTCCGCCTCGGTCGGCAGCCGCCGGCCGGCCCAGCGCGCATAGGCGTCCGCCTCGTACCAGCTGACGTGCAGCACCGGCTCGTGGGGCGGCACCGGCTCGGTCACCCCGAATCTCCGGCGCAGCCACTGGTCGCCGTCGCGCCTCCAGAACAGCGGGGCGCGCAGCGTGTGCTCCTGCACCTGTGCCCAGCCCTCCGGGGCCCACCAGCGCGGCTCGTCATAGCCGCCGGCCTCGATGAACCGCTGGTAGGCGGCGTTGCTGACCGGTGTGGTGTCGATCAGGAAGGCGGGCACCAGCCGGCGGTGCGCGGGCCGCTCGTTGTCCAGTGCCCAGGGCTCGGTGGAGGTCCCCATGGTGAACGGCCCGCCAGGGACGAGGACTTCGGCCGGAATGATCTCGTCGGAGAGGGGCGGCGGCTCGGGCGCGGTGAGCACCGAGGGCCCGCGGCGCAGCTGGTGCGTGATGAGCATGGTCTCGTCGTGCTGCTGCTCATGCTGGGCGATCATGCCGAAGGCGAAGCCGGAGTCCAGCAGCGGACCGCCGTGCAGGGGGGTGCGCTCCAGGATGTCCAGCACCCGGCCGCGGACCTCGGCGACATAGCCGTGCGCCTCGTCGGGCGCCAGCAGCGGCAGTGAGGGGCGCTCGGCGCGCGGGTGCTCGAAGGCGTCGTAGACGGAGTCGATGTCCGGCCGCAGCGCCTCACGGCCGCCGACGGTGCGCAGCAGCCACTGCTCCTCCTGGTTGCCTATGTGCGCCAGGTCCCACACCAGGGGGGACATCAACGGGGAGTGCTGGGCGACGAGATCGGGTTGCTCGACACAGGTGGTCAGCAGGCGGGTGCGGTCGCGGGCGGCGAGCAGGGCCGAGGCCGCCCGCTCGCGAAGGAGCTCGGGGTCGATGGTCACTGGCTGTCCTTCCCGGGAATGAGATCGCCCTCCGCGGCGTACAGGGCGTCGAGATGGTCGTCCGCGGGGCAGCGGCCGCGCGCCACATAGCGCTCGGTGAACGCCGCGACCGCCGCCCGCACCTCGTCGGAGGCGCCGAGCCGTGGCAGCGCCTCCTGGGCCGCGGCGAAGCAGCCGACCGCCGCGGCGTGCAGCTCCGGGTCGGTCAGCGCCCCACGGGCCGCGCGCCGCCACAGCGGATTGCGCGGTGCCGGTCGCGAACCGGCCGTCTCGGCAAGGGGTTTGACGATCCGGTAGGCCCGCTCGGTGGCCTCCGGATCGTCGAACAGCGCGGCCGTCACGGCCAGCGGCACCACCCACCCGGTCTCACCCGACTGCGCGTCGATCATGCGCAGCTCCAGATGGCCGCGTGGCCGTACCGGTGGGAAGAGGGTGGTGACGTGGTAGTCCAGATCCTCCTGGGTGGGCGGTCTGGGCACGCCCGTACGGACCCACTCGCGGAAGGTGAGGCCCTCCGGCGCGTCCCAGGGCCCGTCCTCGGCCCGGATGCACATCACCGGGGCGTCCAGGACATAGCGCGCCCAGGAGGTGCGCGGATCCGGTCCCATCGGCGGGGCGAGCGTACGGTCCGGGTCGAGCTGGGACCAGACCACCTGGCGGGTGGTGCGGTAGCCCGTGGGGCAGCCCTCGCTGGTCGGCGAGTTGGCGAACGCCGCGGCCAGCACCGCGCCCAGCAGATGGGCCAGCAGCCAGCGCCGGCCGAGTCCCAGCGGCCCCGGCTCCTCGTAACCGGCGTCCACACACACCTGCACGGACGCGGTGGCGCACATCATGGACCGCCCGGCGGAGCCCCAGCGGTCGAAGTACCCCTCCATGGCGTTGTAGCGCGGGTCGGTCAGGACGCGGCGCGGCGGATGCCACGGATTGTGACCGTGGCCGGCCATCCCCAGGCCCAGCGCCAGCATGGTGGGGCGGACCAGCGCGAGATCGGCCGTCACGGCCTCGATGCACTCGGTCAGGGAGGTGGCGGGCAGCGAGCTGAGCTCCAGCTGGCCGCCGGGTTCGAAGGTCAGGAGGGAGGTGAGGGGGAGGGCGCGCAGGGTGGTGGCCGCATGGCGCAGCCGGTCGGGTTCGACCGGACATCGGGGGTTGCGCGCATCATGGACCAGCCACTCGATCTCGACCCCTATGCGGCGTGGCGGACCCGTCTTGAAGCATATGCCGTGCAGGTGAGCTTCGAGTTCCGCTTCCGTGACTGCGGGCCGTACGGGCATGGAAATCCCTCTCCCTTGTGGGGTCGCGGCAGGATTGCCGCCCTCCACCTAATCTGTTGCGCGCGATGCGCTCAAGGGCGCGTTCGATTCGCGGGCGACGCCGGGCGGGCCGGTGCCGGGAGAACGGGTGGTCCGGGGTGGGGGACCTCCGTACGGGGTCGCAGCGCCCCGGCGCCGCCAGGACGGCCTTCCGGCCCGGCTCCGCGCCCCCGGCCGGCCCGGGGAGCGGTCGGCGGGGGGCGGGGGCGGATTTCGGCCGTTCGGGTGACCGCCGAGGGTGGACGGACGGGCGGGGAGAGCGGGGAAGCGGGGCGGGGGCCGGGGCGGCGCCCGGCGTCACTGGCGGTAGCCCGCCAGGAAGCGGCCGATCCGGCTGATCGCCGCGTCGAGGTCATCGGCGTGCGGAAGGGTGAGGATGCGGAAGTGGTCCGGGCGCGGCCAATTGAAGCCGGTGCCCTGGACGACCTGGATCTTCTCCCGCAGCAGCAGGTCCAGCACGAACTTCTCGTCGTCGTGGATCTTGTGTACGGCGGGGTCGAGCCGGGGGAAGGCGTAGAGCGCGCCCTTGGGCTTGACGCAGGAGACGCCCGGGATCTCGTTCAGCCGCTCCCAGGCCACATCGCGCTGTTCGCGCAGCCGCCCGCCCGGCAGCACCAGGTCCCTGATGGACTGCCGGCCGCCCAGCGCCGCCTGGATGGCGTACTGCGCGGGCGCGTTCGGGCACAGCCGCATGGAGGCGAGGGTGCCCAGGCCCTCCAGATAGTCGGCCGCGTGCTGCTTGGGGCCGGAGACCACCAGCCAGCCGGAGCGGAATCCCGCCACCCGGTAGGACTTGGACAGTCCGCTGAAGGTCAGGCACACCAGGTCGGGGGCGAGCACCGCGGCGTGGTGGTGGACCTCGTCGTCGTAGAGGATTCGGTCGTAGATCTCGTCGGCGAAGACCATCAGCTGATGGCGCCGGGCGAGATCGAGCATGCCTTCCAGCAGCTCCTTCGGATAGACCGCACCGGTGGGGTTGTTGGGGTTGATGATGACCATCGCCCGGGTGCGGTCGGTGATCTTCGAGGCGAGGTCGTCGAGGTCCGGCAGCCAGTCCGCGGACTCGTCGCACAGGTAGTGCACGGCCTTGCCGCCGGCGAGGGTGGTGACCGCCGTCCAGAGGGGGAAGTCGGGGGCCGGGATCAGGACCTCGTCACCGTCGTCGAGCAGCGCCTGGACCGCCATCGAGACGAGCTCGGAGACGCCGTTGCCCAGGTAGACGTCGTCGACGCCGACGTCGGTCAGCCCGCTCTGCTGGTAGTGCTGGGCCACCGCGCGGCGGGCCGGGAGGATGCCGCGGGACTCCGTGTAGCCGTGTGCGCGGGAGAGGTTGCGCATCACGTCCTGGAGGATCTCCTCGGGGCACTCGAAGCCGAACAGTGCCGGATTGCCGGTGTTCAGCCGCAGCACGCTGTGGCCGGCCTCCTCCAGCGCGTCCGCGTGCTCGATCACCGGCCCGCGGATCTCGTAGCAGACGTCGGCCATCTTGCTGGACTGCTTGAACTGCATGCGGTGGCCTCCAGGTCCTCGCTCACCGCGCGGCGCGGCAGCACTCGTCATTCGTCACAACGTACTTGGTTTTACCAAGTGGCGACTTGGAAAGTCCAACTTCTGTCTATGCTGGGGCCATGCCGCGCCGAAGCTATGACCAGTACTGCGCCGTCGCCCGAGCCCTGGACGCCGTCGGCGACCGCTGGACGCTCCTGATCGTCCGGGAACTGCTGGGCGGCTCCCGGCGGTACACCGACCTGCACGCCGACCTGCCCGGCGTCAGCACCGACATGCTCGCCTCCCGCCTCAAGGACATGGAGCGGGACGGCCTGGTCACCCGCCGCCGGCTCGCCCCGCCCGGAGCGGCCTTCGTCTACGAACTCACCGCCCGCGGCCGCGCCCTGCTGCCCGCGCTCAGCGCCCTCGCCGACTGGGGCGCCCCGGCCCTCGACGAGAAGCGCCCGACGGACGCGGTGCGGGCCCACTGGTTCGCCGTCCCGCTCCTCGCACGGCTCGCGGGGCACTTCACCGCGGGCGACGTCGGGGTGGTCGACATCGCCCTGGACGAGGGGGAGTTCCATGTCGTCCTCGGCGGCGACGGGCCCGGCTATGCGGAAGGCCCGGCCGAACACCCCGACGTCCGGCTCCGGATGGACACCGCGACCTGCGCCGACCTCGCGTACGATCGCCTCTCCCTCGCACAGGGCATCGAATCCGGCCGGATCACGGTCACCGCGCCCCGGGCATCCGGCGAGGAGCGGCGACGGAAGAGGATGACGACGGCATGACGACGCGCCCGCTTGCGGTCTTCGACCTGGACGGCACTCTCGCCGACTCCGGACACCGGCAGCACTGGCTCCGGCGCACCCCGCGCGACTGGAAGGCGTTCTTCGCGGCGGCCACCGAGGACCCTCCGCTGGCCGAGGGGGTGGCCCTGGCGCTGCGCAGCGCCGAGGACTGCGAGGTCGGCTATCTGACCGGCCGTCCGGAGCGCTGCCGCCGGGACACCCTGGCCTGGCTCGCCCAACACGGCCTGCCGCAGGGGACATTGTGGATGCGTCCCAACAGCGACCGGCGCCCGGCCCGCCACACGAAGCTGGAGACCCTGCACCGGATCGCCCGTGACCGCGAGATCCGCCATGTCGTCGACGACGACGAACTCGTCTGCGAGGCCTGCGAGAGGGCCGGGTTCACCGTGATACGGGCCCGCTGGGCGACACCGTCCGAGACCCTCCGGGACGCCCAGCAGCGGGCCGGGCGGACCTGAGGACCCGTCTTCTCCTGGCAGGCAGTGAGGAGGCGGCTACGATCTGGCATGATGATGCGGCTCGCGTCGCCGACGAGGACTGTCAAGGGGATGGACGTGCACGAGACATACGGCAAGCTGGTCGCACTGCTCGAGGAGCGCGGGGCCGCGTTCCGGACGATCGACCATGCGCCGGAGGGCGCCACCGAGGAGGTCAGCCGTCTGCGCGGACATGCGCTCGGACAGGCCGCCAAGTGCATCGTCGTGATGGTGAAGTTGGGCAAGAAGGTGAAGCGCTATGTGCTCGCCGTCGTTCCCGGGGACAAGCGCGTCGACCTGAACGCCATCAAGGGGCTCCTGGGCGGAACCTATGTCTCGTTCGCCTCGCAGGACGTCGCGGAGCAGCTTTCGGGCTGCGCCAGCGGCACCATCCTGCCGTTCTCCTTCGACGAGCAACTGGAACTGATCGTCGACCCGGCGCTGCTGGAGCACGACGAGTTCTACTTCAACGCGGCGCGTCTCGACCGCTCCCTCGCCCTCGCCACGCGGGACTACGTGGAGATCGCGGAGCCGCGCGTCGAGGCGATCGCCCTCGACTGACCCGCCGACCGCGCCGAACCCGCCCATGCGGACTGCTCCGGCATGGGCGGGCGTACCGCACGAGGACTCAGCGCACGGCAGGCGTCAGCGCCAGAGCCACACCGAGCCCGACGAGCACGGAACCGATCACCCGGTTCAGCGTGCTCTGCTTCCGCAGCATCTTTCCCCGGAGCTGGTCGCTGGAGAAGAAGAGCGCCGCCAGGGAGAACCAGACCAGATGGGCGACGGACATGAACAACCCGTAGCCGATCTGGCGGACGACGGGCGTATCGGCGTGAATCACCTGGGTGTACGCGCTGACCACGAAGAGCATCGTTTTCGGGTTGAGCGCATTGGTCAGAAATCCGGTGCGGAGCGCGCTCAGCCGGGAAAGCTCCTCGTCCCCGGACGGGTCGATATCCAGTTGGGTCCGGGCCACAAATGTCTTGTAGCCGATGTAGACGAGATATGCGGCACCGGCGAGTTTGACGACGGTGAATACCACCGGGGACCGGGCGAGCAGCAGGCCCACGCCCAGGGTGGTGTAGGTGACGTGCACCAGCACGCCCAGGGCAATGCCTGTCGCGGCGAGAAGTCCGGCGGTGCGTCCGTACAGATAGCTGTTGCGTACGGTCATCGCGAAATCGGCGCCGGGGCTGATGACGGCCAGGATGGTGATGACGGCGACGGCGAAGAGTTCGGCCATGGTTCCAGTTCTTCGGGTCCGGGCGTGTGGGGGTGACGGGGCCGCCCTCGGGGAGGCGGCCCCGCGGTGGACTCAGACCTTGTGACGGTAGGTGATCACCAGCACGTCCCGGTGGGCGGGCCGGGTGTCGTCCAACTGCCCGAGGGGGCTGACACCGTGGAAGACCCGCTCGTCGTTGACGATCGCCAGGTCCAGCGGTTCGGCGAGGGTGAACTTGGCCAGCGGGTTCTTCTCCAGTCCGTAGACGGTGCTCTCGCCGTTGGCGGCGTTGGACCGGTCGACCATCGCCATCAGGACGAAGGTCACCCCGTCGCGGTGCACGCCTTCGGGGGTGGGCTTGGCCACTTCGTCGCCCGTGACCTCGATGCGGAACTGGTGCGACTCGATGTGCCAGGCCGAGTAGGGAGCCAGCCGTCCGAAGAGGTCGCAGCCGAGCGTGACGAGGCTGCTCATGGTCTCGCCGCGGAGGATCCGGTCCTCGATCGGTTCGTAGTGGCGGGCTATGCCGCCGTTGAGGTTGTTGTAGTCCAGCGTCTGGTAGTGCGGCTGGTGGTCCTCGATCCGGTAGTCGTTGCTGGCGCGGGGTGCGCTTAAGGTGGCGTGACGGCGCCGGCGGTAGCGTCCGCCGTCGGCCATGTAGCCGTCCAGCGGCATCTCGTTCCAGCTCGCCTGGAAAGCGTCCCAGTCCCGCACCGCGTTCTCGTCGCGCCGGCGCAGCAGTTCGCTCACCTGCTCGCCGGGAAGGTGGGCGTAGCTCTGGTTCGACACAATCTCGCAGAGCTCTTCGACGCCGGACGTATAGGCCGCGGAAGCTTCCGGGTGTGGCACGTTGAACATACCAGTCGAGTCCGTTCTCGTTTTGTTGGTTGGGGTGAACTCGCCCAGAGCTTCTATTGATTTTGCGGAACACGTCAACACAGTGTCCGAAAGAAAACGGAATTTCCCTTACATGGCGACAATTCCCAACTGTTGATCTTGGTGGGATTGAATTGACGATCCGTCAAATGGTTGCACAGTTCCGGCGGTTTGTTGTGTCCGAAGTGGAAGTCCGTAGGTGATGCGGTCGTTGTTTCACGGTGACCCGGCCCCTTTTGGTGTGGCCGAAGACCGCCTTGCTTTACGGGTCCTTTTCGGTATGCCGTGTGCACCCGCTTGCGCACGCTCCCCCGGAAGCGGTACTGCACACCCCCACCCCCATTCGGCGCTCCTGACGATGCGTCAGTGATCGTCCCGGGTGACGCTCGGTGAATGGACCATGCATCAGGATTCCGGGCGCGCGCCGCCCTTGCGCTGCTGCTCGTCGTGGCCGTGCTCGCCGGACCGCTCGCCCCGGCCGCCGCGGCTGCGGAGTCCCCCCGGGCCCGCGGACGTACCGTCTCGGCCTGGCTGCCCTACTGGGGCGATGTCGACGCCGCCTACCGTGACGCGCTGCGGCACGCCTCCCAGCTGCACACCGTCAGCCCCTTCTGGTATGAGGCCTCCTCCGGCAGCACCATCGCGGGGCAGGAGGGGGCGGGGCGGCGCAGCATCATCGACGGGCTGCACGACGCCGGGATCGAGGTCGTCCCCACGGTGACCGAGACCCTGGACGCCGCGCGGATGTCCCGGCTGATGCACGATCCCGAGCGGCGGCGGGAGCATGTGGAGACGCTGCTGGACCTGGTGGCGAGCCGCTCGTACGACGGGCTCGACCTGGACTACGAGAAGATGGCGGTCACCGGGGACAAGGAGGACCGTGAGCGGGTGCGCACCGGGTACAACGCGCTCGTCAGGGAGCTGTGCGCGGCGCTGCACGACCGGGACAAGCAGTGCGTGGTCACCGTGATGGCCCGGGTCCGCGGATCCGGCACGGCATTCGACTACGGGAAACTCGGCAGGTACGCCGACCGGGTCCGGATCATGGGCTATGACCTGCACTGGTCGGGCGGTGACCCGGGTCCGCTGTCCGCCAAGGACTGGTACGAGGAGTTTCTGCGCTACGCCACCGACACCATCCCCCGGAACAAGATCGAGGTGGCCTTCCCCGGGTACGGCTGGGACTGGATCACCGGAGTCACTGGCCACGCCGGCCATCTGACGTGGAAGGAGGCCGAGGCGCTGCGTGAGCGGGTGGGCGCGCGGTACCTCTTCGACGAGGTCTCCGGCACCCCGCACTTCCGGTACGAGAAGGACGGCGCGGAGCACCAGGTCTGGTACCAGGACGCGCGCGGCGTCCGGGCCCAGCTGCCGCTGCTGCGGAAGTACGGGGTGCGGGGCACCGGCCTATGGGCGCTCGGGTTCGAGGACCCGGAGGTCTGGGCCGCGCTCCGCGGCGAGTAGCCGCAGCGCCGCCTCGGACGGCGAACCCGGCGGGGCGGTGTACATCAGCACGCCCTGTCCGGAGCCGTCCGGCGTCCGGAGCATCTCGAACTCCAGGGTCAGCGCGCCCACCAGCGGATGGTGGAACTGCTTGGTGCCGAAGGTGCAGTTGCGCACCGCGTGCCGGGACCACAGGCTGCTGAACTCGGCGGACTTCATCGACAACTCTCCGATGAGCTCGGCGAGTTGGGGGTCGTCAGGGTACTGCCCCGCGGCCACCCGCAGTGCGGAGACCGCGCGCCGGACCTCCGCGTCGCGGTCCGGGTACAGCTCGCGGGTGTGCGGGTCGAGGAAGAGCATCCGCTGGGCGTTGGGGCGGTCCGCGGGGCGGTCGGGGCAGTCGAAGTCGAGGTGCCCGGCGGTCAGGGCGTGCCCGAGGCGGTTCCACGCCAGGACCTCGAAGCGCGGGCCGAGAGCGAGGGCCGGTACGTCCGCCACGGCGGCGAGCAACCGCCGCACGCCGGGGCGCACCGCGGCGTGCCGGACGGCCGGGCGGCGGCGCGCCCTGACGGGGCGGGCCAGCGCGCGCAGATGCTCCCGCTCGTCGGCGGTCAGCCGCAGTGCGCGGGCCAGGGCGTCCAGCACCCCCTCCGAGGCGTTGTGGCTCTGCCCCTGTTCCAGGCGGGTGTAGTACGCCACGCTGACGCCGGCCAGCTGCGCCAGCTCCTCCCGGCGCAGCCCGGGGACGCGGCGGCGGGCCCCGTAGGGGACCAGGCCGACGTCCTCCGGCTGGAGCCGGGCGCGCCGGGTGCGCAGAAAGTTCCCCAGCTCGGTGGGGTTGCCCGGGGTGGATGTGTCCATGCCGGTCAGTCTCCGCCATCGGGTGGGCCGGAGCCTGACCCTGTCAGTACCAGGCTCCGGGGAGGTGGCCGGGACTCGTCGGAGGCTGTTCCCTGCGGGATACCGACCGCTTAGTATGTCGCTGGCGAGGGGCGACGGAGCCCTCCGCCCACCCGCGTATCCAAGGTCACTGGAGGCCCCAGGTGAAGGCATGGCGCGTACACGCGAACGGTGAGCCGCGTGAAGTGATGCGGCTGGAGGAGGTGCCGGACCCGCAGCCGGGGCCGGGGCAGCTGCTGCTGCGGGTGCGGGCCGCCAACGTCAACTTCCCGGACGCGCTGCTCTGCCGGGGCCACTACCAGGTCAGGCCGCCGCTGCCGTTCACGCCGGGCGTGGAGATCTGCGGTGAGGTGCTGGCCGTGGGGGAGGGGGCGGCCGGAGCGGTCGGGGCACGGGTGCTGGCCCAGCCACCGCTGCCCGACGGCGGCTTCGCCGAACACGTGGTCGTCGACGCGGCGGCGGTCCGCCCGGCCCCCGAGGCACTGGACGACGCCGAGGCCGCCGCACTGCACATCGGCTACCAGACCGGCTGGTTCGGGCTGCACCGCAGGGCCCGCATCCAGGCGGGTGAGACGCTGCTGGTGCACGCCGCGGCAGGGGGCGTCGGCAGCGCCGCCGTACAGCTCGGCAAGGCCGCCGGCGCTCAGGTCATCGGCGTGGTGGGCGGCGCGGACAAGGCCCGTACCGCCCGTGAACTCGGCTGTGACCTGGTCCTCGACCGCCGCTCCGACGACCTGATCGCCGCCGTCAAGGAAGCCACCGGCGGCCGTGGCGCGGATGTGGTCTACGACCCGGTGGGCGGCGAGGCGTACGCCAAGTCCGTCAAGTGTATCGCCTTCGAGGGCCGGATCATCGTCGTCGGGTTCGCCGGCGGTGCCGTTCCCAGCCCCGCGCTCAACCACGCGCTGGTGAAGAACTACGCGATCCTGGGCCTGCATTGGGGCCTGTACAACACCAAGGACCCGGCCGCGGTGGACGCCTGCCACGAGGAGCTGACCAAGCTCGCCGCACAGGGCGTCGTCAAGCCGCTGATCGGCGGGCGGGTCCCGCTGGAGGACGCCGCCGACGCCGTACAGCGGGTCGCCGACGGCACCACCGTCGGCCGCCTCGTGGTGGTCCCCGGAGCGGAGGAGGCCCGATGACCGACGCCGCAGAACTGCGCCGGCGCACCGCCGCGCTGCTGGCCGCACACCCTCCCGCCACCACGGAGCGCCTGGAGTTCCTGCGCGCCCGCTTCGACGCCGGACTCGCCTGGATCCACTTCCCCGAGGGCCTCGGCGGGCTGGACGCGCCACGGTCCCTCCAGGCGGTGGTGGACGAGGAGCTGGCCGCGGCCGGCGCCCCCGACAACGACCCGGGCCGGATCGGCATCGGCCTGGGCATGGCCGCGCCCACCCTCCTGCGGTTCGGCACCGAGGAGCAGAAACAGCGCCTGCTGCGCCCGCTGTGGACCGGCGAGGAGGTGTGGTGCCAGCTGTTCAGCGAGCCCGGCGCCGGCTCCGACCTGGCCGCGCTGGCGACCCGGGCGGTGCGCGACGACCAAGGAGACTGGATCGTCGACGGCCAGAAGGTCTGGACGTCCAGCGCGCACCTGGCCCGCTGGGCGATCCTGATCGCCCGCACCGACCCCGACGTGCCCAAGCACCGCGGCATCACCTACTTCATCTGCGATATGACCGACCCCGGCGTCGAGGTCCGGCCGCTGCGGCAGATCACCGGCGAGGCCGAGTTCAACGAGGTCTTCCTCTCCGGCGTCCGGATCCCCGACGCCCACCGCCTCGGTGAGGTCGGCGAGGGCTGGAAGGTCGCCCAGACCACGCTGATGAACGAGCGGGTCGCGATCGGCGGGACCCGTATCCCCCGCGAGGGCGGCATGATCGGCGTCGCCTCCGCCGACTGGCGGGCCCGTCCCGAACTGCGCACCCACGACCTGCACCAGCGGCTGCTGACGCTCTGGGTGGAGGCCGAGGTGGCCCGGCTGACCGGGGAGCGGCTGCGCCAGCAGCTCACCAAAGGCCAGCCAGGGCCCGAGGGCAGCGGGATGAAGCTGGCCTTCGCCCGGCTCGCCCAGGAGATCAGCGGCTGGGAGGTGGAGTTCCTGGCCGAGGACGGACTGACCTACGACGACTGGACGATGCGCCGCCCCGACGGCGTCGACTTCACCGGGCGCGAGGCCGGCTACCGCTATCTGCGCGCCAAGGGGAACTCCATCGAAGGAGGCACCTCCGAAGTGCTGCTCAACATCGTCGCCGAACGTGTGCTGGGGCTGCCGCCCGAGCCGCGCACCGACAAGGACGTCGCGTGGAAGGACCTCCCCCGATGACCGCCGGACCCCTCCCGTCGAGCGCCCCGACGCCCGACCCCGACCTGCTCTACTCCGAGGACGAGGACGCGCTGCGCGCCGCCGTACGGGCGCTGCTCACCGACCGCAGCGATCCGGCCACCGTGCTCGCCGGCCTGGAGTCGGACGTCCCGTCCGACAGCGGCCTGTGGCGGGCGCTCGCCACGGACATCGGGACCGCGGGGCTCCTGGTCCCCGAAAAGCTCGGCGGGGCGGGCGCGAGTGCCCGTGAGGCCGCCGTCGTACTGGAGGAGCTGGGCCGCTCGGTCGCTCCCGTGCCGTATCTGACCAGCGCGGTCATCGCGGTGACCGCCCTCCTCGGCTGCGCGCACCACCAGGAGGAGGTCGCCGGGCCGCTCGCCGCGCTCGCCGCGGGCACCGTCGGCGTGCTCGCGCTCCCGCTGCCGACCGCACCGGGCGCGCTGCCGGAGCCTGCCGTACGTGCCGACCGGGACGGTGCGCTGACCGGCCGGGTGACCTCGGTCGCCGATGCCACGGCCGCCGAGCTGCTGCTCGTCCGGGCCCAGGGCCCCGAAGGACCGGCCCTCTACGCGGTCGACGCCGCGGCGGACGGCGTGCACGCCGAGAGCGTCACCGCGCTCGACCTCACCCGCCCCCTCGGGCACCTCACCTTCGACGGCGCGCCGGGCCGGCTGCTGGCCACCGGGGAGCGGGCCCACACCGCCGTCGAGCGTGCCCTGCTCACCGGGGCCGGGCTGCTCGCCTCCGAGCAGCTGGGCCTCGCCGAATGGTGTCTGACCGAGACCGTGCGGTACACGGCCGAGCGCACCCAGTTCGGCCGCCCCGTCGGCTCGTTCCAGGCGCTCAAGCACCGGATGGCCACCCTGTGGCTGGAGGTCGCCTCGGCCCGTGCCGCCGCCCGTAACGCGGCGGACGCGCTGGCCACCGGCAGCCCCGATGCCGCCGTGGCGCCCGTGGTCGCGGCCGCCGGGACGCACTCCGCGCGAGTGGCGGTGGCGGTCGCCCAGGCGTACTGCGCGCCGGTGGCGGTGCGCGCCGCCCAGGAGTGCATCCAGCTGCACGGCGGCATCGGGATGACCTGGGAACACCCCGCCCATCTCTTCCTCAAGCGGGCCAAGAGCGATGAGCTCGCGCTGGGGTCACCGGGGCGGCACCGGGAGGCCCTGGCGGGGCTGGTCGACCTGGCCGCACCGTAGGACGACGAACCGGGCGCCTGCCCTGGGGAGCCGGCGCCCGGTTCCGGCCGGTCACTCGGTGATGGCGAAGGTCCTGCTGAACCCGCGGACCGCGCCGTCACCGGCGGTGGCCACCTCCAGGAAGTAGTGGGGGGCCGGCGGCACCCGGGGGAGCGTCACGAACGCCTCGCCTTTCGGTGCTGCGCCCGCCTTGGTGGCGACCATCGCCATCCGCTGGGCGCGGCCGTGGCCCATGTCCGCGTTCAGCCAGATGTCCACCTCCCGGCCCGTGCTGTTCTTCCAGGCCACGGCGGAGCTGCCGTTCGACTTGAAGTCGACACCGGCCTGCGGCGCGGTGACCTCGATCCGCCCCGCCACGGGCGCGAACTGCCCGGCGTCGTCGCCGGCGGCGCCCGCGCCGAGCGCGGAGGTGGCGGCCCGCGCTGCCGAGCCCCCGTGCCCGGTCGTGGCGGCCAGGGCGCTGCCGGCCGACAGCCGCACCGGGTCGGCGTGGTGCTGGGCGGGCGCCAGCGTGATCACCAGCATGCAGCCGACGGCGGTGGTGGCGACGGCGACGGCGAGATTGGTGGCTATCGAAGCGACGCGGGACATCGTCTCCTCGTTTCCTCGGGGGAGGGACGAGCCGGAACATCCCCGGCACTTCGCGTGTCAAAAACGACGCGCTGAGCGATCACCTGGATGGTCATTCCCGGCGCGACAGACCCGCGCGGGGGCGGGAGAATCCCGGCGGCTCTCCCCCTCGGATCCAGGGTCGGTGATGTCGGGAAAGTACCGTTCGGGTAGCGTCGAACCCATGAACACCGCAATGCGTCGTGTGCTGATCGCGCCGGTGCTGCTTCTGGTGGCCGCGCTGCTGGCGGTGGCCGCCATGACGGCTCCCGGTGCCCATGCCGCGGGCGGGCTCGACGAGGCCGCGACCGCCCTGAAGAAGGGCCCGGTCTACGTCGATCCGCGCGCATCCGACCTCTTCTCCGCGTCCCAGGCCGATGCCCTGGCCAAGAAGATCAAGGACGCGGACAAGCCGGTCTTCGTCGCCGTACTGCCGCGCACCGCGGACTATCAGCCGGCAACGCTGCTGCGCGACCTGCGGACCAAGGTCGGCATCAGCGGGGTCTACGCGGTCGAACTCGGCAACGGCTTCAACGCCGCCGCCGACTCGCGGGTGATGTCCCGCAGCTCGGTGCAGAACCTCGTCGGCTCGGTCAAACGGTCCGACTACCCCACCGTCTCCGAGCGGCTGAACCACTTCGTCGACACCGCGAACCAGTCGGCGAACGGCTACGCCCCCGAGTCCTGGAGCGGCACCGGCGGCGGCTTCGACACCGGCACCGCGATCGGCCTGGGCGTGCTGGTGGTCGTCGGTGGCGGCGGCGCCTACGCCATCGCCCGCCGCAACCGCCGGCGGCGCGCCGAGGTGGAGCGGGCCGCGATGGAGGATCTGCGGGTCGTCGTCGACGAGGACATCACCGCCTTCGGCGAGGAGCTGGACCGGCTCGACTTCAACCCCGGCGAGCCCGGCGCCGACGATGCGATGCGCGCCGACTACGCCCATGCGCTGGACGCCTACGAGAACGCCAAATCGGCGATGGCGGCGGCCGCGCACCCCGGTGAGGTGCAGGCGGTGACCCAGGCCCTGGAGGACGGCCGCTTCTCGCTGGCCACGCTCGCCGCGCGGCGCGAGGGCCGGCCGCTGCCCGAGCGCCGGCTGCCCTGCTTCTTCGACCCCCGGCACGGCCCGTCCGTCGTCGATGTCGCCTGGGCACCGGCCGGCGGCGCGCAGCGCACGGTACCGGTCTGCGCCGCGGACAAGAGCCGGCTGGACGACGGCCGCGAGCCACTGGCCCGTACGGTCCGGACCGACAGCGGCGACCGCCCGTACTGGGACGCGGGCCCGGCCTACGCCCCCTGGGCGGGCGGCTACTTCGGCGGCGGTCTGCTGCCCGGCCTCCTGGTCGGCACGGTACTCGGCAACATGATGATGTCGTCGCACGCCTACGGCGCGGACTACGGCGCCGCCGGCGGCGACTTCTCCGGCTCCGACTTCAACGCCGATGACTTCGGCGGTGGCTTCGGTGACGGCGGAGGATTCGGCGACGGGGGCGGCTTCGGCGGCGACGGTGGCGGCGGCTTCTGAGCCGCCCCGGGCCGGTGGCCGCGCGGCTCCGCCGTGTGCTCACCGGCCCGTCGCGGCCACCGCCCGCTTGACGCCCAGCAGGCGCGCATAGCGCGGCCGCGCCGCGAAGTCCGCATAGCGCCACACCGCCGGCCGGCCGGCTTCCCGGCACAGATGCAGCACCTGGTCGGGGCCCAGATGAACGCCCACATGGGCCCCGTACCCCTCCGGACGGCCCTCGACCGGCCCGCCGTCGAACAGCACCAGGTCCAGCGGCCGCGGCCGGTCCACCCGCACGGTCGCCCGCCGGTCCGCCCACAGCTCCGCCGAGCGCAACGGCGGTACCGGCAGGCCGAAGTGGCCCAGTACGGCGTAGGCGTAGCGCTGGCAGTTGGCGCCCCCGGCCAGACCGGCGAGCGGGCCCTGCGGGACGGTGCCGGCGCCATCAGCCGTTCCGTCCGGCCCGTATGACGGGCATTCAGGTGTCGCCGCTCCCGGATGGCGGGCGCCCGAGTAGGTCACGTTGCGCAGCACCTCCGGCAGTTGCCGGAACGCTACCGGCCCGTAGGTGAAGGGGACTTGGGGGCCGGGCTCGCTCATCACACCCCCATGATGCAGGGGATCTCCCTCGTGCCGCACGCCCCGGTCTCGCGCACGCTCGACGCACACCGGATCCGACGTGCACTCGACATCGCGAGGAGATCCCCGATGGAACGCCGCTTTCGCAAGGCCGCTCTCTGGGGCGCGACCGTGGCCGCCGTGGTGGCGGCGGCCGGCCCGCTCAGTCCGGCGCGCGCCCTGCCGCAGTCCGAACCGACGCCCCAGCCCTCGCCCCGCGGCATGCTCGACGCGATGCGCCGGGACCTCGGACTGACCGCCGAGCAGGTGCGGACCCGGCTTGCGCAGGAGGCCGAGGCCAACCGGGCGGCGGCCGCCGTGCGCCGGGCGCTCACCGCACCGCCGGCCGGGATGTGGTTCGACAAGGGGACCGGCAAACTCGTCGTCGCGGTCACCGGCGCCGCCGACGCACAGCGGGTACGGGTCGCCGGCGCGCTGCCCAAGACCGTGCGGCACAGCCGTGCGGTGCTCACCGCGCTGGTGCGCCGGATCGACGACCGGGCCGGCAAGGGCGTGCCGGGCGTCACCGGCTGGGGGGTGGACGAGCGCGCCAACGGCGTGGTGATCCGCGTCGACCGCACCAAGCACACCGAGCGGACCGACGCCTTCGAGCGGGACGTGCGCGTCCTCGGGAGCCGGGCGAAGGTGCCGGTCACCATCGAGCGCAGCGCCCAGACACCGCACCAGCAGGACGGCACGGTCATCGGCGGTGAGCGCTGGATGCCCGGCCACGAGGGAATCTGTTCCGTCGGCTTCTCGGTGACCGGCCCGCACGACTTCCAGGGCTTCCTGACGGCCGGTCACTGCACCCTCACCCCGGACCAGGCCGCGTACGGCAAGGACGGCAGCCGGCTGGGGACCTCCAACCAGGGCGGCGTGCGCAGCGTCAACGGGCGCGCGGGCGACTTCGGGCTGGTCGCGGTCGACCAGCCGGGCTGGACGCTCAGCTCGACCGTGGCGGGCCAGGGCGGCACACCGGTCACCGTCACCGGTACGCAGGAGGCCCTGGCCGGTATGTCCATCTGCCACTCCGGCCAGTCCAGCGGCTGGCACTGCGGCGAGATCACCCGGGCCGACCAGACCGTGGACTACGGCACCACGGTCATCGACGGGCTCTCGTACACCAACGCCTGTTCCGCGCCCGGCGATTCGGGCGGCTCGTACGTCACCCAGCCCAACGCCCCGATGGCCGTCGGGATGCACTCCGGCGGCGGCGCCGCGACCTGCGACAACTTCGGGGGCGACACCGTCACCATCTTCCAGCCGGTCGGCAAGCCGCTGGCCAGGTGGAATCTGCGGCTGAAGACGGGCAGCCCCTGAGAGCCACCGCAACGGACGGGGCCGACGCCTACGATGGGAAGCCAGTGGCTGATGAGGCCCGGGGTGTCCGAGAGGCGGCCGGTGCCTACGGGGAGGGGAAAGCGCATATGGCAGAAGCAGTCGAAGCGGCGGACAGCGCGGCCGGTGCGCAGGCGGAGGAGCCGTTCGCCGTAGCGGTCACCGTCCGCGGCTATGAGACCGACACCCAGGGCCATCTCAACCAGAGCGTCTACCTCCAGTACGCCGAGCACGCCCGCTGGTCACTGCTACAGGCGAGCGGCATCCGGCAGAGCACCATGGTGGACCGGCGCATCGGCCCGGTGACCATCGAGACCACCATCCGCTACCGGCACGAACTGCGGGCCGGTGACGAGGTCGAGGTGAGCTGCGCCTTCGTCTGGGGCGCAGGCCGGACGTTCCGGGTCGAGCAGACCGTCCGCAAGACGGACGGGACCGTGGCCGCCGAGGTGAGCGCCGTCGGCGGGCTGCTGGACCTGACCGAGCGCAAGCTGCTCACCGACCCCCGGGCGTTCTTCCGCGAGCTGGCCGAGGACCCCTCGCTGCTGGGCCTCGCCGAGGAGTGACGTCAAGTCGCCTCCCCTACAGAGCAGTTGGGGAGGTCAGCGGGCCGGTACCACCGTCACCTCGGTACCGGCCGCCCGTATGTGCCGTATCTGGTCCGCCGGCAGGCCGTCGTCGACGATCAGCAGGTCGAAGTCGGTGAGTGGAGCGAGGGCGTAGAGGCCCCCCTTGGTGAACTTGGTGTGGTCGGCGAGCAGGATGCGGCGGCCCGCGCACTCCATCATGGCGCGCTTGACCTGCACCGTCTCCGGTGAGGTGTGGTAGCAGCGGCCGTTGGTGACGGCCGTGGTGGACATGAAGAGCACATCGGCGCGGAAGGCCCGCACCGCGTCGGCGGTGTGCGGGCCCATGAAGGCGTCATAGGCGGGGAAGTAGGCACCGCCCAGGGTGATCAGGGAGATACCGGGTTCTTTGGCGAGAGTGGTGACGGCCGGCAGGGAGTTGGTGATCACCGTCAGCGGGGTGTGCTCGGCGACCTGATGGGCCAGGAGAAGACAGGTGGTGCTGTCGTCGAGCAGCACCGACTGGCCCGGGACCAGCAGCGTCGCGGCGGCCCGGGCGAGCTGCTGTTTGGTCTGCGCCATGGTCGCCATGCGCTCCGCGACGCTGCCGTGGAACTGCGCCGACGGCAGCCCGGTCGCCCCGCCGCGCACCTTGCGCAGCCAGCCCTGGGCCTGAAGGGCGTCCAGATCGCGGTGCGCGGTCATCAGGCTGATGCCGTACTCCTCGGCCAGGTCCGCGGTGCGGACGAAACCTCGGGCGATGACCGTCTCCCGTATGCGGCGCCGCCGCTCCTCCTGGGCCTCGACCCGGTCCATCGCCCGACTCCCTCCGTGCCCGCCGTCGGCGTTCACCGCGTGAATTCGCCGCGTTATGTTCGCACGGATTTAACACTGCACGCCCGGCGGCCATGGCGTCCACATGCGGTTCCGGTACGACGCAACATGGCTGGTCGCGGCCCCGATGCGAAGATTCCGCAGGTGATTGACGCCCGATTCTGCGCGGCGGTTCCATCGCTCCGTCCACCGCTCCTGCCGCCGCCGCAGAAAGGGAGATTCGATGAAGAACTCTCCGCCGGGTTCGCTGATCACACGCCTGGGCATCCCGTCCACCCTCGCCTGGGGCTACCTCGGGCTGCTCCTCTTCATGATCGGGGACGGCGTCGAGTCCGGCTATCTCTCGCCGTACCTCATCGACCGGCACCTCTCGGAGCCCCGGGTCGCCCTGCTCTTCACCGTCTACGGGATCGCGGCCGGCATCGCCGCCTGGCTCTCCGGGGTGCTCTCCGACCTGTGGGGCCCGCGCCGCGTCATGTGGACCGGTCTGGGCATCTGGGCGGTCTTCCAGGTGCTCTTCCTCGCCGTCGCGATACCGCTGGCCAGCTACCCGCTGATGATGCTCGGCTACGGGCTGCGCGGTCTGGGCTATCCGCTGTTCGCCTACGGGTTCCTGGTCTGGATCGCCGGGGTCGCGCCGCGGGCCCGGCTCGGCACGGCCATGGGATGGTTCTGGTTCGCCTTCACCGGCGGGCTGCCCACGCTCGGCTCGCTGGTCGCCAGCGGGCTGATCCCGCAGATCGGCGCGTACGCCACGCTGTGGGCCGCGCTGGTACTGGTCGCCGCGGGCGGGCTGATCGCCCTGCTACTGGTCCGTGACGAGCACGGCGGCAGGCGGCCGCGCGGTACCGGCGAGGGGCCGGTGGCCACGCTGGTCGGCAGCGTGACGGTGCTGTGGCGCAACCCCAGGGTCGGGGTCGGCTCGCTGGTCCGCGTCATCAACACGGCCTCGCAGTTCGGCTTCTTCGTGATCATGCCGATCCACTTCACGAGAACGGTCGGCTTCAGCCTCACCCAGTGGCTGCATCTGCTCAGCGCGATGTTCGCGACCAACATCTTCGCCAATCTGCTGTTCGGCGTCGTCGGCGACCGCTTCGGCTGGCGCCGCACCATCGCCTGGTTCGGCGGCGCCGGCTGCACGCTGAGCACCCTGCTGCTCTTCTACGTCCCGCACGCCGCGGGCGCGAACTTCTCGCTCGCCCTTCTCGTCGCCGCGTTCTACGGCGCTACGCTGGCGGGTTATGTACCGCTTTCGGCGCTGGTGCCCACCTTGGAGCCGAAGCACCAGGGGCAGGCGCTGGCCGCCCTCAACCTGGGCGCGGGCGCCAGCACCTTCGTCGGCCCCGCCGTCGTCGCGGTCTTCGTCGGACCGCTCGGCGTCGAAGGGGTGGTCTGGATCTTCGCCGGGATGTACGCGGTGAGCTGCGTACTCGCCCACTTCCTGAAGCTGCCGGAGGAGTCGGGCGCGGCGGACGCGGCCCCCGACGGCAGCGCGCCCGCCACCGCCTCGGCACCGGCCTGAAAGGCCCGCACTGATGTCCGTACTGACCATCGACGTCGGCACCACGGTGATCAAATCCGTCGTCTTCGACGACCAGGGCACCGAGATCGCCGTCGCCCGCCAGGCCACCGAGGTGCTGCGCCCGCACCCCGGCTGGGCCGAACAGGACATGGACGCCGTCTGGCAGGCGGTCGTCCGCACCGTCCGCGCCGCGCTGGACGGGCTGACCGACCCGGTTCGGCTGGTGTCCTTCACCGCCCAGGGCGACGGCGCCTGGCTCGTCGACGACCGCGGCCGCCCCACCGGACCCGCCATCCTGTGGTCCGACGGCCGCGCCGGGGACCTGCTCACCGCCTGGCAGCGCGAGGGCGTCCTGACCGCGGCCTTCCGCCGCAACGGCTCGCTGACCTGCGCCGGCATGCCCAACGCCCTCTTCAGCTGGCTCGCCGCCCACGACCCGGACCGGCTGGCCCGCTCCGCCACCTCGCTCACCGCCGCCGGCTGGCTCTTCCTGCGCTTCACCGGCGTCCGCGCCAGCGATGAGTCCGATGCCTCGGCGCCCTTCCTGGACCACGCCACCGGCGACTACGACCCGTACATTCTCGACCTGTTCGGCCTCCGCGCGTACGAACGGCTGCTGCCCACCGTCCTGGGGGAGTCACAGCGGATCGCCGAACTCACCGGCACGGCAGCGGACGAACTGGGACTGCCGGCCGGACTCCCGGTCGTGATGGCGCCCTACGACATCGCGGCCACCGCCCGCGGCGTCGGCGTGGTCAACCCCGGCCAGGCCTGCACCATCCTCGGCACCACTCTGTGCACCGAGATCGTCCGCACGGAGATCGACACCGGCGGCGAGCCGTCCGGCATCCATATCGCCTACCGCGGTCGCGAGCGGGTGCTGCGCGCCTTCCCCACCCTCAACGGCGCCGAGGTGCTCGGCTGGGCAGCACGGCTGCTCCATCTGCCCGGACCGCCGGAACTGGCGCAGCTCGCCTTCGAATCGGAGCCGGGCGCCCGTGGGCTGATGTTCCTGCCCTACCTCTCCCCGGCGGGTGAGCGCGCCCCGTTCCTCGACCCGGGCGCCCGCGGCTCCTTCTGGGGCCTGTCCCTGGAACACACCCCGGCCGACCTGGCCCGCGCCGTCTTCGACGGACTCTCGCTGGTGCTACGCGACTCGCTGGCCGCCGCCCGTACGGACGTCAGCGAGCTGCGGCTGTGCGGCGGCGGCGCCAACAGCGACGCCTGGTGCGCACTGATCGCCGATGCGACCGGTGTGCCCACCGCCCGCTCCGGCGACACCGAACTCGGCGCCAAGGGCGCCTTCCTCACCGGCCTGGTACGCACCGGAGCCGAGACCAGCATGCACAGCGCGGCCGCCAAGTACGTCCGGATGCAGCGCAGTTGGGAACCCGAGCCGGAGCGTGCGGAGTTCTATGCCGCGCTCTACGAGGACTTCCTCGCCTGGCGCGGACTCGCCCGGGAGGCCGGCTGGCGCGGCCGAGCGACCTGGTCGGGCAGCGCCGACCGCCCCGCCGAGGCCACCGGACGGCCGACCGAAGCCACCGGCACCACCCGCCCCGCCCCTGGAGACCCCCTTGTCTGACCCGCGCCACCGCGGCGACCGCCCCGCCCCCGCCCTCGACGGCATCTGGCTCGGCCTCGACCTCGGCACCCAGAGCGCACGCTGCCTCGCCGTCGACGGCACCGGGCGGGTCCTGGCCACCGCCGCCCGCCCGCTCACCAGCCGGCGTGCCGGCGACCGGCATGAGCAGGACCCCGAGGAGTGGTGGGGCGCGCTCACCGCCGCCTGCCGGGAAGCCCTGGCCGGCCTCGACCGCCGGCGGATCCGCGGGCTGGCCCTCGACGGCACCTCCGGCACGATCCTGCTCGCCGACGGCCGGGGCACGCCGCTGACCCCTGGGCTGATGTACGACGACGGGCGCGCCACCGCACAGGCCACGGCCGTCAACACCGCCGGCGCCGCGGTCTGGCAGGAGCTGGGCTACCGCAGCATGCAGCCGTCCTGGGCGCTGCCCAAGCTCGTCGCCCTGCTGCACGCCGAACCCGGCCTCCGGACCGGCACCCGGCTGCTGCACCAGGTCGACCTGATCACCTGGCGGCTGGCGGGGCGTCAGCTCCCGAGCGACGCCAGCCACGCCCTCAAGACCGGCTACCACCTCGTCGAGGAGCGCTGGCCACAGGAGGTGATGGACCAACTCCGCGTCCCCGCCGGCATGTTGCCGGAGGTCGTCCGTCCGGGAAACGTGCTCGGCACCGTCTGCGCCCAGGCCGCCGAGAGCACCCTCATCCCCGAGGGGACCGCCATCGTCGCCGGGATGACCGACGGCTGCGCCGCGCAGATCGGCGCCGGAGCGCTCGCACCGGGCTCCTGGAACGCGGTGCTCGGCACCACCCTCGTCCTCAAGGGCAGCAGCCCGCACCTGGTCCGCGATCCCGCGGGCGTCGTCTACTGCCACCGCGGACCGGGCGACAACTGGCTGCCGGGCGGCGCCTCCAGCAGCGGCGCCGGCGTCCTCTCCCGGCACTTCCCCGGCGAGGACCTGGACGCGCTCACCGCCCGGGCCGCGGCCCTCGACCCGGAGGCGGTGGCCTACCCCCTGGTCGCCGGCGGCGGCGAACGCTTCCCCTTCCGCGCCCCTGAGGCCGAACCCTTCCTCCTGGGCCACGCCGCCACCCGGGCCGAGGAGTTCCACGCGTATCTGCTCGGCGTGGCCTGCCTCGAACGGCTCTGCTTCGACTACCTCGACCACCTCGGCGCGCCCGTCGACGGCCCGCTCACCCTCACCGGGGGCGGCGCCCGCAACGCCTACTGGTGCCGGCTGCGCGCCGAGGTCCTCGGCCGCCCCGTACGGCTGCCGCGACACGCGGAGGGCGCCCTCGGCATGGCCGTACTCGCCGCCGCCTCCTCGGGCATCGGCCTTGAACAAGCGGCCGCCGCCATGGTCCGTACCGACCGGGAGATCGTGCCCACAGCGGACCGCACCGCCCGCCATCTGCCCGTCTACCTCCGCTTCCTCGACGAACTCACCCGCCGTGGCTGGCTCGGCCAGACAGTGGCCGACCACGCCCGCAGGAGGGCAGCACAGTGACCGACTTCATCCTCGTACGCCACGGCGAGACCGTCTGGCATGCGGAGAACCGCTACGCCGGCCGCACCGATGTGCCGCTCACCGCCCACGGCCGCGCACAGGCCGCCGCCCTCGCCACCTGGGCCACCACCGCCGGCCTCACCGCCGTCTGGAGCTCCCCGCTCTCCCGCGCCCGGCTCACCGCCGCCCCGGCCGCCGCGGCCTGCGGGCTCACCCCGCGCATCGACGAGCGGCTCTGCGAGGTCGACTTCGGCCAGGGAGAGGGCCTGACCAGGGACGAGATGCGCGAGCGCTTCCCGGAGCGGCTGGCCGCCTTCCTCGCCGACCCGGTCGAGCACCATCTGCCGGACGGTGAACACCCCCGCCACGCCGCCGAGCGTGCCGCCGCCGCGCTCGCCGATATCGCCCGCGCACAGCCGCACGGCCGCGTCCTGGTGGTCGCCCACTCCACCCTCGTACGGGTTCTGCTCTGCCGGCTGCTGGGCATCCCGCTCACCGACTACCGCCGGGTCTTCCCCCAGCTGCACAACGGCGCCCTCACCGAGATCCGCATCGAGCACGGGCAGACCGCACTGCTCAGCTTCAACGCCCCCGCGCCGGCCCAGGCCCCCGCCCTCCACTGACCGAACAGGCCGCCCGCGCCCCACGCCCCTCAGGAGAAGAAACCCCATGAGCACCACCGTCCTCGCCGCCGGCAACCACTTCATCCGGGCGGACCTGTTCACCGAGGCCGTGCGCGCGGCCGCCGGGGACACCCCGCTGGACGTACGCGAGCTCCGGTTCGACTGGCCGCACACCCCCTTCGGCCCGGTCGCCGAGGTCATCGAGGCCTCCGGCACCGAGGACGAGATGATCGAGGCCCTCCAGGGCGTCGAGATCTGTGTCACCGAACACGGCCCGCTCACCGAGCGCATCCTCGCCAACTGCCCCGACCTGAAGCTGTTCTGCACCAGCCGTGGCGGCCCGGTCAACGCCAACCTCGACGCCGCCACCCGGCACGGCGTCGCGGTCTGCTACGCCCCCGGCCGCAATGCCACCGCCACCGCTGAGCACACCCTCACCCTGCTGCTCGCCGCGGCCCGCGGCGTCGGCGACACCCACACCGATCTGCGCCGGGGGGTCTGGCGCGGCGACTACTACGACTACGACAACTGCGGCATCGAGATCGAGGGCACCACGGTCGGCCTGATCGGCTTCGGAGCCATCGGCAGCCGGGTCGCCACGGTCCTCGCCGCCATGGGCGCCCAGGTTCTCGTCCACGACCCGTATGTGCGTCCCGAGGCGCTGGCGGGCCTCGCCGAGCAGGTGCCGCTCGACGAGCTGCTGACCCGCTCCCGCATCGTCTCGCTGCACGCCCGGGTCACCGAGGAGACCACGGGCATGATCGGCCGCAAGCAGATCGCCGCGATGCCCCACGGCTCGATCCTGGTCAACTGCGCCCGCGGCGCGCTGCTCGACTACGACGCGGTCTGCGACGCCCTGGAATCCGGACAGCTGGCCGGCGCCGGCTTCGACGTCTTCCCCGAAGAGCCGCTGCCCGCCGGCTCCCGGCTGCTGACCGCCCCCGGCGTCGTCCTCACCCCGCACATCGCGGGCGGCAGCCGGCAGGTCGCGCACAAGGCCGCCCGGATCGTCGCCGAGGAGGTCGGCCGCTACCTGCGGGGCGAGCGGCTGTTGCACTGCGCCAACCCGCGGGTCCTGCGCTGATCGCGCCGTGCACGCGGGAAAGCCGGACGGGCTGGATTTCTCCAGCCCGTCCGGCGTTTGAGGACCGGGGTCCGGGGCGGAGCCCCGTGCCCGCGGACGGGAGGGCGACCCGGATGTCGGCACCCCGGCGCGGTCAGCGCCTCCGCACCAGCGGGAACGGCAGCGTCTCGCGGATCGACAGACCGGTCAGGAACATCACCAGCCGGTCCACACCGATGCCCAGACCACCGGTCGGCGGCATCGCGTACTCCAGGGCCTGGAGGAAGTCCTCGTCGAGCTCCATCGCCTCCGGATCACCACCGGCCGCCAGCAGCGACTGCGCGGTGAGCCGCCGGCGCTGCTCTACCGGGTCCGTCAACTCCGAGTAGGCGGTGCCCAGTTCGGTACCGAAGGCGACCAGGTCCCAGCGCTCGGCGAGCCGCGGGTCCTTGCGGTGCTGCCGGGTCAGTGGCGAGACATCGGTCGGGAAGTCCTTGTAGAACGTGGGCAGGGTGGTCTTCTCCTCGACCAGCCGCTCATACATCTCCAGCACGATGTCGCCGCGCCCCATCTCCGGCTTCACCGGCACCGCCGAGGCATTGCACAGCCGCCGCAGCCGGTCCGGCGCGGTGTCCGCGTCGACCTCCTCGCCGAGCGCCTCGGAGATCGCGCCGTACACCGTCTTGACCGGCCAGATCCCCGAGATGTCGTGCTCGACCAGCCGGCCGTTCGCATCCGCCTTACGGGCCGTGGCGCTGCCGAACGCGGCGATCGCCGCACCCTGGATCAGCTCCCGGGTCAGGTCCAGCATCACGTCGTAGTCGGCGAACGCCTGGTACGCCTCCAGCATCGTGAACTCGGGGTTGTGCTTGTAGGAGATGCCCTCGTTGCGGAAGGTCCGCCCCATCTCGAAGACCTTCTCCATACCGCCCACACACAGCCGCTTGAGGTAGAGCTCCGGTGCGATGCGCAGATACAGGTCGAGGTCGTAGGCGTTGATGTGGGTGTGGAACGGGCGGGCGTTGGCGCCGCCGTGGATCTGCTGGAGCATCGGGGTCTCGACCTCGAGGTAGCCCCGGTCGATCAGCCCCTGGCGCAGCGCCTGTACGGCCGTGCTGCGCGCCCGCAGGTTGTCCCGCGCGTCCGTCGAGACGACCAGGTCCACATAGCGCTGGCGGACCTTGGCCTCCGGGTCGGACAGTCCGCGCCGCTTGTCCGGCAGCGGCCGCAGGCACTTGGCCGTCAGCCGCCACTGCGTGACGAACACGGTCAGCTCGCCGCGGTCGCTGGTGCCGACCTCGCCCTCGGCCTCGATGTGGTCACCCAGGTCGATGTCCGAACCGAAGCGGTTCAGCAGCTCCTTGCCGCTGCCGTCCCGGGTCAGCGCGACCTGGAGATCACCGGACCAGTCCCGCAGCACAGCGAAGAGCACACCGCCGTGGTCGCGGGTGAGCAGCACCCGCCCGGCGATGCTGACGGACGTGCCGGTCCGCGCGCCGGGCGTGAGGCCGGGGTGCGCGTCGCGGATCTCGCCCAGGGTGTGCGTACGCTGCACGCCCACCGGATACGGGTCGGTGCCCTCCTCGCGCAGCCGCTCCAGCTTGCGGTGGCGCACCCGCACCTGCTCGGGCAGCGCGGCCAGCTCCTGCTCGTGCAGCTCCTGCTCGGTGGCCGGCGCGGCCTGCACCAGGCCGAGTTCGTCCAGCGACGGCAGCCCGGCGGTGCTCGCCGGGGCCAGCACCCGCTTCTTGTGGCCCTTGCCCCACAGCTTGCCCAGGCTCGGTACGGCCACAAAGCCCTCGGCGATACCGGAGGCCAGACCGATGCGGGCGAGCGCACCGGCGTCGGCGTAGCACAGGAAGCGCGGATACCACTCGGGGTTGTACTTGGCGTTGGAGCGGTAGAGCGCCTCCAGCTGCCACCACTTGGAGAAGAACAGCAGCAGCCGGCGCCAGAACTTCAGCACCGGACCGGCACCGATCCGGGCGCCCTCCTCGAAGGCGGAGCGGAACACCGCGAAGTTCAGCGAGATCCGCCGCACCCCGAACGACCCGGCCTGGGCGCACAGCCGCGCCACCATGAACTCCATCACGCCGTTGGGCGCACTGCGGTCACGGCGCATCACATCGAGCGAGATGCCGTCCTTGCCCCAGGGGACGAACGACAGCAGCGCGATCATGTTGCCGTCGCCGTCGAACGCCTCGGCCAGCAGGCAGTCCCCGTCCTCCGGGTCGCCCAGCCGGTCCAGCGCCATCGAGAAGCCACGCTCGGTCTCGGTGTCCCGCCAGGCGTCCGCGCGGTGGATGACCTCCTGCATCTCCTCGTCGGTCAGCGCGGCGTGGCGCCGTACGCGGAAGGTCGCACCGGCCCGCTCGACGCGGTTGACGGCCTGGCGGGTCACCCGCATCTCCCGGCCGTCCAGGTCGAAGTCCTTCACATGCAGGATCGCCTCGTCGCCCAGTTGCAGCGCACCGAGGCCGCAGCGGGCGAACGCCTTGGCGCCGGTCTCGCTGGCGCCCATGACGGCCGGCTGCCAGCCGTACCGCCCGGCGACCTCCAGCCAGGCCTCGATGGCCTGGGTCCACGCCTCCCGGTCACCGACCGGGTCACCACTGGCCAGGCAGACCCCGGCCTCGACGCGGTAGGTGACGGCGGCCTTGCCGCTGGGGGAGAAGACCACGGCCTTGTCGCGGCGGGTGGCGAAGTAGCCGAGCGAGTCGTCGCTGCCGTAGCGCTCCAGCAGCGCCCGGATCCGGGCCTCCTCGTCGCCGTGCAGCGCGGCCTCCATGCGCTGCGAACGGAACAGGGTGGCGGCCGCGTTGAGCAGCGCCAGCAGCGCCAGCAGACCGAGGACGTTGCTGATCCAGTGCGGCGGATGCCCCTCGACCAAATGGCCGCCGACCAGCCCGCCACAGACGCTGTTGGCGGCCCACAGCAGCCGGTTGCCACCGCCGGACTGCAACGTTCCCGGCGCCAGCGTCACCAGCCCCCAGCCGAGCAGCACCGCCGTCGCGAGCCCGGCGATCAGCACGCCGATGGCCCGCAGGAACGCGCCGCGCCGGGTGATCGCATAGAACTCACGGTGCGAGACGAGCAGCAGCACCAGCGCACCGGCACACAGCACCAGCGAGAAGGCGAACTCCCAGTACCCCGTGGCCAGGAACAGCGCGTCCGCGAGGGTGACCAGCACCATGTAGGCCACGAGGAACCACAGCGCCACGCGTTTGCGGGCGGTCAGCGCCGCGGCCAGGAGGAAGCAGAACGCCGCATAGGCGAGGTTCGGCTGCACCGGAATGGTGAGGGTGTCCAGCCAGTAGATGACCGGGTGGAGTCCGCGCCGGAGCGGCCCGATCAGCGCCGTCAGGGCACAGAAGAGCCCCAGCACGCTGAAGATGATGGCGAAGCCATTGGGGACGCGGTGCTGGAAGCCCCGCCACCCCGTGAGTTGATCCTGGTCCTGCACGGTGCTCATTCCGTCACACTAGGCTCTGAAAGGGGTCAGCTGCCCGACGCGAGGGCGCTGTTTTACTGCCAGGGGGGACCGGGCCGGCAGCGCCGTCCCCGATCCCGATGGTCGTATCGTCATTCCCTCGTGCGGAGGATGCGGTGACTTCGACCGGGTCACCCACGTGGACCTTGCCACAAACCCGCGGCGGGTCCGAGTCGGTGCAAGTCCGGCCCATGGTGAAGTTCAGGTCATAGTCCTTCGCGAAGTAACGGCCGCCGCCGGAGTCCACCCCGTTCAGTTCCGCCCTCAGCGTGATCCGGGTGCCCGGTTTCGCGGGTCGTCCGGGCCGCCGGTCCGCCCGGTCCCGGCCGCTCCCGTCCTTGAGCCGGTCCGCCGCCGTGGTCAGTGACGCCTTGGCCACGCCGGGGCGGCCCTCCGCATTCTTCGTCCGGGCGACAACGGAGTACTTGGTGCCCGGCGCGGCCTTCGCGCTGGAGCTCCAGACTGCCCCGCCGTCCCCGAGCCCGCCGGGCAACGGCCGGCCCCTGGGGTCGGTGACCCGCACCTCGGTCAGTACGCCGCCCTCCGCGGTCACCTTCAGCTTGTCGCCGGCCTCTACGGTCCGGGTCCCGCTCGCCGCCCCCAGCGTCACCTTCACCGGATCGCCCTGGGACGCCGATGCCGCGCTGCCCCCGCAGGCGGTGAGCCCGGCCCCGATCACCGGGACCAGGGCGAGCGCGAGCCGCCGCGGCCGGTGGCGGGGGGAGCGGATCGGGTGCATAGGGGCGTCAGGGGCTTTCGGTCTGGGCTGGGCTCGGGGCGTGGATGCCGGCCGCTAAGACGCCTGATCCGCACGCTCCGTTGCAGTGGGTTATGTGATCCACATCACGGGAGCGGATCCATCCCTGCCCCGTGACCCGTAGTGATCACCCGGATGGCGCATCGGGCCTCGAACCGGACATACCCTGAAATACGCCAAACTGGCCACCCCTTGCCGCCCGTTCGGGCGGCGGTTGAGGAGGTGTGCGTCCCATGGCTATTTCCATCTCGGTCGTGCTGCTGCTGGTGGTCCTGACGGTGATTTTCCTGCGCAGCGGCAAGCTGAAGTTCTCGCACGCCCTGGTGTGCGCACTGCTCGGCTTCTATCTGGCCAGCAGCAGCCTCGCCCCGGACATCCACCAGGGGCTGGCCGGCGCCGCCGATGTGGTCAGCAGCGTGCGTCCGTGATCCCGGCGGCCCACCGGAACCCCGGCGGTGGCCGCCGCCCGGCCCTGGCCGGCGGCCGTACGGCGGAGAACGGGCCGCTCACCCGAGGGAGAAGACCCCGACGGCATTGGCCACCGGCCGCTCCGCCCCGCCCGACGGATGGTTGCGCACCACCACCCCGGTGCCGTCGCCGTCATCGGTCACCAGTGTCGAGGACCCGCCGCCGTCCAGATCCATCGCGTCCCGCGCGCCCAACAGGTCCATCAGATCGGCGAGTTCACGCATCGTAAGGCCGGTCTGCCCCTGGTCGTGCGCCCCGTCGAGTGCCAGCAGGTACAGCACCCGGCCGCCGTCCCCGATCCCCGCGGAGGTGCGCACCGCCACCGCGACGGTGTCCAGACCGGCCACCGGCTCGGCGTCCCGCACGATCGGGAAGCCGCCCACCGCGAACCGCAGCGGGACCGGCCCCCGGCCGACGAGGCGGTAGCCGACCCGGACCGGCTCCCCGAGGTGCAGTTTGCGCAGCTGCCGCGCCCCTTCTTCCCGGCCCAGCAGCACCACGGTCCCCGCGGCCACGCCGCCGGCGCCCGGCAGCTCACCGAGCGCCGCCACCCGGCCGTGCCGTACGGTCACCTCCGCGGTGTCCGTGCTGCACGGCGCCGCCCGGTCGGTGTCGGTCCCGCAGGTGGCCCGCACCCGGGACGCCGGGCCCCACTGCTCGGTGTACGCACCGATGCCGTCGACCGGCAGCGCGTACTGGTTCAGCCCGCCCAGCGGCAGTGAGCCCTCCGGCGTCAGGACCGCGCCGCGCAGCGCGAGCCGGTCCAGCCGCGCCCGGCGGTCGTAGCCCACCCCGATGACGTCCTCGGTCGTCGCGCCCGGCGGCATGACCGGCCCGAACCGCTGCCCGTCGGGCACCGCACCCTTCAGCTGCCGCCCCGACGCCACCGCCGGGCCCACCGACGCGCCGGTCGCCTCCACACCCGGGTGCTGGCCCTCGCTGATGTTGAAGAAGTCGCCGTTGACGGCGGCCACCGCCCCGCGCGCAGCGGCCAGTCGGGACACCGGCAGGCGCGCGCCGACCGCGCCCGGGTACAGCAGGTCCACCGAGACCCGGGGATCGGTCAGATCGACCGTCAGCAGATGCCCGTGCACGGTGCCGCGCGGCACCGTCATCCGGAATTCGCCGTACGCCACACCGGGCGCCACCGCCTTGGCACCGAAGCGGTGCAGGGTGGTGCCCGCGGCGCGGGCCGCGGGCCCGCCCGCCACTCCGCCGCCGGCCAGCACTCCCCAGGCCGCCAGCACCGTCAGCACCACGCGAACCCGGCCGAATCGCTGCTTCACGAGCCCCCCTGACGTCACGCCAACTGTCCCAGGTGCCAAAGGTGTTCACGCGTACCGCTCAGCCCGCCGCGGCTTTCGTGACCCGATTACTATCGCCCGGAGATGTCATGAATCTGTACACCCGCAGAACGGCCGTCGTGTCGCTGGGCGCCGTCCTGGCCACCGGCCTCACCCCGCGCGCCGCCGCCCGCGAAACCGACGTACGCCCCACCGGCTCCGCGCCGCTGTCCCGCGCCCATGCGCACAACGACTACGCACATCCCCGGCCGCTTCTGGACGCCCTCGACCACGGCTTCGGCAGCGTGGAGGCGGACATCTGGCTCGTCGACGGCCGGCTGCTGGTCGCCCACGAGGAGGGCGAACTCGACCCCTCCCGCACCCTTCAGACGCTGTACCTGGATCCCCTGCGCCGGCGCGTCCGCGCCAACGGAGGCACGGTCTACCGCGGCTCCCGGCTCTCCCTCCAGTTGCTGATCGACCTCAAGACCGCGGGTGACCCCACCTACCGCGCCCTGTCCCGGGTGCTGCACCGCTACCGGGACGTGCTGAGCGTGTGCAGCGCCGGCCGGGTCCGCCGCGGGCCGGTCACCGCCGTGATCTCCGGCGACCGCGACGCCCGGGTGCCCATGGAGGCCGAGCGGATGCGCTACGCCTTCTACGACATGCGCCCGGAGGACCTGGGCACCGCGGTACCCGTGTCGTTCGCCCCGCTGGTCTCGGCCTCCTGGACGGACACCTTCCGCTGGCAGGGCGTGGGCCCGATGCCGGCCGAGGAACGGGAGCGGCTGCGGAGGCTGGTGGCCGCCGCGCACGCCGAGCGGCGCCGGCTGCGCTTCTGGGCGACGCCGGATGCCGCCGGGCCGGCCCGTGAGGCGGTCTGGACGGCGCTGCTCCGGGCCGGCGCCGACCTGCTCAACTCGGACGACCTGGCGGGCCTGGAGCGCTTTCTGCGCGCGGCGCACTGAGCGCGGCATCACCGGGAGTGCCGCCAGGAGGCCTCGGTGACCAGCTGGAGATAGCGCGCCCAGTCCCAGAATTCGCCCGGGTCGGTGTGATCGGTGCCGGGGACCTCGACATGGCCGATGATGTGCTCGCGGTCCTTGGGGATCCCGTAGCGGTCGCAGACGGCGGCGGTGAGCCGGGCGGACTGCTCGTAGAGGGTGTCGGTGAACCACGTCGGGTCGTCGATCCAGCCCTCGTGCTCGATGCCGATGCTGCGGGTGTTGAAGTCCCAGTTGCCGGCGTGCCAGCCGACATCGCGCTCGTTGACGCACTGGGCGATCCGGCCGTCGGCGGACCGTACGACGTAGTGCGCGGCGGCCTTGTGCACCGGGTCCTGGAACAGCCGGAGGGTGTCCTCGTAGGTCTCTTGGGTCACATGCACCACGACCATCTCGACCGGGTACTGCGTGGGGCGGTCGGCGGCGGTGTAGTTGGACGGGCTGGCCGGGACCCACCGGACGGGGGGATAGCCGCCGTCGCCGGGCGGGGTCGTCCGGGGCGGCACGGGGAGCGCGCCGGCGGTGGTGAGGGGGGTGAGCGCCGCGGAGGCGGCGAGGGCAGCCGCACCGGTGAGCAGGCGCCGGCGGGCCGGGCGGGGGTGGTCGTGCTCCATGTGAACTCCTGACAAGGGACCCGAGGGATGGTCGCGTACATGTCACGCACATGCGATGCGTTCATCATGCGCAACAGGGCGTGCCCTGCCAAGGGAATGGCCGGACCGCCAATGGCTCGACCAAAGGCGGAACGGCGCAGGTCAGGAGAGTGGCTGATACCTGATCGGGCGTCACTCGGGTGCCGCGCCCGCCGCCCTGACGGCGGAGCGGGGACGCGGCACCCGGGCGGGCAGGCCCTCGGTCAGTGACCGATCTCCACGTCCTCCAGGATGCCCAGCGCGTCCGGCACCAGGACCGCCGCCGAGTAGTAGGTGCTGACCAGGTAATTGATGACGGCCTGGTCGTTGATGCCCATGAAGCGCACCGAGAGCCCGGGCCGGTACTCGTCCGGGATGCCGGTCCGGTGCAGCCCGATCACGCCCTGGTTCTCCTCGCCGACCCGCAGCGCGAGCACCGAGCTGGTCTGGTCCGGATTGACCGGGATCTTGTTGCACGGCAGCAGCGGAACGCCCCGCCAGGCACGGACCGCGGTCCCCTCGAACTCCGTGGTGCTGGGGTAGAGGCCACGGGCGTTCCACTCCCGCCCGATCGCCGCGATGGTCCGCGGATGCGCCAGGAGGAACTGCGTCTTACGGCGCCGGGAGAGCAGCTCGTCCAGGTCGTCGGGGGTGGGCGGGCCGGTGCGGGTGTGGAGGCGCTGCTTGAGGTCGGCGTTGTGCAGCAGCCCGAACTCGCGGTTGTTGATCATTTCGTGTTCCTGGCGCTCGCGCAGCGCCTCCACGGTCAGCCGCAGCTGCTGGTCCAGCTGGTTCATCGGGTCGTTGTAGAGGTCGGCGACCCGCGAGTGCAGCTTCAACACCGTCTGCGCCACGCTGAGTTCGTACTCCCGCGGCGCCGGGTCGTAGTCGGCGAAGGTGCCCGGCAGGACCGGCTCGCCGACATGGCCCGCGGCCAGCTCGATGGCGGCCTCGCCGTGCTTGTTGTGCGGCTGCACCAGCGCCGCACGGAACTCCTCCAGATGGGCACGCAGGGACGCCGAGTCGGCCAGCACCGCCTCGAAGTCGCTGCGGTACAAGGTCAGGGCGGTCACCCGGGTCACCGCCCGTACGGAGTGCTCCCACCGCGCGTCCGGCGACAGCAGCGCCTCCTCGCCGAGGGCGTCACCGTCGGCCAGCGTGCCCAGCGAGGTCTCCTCGCCGTACTTGCCGCTGCCGGTACGGTCCAGCTTGCCGTGGGCGATCAGGATGACCCGGTCCGTGGGCCCGCCCGCCCGGGCCAGTACATCGCCGGGCGCGAACTCCCGCTGTTCGAAGCGGTGCGCCAGCAACTCCAGCGTCGGGGCGTCGTCATAGCCGCGCAGCGGCGCCAGCTCGCGCAACTCCTCGGGAATCACCCGGACTTCGGTGCCGGTCGCGACGAAGTCGATCCGGCCGTCGCCCAGGGTGTAGGTCAGCCGGCGGTTGACGCGGTACGTACCGCCGGAGACCTGCGTCCAGGGCAGGATGCGCAGCAGCCAGCGGGAGGAGATCCCCTGCATCTGCGGCACGGTCTTGGTCGTGGTCGCCAGCTTGCGGGCTGCCGTGGTGTCCAGGCTGGAGCGGTTCTGCTCGGGTGCGGAGGGCTGCGGGCCGGCCGTCGGGTCCACCGATGTGGTCATGAAGGAGGCTCACCTGTTCTGTCGGTGCGGTCTGGTGCGGTGCGTGCTGCCTGGTGTTTCAGTGACCGATCTGTACGTCTTCGAGCACGCCCAGCGCATCGGGCACGAGAACGGCCGCCGAATAGTAGGCGCTGACCAGGTATTTGAGGACCGCACGCTCATCGATGCCCATATAGCGCACCGAAAGGCTCGGCTCGTATTCATCGGGAATACCGGTCTGATGCAGACCGACCACGCCCTGATGCTCCTCGCCGGTGCGCAGCAATAGAATCGAGCTGGTCCGCTCCTTCGTCACCGGAATCTTGTTGCACGGGAAGATGGGAATGCCGCGCCAAGAGGGCAGTGAATGCCCCATGAAGTCGACCGCGGTCGGATACAGCCCTCGGGCGCTGCATTCCCGGCCGATTGCCGCGATCGTCTGCGGGTGGGCGAGCAGAAAGCCAGGCTTCTTCCAGACCGTCGCGAGCAGGTCGTCGAGGTCGTCGGGGGTGGGCGGGCCGGTGCGGGTGTGGATGCGCTGCTTGAGGTCGGCGTTGTGCAGCAGCCCGAACTCGGGGTTGTTGATCAACTCGTGCTCCTGGCGCTCGCGCAGCGCCTGGATCGTGAGCCTCAGCTGCTCCTCGACCTGGTTCATCGGGTCGTTGTAGAGGTCGCCGACCCGGCTGTGGGTGCGCAGCACCGTCTGGGCGACGCTGAGTTCGTACTCCCGCGGCGCCAGGTCGTAGTCGACGAAAGTGCTGGGCAGGGACGGTTCGCCGTGGTGGCCCGAGGCGACCGAGACCGCCGCTTCCCCGGCCGCGTTCGTCGGCCCTGCGGCACCCTCTTCGGCCGAGGCCAGATGCTCACGCAGGGCGGGGGAGCGGCCGATGACCTCCTGCGCGGCCGTCCGGGAGAGCGTCAGGGCGGTCACCCGGGTGATCGCGCGATAGCTGAACTGCCGGGTCCCGTCGGCGGTGGTGAGCAGGCCGTCGCCGAGGTGGTCGCCGCCGGCCAGCGCTTCGAGCACCGTCAGCTCGCCGTACTTGCCGGTGCCGATCCGGTCGACCCGGCCGTGCGCGATCAGCACCAGACGGTCGTCCGGTGTGCCGGCCTCGGCGATCAGCTCGCCGGGCGCATAGTCGTGCCGGGTGAACCGCTCGCCGAGCGCCGCCAGTACGGCGGTGTCGGTGAACTCCCGCAGTGCGGGCAGCTCGCGCAGTTCCTCGGGGATGACCGCGACCTCGGAGCCGTTGAAGGCGAAATCGATGCGCCCGTCGCCGAGGGTGTAGGTCAGCCGGCGGTTCACGCGGTAGGTGCCGCCTGATACCTGCACCCAGGGCAGCAGTCGCAGCAGCCAGCGGGAGGTAATTCCCTGCATCTGCGGCTGGGTTTTGGTGGTGGTCGCCAAATTCCGTGCCGCGGTGGTACTCAGGCTGGAATTCTGGGATTCTTCCGCACTGCCGGGCAGCGATTCATCGGCAATCGTCACAATGCGACCTATCTCCTCGAAGGGTGCGACGCGGTTGCCTCGGAACCTCCCTTCACGAAAGTTCCGCGGCGACCCGCCGAACCGAAGGTAGTGGTGCTGTTTTTATCAGCACAATCGCTCGATGGAGTGGCATGGAATTCCCTTTCCATGGAAAGGTTTAGCCGATCCGTCCCCGGGGAGAGTGTGCCGGAGCGCAGGACTGGAGCGGGTCGTCCAGCACGGTGCGGAGCGCCGAGTGCGCCGCCCCCAGCAACGGCCCGTCCGCGCCCAGCCGGGAGGTCACCACCAACGGCCCGCCGGACCGCCCGGGATCCGCCGCGACGGCCGTGCGCCGTGCCAACTCCCGTTCCAGGGAGGGAAGAACCCAGGGCGCCAGGCCGGCCAGTGCACCCCCGAGCACCACCGCCTGTGGATCGAGCAGGTTCACCGCCCCGGCGAGCGCGATGCCCAGCGCCGTTCCCGCCTCGCGCAGGGCCCGTACGGTGGCCGCGTCCCCGTCCTCGGCGCGGCGCGCGAGCAGGGCGATCCGGGCACCCGGCCCCGGATGGGCGGCCGCCGCCCGCTCGGGCGTGAGCCCGCCCGCCCGGAGCACCGCCGGCTCGCCCGCGTACTGCTCCAGACAGCCACGCCCGCCGCAGTCGCAGGCGCGGCCGTCCGGATACACCGGTACGTGCCCCAGTTCGCCCGCGAACCCCCGTGCTCCCCGCAGCAGTTGGCCGTCCACCACGACCGCGGCGCCGATCCCGGTCTCCGCCGACACATGGACGAAGTCCGGTGGCGGGCCCGGCCGTCCGGCGCCGTCCCCGCCCAGCCGCAGTTCGGCCAGCGCACCGAGATTGGCCTCGTTCTCCACGGTCAGCGGTATGCCGGGGGAGCCGCCGCCCGGCGCGGTCGCCGGGGCCAGCGCCGGTGCGAGATCGGCCGACCGCCAGCCGAGGTTGGGCGCATGCACCACGGTCGTCGAGCCACGCGCCACCAGACCCGGCACCGCGACCGCCAGCCCGGCAGGCCACAGCCCCTCGCCGGCGATCCGCGCGGTCACCTCCCCGAGCAGCGCGGTCAGCCGCCGCAGCACGGGCCCCGGGTCGCTGTGCCGGTTCGCCGCGTCGGCCGCCACCCGGGCCCGCACCCGGCCGCGCAGATCGACCGCGCACACCGCCAGATGGTCGACGCCTATCTCGGCGCCTATCCCGGCCGGACCACGGTCACTGACCGCCAGTTCGGTGCCCGGCCTGCCCCGTCCGCTGGGCGCCGCCCGCCCGGCCTCGACCAGCAGCCCGGCCCGCAGCAACTCCTCGACGAGCGGGGCCACCCCCGCCCGGGTCAGCCCGATCCGTGCCGCGACCGCCGGCCGGGAGAGCGGACCGTGTGCGGCCACGGCCTGGAGCGCCCGGGCCAGATTGCGCCGCCGTATGCCGTGCTGGGTGTCGCCGCCGGGTGCGGTCACGGAGGTCTCCTGGGGGTCGTGGCGGAGGGCCGACTCCCTTACGGGGGCGACACTTTTACGGGGTACGTCCGGTCATCCGGACCGGGACTGCGGCCGAGGCCGCCGGGGGTCACCGTCGCAGCAGCGCCTCGCCGTCGGCCAGCGTCGCCGTCAGCCGCTCCCAGGCGGCCGCGTCCCGCTGCCGCGCCGCGTACTCCGCGCCCCGGGCGATGCCCCAACGCCGCGCCACCGCCGCCGGATCCTCGCCCAGCAGCAGCCCGGCCGCCTGCGCCGCCGCACCGAACGCGACCAGCTCCCGGGCCTCGGGCACCACCACCGGACGCCCGGACAGCCGCCGCACCGTCTCCCGCCAGGCCAGACCCTTCGAGCCGCCGCCGATCAGCACCAGCGGCGCATCGGCCGCGGTGTCCTCGTCCAGCACCCGGTCCAGGGCCTTCAGCAGCGCGAACACCGCACCGTCGTAGGCGGCCTGGAGCAGTTGCCCGGCCGTCGTCCCGTGCCGTAGTCCGTGCACCAGGCCCGAGGCGCCGGGCAGGTTCGGGGTGCGCTCACCGTCGAGGAACGGCAGCATCACCACCTCGCCGCCCGCCTCCACGGCCTCCCGGTCGCGGCCCAGCAGGGCGGCCACCCGGTCCACGGCGAGGGTGCAGTTCAGGGTGCAGGCCAACGGCAGCCAGTCACCGCGGGCATCGGCGAAGCCCGCGACGGTGCCGGTCGGATCGGCGGGCCGGTGCGTGGAGACCGCATAGACGGTCCCTGACGTGCCCAGGCTCAGCACCGGCCGGCCCGGGCGCAGGCCCAGGCCGAGCGCGGCGGCCATGTTGTCGCCGGTACCGGGAGCCACCAGGGCGCCCTTGGGCAGCGGCAGATCATCGGCGTGCACGGTCCCGGCGGCCTCGCCCGGGAGCGCCACCCGCGGCAGCGCCGTGGGGTCCAGCCCGACGTGCGCCAGGATCTCCGGGTCGTAGGACTCGGTGGACGACGCCCACCACCCCGTCCCCGACGCATCACCGCGATCGGTGACGGCCTCGCCGGTCAGCCGCTCGGTGAGGTAGTCGTGCGGCAGCCGCACCGCGGCGGTGGCCTCGGCCGCGGCCGGCTCGTTCTCCCGCAGCCAGGCCCACTTGGACACCGTGAACGCCGGCCCGGGCACGCTCCCGACCCGGTCCGCCCAGGCCGCGGCGCCGCCCCGCTCCGCGATCAGCCGCTCGCTCTGCTCCGCCGGACGGACGTCGTTCCACAGGATGGCCGGGCGCACCGGCGCACCGGACGCGTCCAGCGTGACCAGGCCGTGCTGCTGCCCGCCGACCGACACCGCCGAGGCCTGCCGCACCGCATCGCCGCACTGCGCCAGCGCCTCGCCCAGCGCCCGCCACCACTGCTCGGGGTCGCTCTCCTTGCCCACGCCGCCGCTGACCGTGTGCGGCGCCTGGCCCCGGGCGAGGACCACACCGGTCTCCGCGTCCACGACCAGCGCCTTGGTGGACTGCGTCGAGCTGTCCACCCCGACGACCAGCGGTCCCGCTGACTCTGCGCCCATCGTGCGTTCTCCCTCGGCGGCCGGTGTCCGACTGTCTCGGTCCGGGGGGTTCCCGGGTGTGCTGCCGCATATTAGTTTGGCCGCGGCGGATTTCGTAAAGTACGTTGACGAAATAACCGAGGGAGTCGCGATGAGCGAACGCCGTGCGGGAATCAGCGGAAGGTGCGCGCCTCGCGCCAGCGGGGCCGGGCGAAGCGAGGTTCCGGCATGAGCCATCAGCCCGTGCCCGAGGACAAGTTCAGCTTCGGTCTGTGGACCGTCGGATGGCAGGGCCGTGACCCCTTCGGTGACGCCACCCGCCGCGCCCTGGACCCCGTGGAATCGGTGCACCGCCTCGCCGGCCTCGGTGCGTACGGCGTCACCTTCCACGACGACGATCTGATCCCCTTCGGGGCCGGTGACATCGCGCGCGCGACCGCCGTCCAACGCTTCCGCCGGGCACTGGACGCCACCGGCCTGGTCGTCCCGATGGCCACCACCAACCTCTTCACCCACCCGGTCTTCAAGGACGGTGCCTTCACCGCCAACGACCGCGGCATCCGGCGCTACGCCCTGCGCAAGACGCTCCGCAACATCGACCTCGCCGCCGAACTGGGCGCCCGTACCTATGTGGCGTGGGGTGGCCGGGAAGGCGCGGAGTCCGGCGCGGCCAAGGACGTACGGGCCGCCCTGGACCGGATGAAGGAGGCCTTCGACCTCCTCGGCCAGTACATCGTCGAGCAGGGCTACGACCTGCGGTTCGCCCTCGAACCCAAGCCCAACGAGCCCCGCGGCGACATCCTCCTGCCCACCGTCGGCCACGCCCTCGCCTTCATCGAGCGACTGGAGCGCCCCGAGCTCTACGGCGTCAACCCGGAGGTCGGCCACGAGCAGATGGCCGGTCTGAACTTCCCGCACGGCGTGGCCCAGGCGCTCTGGGCGGACAAGCTCTTCCACATCGACCTCAACGGCCAGAGCGGCATCAAGTACGACCAGGACCTCCGCTTCGGCGCCGGCGATCTGCGCTCCGCGTTCTGGCTGGTCGACCTCCTGGAGACGGCGGGCTACGACGGGCCGCGGCACTTCGACTTCAAACCACCGCGCACCGAGGACCTGGACGGCGTCTGGGCCTCGGCGGCCGGCTGTATGCGCAACTACCTGATCCTGAAGGAGCGCGCCGCGGCCTTCCGCGCCGACCCGGTCGTCCAGGACGCGCTGCGCACCGCCCGCCTCGACCAGCTCACCCGCCCCACCGCCGAGGACGGCCTGGCCGGCTTGCTGGCCGACGTCACCGCCTACGAAACCTTCGACGTCGAGGCGGCGGCCGCCCGCGGGATGGCCTTCGAGCATCTGGACCAGCTGGCGCTGGAGCATCTGCTGGGCGCGCTCTGAGACCGGTGGGCGCGGTCAGCCGAGCAGCTTCCGCACGAAGGCGAGCTCCGCGGCCCGCTGTTCCCCGCCGCCCCCCTCATGTGCGTTGAACCGCCACACCTTCAGCTCCTTCTTGCCCGCGTAGTGGTGGTACGCGGCGAAGCCGGTGGAGGCCGGCACCACCTCGTCGCGCAGGGCCGTGGCGATGAGGGCCGGAGCGGTGGCGCGGGCGGCGAAGTTGAGGCCGTCGAAGTGGTCCAGGGTGTGCAGGGCGGTTTCGATTTGGCCGCGGGCGCCCGCGAAGTAGCGGGCGAGCTCCCCGTACGGCCCCTCGTCGGTGACCTCGATCGCGCGCCGGATATGGGTCAGGAACGGCAGGTCGATCAGTGCGCCCGCCAGCCCGGGGACCAGCCCGGTCATCGCCAGCGCCAGGCCGCCGCCCTGACTGTGGCCGGCGACCACGATCCGGTCGGCGTCCACCGCGTCATGGCCGCGCGCCGTGTCCACGGCCCGTACGGCGTCGGTGAACAGCCGCCGGTAGTAGTAGTCCTCGGGGTCGAGCAGGCCCTGGGTCAGCTTGCCGGGCACGCCCGGATTGCCGGAGCCGACCGGATCGGGGGTGTCGCCGGGGTGGTTGGGGCCGCTCTGTCCCCGGGAGTCCATGACCAGCGTGGCGTAGCCCGCGGACGGCCACAGCAGCCAGTCGTGCGGCAGCAGCCGGCCGCCGCCGTAGCCGAGGTACTGCACGACACAGGGCAGTGGGCCGTCCGCGGCCGCGGGGAGCAGGAACCAGGCGCGGATCCGGTGTCCGCCGAAACCGGTGAACTCGGCGTCGTAGCACCGCAGGAGGGTGAGGCCGGTATCGATCTCGGTGAAGGCCGGGTTGAGGTCGTGGGCCCGCGCCTCGGCCAGGGTGCGGTGCCAGAATGCGTCGAAGTCGGGGGGTTCGGGAAGCGGTGGGCGGTAGCGGCGCAGCTCGTCCAGGGGTAGGTCGGTGAACACGCAGAACCTCCGGGCCGTAGGGTGGCTTGCTGCCTGTGGCCAACGGTGCCCAGGGCACGGACATTTCAGACGCGAAATGTTCCAGGTTGGTCACCACGTCCCTCAAAACCCAGTAAAGAAGCGATCATTTCCGCCATGAGCTTTCCTCCGCCTCCGCCGTCGAACCAGCCGAACCCGCCGCACCAGCCGCCGCCCGGCAATCCCGGTGGCTTCGGCCCGCCGGCCGGCGGCTACGGCCCAGGCGGTGAGGGCCAGGGCGGATACGGCCCCGGTGGCTACGGTCCGCCCCAGGGCGGCCAGGCACCCGGTGGCTTCGGCCCGCCCGGTGGCTTCGGACCGCAGGGACCGGGCGGCCCCGGCGGCTGGCAGCAGCCGGGGCCGCCCGGCGGCGGCGGCAACGGCAAGGTCATCGCGGCGATCATCGCCGGCGGGGCACTCGTACTGGCCGCCGTCGTCACCGTCGTCGTGCTGGCCAACAGCGACGACAGCGGCAAGCACCAGGCCCAGCCGACGAGCGGTTCGAGCACCTCCGCGACCCCGTCGCAGAGCCCTTCCACCCCCTCGGCGGACCCCTCGCCCTCCCAGTCGTCCGCCGGCAGCGACTTCGAGAGCAGCATGCCGACCCCCGGCAACGGAAAGATCCCCTTCTACCTGCTGAAGGTGGGCGACTGCTTCGACGTCCCGCCGGGCGGCGGCGGCAACAACAACGAGGCCTCCTGCAACGGCCCGCACGACGCCGAGGTCGTCACCACCCACCGCCTGGAAGCCGGCCTGACGACCGAGTCCGAGATCCAGTCCAAGGCGTCGTCGCTGTGCCGCAATGAGCTGGAGCGCAAGGCGGCCCGGCAGTCCGCCGGAACCGCCGAGGGCACCTACGTCCAGTACCCCAACCTCAGGGGCTACAGGTTCGGCATCAAGTCCGTCAGCTGCAGCCTGATGGGCAACCGGAGCAACACCAAGAAGCTCACCAAGCCGCTTTCCTGAGCCTGACGGTCACCACCGTCGTCGGCACCCCGCTGTCCACGAGACGGCCCTGATCGTCGAACGCGTCAGGGCCGTCCGTCATGCCGAAGTCGTTGTCGTTGACGAGCGTGAGGGTGCGCCGCCCGACGGCTGCGATGCCCTCGATCTTCTCCGGTACGCCCTTGACCTTGCGCAGATCGACGACCAGCCGCTTGGGCAGTACCGGCGCACGGCCGCCGGCCTGCTCCAGCGACGGGGCGGTCGCCGGGTCGTCCCAGCGCGAACCGAGGATGTTGTGCCGCTCGTCCAGCTCGACCCGCTGCAACCGGGCGGCCTTGTCGGTGCGCTCCTCCACCAGCAGCCGGTCGCGGCCCACCGCCACCACCGAGGAGATCTTCAACTCCGAGGTGTCGTCCTCGCCCGGGTCGACCGTACCGACCGGGTCGAAGCGGTAGGCGTACTCCGCGGTCACCGCGCCCTTCCCGGGCGAGAAGCGCAGCAGCCGGGCCGTACGGGACTCCTCGCCGGCCGCCGTGTCCGGGTTGGACAGCGGGCTCTGCACGGCCGCCACCAGGTCCCCGTCGGGCAGCAGCGCCAGCCCCTCGAAGCCGCGGTTGACCTTGCGCTTCAACAGGATGCCGGGCAGCGACTCGACGACCGGGTAGTCGGCTCCGGTCAGCCGCAGTCCCTTGGGAACATGACGGGCCAGCACCCGGCCGGCTGCCGAGACATGCACCAGCGAGGGGCCGTACTCGTCGGCCAGCCAGAAGGTGCCGTCGGCGGCCCGCACCAGCCCCTCGGTGTCCAGCCCGTTGGGGTCGTAGGACAAGGGACGTCCGGCGTCGTAGGTGTACGGCGCCTCGTCGCGGCCCTTCTGATTGGGCAGCCCGGTAACGGCCTTGCCCGAACGGGTGGTGACCGCCAGCGACTTGAGCACGGTCACCCGGTCCCCGCGCACCTTGATCTTGACGATCGCGGGGTCGAAGCCCGGCACCGGGAACGTCCGCCGCTTGGTGCCGTCCACCTTGATCTGGCCGTTGGGCCCGCGGTCGGTGACCGCCCAGAATTCGCCCGCCCGCCCCGCCGGGAAGATGTCGCTGCCGATCCCGCCCAGCTTCACCCCGCGGTCGTTGTCGACACTGCCCGGCAGCAGCGCATTGCTGAACTCGCCGAGCGGTATCCGCGGCAGCCGTGCCTGCCCGGTGACGGTGGCCGGCGGCGGACCGGCCTGGGCCGTGGTCTGGCCCACCGCCAGAGTCGCGGCGACGACCACGGCCACCGGCGCTGCCACCGCGAGCGGACGTAGGGACATGGGACCTCCTGGGGTGCGGGTGAAAGGAACCTGCACAGGTTCCCCTCGGCACCCCAACGGCCGGTTAACTGCCGTCGAGCAGCCGGCGAAGCGGCCAGAGGGTGTCTCCCCTAGGGGGTGTCTCCTCCGTCGTCGTCGACCTCGCCCACCTCGGCTGCCGCCGGATCCAGCACCCGTGCCAGAAACGTCCTGGTCCGCTCGTGCTGCGGGGCGCCCACCACCTGTTCCGGGGTGCCCTGCTCGACGATCACCCCGCCGTCCATGAACACCACACGGTCGGCGACCTCCCGCGCAAAGCTCATCTCATGGGTGACCACCAGCATCGTCATCCCCTCCCGGGCCAGCCCGCGCATCACCCCCAGCACATCGCCGACCAGCTCCGGGTCGAGGGCGGAGGTCGGCTCGTCGAAGAGCATCAGCTCCGGGTCCATGGACAGTGCACGGGCTATCGCCACCCGCTGCTGCTGACCGCCCGACAACTGGGCCGGATACGCCGCCGCCTTGTCGGCGAGCCCCACCCGCTCCAGATTGGCGCGGGCGATCCGCTCCGCCTCCGCCCGGCCGCGGCGCAGCACCCGCCGCTGGGAAATCGTCAGATTCTCCAGCACGGTCAGATGCGGAAACAGGTTGAAGGCCTGGAAGACCATCCCGATCCGCCGCCGGACCCGGTCGATGTCCACGTCCGGATCGGTGACCTCGGTGCCGGCCACCGTGACCTGGCCCGCACTCGGCTCCTCCAGCAGATTCACACAGCGCAGCAGCGTCGACTTCCCGGACCCCGACGGTCCGATGACACACACCACCTCACCGCGCGCCACCGAGAAGTCGATCCCGCGCAGCACCTCCAGCTCGCCGAACGCCTTGCGCAGCCCCCGGACATCGATGGCCTGCGTCTCCTCGGCGGCCATGGCAGCCCTCTCCTTCGTCACCGTGCTCACCTGGCCCTCGCCGTACGTGCTTCCAGCCGCCGGACCAGGTGACCGAGCGGAAGGGTGATCACGAGGTAGAGCAGCCCGGCGATCAGGATCGGGGTCAGGCTCTTGTGCTCGTTGAGCGCGTCCCGGCCGAAGTTGGCCAGCTCGAACTGGCTGAGCGAGAGCCCCAGCAGATACACCAGCGAGGAATCCTTGGTCAGCAGGATCAGTTCATTGGTCAGCGGCGGCAGGACGATGCGGAACGCCTGCGGAATCACGATCGAGACCATCGCCCGGCCCTGCGACATCCCCAGCGAACGTGCCGCCTCCGTCTGCCCCTTGGGCACGGCCTGAATTCCGGCCCGGATGGTCTCCGCCATGTACGCCGCGCCCACCAGACCGAGCGACAGCATCACCGTGACGTTCATATCGAGCGCGACCTCGAACGCCAGCGGCACTCCGAAGCCCAGCGCGATGAACACCAGCAGTGCCGGGATGCCGCGGAAGAACTCGATATAGGTGACGGCGATCCAGCGGTACGGCGGTACCGACGAAAGCCGCATCAGCGCCAGCAGCAGACCGAGACCGAGCCCGAATCCGAAACCGAGCAGGGTGTAGAGGACGGTATTGACCAGCGCCGTGGTGATGATCTCGGGGAACAGCGCCTTGGCGACCTCGACGTCGAAGAACGCCGTCCGCAGCTGGTGCCAGTCGGCGACCAGCGCGAGGACCACCACGGCGACGATCAGGACGCCGTACTGCACGCCGCGGGTGACCCGCGCGCGCTGTCGTTTGGACAGAGCCATCAGTACCGGCCTCAGCTCTGCGGAGTGGTGCCGAACCACTTCTTGTAGATCCGGTCGTAACTCCCGTCGGACTTCGCCTTCTTGATGACCTCGTTGATCTTCTTGCGCAGCGCGTCATTGCCGGTGCGGACGCCGATGCCGTAATGCTCACCGGTGTTGAATTCCGCGGTGACCTTGGTGTCGGGGTTCTGCTTCACATAGTCGAAGAGCACACCGTTGTCATTGATACCGGCATCGACCTGGCCGGACTTCACGGCGGTCAGCAGCAGCCCCAGATCCTCGAACTCCACCAGGTCGACGCCCTTGCCGTGCTGCTTGGCGTAGATCCCGCCGGTGGTGGCCTTCTGGTAGCCGAGCTTCTTGCCCTTGAGGTCCTCGACCTTCTTGACGGGCTTGCCCTTCTTGGTCAACAACGCCTGAGTGGCATTGAAGTAGGGGTCGGAGAAGTCCATCACCTTGTCGCGCTCGGGCGTGATCGTCATGCCCGCGGCGGCCAGGTCGCATTTGCGGATATTGAAGTCCTGGCCGGTCTCGATGCCTTCGAACGGCGTATTGACGATCTCCTGCTTGACGCCCAGGTCCTTGGCGACCAGGTCCACCAGATCCACGTCGAATCCGACGACCTTGCCGTCCTTCTTGACCTGGAACGGTGCGTACGGAAGGTGGGTGCAGGTCTTGAGCGTCCCGGGGGAGAGCAGCTCCAGACCGCCGGAACCCTTCTTCCCGTCGGACTTGGTGCTGGTGCACCCCGCCACCACGGCGATGGCCGCGGCAACGGCTATGAGGGGCAACGCGGGGCGAGCGGACACTGGTCCTCCAGGGCGGTGCGAAGATCAAACAAACCGGTGCGGTGCTGCGGGTTGGCTGCATCCTGCCATCGACCAGCGGAGCTGTCGCCGCCGCTTCGGTTGCGTCTGTGTAACGCCTTCGGCCCGCATACAGGCCCGAACCGACCGGTGGTCCTGTTCCCGGCCGGTCCGCTCAGCGCCCGAGGACCGCGGCCAGCCTGGTGATCTCGGCCGGCCCCACCCGGCAGCAGCCGCCGATCAGCCGGGCGCCGTCCGCCGCCCAGCGCGCGACCCGGTCCGCACGGAATGCCGGGCTGCCGCACCATGCCCGCGCCTCCGCGTCCCAGCGCTCCCCGCTGTTCGGATAGACCACCACCGGCTTGCCGGTGATCCGCGCCGCCAGCGGCACCGCCTGGTCCGCATCGTCCGGCGCGCAGCAGTTCACCCCCACCGCGATGATCTCGTCCACGTCCGCCACCAGCGCGAACGCCTCACCGAGCGGCTGCCCGGCGCGGGTGTGCTCCCCCTCGACGCTGTACGACAGATAGGCGGGCACCCCCAGGCCGCGCACCGCCCGCACCAGCGCCCGGGCCTCATCGCTGTCCGGCACCGTCTCCAGCGCCAGCACATCGGGACCCGCCGCGGCCAGCACCTCCAGGCGCGGCCGGTGGAACCGCTCCAGCTCAGCCACCGACCGGCCGTAGCGCCCCCGGTATTCGGAGCCGTCCGCCAGCATCGCCCCGTACGGACCCGCCGACGCCGCCACATACAGCGGCCCGGCGACCCCGCCCGCCAGCGCCCGCCCGGCCGCCTCCCGGGCCAGCTCCACACTCCGCCCCAGCAGCGCCGCGGCCCGCTCCTCGCCGATACCGCGCCGCGCGAAGCCCTCGAACGTCGCCTGATAGCTGGAGGTGATCACGACCTGCGCGCCCGCCTCGAAGTACGCCAGATGCGCCCGCACCACGGCCTCCGGCTCGTCGGCCAGCAGCCGGGCCGACCACAGCGCATCGCTCAGGTCGTGCCCGGCGGCCTCCAGCTCATTGGACAGCCCGCCGTCGAGGACGACCGGCCCCGCGGCGAGGGCGTCGGCGAGCGACGGGGGCGTACTGACCATGGTGCGAGGCCTCTCGGTGCGCGCTGTCGGCGGACGTGTGATCCCGCTTCGGATCGTAACGCCGGCCAGTGACAACGCCCCTGGCCGGCGCCTCACGCACGGCGCGGCAGGCCGCTCAGCGCAGCGCAAACCGCTCAGCGCAGGGTCGAGAAGACGAAGGAGAACCGGGCCGGCGCCACCTCCAGCCGGTGCTGCGGCAGCACCCCCGGTCCGCACGACTGGCTGCCGATGCCGTGCTGGGCGTGGTCGAGATGCAGCCACAGCTCCTCACCCGGCCGCAGATCCGTGGTGTGCCGGGCCGCGGTCAGCTCCTCGTCGGACCACCGGCGGGCGGTGAAGGAGAAGTCCGGATCGCCCTCGATCCGCAGGCCCGAACCGTCCGTACGGGTCAGCTGCGCCCAGCGCACCCCCGGCCGGGCCCCGTTCTCCTGCGGCCGTACGTACGGCGTCTGCAACGCGTCCACCGGCATCGACCAGCGGCCGATCCGCACCGCCGCCCCGGTGTCCGGATAGCCCTCGCCGGGGCCGCCGCCGAACCACTCGGCGAACCCCAGGCTGCCGCTCACCGCCATCCGCACCCCGAGCCGCGGCAGCGGAACCGGCCAGTCACCCTCCGGCTCGACACTCAACTCCAGCCGCAGCAGCTCCCGTTGGGCCGTCCAGCGGTAGACCGCGTGCAGCGCCAGGGAGGACGCGGCGGGCGCGACCCGCGTGCGGACCACCAGGGCGCCCGGGCCGGGCTCGACGGACTCCACGCGGTGCCGCATCCGGTGCAGGCCCAGCCGCCGCCACTCGGTGGCCGGACGCGGGCCCGGCTGCCAGGGCGCGGCCTCGTCGTTGTCGGTCGGCGCCCGCCAGACGTCCAGTTGTGGTCCGCGGAGCTGGACACCGTCCAGCGCGCCCGTGGTGGCGTCGAACGTCCCCGGGCCGAGGACGATCACATTGCCCTCACCCCGGCGCGGGGTGGCGGTGGCCGCCGGGGGAGGGACGACAGGGCGCGGCGCGGCCGGCAGCTGGCCCCAGGCGATCTCGTACCCCGCCGGCGCCCAGGCGGTCTCCTCGGCCAGTACGGCCCGGACCGTCCAGATCGCCTCCCCGCCCTCGTCCTCCCCGTCCGCAAGCGTCGGTAGCTTCACCACCGCCGACTCACCGGGGCCCAGCGCCGGCACCTCCAGCCATCCGCCGCCGCGCCCCTCGCCCTCCACCTCCAGCCGCCACAGGAATTCGAGGTGCTCCAGGCCGGCGAAGTCGTACCGATTGGTGATCCGGACCGCGTCCGCGCCGCCCTCGCCGCCCCTCTCGCCCTCGATCCGCACCGGCTCGACGACCTTCTTGAACTCGGTCAGGCCCGGGGACGGCACCCGGTCGGGGAAGACCAGCCCGTCACAGACGAAGTTTTCGTCGTGCAGCTCCTCACCGAAGTCACCGCCGTAGGCATGGAACACCTCGCCGTCCGGCGTCTGCTGCCGCAGCCCGTGATCGATCCACTCCCACACGAACCCGCCCTGGCAGCGCTCATACGTCTCGAACAGCCGCTGGTACTCGCTCAGCCCGCCCGGACCGTTGCCCATCGCATGCGCGTACTCACAGAGAATGAACGGAAGTTCACGCCGGCGGCCGTCCAGCTCCGGATCGGACAGCGGCTCCTCGGCGCGCCGTCCGATGCGCTCCACCTCGGCGTGATCTGCATACATCCGGGAGTAGACATCGGTGTCGGCGCAGCTGCGGTCGCCCTCGTAGTGCAGGGGGCGGGACGGGTCCCGCTCGCGCATCCAGGCCGCCATGGCGGACAGCCCGCGGCCGGTGCCGCACTCATTGCCCAGCGACCACAGCACGATGCTCGGATGGTTCTTGTCCCGCTCGACCATCCGGCGGGCCCGGTCGAGCAGCGCCGGCTCCCAGCGCGGGTCGTCGACCGGATTGTCCCGCCAGCCCTGCTGGGCGAAGCCATGGGTCTCCAGATCGCACTCGTCGACGACCCACAGCCCCAGCTCGTCGCAGAGATCGAGGAAGGCCGGGTGCGGCGGATAGTGGCTGGTGCGCACCGCGTTGATGTGGTGCCGCTTCATCAGCAGCAGATCACGGCGCATCGTCTCGGGACCGACGGTGCGCCCGTAACGCGGGTGGAACTCATGGCGGTTGACGCCGCGCAGCAGGATCCGCCGGCCGTTGACCTTCAGCAGCCCGTCCTCGACGCGGACCGTACGGAACCCGATCCGCAGCGGGATCGTTTCACCGGCCGTGACCAGCTCCCCGTCGTAGAGCTGCGGCTGCTCGGCCGTCCACGGGCGCACCGGCACCGTCGCGCTCTCACCGGTCGCCAGATCGAGTCCCAGCTCCGGTACGGTCACCCGCCCGGCCGGCTCGCACTCCACGCGCAGCGTGCCCTGCCCGGTGACATGGTCGAATCCGGCGTGCACGAAATGGTCGGCGACCGAGCCCTCGGGACGGCGCTGGACCGACACGTTCCGGAAGATGCCCGGCAGCCACCACTGATCCTGGTCCTCCAGATAGCTGCCCGACGACCACTGATGGACCCGCACCGCCAGCACATTGCGGCGCGGCCGCAGCAGATGCCCCACCTCGAACTCGTGCGGCAGCCGGCTGCCCGTGAAGTGCCCCAGCTCCTGCCCGTTGAGCCACACCCGGGCGCACGACTCCACCCCGCCGAAGTGCAGCACGGCGGGCCCCTCGCCCCATCCGGCGGGCAGATCGAAGACCCGCCGGTGGTCGCCGGTCGGGTTCTCGTCCGGCACCTTCGGCGGATCGACCGGAAAGGGGTAGGCGGTGTTGGTGTACCAGGGCGTGCCGAACCCCTGGAGCGCCCAGGTACCGGGCACCCGGAGTTCGTGCCAGAGGGAGTCGTCGAAGTCCGGCCGGGCGAAGGCGTCGTCCTCGGCACCGGCAGTCGCCGACAGCCGGAACCGCCAGGTGCCGTGCAACGACAGCCAGGCGGCGTCCGATCTCGCATACCAGGCGCGCGGCGGCAGCACCCCGCTACCGGGCGAGCGGTCCTCGTAGTACGGAAGCGGGCGGGCCGGGCGGCCGGGATGCCGCGGTGTGCCCTCCGTCCCCTCGGCGGTCCGTTGCGTCCGGTCGTACGGCATGGGCTGCGGCGCGTGCGGGGAAGTACCGGTCACGGGTCCTCCTGCGGCGGGCGACTTTGCCTGGCGGTGGGGGGCTCCGCCTCAGCGAAGCACGACCGGAGGCACCGCGCAGCCGGATGGGACGGATCGGGCCAGGCAGTCCCTACGGCACCCGCCCAGCCCTGGCGCCCGCCCCGACCTGCTCTCACCCCTCCGCCGACAGCCCCGCCAGCGCCGCCGCCGGATCGTCCGACGCCGGGCCCGCGGGCACCCACCGCCCGCTCTCCTTGCGGAACGGCCACCAGCGCCCGTCCCGCCCGTAGCGCAACTGGGCAGCACCGCCCGCCACCGTCCAGCGGTTCCCGGAGGCCCGCAGCCGCGGCCGGGCCTCGCCCTCCTCCCAGGCGGCCGCGAGCCGGCCGGTCGCCCGGTCCAGCGCTTCCGGCCCCGGCGTCCACTCCTCCTCCAGCACCGCGAGCCCGGCCGTACCACCCAGCTCCCAGGCCCGCACGGCCAGCGCCAGGCCCCGCACATCGCGCCCCGAACCGGCCGCCAGCCGCGCCGGGACGGCCTCCCCGGGCCCGGCCGCGGCCAGCCGTACCGCATCCTGACCGGGCGTCAGCACGGGCGGCAGCGGAGCGTCCGGGTGCCGTGGGGAGAGCGCCTCGGCCAGCAGCCGCTGGGCACGCGCCGCCGCGTCCGCGATCAGGAACTCCAGCGCGGGCACGTCCACTCCGGGCGCGGGCGGGGTGCCGCCACCCAGTACGGGCGCGCCGCCCGGTGCCTCGACCGGCGGCGGTGGCGCGGGCAGCGGCGGCAGAATGTCGCGCGCCGCATACGCCTCGGCCGCCGGCACCCCCGCGCCGGGCCGCTCCGGCCCCGCCTCCGCGCCCGCCGGCGCCTCGGCCCGCGCCGCGCTGCGCCCCTGCAACTCGTCGAGGAGTTCCTGCTCGCCCCGTCCCCGCAACAGCAGCAGTACGAAGGGGTCCTGGTCCAGCAGCCGCGCCACCTGGTAGCAGAGCGCGGCCGAATGCGCGCAGTGGTCCCACGCCCCGCAGCTGCACTCGGACTCCACGTCGCCGATGCCCGGCAGCAGTTCGATCCCGGCGGCGGCCGCGTCCTCGGCCAGCACCGGCGGTATGTCACGGTCCAGCAGCGCCGCGATGTGCCCGGCCCGGTCCGCGACCAGGTCCAGGAAGCGGTCCCACTCCGCCGCGTCCCACTGCTGCAACAGCACATCGGAGCGGTGCCGCGTATGGTCACGGTCCTGGACGACCGCGGTGATCCGGCCCGGCCGTACCGACACCGCGCCGACCGCCCCGGCCCGGGCGTGCCGCCGCCCCAGCTTCACCTGCTCACCGTCGAGCGCGGTGTCCTCCAGCGCCTTGAGCCACGCCTGACCCCACCAGGTCCGCGCGAAGGCGCGGCCACGGGCCGGCGGCAGCGCGGCGAAGGTCCGCCCGGCCGAGGTGTCGGTGTCGTCGAAGTGTCCGGTCATCGCTCGCTCCCTCGCAGTGCGACCAGTTCCGCCAGCTCGGCGTCGGTGAGTTCGGTCAGCGCGGCCTCGCCGGAACCCAGCACCGCATCCGCCAACTGCTGCTTACGGGAGAGCATTTCGGCGATCCGGTCCTCGATCGTGCCCTCCGTGATGATCCGGTGGACCTGCACCGGCCGGTTCTGACCGATGCGGTACGCGCGGTCCGTCGCCTGGGCCTCGACGGCCGGATTCCACCAGCGGTCGAAGTGCACGACATGCGCCGCCCGGGTGAGGTTCAGCCCCGTACCGGCCGCCTTCAAGGACAGCAGGAACACCGGCGCCGCACCCTCCTGGAACCGGCGCACCAGCTCCTCGCGCCGGGCCACCGGCGTCCCGCCGTGCAAGAACTGCGTGGGCACGCCCCGCGCGCCCAGATGCGCCTCCAGCAGCCGCGCCATCTGTACGTACTGCGTGAAGACCAGCACGCCGGCGTCCTCCGCGAGGATGGTGTCCAGCAGTTCGTCCAGCAGCTCGACCTTCCCGGAGCGACCCGGAATGTGTGGGTCCGCCTCCTTCAGATACTGCGCCGGGTGGTTGCAGATCTGCTTGAGCGAGGTGAGCAGCTTGACCACCAGACCACGGCGGGCGAACCCGTCCGTCCCGGCGATCTCCGCAAGCCCCTCGCGCACCACCGCTTCGTACAGCCCGGCCTGTTCCTGGGTCAGCGCCACCGCCCGGTCGGTCTCCGTCTTGGGCGGCAGCTCAGGCGCGATGCCCGGATCGGACTTCCGGCGGCGCAGCAGGAAAGGACGTACCAGGCGGGCCAGCCGTTCGGCCGCCGCGCCCGCCTCCGGCGACGCCGCCGCCCCGCCCTCGATGGTCTGCGCATAGCGCGTACGGAACCGGCCCAGCGGCCCCAGCAGCCCGGGCGTCGTCCAGTCCAGGATCGCCCACAGCTCCGAGAGGTTGTTCTCCACCGGAGTGCCGGTCAGCGCCACCCGGGCCCTGGCGGGGAGGGTCCGCAGCGCCCTGGCGGTCGCGGAGAAAGGGTTCTTGACGTGCTGCGCCTCGTCCGCGACGACCAGCCCCCAGTCCACCTCCGCCAGCTTTCCGGCGTCCAGCCGCATCGTTCCGTAGGTGGTCAGGACGAACTCCCCGCCCGCCAGCCCGGTCAGACTGCGCCGCCCGCCATGGAAGCGGCGCACCGGCGTGCCCGGCGCGAACTTCTCGATCTCCCGCTGCCAGTTGCCCATGAGGGAGGCGGGACAGACGACCAGGGTGGGGCCGGCCGACGCGGGATCGTTCTGCCGGTGCAGATGCAGCGCGATCAGCGTGATCGTCTTGCCCAGCCCCATGTCGTCGGCGAGACAGGCGCCCAGCCCCAGCGAGGTCATCCGGTGCAGCCAGCCCAGCCCGCGCAGCTGGTAGTCGCGCAGCGTCGCGGTGAGCGCCGCCGGCTGCTCGACGGGCGCGGCATCGGCGCCCTCGGGGTCGGCGAGCCGGTCGCGCAGCCGGGCCAGTGGACCCGTGGCCTGCACCTCCACCCGGCCGCCGTGCTCGTCCTCGGCGGTGCCGGTGAGCGCCGCGCCCAGCGCGTCGAGCGGCGTGAGCTTACGGTCCTGGCGGTCCCGGGCGGTCCGTACCGCCTCCGGGTCGAGGAGCACCCACTGATCGTGCAGCCGCACCAACGGCCGCCCCGCCTCGGCAAGCCGGTCCAGCTCCGCCCTGTCGACCTCCTGGTCGCCCACCGCGAACCGCCAGCTGAACGAGAGCAGCGCATCGGCCGACAGCAAGGAGGGCAGCGCGGACTCCCTGCCGTCCCACCCGTTGGCGTCCGCCCCGTCGGGCTGCCCCACCACGGCCCGGCTGGTCAGCGTGCGCGCCAGCGCCTTCGGCCAGTGGACCTGTACCCCGGCGGCGGCCAGCGCACGGGAGGCAGGACCGAGCAGTTCGGCGACCTCCTCGTCGGCGAGCTCCAGCGCACCGGGCACCGCCGCGGACAACAGCGGGGTGAGCGGTGCCCAGGCGTCGGCCGCACGGCGCAGCGTGAGCAGGGTGTCCATCCGGGCCCGCGGCCCGAACGCCTGGCCCGCCGGCGACGCCCCCGCCCACACCTCGGCGACGTCCGCGACCAGCGTCGGGTCGGTGAGGCTGTGCAACTGGAGGACCGCGGTGAAGGTGGGGGAGGAACCGTCGCCGGGACCCGGCAGCTCGTCGTGGCCACCCGGTGCCTCCGGTCCCTCCGGCCACTCCGTCCCATGGACCTCCACCCGCAGCGAGATCCGTACGCCGGCGTCATGTCCCGCGGCGACATCCGCGGCCCAGGCGCGCTGCTCGGGGATGTGCGCGGGGGCGGGCGCCGCGAACGCCGGGGCACCGGTGACCAGCGCAGCGGCGGGGGACCGCGGCAGCCCGTCCGCCACCGCGTCCAGGAAGGCCCGCAGATGCCGTTCGGGGTCCGGCAGCTCCACCGGATCGGTCCCCGGCAGCGGAGTGGCATGCGCATACGGCGGCATCGAGGCGGCGAGCGCGCGCCACCGCTCGATGTCCGCCGGGTCGAGCGGCCCCACCCGCCAGGCGTCGTACCCCTCCGGGCTCACTCCGGGCAGCAGCCGGCCACGCGCCGCCAGCTGGAGGGCCAGTACGGACGCCGCCCCCCAGAAGGCCGCCGCCGGATGGGTGCCCCGCGCGGCCCGCACACGGGTGAGCACCGGCACCGCGTCGGCGACGGACAGCACCAGGGCCGGGACCTCGCCCACCCAGACCCCGCCGTCCTCGTCCGGCAGGGCAACACACAGCTGCTCAACCGCCGCGCCGGAACCGGGAATCTCCCCGGCCGGCTCGCCGTCAGGACGCCAGAAGGCGACCCGTCCGGTGCGCGGTGGATCCGACGGCAGGAAAACCGCTGCACAGCGGGCGAGCCGGGCGAGCTGAGCGGGTGTGACCGTGGGGAGGGGCGTCACGGGAATCCAGAACTCCTCAAGTTTGACTACTGGCGCCTGGAGCGCCCGAGAGTACAGGACGACGGGCAGCTGCGAGGGAACGTCCGACGGGAACCGGTACCGGGAACCTGCGGCCGGAAATTGGCGTTCAATGGAGTACACAGAGCGCGGCGTGCGCCGCGGAAGGGGCGTGACGGATGTCCACACAGGCGAAGGTCGCGATCGGCGGCGTCGCGGTGGGAGTGATCCTGCTGTGGCTGCTGCCCTTCTGGGCGGCCGTACTGGTCATGGTCGGAGTCCCGGCCGTCGCGTATCTGACCCTGGACTCCTCCCAGCGGCGCCGGCTTCGCCGGGTCGGCCGCAAGCAGCTCGGCCGCTGAGCCGACAGGCCCCGACCTGCGACGAAGGCCGGGGCCGGGGACCGGGCCGGGCGGCGGGGCGGCTCAGACCGGCCGCGCCGCCAGCGCGTCGAGCGACGACAGCAGGCCGGGCAGTTCGGGCCCCCGGCCCACCGGATGCACCTCGCCGGGCTCCTCGTCCAGCAGCACGAACGCGATGTCGTCGGTACGCGCGACCATGCTCCACCCGGGCCCGTCGACCCGCAGCGTGCGCGCCTCGCCGGCCGCGAACGACGACCGCACCCGGCCCGGCGGCGGCGGATCGGCCACATAGCCACGGGCCTCCTTCAGCACCCGCCGCACGCCCTCGTGCGCCTCGTCGCCCGGCTCGGCGAACGTGACGTCCCCGTCCTCCACCTGCTCGCGCCACGCCGCCCACTGCAACGCGATCTCGTCCGCGCCCAGCCGACGTTGGGCAGGCCCCCACGCACTGGCGTCCGGCGGGGCCAGCGGCGCCGGATCGCCCTCCTGCGGCTCCGGATCGTGCGGCTGCGGCACACCGGGCGCCGCGACGGCCAGCGCCAGCGGCCAGCCGGGCAGCGCCGCGACGATGCTGCCCTCCCCGGGCGAGAGGTCGTACTCCATACCGCAGTCCCAGGCCGCGATCGCGCAGGCCACCAGCGTCACATCCTCCGTGGCCACGGTCCAGCGCGCGCCGGAGCCGTCCTGACCGAGGACCAGCCCGTAGCCCTCCGCGTATGGTTCGAGGCCCAGGCCCGCACACACCTCGGGGTAGTCGTCGCCGAGCACGCTCGGGAACTGCGCGGGTGTCAGCAGCACCGCCGTCAGCACGAACAACTGGTCGTTGTCGGCGCTCTCGGTCGTGGGCACGCGGGCCTCCCTATCCATTCCGTCGCGGAGTACGTCGGCGCACCTTAATTGCCTTGGTACGGCCTTGTCACCAGCCCTACGCTGCGCCTATGTGTTTCTACAGCCGCCGGATGCACTTCGTGTGCCTGGGCTGCCGGACCGCCTGGAAGAAGACGCCCAGCGGCCAGGGGCCCGGTCACTGCCCGCAGTGCCGCGGCGCGCTGATCGACGCGGGCGCCGATCTGGCGGTCCCCAAGAAGCGGGACACCGCTGGCTGGCGGGCCCTCGAAGCCGTGCTGCGCGCGGGCCTGACGTTCCACGGCGGCTGCTGCGGCACGGGACCGGGCTACCGCCCGCGCACCCCACGTGGGGTCAAGGAGCGGCTGGCATTGGCCGAACGCACCGGCATGCCCGTGAGGAAAGCGCTGGCCACAGCGGATCCCACCGGCTGATTCCGGCCATGCGCCCGCCCGATCTGGCGCCCGTCACCCTCCTTCACTTCCCTTTCGCACCCCTAAAATTGCCCCTTCGGCGATCGAAGGGACAGGTGTCAGGTGCGGCGCTACGACTGGCTGAAGGAGATCCGGCGGCTCGACCCGGAGCGCGACTTCCTGGCGATCTACCGCATCATCGTCACCCATGAATTCCCCTGGGACATCACCAGGGCCCTGGAGCTCGCGCTCTACCGCACCTACGCCGTGCCCAGCATCGGCCGACTGCTCGCCGAGACCGCCGAGCTGACGGACCGTACCCAGAAGCGCTATGACGACACCGCCCTGCTGCTCGACGCCGTCGTGGAGCACGGCTTCGACGGCGAGGACGGCCGCACGGCCATCCGCCGTATCAACCAGATGCACCGCAGCTACGACATCAGCAACGAGGACATGCGCTATGTCCTGTGCACCTTCGTGGTGACGCCCAAACGCTGGCTCGACGAGTACGGCTGGCGGCGGCTGACCGCCCACGAACAGGCCGCCGTCGCCGCGTACTACCGCACCCTCGGCCGCCATATGGGCATCACCGAACTCCCGCAGACCTATGAGGACTTCGAGCAGTGCCTCGACTCCTACGAGGCGGCGCACTTCGGCTGGGACGAGAACGCCCGACGGGTCTCGGACGCCACCTTGGACCTGATGGCGGGCTGGTACGGCCCGCTCGCTCCACTGGTGCGCGGTGCCAGCAAGGCCCTCCTGGACGACACGCTGCTGGAGGCCTTCCGTTACGACCGGCCCAAACCGGTGGTCCACAAGGCCGTGCGCGGTGCACTGAAACTGCGCGCCAGGGCCGTCCGCCTGATGCCGCCCCGCCGCACCCCGCACTACGCCCGCCAGAATCCCGAGATCAAGGGCTACCCCGACGGGTTCCGGGTGGCCGAACTCGGTACCTTCCCCGCCTCCCGCCGTACGGGCACGTGCCCGGTCCCGCACGGGGACGGCCCGGTGGCCTCCTGACCCCGGGGCCCGGCGGGCGGCGGCTCACCCCCGGCGGACCGCCAGCGCCAGATAGCGGGCGTCCTCGTCCTCGTAACGGGTCAGCTGCCAGCCGCAGCCGGCCAGTAGGGGCCGCAGATGCGGCTCCGCCCGGAGGTCGTCGGGGGTGATCTGGCGGCCCTTGCGCGCGGCGAGGGCCGCCCGCCCGATGGGGTGGAAGAGAGCGAGCCGGCCACCGGGGCGCACGACCCGGGCCAGTTCGGTCAACCCGCCCGCCGCGTCCGGCAGATGGGAGAGCAGACCGGCGGCGAAGACCGCGTCCAGCGCGGCGCCGGGCAGCGGCAGCCGGGTCACATCGGCGAGCAGCAGCGCCCCGTGCCGCCCCCGTCCGGCCCGTACCGCGGCCCGCAGCATCTCGGGCGTCAGATCGGCGCCCAGCACCGTCCCCCGCGCCCCCACGGCCGCATCCAGCGCGGGCAGCGCCCGTCCCGTACCGCAGCCGGCGTCCAGGACCCGGTCGCCCTCCTGGAGGCCCAGGGCGGCGACGCCCGCGGCATAGGCGGGGCCGTCGTCGGGGAACTTGGTGTCCCAGTCGGCGGCGCGCGCCGCGAAGAACTCCCGGACCTCGGACGGCCGGTGTGCAAGGTGGTCGGTCATCGGGCTCCTTCGGAGGCGGTGCGGTCAGCGAGGGCGGCAGTACAGGCGTAGAGGACACCGGCGACGGCCAGGGCCACCACGACACCGAGGTTCATGGCGCCCAGCGTGCCCCGGGCGGCGCTGTCGGTGAGCAGAAAACCCACCGCCCCGGCGATATGGGGGTCGGCGGAAGTGATCAGGCCCAGTCCGACGACGGTCGCGGCGACGAGCGAGCACACCGCCGGCCAGCTCCGGGCCGGCGCGGTCAGCAGAGTGGAGCCGGTCCGCCGGCGGCGCCACTGCTCCACCAGGAACACCGCCGTCCAGGCTGCCATCGCCACCCCGATGACGGACAGGAACGCCTGGAAGGTGGCGAAGAAACTGGGCGAGACGAACAGCAGGTACCAGCCCCCGACGGCCATCAACGCCCCGTCCACCAGGACCGCCAGATGCCGGCGCACGGGGAGGCCCAGGGCCAGCATCGACATGCCCGAGCTGTAGATGTCCATGATCGCCCCGGAGGCGAAGCCCCCGATGGCGGTGAGGAGATACGGCACCAGGAACCAGGTCGGCAGCTGCGCGGCAAGGGCCCCTACGGGGTCGGCGGCCGCCGCCCCGGCGAGCTCGGGGTCACCGGCATTCAGCAGCACCCCGAAGACCAGCAGCACCAACGGGGGCAGCACCCCGCCCAGCGTGGTCCACCCGGTGATCGCCCGCCCGCTGCTCGTCCGCGGCAGATAACGGCTGTAGTCCGCACCGCAGTTGACCCACCCCAGCCCCAGGAGCGTCATCGCGAACACCACACCGCCGATGCAGGTGCCGAGGCCGCCGGAGCGGCCGCTCGCAAGGGCGGACGGATCGATACGGCCGGCCATCAGCACCATGTACACCACGGTCATCGCGGTGATCGCCGCGGTCAGGTACTTCTGCACCTTCATGATCAGCGCATGCCCGAAGACCCCGACGACCACCACCGCGACCGCGGTCACCGCGAAGCACAGCGCCTGCGCCGCCGTGGTCGGCGTCCGCCCGTCGGGCCGCGCGAAGACGCTGGGCGCCACCCGCGCCAGGACCGCCGCACCGCCCAGGGAGGACAGCGCGACCAGCACGGTCTCCCAGCCGACGTTGGAGACATAACTGAACAAAGTGGGCAGCTTGTTGCCCTGGTGGCCGAACGAGGCCCGTCCGATGACCATGGTGGGTGCGCCCGTACGCGCCCCGGCCACCGCTATCAGACCCACCAGAAGGAACGAGAGCACATAGCCGAGGGCTCCGGTGACGATCGCCTGCCAGGGGCTGAGCCCGAGACCGGTCAGATAGATCCCGTAGGCGATGCACAGCAGCGACAGCCCCGAGGCGGCCCACGGCCAGAACAGGGACCGGGGAGAGCCGTGCCGCTCGGACTCCGGCACCGCGTTGATGCCGTTGCGCTCCACGGCACCCACCGAGGTGTTCGCCCCGGCGGGCGGCCCCTGCCGCTCCCGCGCCTGCTGCTGCGTCATGGGCACATGATCCCGCACGGACCCCGGATCCGGGGAACACCCGTACGGATGGCCAATTATCACGAATGCCGAGCTCGGTGGGCCCCTTGATCGGAACAGCTAGCGGCTTTGGCAAATCCGGGGAAATCCCGAGGAGCGGACGGTACGGTCCTCGCCATGGATTCGGACGGCGCTCTGCCGCCGAAGGCTCCCTCCGTCGAGCCATGCATCCGCACACCCCGCTACGCGCAGGACACGCATCCTGAAGGAGACGGCCGATGAACGCCGCACTAGGGGCCCCGGACGGCGCAGCCCCGGACCCCGACCCCGAACTGGCCCTGAAAATCTTAGTCGCGGGCGGCTTCGGCGTGGGCAAGACGACCCTGGTGGGCTCCGTCAGTGAGATCCGCCCGCTGCGCACCGAGGAAGGCCTCACCGAGGCGGGCGAGCGGGTGGACGACACCGGCGGAGTGGACCGGAAGGCCACCACCACCGTGGCGATGGATTTCGGCCGGATCACCATCAGGCAGGGACTCTCCCTCTACCTCTTCGGCACCCCGGGACAGGACCGCTTCTGGTTCCTGTGGGACGACCTGTCCGAGGGCGCGCTGGGCGCCGTGGTGCTCGCCGACACCCGGCGCCTCCAGGACTGCTTCCCCGCGGTCGACTACTTCGAGCGCCGCGCGATCCCCTTCCTCGTGGCCGTCAACTGCTTCGCCGAGTCACGGTCCTACGGGGCCGACGAGGTGGCCCGCGCGCTGGACCTGGACCGCGGAACCCCGGTCGTGCTCTGTGACGCGAGAGACCGCGACTCGGGCAAGGAAGTACTGGTCCGGCTCGTCGAACACGCCGGGCGCCGGCACTCCGCCAGGGTGCTGGACTCGGTGGGATGAGACCGGGCCGGACGTGGCGCGGACACCTGACGGGGCCGCGCCACGCACCCCGTCAGTCCGCGACGTCCGCGAGGGCGACCGCCTTGTCGACCTTGACCCGTACCACCACCTCGCCCGGCACGCCGTTACGGGCGCCGTACTCCTCCGCGCGGTCCTCGCCCATATAGCGCGCCGCGATCCTGGCCGCCCAGTGGCGTACGTCCGCCAGCTCGTCGCTGATCTCCGCAGACCCCTGTACGACGACGAAGCTGTACGGCGGCCGCTCGTCGTCGACGCACAGCGCCACCCGGCCGTCGCGCGCGAGATTACGGCCCTTGACGGTCTCCGCACCCGTGTTGAACACCAGCTCCTCGCCGTCCATGAGGAACCACACCGGGGCGATGTGCGGACTGCCGTCGGCCCGCACCGTCGCCAGCTTGCCGGTGCGGGTGCCCTCGGAAAGGAAGCGCTGCCACTCGTCCTTGGTCATCTTGTGTGCCATGGCCGCATCCTCTCCGGGCGGCACGAACATGCACCCTGTGGCACGCCGGGCCCGCAGGGCCGCTTGCCGAGACGGCGGAGGTGGGACAGGCTGGCACGGCGGTCTGCGGACGGACCGCGGACTGCCGTCCGGCCGAGCGTGCGGACGGGGACACGGGGAGGAAGCGGCAATGGCATTGAGCAGCGGACTCGACTGGCTGCTGGACGACCTGACCAAACGGGTGGAGAAGGTACGGCACGCGCTGGTGCTCTCCAACGACGGGCTGGTGACCGGCGCGAGCGAGGGGCTGGGGCGGGAGGACGCCGAGCATCTGGCGGCGGTCGCCTCGGGACTGCACAGCCTCGCGAAGGGATCGGGGCTCCACTTCCGTGTCGGGCGGGTACGCCAGACCATGATCGAGTTCGACGACGGGATGCTGTTCGTGACGGCGGCGGGCGACGGAAGCTGTCTGTGCGTACTGGCCGGTGCCGACGCGGACATGGGGCAGATCGCCTACGAAATGACGCTGTTGGTCAATCGGGTGGGGGAGCACCTGGGCGTCGCGGCGCGGCAGCCGGAGAGTTATCCACAGGTCGGAGGCCGAGGTTGACGCACTGTCATTGACTGCGGCTACAGTCGTCACTGTCAGTGATCGACCGAGTCGTGGGGGAACGACATGACAGTGATGTGCGACGGGCAGCAGACGCTCGCAATGGGCCGCGCGGCCCATGAACTGGAGCTGAGGAGCGGCGAGTTCGAGCTCGCGACCCAGCTCGGAGAGGTACGAACGGTCCCGGCCGGCGCCGACGGCCGGCCGGGCGGCACCGGAGCACTCGGCCGGCGTCGGGTCCCGGCGGAGGAGATCGCCCGGCTCCAGGCCGAGCCGGGCTTCCCGGACGCGCTCCGCGAGCGCCTCCGCACGGTCAGCACCACCGAAGCCGCCGCGCTGATGGGCATCGGACCGGGCCGCGTCCTGCGGCTGACCCGAGCCGGCTGCTTCGGCCCCGTCCGGTTCTATGTGAACCGCTACGGCGCGGTGGTCTGGCTCTACCTCGCCGCAGAAGTCACCGACTTCGCCGACCGCGAACCCGGCCTGATGCGCGGCAACACCCCCGCCGCGATGCGGGTGATGCTCGAAGGCGGACAGGACTGGCGAGCACGCCAATGGCGCAGCCGCAGGGTCGCCCGGCTCATGGGACAGACCGACGACCCCTGGGAATCGGCAGCCGTGCTCGCCGCCGTACTGCCACCCGAGGAACTGGCCTCCGTGGCCGGCAACCCACTGGAGCGGACCCTGCTCCGCCGGCTCAGGCCCACCCTCGCCACGGTGATCACCGCCACCCCGGCGGCCCGGGAATCCTTCGAACGGGTCCTGACGGCCGATGAGTTCGACGAAGTGATGTGGTACCGCGTCAACCTCGCCCGCGCCCTGGAAAGGGCCCGCAGCGAAGAACCGGGACGACTCCGCACACCGGCCGCCGCCATGGCCACCACCCGCCGCCCGGGTCAGCCACCCAGCTTCCTGAACAGGCCCTCCTGGACCACCGAAACCAACAGCCTGCCCTCCCGGTCGTAGATCCGCCCACGGGCCAGGCCCCGACCACCGGTGGCGATCGGCGACTCCTGGTCATAGAGGAACCACTCGTCCGCGCGGAACGGCCGGTGGAACCACATCGCATGGTCCAGCGACGCCATGTCGAAGCCACGCGGCCCCCAGAGCGGTTCGACCGGGATGCGCACGGCGTCCAACAGCGTCATATCGCTGGCGTACGTCAGCGCACAGGTATGGACGAGCGGATCGTCCCCCAAGGGCCCGACCGCACGCATCCACACCGCACTGCGCGGCTCCGCACCCTCGACCTCCTCCGGCGTCCACCGCAACCGGTCGACATACCGGATGTCGAACGGCTGCCGCCGCGCCATCCTCTCCAGCGCCTCGGGCAGCCCGCCCAGATGCTCACGGATCTCCTCCGTGACCTTCGGAAGATCCTCCGGGTCGGGCACCACCCGACGCATCGGCAACTGATGTTCAAAGCCGGGCTCCGGCTTGTGAAAGGAAGCGGTCAGATTGAAAATCGTGCGCCCCTCCTGGACGGCGACCACCCGCCGCGTCGTGAAGGAACGCCCGTCCCGCACCCGCTCGACCTGGTACACGATCGGCACCCCGGGCCGGCCCGGCCGCAGAAAGTACGCATGGAGCGAGTGGACCGGGCGGTCACCATCCGTGGTCCGCCCGGCCGCCACCAGCGCCTGCCCAGCGACCTGCCCGCCGAAGACCCGCTGGAGACTCTCCAGCGGGCTGCGGCCCCGGAAGATGTTCACCTCGATCTGCTCAAGATCCAGCAGATCGACCAGCCTCTCCGCAGGATTGCTCATGACCGGTGGCCCTCCGTCGCATCCCTCGACGGCCTCGGGCGAAGCCGTCGCCTTACAGCTGACCCACATCCGTGACCCGCACCACCGCACGCCCCTCCTCGTCGGAGGCGGCAAGATCCACCTCCGCGGAGATGCCCCAGTCGTGATCACCATTCGGGTCGGCGAAAGTCTGCCGCACCTTCCACAGCCCGTGCTCGGCATCCTCCTGAATCTGCAACAGCTTCGGCCCGCGCGCGTCCGGGCCGGTGCCCAGCTCCTCGTACTCGTCCCAGTAGGCGTCCATCGCCTCACCCCACGCATCCGCGTCCCAGCCGGACTCGGCATCCATCTCGCCGAGTTCCTCGACCTTGTCCAGCGCCGCCAGCTCCACCCGCCGGAACATCGCATTGCGCACCAGCACCCGGAACGCCCGGGAGTTCGCCGTGACCGGCCGGACCTGATCGGCCCGCTCCTGCGCCTGCTCCGCCGTCTCCACCTCGGGATTGGCGAGCTGCTCCCACTCGTCCAGCAGACTGGAGTCGACCTGCCGCACCATCTCACCCAGCCAGGCGATGATGTCCTGGAAGTCCTCCGACTTCAGATCGTCCGGCACGGTGTGGTCCAGCGCCTTGAACGCACTCGCCAGGTAACGCAGAACGATGCCTTCGGTACGCGCCAGCTCGTAGAAGGACGTGAACTCCGTGAACGTCATGGCGCGTTCGTACATATCGCGGATGACCGACTTCGGCGACAGCGGATGGTCACCGACCCACGGGTGGCTCTTGCGGTACAGCCCGTAGGCGTGGAAGAGCAACTCCTCCAGCGGCTTGGGGTACTCGACGTCCATGAGCCGTTCCATACGGTCTTCGTACTCGACGCCGTCGGCCTTCATCTGGGCGACCGCCTCGCCCCGCGCCTTGTTCTGCTGCGCGGCCAGGATCTGCCGAGGATCGTCCAGTGTGGACTCCACCACCGAGACCATGTCCAGCGCATAGGACGGCGACTCGGGGTCGAGCAGATCGAACGCCGCCAGCGCGAACGTCGACAACGGCTGATTGAGCGCAAAGTCCTGCTGAAGATCCACCGTCAGCCGGACGATCCGGCGCTCGGCATCCGGCTCCGCCAACCGCTCCACGATGCCGCCGTCCACCAGCGACCGGTAGATCGCAATGGCCCGCCGGATGTGCCGGAGCTGATTCTTGCGCGGCTCATGATTGTCCTCGAGCAGCTTGCGCATCGCCTCGAAGGCATTGCCCGGCCGGGCGATCACCGACAGCAGCATCGCGTGCGTCACCCGGAAACGCGACGTCAACGGCTCCGGATCCGAAGCGATCAGCTTCTCGAAGGTGTTCTCACCCCAATTGACGAAGCCCTCCGGCGCTTTCTTACGCACCACCTTGCGCCGCTTCTTCGGATCGTCGCCGGCCTTGGCCAACGCCTTCTCGTTCTCCACGACATGCTCAGGAGCCTGCGCGACCACAAACCCCGCCGTATCAAAACCGGCCCGGCCGGCCCGGCCCGCGATCTGATGGAACTCCCGCGCCCGCAGCGTGCGCACCCGCGACCCGTCGTACTTGGTCAGCGCGGTGAACAACACCGTGCGGATAGGAACGTTGACCCCGACGCCAAGCGTGTCCGTACCGCAGATCACCTTCAGCAGACCGGCCTGCGCCAGTTTCTCCACCAGCCTGCGGTACTTCGGCAGCATGCCGGCATGGTGCACGCCGATGCCATGGCGGACATACCGCGACAGATTCCGGCCGAACTTGGTGGTGAACCGGAAGTTCCCGATCAGCTGCGCGATCTCGTCCTTCTCGGCACGCGTACACATATTGATACTCATCAGCGCCTGCGCCCGCTCCACGGCGGCGGCCTGAGTGAAGTGCACGATGTACACCGGCGACTGGCGGGTCTCCAGCAGCTCGGTCAGCGTCTCCGTCATCGGAGTGGTCCGGTACTCGTACGACAACGGCACCGGCCGCGTCGCCGACCGCACCACCGAGGTCGGCTTCCCCGTACGCCGGGTCAGATCCTCCTCGAAGCGCGACATATCGCCGAGCGTCGCCGACATCAGAACGAACTGCGCCTGCGGCAGCTCCAGCAGCGGAATCTGCCAGGCCCAGCCGCGGTCCGGCTCGGCATAGAAATGGAACTCGTCCATCACGACCTGGCCGATATCCGCGTGCTTCCCGTCCCGCAGCGCTATCGAGGCAAGAACCTCGGCAGTACAGCAGATGACCGGCGCATCGGCGTTGACCGACGCATCACCGGTGAGCATGCCGACGTTCTCCGTACCGAACAGCTTGCACAGATCGAAGAACTTCTCCGACACCAGTGCCTTGATCGGCGCGGTGTAGAAGGTGACCTGGTCATTGGCGAGAGCGGTGAAGTGCGCACCGGCCGCCACCATGCTCTTTCCGGAGCCGGTGGGGGTGGACAGGATCACGTTCGCTCCCGAGACCACCTCGATCAGCGCCTCCTCCTGGGCAGGGTAGAGCGAGATGCCCTGCTGCTCGGCCCAGCCCGAAAAGGCTTCGAAGAGGGCATCGGGGTCGGCGTCATTCGGCAGATGATCGATGAGGGTCACGCCCCCATACTGCCTGCCTTCGGCCCGGATCAGAGAACCGGCGACCCAAAACCCCACCAACCAAAGATCAACAGCCCACCCCCCTCGCCCCCCACACCCCCCAAACCCACCCATTCCACCCACCAGTCAACTGTCCACCCCACCCTCACCTGCACAAACGCCAGCCTCAACGGTGGAGGCGCCGCATCCCCTGCCCAGCCTCAGGTGCCACCGCCGGGCGAAACCGTCAACCCGGGCGCAGCCCATGCGCCCTCCACCCGGCTGTGGGGCTGGGAGGTAGCCTCTCGACGCACTCACAGTCCGTATGGGATTGCGTACGTACCGTTGTTATCGCTGGTTATCGACTGCGGTAATGCGACCAGGACGTGGCAGAGATCACGGGGAGTGCGGAGAGTGCCAGGCGGTCGGGGGGAGGGGGGAGGGGGGAGGCGAGGTCCGCCCTGGTTGCGGGGCTGTGGGGCTGTGGAGCCGAATAGCTGGAACCGGAGCGGGGTGGTCGGTGGGGCGCGGCCGAGGCCCGCTGGGGTGAGGGTCAGGCAGAGGTAGGGACTGGCTGAGGCAGGGGCGGGCTGAAGTGAGGACGGGGTGGGAGTGGGCCAGGGTGGGGCTAAGGCCGGTACGCCTGGGCTCGGGATGGGGGCGCGGGGTGAGGTGGAGGCAGAGAGGCGGGCCGTACGAGAGGCAGGAGCAGTAGCGCGGGGGTGGCGGGGCTGCCCGGCGGAGCTGGGTAGACGGCGCGGAGTTGCAGGACGCGGTGGGGCGGGAGGGGAGGGGGAGGGGAGCCGGGGACCACGGAGCGGGTCGGGGCCGGAACGCGGGGCGTGGCCGGAACCCGGGCCGGGGTGGGAACCGGCATCGAGGGGTGGTGGCCCTCCGATGTTGGGTGTCGGGCTTGTGTCAGGTCCGCCTCCACGGGGAGGGGTTGGGGCGGTCAGGGGGAGTGGCTGCTTACCCGCTCCTTGTACGGAGATCATCTGACGCTACGCTGTGTCGCCGACCGCACGTCAGAAGCGCGGGCAACGAGCGCACGCAGCACAAGAACCAGGCAAGAACTAGGGGTGGGTACAACCATGATGGGACCGGCGCACTCGTTGTCCGGGGCCGCGGCCTGGCTGGGGGTGGGCGCGGCAGTCGCTGCCGCCGGACATCCGATGCCCTGGCCGGTGCTCGTCTGCGGGGCCCTGATCTGCGCCGGTGCGGCGCTCGCCCCGGACCTCGACCACAAGTCCGCGACCATCTCGCGGGCGTTCGGACCGCTGTCGCGGATGCTGTGCGAAGTCGTCGACAACATTTCGCATGCGGTGTACAAGGCGACCAAGATGCGCGGTGACTCGAACCGTTCCGGTGGGCACCGCACGCTCACCCACACCTGGGTGTGGGCCGTACTCGTCGGCGGTGGGATGTCGCTGCTGGCCATGCAGGGCGGACGCTGGGCGGTGCTCGCCATTCTCTTCGTCCACATGGTGCTCGCCATCGAGGGGCTGTTGTGGCGGGCAGCACGGGTCTCCAGCGATGTGCTGGTGTGGCTGCTGGGTGCCGCCTCGGCCTGGATCCTGGCCGGCATCCTCGACCAGCCGGGCAACGGCGCGCACTGGCTGTTCACGGAACCGGGTCAGCAGTACCTCTGGTTGGGTCTGCCGATCGTGCTGGGCGCGCTGGTCCATGACATCGGCGATGCGCTGACCGTCTCGGGCTGCCCCGTTCTGTGGCCCATCCCGGTAGGCCGGAAGCGCTGGTACCCGGTCGGTCCGCCCAAGGCCATGCGGTTCAAGGCCGGCAGCTGGGTGGAACTGAAGGTGCTGATGCCGGTGTTCATGCTGTTGGGCGGGCTCAGCGGTCTGGGAGCGCTCAACTACATCTGACCGCGGGCGGCGACCGGCGGAGGGCGAATCTGACGGCACGCGGAGGCATGGCCGGTTGGCCGGGCGGAGGCGGGGTCGGGCCGGTCGGATGGACCGGCTGGGATGGACCAGCCGGGATGGACCGGATGGGATGGATCAGCTGGGATTGACCGGCTGGGATGGACAGGGTGGGGTGGACCGGGCGGGTTGTCCGCCCTGCTTCTACCCCTCCGCCCCTACCTCCTGCCCCGGCCCCCTTGCCCGTGCCTCACCTGTGCCTCACTGTGCCTAATCCGTGCCGGACCCGTACCTCAATCCGTAGCCCGTGTCCCCCGGGCTCATCCATGCCACGAGCGCCACAATGCCGCGTAGGCGCCGTCCGCTGCGACCAGTTCGTCGTGGTTGCCCAGTTCGCTGATGCGGCCGTCCTGGACGACGGCGATGACGTCGGCGTCGTGGGCGGTGTGCAGGCGGTGGGCGATGGCCACGACGGTGCGGCCGTCCAGGACCTTGCCCAGCGAGCGTTCCAGGTGGCGGGCCGCGCGGGGGTCGAGCAAGGACGTTGCCTCGTCGAGGACCAGGGTGTGGGGATCGGCGAGTACCAGACGGGCCAGCGCGATCTGTTGGGCCTGGGCCGGAGTCAGGGCGTGGCCGCCCGAGCCGACCTCGGTGTCCAGACCGTCGTCCAGGGCCCGGGCCCAGGCGTCGGCGTCCACCGCGGCGAGCGCTGCCCAGAGTTCGGCGTCGGCCGCTCCCGTACGGGCGAGCTGGACGTTGTCGCGGAGTGAGCCCACGAAGACATGGTGTTCCTGGTTGACCAGCGCCACCTGCTCGCGAACCCGCTCGGCCGGCATCGCGGAGAGCTCGGCCCCGCCCAGGGTGACGGTGCCCGTACGGGGGCCGTAGATACCGGCCAGCAGCCGGCCCAGGGTGGATTTGCCCGCGCCGGACGGTCCGACCAGCGCCAGCCGGCTGCCGGGGCGGATCCGCAGTGAGACATCGCGCAGTACGTCGACGTCGGCGTGGTAGCCGAAGGTCACCGCGTCGGCGTGTACCTCACGGCCGTCAGGAGCCCGCTCCGCGTCGCCGGCTTCCGGTTCGATCTCCCGCACACCGACGAGCCGGGCGATGGACACCTGGGCCACCTGAAGCTCGTCGTACCAGCGCAGGATCATGCCGACCGGCTCGATCATCATCTGCGCGAGCAGCGCCCCCGTCGTCAATTGGCCCGGGCCGAGCCAGCCCTGCATGACGAACGTGCCGCCGAGGAGCAGCACCGCGCCCAGAAGCACCACATGCGTCAGGTCGACGACGGGGAAGAGCACCGAGCGGAGGTAGAGGGTGTAGCGCTCCCACTGGGTCCAGGCCCTGATGCGCTGCTCCGAGAGGGCGATACGGCGCGGGCCCAGGCGATGGGCCTCGATGGTGCGGCCGGCGTCGACGGATTCGGTGAGTACGGCGGAGACCGAGGCGTATCCGGCGGCCTCCGAACGGTAGGCGCTCGGCGCCCGCTTGAAGTACCAGCGGCAGCCGATGACCAGCAGGGGCAGTGCGATCAGCACGGAGAGCGCGAGCGGCGGCGCGGTGACCGTCAGCCCGCCGAGGAGCAGGCCGATCCACACCACGCCGATCGACAGCTGCGGTACGGCCTCGCGCATCGCGCTGGAGAGCCGGTCGATGTCGGTGGTGATCCGGGACAGCAGATCGCCGGTGCCGGCCCGTTCCAGGACGCCGGGCGGCAGGGCGACGGACCGTACGAGGAAGTCCTCGCGCAGATCCGCCAGCATGCGTTCGCCGAGCATCGCTCCGCGCAGCCGGACCATCCGGACGAAGACCGTCTGGAGGGCCAGGGCAACGGTGAACAGCGCGATGGTGCGCCCGAGTTGGAGGTGGTGTGCGCCGGCGGCCAGCCGTTCGACGACTCCGCCGAGCAGGTACGGGCCCGCCATGGAGGCGATGACCGCGGCGGCGTTCACGGTGACGAGCACCGTGAAGGCGCGGCGGTGACGGCGGATCAGGCCGCCGACGTAGCGGCGTACGGTCGCCGGTGAGCCGACCGGCAGTGTGGTCAGGGTCTGCGGGGCGTCCGGATCGTGCTCCGGCGGCGCCAGGCCGATCATGCGGTCTCCTCGATTCGTTCGCCCCGGTGCATTCCGTCGCCCCGGTTCATTCCGTCGGACCGCTTACTTCCGTCGGTCCCGTTCATTCCGTCGGTCCGGTCCCCCCGACGGTCTCGTCCCTTCCGTAGGTCTCGTCCCTTCCGTCGGTCCGGTTGGCCGGGCCGGCGGGCAGCGCCGGTGCCGGCTCCGTCTCGCGGGTGACGACGGCGCGGTAGGCGGGGTCGGTGTGCAGCAGTACGCGGTGGGTGGCCGTGGCGACGACCTTGCCCTCGTGGAGGAAGGCGACCTGGTCGGCGCGGTCCAGCAGGAGCGGGCTGGAGGTGAGGACGACCGTGGTGCGGCCGGTCCTGATCCGTCGTAGGCCGTCGGCGATCCGGGCCTCGGTGTGGGCGTCGACGGCGCTCGTCGGCTCGTCGAGGACCAGCACCTCCGGGTCGGTGACCAGGGATCTGGCCAGGGCCAGCCGCTGTCGCTGGCCGCCGGACAGTGACCGGCCGCGTTCGGTGATGTGGGTGTGCATGGGGTTGCCGGAGTCGTCGACGGAGGCCTGGGCCAGCGCGGTGAGGACGTCCTCGCACTGGGCCGCGGTCAGCGCCTCCGCTGCCGGTACGCGCCCGGAGGACGGGACGTCGAGCAGTTCGCCCAACGTGCCGGAGAGCAGCATGGGGTCCTTGTCCTGGACGAGTACGGCCCGGCGGGCGGTGTCGCGCGGTAGGTCGTCGAGCGGGGTGCCGCCGAGGGTGACGGAGAGCTGGGTGGCCTCGTCGCCGTCCTCGCCGTCTGTGTGCGGCGGGTGGCCGCCGAGGCGTTCGGCGAGGCGGCCGGCGGCATCGGGGTCACCGCAGACCACCGCGGTCAGCCTGCCCGTGGGGGCGGTCAGGCCGCTCTGCGGGTCGTGCAGATCGCCGGTCGGCGGTGTTCCCTGGGTCCTCTGGCCGGTGTTCCGGCCGTCGGCCGGCCGGTGCTGCGCCAGTACGCGGGCGGTGCGCTTCGCCGACGGCCTGGCGAAGGAGAAGGCCTGGGCGATCTCCTCGAAGTGGCGGAGCGGGAAGAGGAGGAAGGTGACCGCGCTGTAGATGGCGACGAGTTCGCCCACGGCGACCGTGCCGTCGAGGGCGAGCCGGGCGCCGTACCAGACCACCGCGATCAGCAGCAGGCCCGGCAGTACGACCTGGACGGCCGAGATCAGCGACCACATCCGGGCGCTGCGGACGGCGGCCCGGCGCACCTCCTGGGAGGCGCTGCGGTAGCGGCCGAGGAAGAGCTCCTCACCGCCGATGCCACGCAGTACGCGCAGTCCGGCAACGGTGTCGGAGGCCAGCTCGGTGGCCCGGCCGGCCTTCTCGCGCTGGGCGTCGGCGCGCCGGGTGGCCGGCGGCAGCAGCGGCAGTACGGCCAGCGCCAGGACGGGCACGCCGAGGGCGACCAGGACACCGAGCTGAGGCTGGCGGACGAGCAGGGCGACGGAGACCGCCACCGCGGTGACCGCCGCCGCCCCGAACCGGGAGACCGACTCGACGAACCAGCCGATCTTCTCCAGGTCGCCGGTGCTGACGGTGACGATCTCGCCGGCTGCCACGCGCCGGGTCATGGCGGAGCCCAGCTCGCTGGTCTTGCGGGCGAGCAACTGCTGCATGCGGGCGACGGCGGTGATCCAGTTGGTGACGGCGGCGCGGTGCAGCATGGTGCCGCCCAGCGCGATCAGGGAGCCCAGCACCACGATCAGACCGCCGGACAGTGCGAGCCGCCCGCCGTCGCGGTCCACCACGGCCTGGACGGCGAGGCCCACCGGGAGTGGGAAGGAGGCGATGGCGCCGAAGTTCACCAGCCCCCAGAGCAGGGCTTTGAGTTGCCCGCCGAGCTGCTGTTTGTAGAGCCAGAGGAGGAAGGTGCCGCCCGTGCGGACGTCCGGGACGCCGGGGTCGGGGTGCGGAAGGTCGCGGATATGCATGAGGTCCCAGCGAAGTCGTGGTGGGTGGTGGTCGGCGGGGGCGGCGCCGTCCCGGCAGGCGGAATGCCCCTCGTGCCGGTCTCGTTGCCGGCGAGAGTCCTGGAAGATTGGCCCGTGCGCTGGTCTGATTTCAAACGGTTTTTCCGCTGCGGCCGCGCGATTCGGACAATCGTGTGGGGGGCGGTGCGCGTCGGGCGGGTGCTGAACGGGCGTCAGGGCGGCGGTGCGACCATGGGGGTATGCGAACAGCGGGCAGTGCGGTGCGGATGGCGGCGGTGGCCGCCGCGGGCCTGGTCGTCCTGGCGGGCTGCGGCGGCGGTGTGGGCGGCCGCGGCGGGGACGGCAAGGACGACGGGGCGGGCAAGGGGGAGCGCCCGGGCGGTCCGGCCCGGGGGTCCTCGGCGACGACCCACCTCAAGCACATCCCCGGGATCGGCACCGCCCTGCGCTCGCGGATCCCTGCCGGCTCGCGGCAGGTCGTGGCGGTCTACGGCAAGGGCGCGGACTCCGCGGACGCCACCGTCGTCCTGTACGAGAAGAACGCCAAGGGCTGGGACCAGAAGGCCAGTTGGGCCGGGCACAACGGGCGGCGCGGCTGGACGACGGACCACCACGAGGGCGACAAGCGGAGCCCCGTGGGAGTGTTCAGGCTGACCGATGCGGGCGGGGTGCTCGCGGACCCCGGTGCCAAGCTGCCCTATACGCACTCCTCGGCGTTCACTCCGCCGTCGTACTGGGCCAAGAACACCCGCCATGACTTCGATTACGTCGTCGCGATCAACTACAACCGGGTCACGGGTACCTCACCGCTCGATCCGACCCGCCCCCAGGGGCAGTCCAAGGGCGGTGGGGTCTGGCTGCACCTGGACCACGGCAGCGGGACGTCGGCCTGTGTGAGTGTGTCGAAGGCCGCCATGCAGACGTTGCTGCGTGCCCTCGATCCGGCGCGGCACCCGGTGGTGGTCATGGGGGACAAGGCGCACCTGGCGGCCTGAGGACCGTACACGGGGGGCGCCGCGCCGGGAGTGGCGCGCGGAAACGGGGAAGGGACGCGCCCGACCGAGGGACGCGATGAAGGTGGCCCCGTGACCGGCTCCGGCACCTGGTGTACGGCCCGGCCCGGCGGGCGTGTCACCCGCCGGGCCGCGCGAGGCGCTGCGCGCCGCTACTCCGGTTTCTCGGAATCCATCCCCGGGCGGGCCTTCTTCCAGAGTCCGCGGGTGAAGTCCGGGATCTCCTGGGGCGCGCCCTTCGCCTTGATCGAGCGGTCGCTCAGGGGCACCGGCGCCGTCCATGTCGCCCCGTCATAGACGTCGAAGTCCGGTACCAGGCCCAGCCGCATGCACTGCATCAGCCGGAAGACCAGCATGTAGTCCATACCGCCGTGCCCGCCGGGCGGGTTGGCGTGCTCCTTCCAGAGCCAGTGGTCCCACTCCGCGTACTTGCCGAAGTCGCCCCACTCGTCGTTGCTCTGGTCCGGTTCGAGGTAGATCCGCTCGGGATAGTCCTCGAAGAGGCCCTTGGTGCCGCCGAGGCTGTTGATGCGGCTGTAGGGGTGCGGGGTGGAGACATCGTGCTCCAGCCGGATCACCCGCCCCTTGGCGGTCTGTACCAGGCTGATCGTCCGGTCGCTCTCGATGTACGACTCCTTCCAGCTGGGGTCGCCCGGCGGCATATGTTCCTTGCGGTACGCGGCGAGACCGAGGGCGGGGGTGCCGAAGCTGGAGATGCGGACGGCGCGGTCGCCGCGGTTGATGTCCATGTAGTTGGCGACCGGCCCGAACCCGTGGTTGGGGTAGAGGTCGCCGCGCAGCCGGGTGTGCCACAGCCGGCGCCAGGGCCCCTCGTAGTACTTGGGGTCGAACATCAGGCCGCGCAGATCGTGGTTGTAGGCGCCGGCGCCGTGCAGCAGCTCGCCGAACAGGCCGGCGTGCGCCATCCGCAGCACCCGCAGCTCGTTCCTGCCGTAACAGCAGTTCTCCAGCTGCATGCAGTGTCTGCGGGTCCGCTCGGAGAGGTCGACCAGCTCCCACAGCTGCTCCAGACGCAGCGCGAGGGGGCATTCGACGCCCACGTGCTTGCCGTTGAGCATGGCCGTCTTCGCCATCTCGAAGTGCCAGTCCCAGGGCGTGGCCACGTACACGAAGTCGAGGTCGCCGCGCTTGCAGAGGTTCTCGAAGTCATGGTCGCCGTTGGCGTACACGGCGGGGGCGGGCTGTCCCGCGCCGGTGACCTTCTTGGCGGCCCTGGCGGTCTTCTCCTTCACCGGGTCGCACAGTGCGACGACGCGTACGCCCGGCACCGCGAGAAAGAGGTCGATCATGCTGCCGCCGCGGTTTCCGAGGCCGACGATGGCGACGCGTACGGTGGAGCGCTGCTCGAACGGCACCCCGATCATGGTCTTTCCCTTGGCTGCCGGGGTCGCGGCGGCGGCCGCCTCGGAGCCTGCCGCGCCGGGCGTGGCGGCCGCTGCCTGACCTGCCGTCAGGCCGCCCAGCCCCAGGCCGGCGCCCGCCGCACCGGCGGTCCACAGGACCGAACGGCGGCTGGGGCCCGCTTCGTTGGGGTCGTGGTTCGGTGATGGTGCCTCGTTCATCGGTCCTCCAGGGGAGCGGTGGTGCGCCGGGGCATACGTGAACCTCGGTCAGGACCCTGTCGGCCGAGGGCCGGAGGCACAAGAGGGCCGATTGGACTCTTGTGACGGCAAGCTTGGACTCTTCGTCGCATACATGCGCTACCGGCAGCATGGTGCGGCAAGACGGACGCCCTCCCCGGCAGCATCTTTCGCAAGTCGCTGAAAAGCCTTGCGGAAGGGGTTGACGTGTTCACGAGATGAACGGCAGGCTCCGTACGGAAATCCCCCCATGGCGGCCTGGCGCGTGGCTGCTCTCGTGGGCGTGGAGCGGGAAACCCGCGCCCCATGATGAAGGAGCCGCACAATGCAGCAACGTTCCCGTGCGCTGGGCGGGGCGCTGGCCGGAGTACTGGCCGCGGCCGCCCTCGCCACCTTCGCGCCGTGGTCCTCCGAGGCCACCCCGCCCGGCGAAAAGACCGTCACCGCCACGATGTTCGAGCGGAAGTACGCGGACGTCGCCAAGGCCTGCACCTCGCAGCTGGGTCCGGCCGGCTATGGCTATGTCGAGGTCTCGCCCGCCTCCGAGCACATCAAGGGCGACCAGTGGTGGACCTCGTACCAGCCCGTCAGCTACAAGATCGCCGGGCGCCTGGGCGACCGGACCGCGTTCGCCAAGATGGTCAGCGCCTGCCACGGTGCCGGCGTCAAGGTTCTCGCCGACGCCGTCATCAACCACATGGCGGCCGGACCCGGAACCGGCACCGGCGGCACGCGGTACACCAAGTACGACTACCCCGGCTCCTACCAGAACCAGGACTTCCACGGCTGCCGTAAGAGCATCTCCGACTACACCAACCGCGACGACGTACAGAACTGCGAACTCGTCGGCCTCGCCGACCTGGACACCGGCAGTGAGTACGTCCGCACCACGATCGCCAAGTACCTCGACGAGCTACGGTCGTTGGGTGTGGACGGCTTCCGGATCGACGCCGCCAAGCACGTCTCCGCCACCGACCTCGCCGCCATCAAGGGCAAGATGCGCGACCCCGGTTACTGGGTGCAGGAGGTCATCTACGGCGACGGCGAGGCGGTCCGCCCCGAGGAGTACACCGGCACCGGCGATGTCGACGAATTCCGCTACGGCAGCCACCTCAAGAGCGCCTTCCAGGGCGGCAACCTCGCCCAGCTGAAGTCCATCGCGGACGGCAAGCTCGGCGGCGACCGGGCCCGTACGTTCGTCGACAACTGGGACACCGAGCGCAACGGCTCGACGCTCACCTACAAGGACGGCGCGGCCTACACCCTCGCCAACGTCTTCATGCTGGCCTCGCCCTACGGCTCACCGAACGTCTACTCCGGCTACACCTGGTCCGACAAGGACGCGGGCCCGCCGAGCGGCAGCGAGGGCTGGACCGACGAGCACGCCAAGCGGGAGATCACCGGGATGGTGGGCTTCCGCAACGCGGTGGGCTCCGCGGAGCTGACGCACTGGTGGGACAACGGCGGCAGTGCGATCGCCTTCGGGCGCGGGAAGGCGGGCTTTGTCGCGCTCAACAACGGCGACGCTGAGCTGCGTCAGACCTTTGCGACGTCGCTGCCGGCCGGAACGTACTGCAATGTGATCAAGGCCGCCCCCGACGACTGCGCCGGCAACACGGTCACCGTCGGCGACGACGGCAAGGCACAGCTGACCGTCCCGGCCAAGAGCGCCGTGGCCCTGCACATCGCCCGCTGACGCACACACGCGCGTCCTCATCAGGACGGGCCGGCGGGTGGCCGGGTCGCCCACTCCAGCGCCAGGAGGGCCGAGCAGTAGCCTCGGCCCTCCGTCGCGTGGTCCATGCCGATCTCGCACATCCGGTTCGCCGACAGATGCGCATCGAAGTGCCGCGCGGTCACCTCCGCGGCCTCCTTCGCGGTGGCCGATCCGGTCAGCTCCGGGTGCAGCATTCCGCGGTCACCGGCGAAGGCGCAGCAGCCCGCATCGTCCGGGACCACCACCTCCCGCGCGCAGGCCGCGGCGATCTGCCGCAGCTGTGCCTCGTCGCCCAAGTGCTGCATCGAGCAGGTGGGGTGGAGTACCGCGGAGCCGTGCCGGCGCAGGATGCTCAGCCGCGGCAGCAGTTCCTCGGCGGCCCGGACGAGGGAGTCGACGACGGTCAGTTCGGCGTGCAGCGCGCGGTTGTCCGGCGTCAGATACGGCACGACCTCGCGCGCGAGGCCCAGGGTGCAGGAGGACGCGTCCACGACCAGGGGAAGTTGGCCGCCGGCCGTCCAGCCCCAGGCGGCCTCGACGATGCGGTTGGCCATCACCCGGGCGCCGCCCTCATAACCCTTGGAGTGCCAGATCGTGGCGCAGCAGGTGCCGGTTACGTCCGGCGGGATCCACACCGGGCGGCCCGCACGCCCGGAGACCGCCACGACCGCCTCCGCCAGCGAGGGGCCCCGGTGCCCGGCGGGCTCGCCGAAGATCCGGTTCACGCAGGCCGGATAGTAGACCGCCGCCGCGCCCGCCCTTCGCGTCGCGGGCAGGGTACGGGCGGCCGGACCGGGGAGCTGCGGCAGCCACCGCGGCACCAGATCGGGGCGTACGGCCCGGCGGGCGGCGCCGGTCAGCGCGGTCAGCGGCCGGTCGCCGGCCCGGGCGCGGACCCGGTCAGCGGCGGCGACCGCCAGCCGGGCCGCCCGCTCGACCGCCGCGAACTGCCGGGCGGACCGCTCCGCCAGCCACTCCTCACGGGGCGAGTGGCGCCGGTGCCGGAAGTCCTTCATCAGCGCGCCGGTGTCGATCCCGACCGGGCAGGCCAGCTTGCAGGCCGAGTCACCGGCGCAGGTGTCCACCGCGTCATAGCCGTACGAGTCCAGCAGTCCGTCGGTGACCGGGGAGCCGGGCGGCTGGCGGAGCATTTCGCGGCGCAGCACGATCCGCTGGCGGGGTGTGGTGGTCAGGTCCTCGCTGGGGCAGGCCGGTTCGCAGAAGCCGCATTCGATGCACGGATCGGCGATCGCCTCGACCTCGGGGATGGTCTTGAGCCCGCGCAGATGCGCCTGCGGATCGCGGTCGAGGAGGATGCGCGGGGCCAGGATGCCGTGCGGGTCGGCGATCTCCTTGATGCGCCACATCAACTCCGTTGCCCGCGCGCCCCATTCGAGCTCCAGGAACGGGGCGATATTGCGGCCGGTGGCGTGTTCGGCCTTCAGCGAGCCGTCGAAGCGCCGTACGGTCAGCCGGCAGAACTCGTCCATGAACGCGGCGTAGCGGGCCACATCGTCCGGCTTCGCCGCGTCGAAGGCGAGCAGGAAGTGCAGATTGCCGTGTGCCGCGTGCCCGGCGACCGCGGCGTCGAAGCCGTGCCGGGACTGGAGCTCCAGCAGCGCCGTACAGGCCTCGGCGAGCCGGTCCTGCGGTACCGCGAAGTCCTCGGTGATCAGCGTCGTTCCGGAGGGGCGGGAGCCGCCGACCGCCGTGACGAACGCCTTGCGGGCCTTCCAGTAGCCGCCGATCGCCGCCGGGTCGCGGGTGAAGGCATTGGTGACGGACGCCACCGGCGCGATCAGCTCAAGCTCCGTCAGCACCTGTGCCGCGGCCCGCTCGTACTCCTCCTGGGATGCCTCGTCGGGGGCCCGGAACTCCACCAGCAGCGCGGCGGTCTCCCTGGGCAGCGCCGCCCAGTCCGCCGGTACCCCGGCCACCCGCACCGAGGCGCGCAGCGTATTGCCGTCCATCAGCTCCACGGCCCGCGCGCCCGCCTCGTTGAACCGCGGTACGGCCGCGGCCGCTGCGCTCAGCGTCGGGAAGAACAGCAGCGCGCTGGAGGTGTACCGGTCCAGGGGAACGGTGTCGAAGACGGTCTCGGCGATGAATCCGAGGGTGCCCTCGGAGCCGACCATCAGCCCGCGCAGGATCTCGGCCGGTGTCGCGCCGTCGAGGAAGGCGTCCAGACGGTAGCCGTTGGTGTTCTTGATCGCGAACTTGGCGCGGATCCTGGCGACCAGCTCAGGGTCCGCCTCGATCTCCGCCTTCAGTGCGAGCAGCCCCGTGCACAGGGCCGGTTCGGCGTGCGCCAGGTGTTCGTCGGCGGCCGGGTCGGCGGTGTCGACGATCGTGCCGGACGGCAGGACGACGGTGACCGAGGCCAGCGTCCGGTAGGAATTGCGGGTGGTGCCGGCCGTCATCCCTGAGGCGTTGTTGGCGACCACACCGCCCACCGTGCAGGCGACGGCGCTGGCCGGATCGGGGCCGAGCAGCCGGCCGTGGCGGGCGAGCGTGGTGTTGGCGCGCAGTACGGTCGTGCCCGGCCGGATCCGGGCCCGGGCGCCGTCGTCCCGCACCTCGATCCCGGTCCAGTGGCGGCGCACGTCGACCAGGATGTCCTCGCCCTGCGCCTGGCCGTTGAGTGAGGTCCCGGCGGCCCGGAAGACCACCGTGCGGCCCTTGCCGTGGGCGTAGGAGAAGACCGCGGAGATGTCGTCGATGTCCTCGGCGACCACCACGACCTGCGGTACGAAGCGGTAGGGGCTGGCGTCGGAGGCGTAGCGGACCAGGTCGGAGACCTTGTGGAGCACCTTGTCCGCGCCGAGCAGCGCGATCAGATCGCCGCGCAGCGGCTCGGGGGTGCCGGAGGCCAGCCGTTCCGGCACCCGGTCGTGGGAGGGGATTCCGCCCGCGGTGGGCCGCAGGGTCTCGGGCTTCGGCTCCAGCAGGGGCATCGCGGGACCTCCTCCGCTTGACGGGGCGTCAGGTGCAGGGTGCGTCCCCCGGTCCGTCGACCAGGGTGGACAGCAGACCGCCCAGCACCTCGCGCTGCTCGGCGGTCAGCGGGGCCAGGATCTCCTCCGCGGCGGCCCGCCGCGCGCTGCGCAACGCGCGGAGTGTGGAGCGGCCGGTGTCGGTCAGCTCGATCCGTACCACCCGGCGATTGGCCGGATCGGGCACCCGGCGCACCGCGCCCTGCGCCTCCAGCGCGTCCACCAGCGTCGTCACCGCACGCGGTACGACCTCCAGCCGCTCGGCGAGGTCGGCCATCCGGGGCGGGGTGCCGCGGTAGTGGCCGACGATCCGCAGCAGCCGGGACTGTGCGGGGGTGAACGCGATGTCCAGCTGCGCCAGCTGCCGCTTCTGTGCGCGGTGCATCCGGCGGGTCAGCCGTACCAGCTGCTCGGCGACGTTGGCGGTGCTGACCGTCGGCTCGGGGGAGGGCATACCGCGAGGATAGCGGATCTCAGGACGAAGTTCATTGTGAGTATAGGTAACAATGAGCTAAGCTCCATAAGATCCCGCTGACCCCCACCCCTCGTAGGAGCCCATGCGCAGCGACGAACCCCAGTGGACCCCACCGCCCAAGGACCCGGAAGCGCCGGTCCAGCTGCGGCGGATCCTCGCCCTCTTCCGCCCCTACCGCGGCCGGCTGACCCTCGTCGGCCTGCTCGTCGGCGCGTCCTCGCTGGTCTCGGTGGCCTCGCCGTTCCTGCTCCGCGAGATCCTCGACGTCGCCATCCCCGACAGGCGCACCGGACTGCTCACCCTGCTCGCCCTCGGCATGATCGCCACCGCCGTCACCACCAGCGTCTTCGGCGTGCTGCAAACCCTGCTGTCCACCACCGTCGGCCAGCGCGTCATGCACGATCTGCGCACCGCCGTCTACGCCAAGCTCCAGCGGATGCCGCTGGCCTTCTTCACCCGCACCCGCACCGGCGAGGTCCAGTCCCGGATCGCCAACGACATCGGCGGGATGCAGGCGACGGTCACCTCCACCGCCACCTCCCTGGTCTCCAACCTCACCTCGGTCATCGCCACCGTCTGCGCCATGCTCGCGCTCGACTGGCGGCTGACCGTCGTCTCGCTCCTGCTGCTTCCGCTCTTCGTCTGGATCAGCCGCCGGGTCGGCAACGAGCGCAAGAAGATCACCACCCAGCGGCAGAAGCAGATGGCCGCGATGTCCGCCATGGTCACCGAATCCCTCTCGGTCAGCGGCATTCTGCTCGGCCGCACGATGGGCCGCGCCGACTCCCTCACCAAGGGCTTCGCCGAGGAGTCCGAGCGCCTGGTCGACCTGGAGATCCGCTCGAACATGGCAGGACGCTGGCGGATGGCCACCATCGGGATCGTCATGGCCGCCATGCCCGCCCTGATCTACTGGGCGGCCGGCCTGGTCCTCCAGCTGGGCGGCCCGGTCTTCTCGCTCGGCACCCTCGTCGCCTTCGTCTCGCTCCAGCAGGGCCTGCTGCGCCCCACCGTCTCCCTGCTGTCGACCGGCGTACAGATGCAGACCTCGCTCGCCCTCTTCCAGCGCATCTTCGAATACCTCGATCTGCCGGTCGCCATCACCGAACCCGCCGACCCGGTCCGCCTGACGGCCCCGCGCGGCGAGATCCGCTTTGAGAACGTGACGTTCCGCTACGACCCCGAGGCCGCCCCCACCCTCACCGGCATCGACCTGACCATCCCGGCCGGCGGCAGCCTCGCCGTCGTCGGCCCGACCGGCAGCGGCAATAGCACCCTCAGCTACCTCGTACCGCGGCTCTACGACGTGACCGAGGGCCGGGTCACCCTGGACGGCACCGACGTCCGCGAGCTCGACTTCGACACCCTGGCGCGCTCGGTCGGCGTGGTCTCCCAGGAGACCTACCTCTTCCACGCCTCGGTCGCCGACAACCTCCGCTTCGCCAAGCCCGACGCCACCGACGACGAGATCGAACGCGCCGCCAAGGCCGCCCAGATCCACGACCACATCGCCGCCCTGCCCGACGGCTATGACACCCTCGTCGGCGAGCGCGGCTACCGGTTCTCCGGCGGTGAGAAGCAGCGCCTCGCCATAGCCCGCACCATCCTGCGCGACCCGCCCGTGCTCGTCCTGGACGAGGCCACCAGCGCGCTGGACACCCGCACCGAGCACGCCGTGCAGCAGGCCATCGACGCGCTGTCCGAGGGCCGCACCACGCTCACCATCGCGCACCGCCTCTCCACGGTCCGCGACGCCGACCAGATCGTGGTCCTGGACGCCGGCCGGATCGCCGAGCGCGGCACCCACGACGAGCTGCTGGCCGCCGACGGCCGCTATGCGGCACTCGTCCGGCGTGACGCACACCTCACCCCGACCGGCGATCAGGTGATGACCCGCTAAGTGACCGACGGGTAAGGTCGCTCTCGCGGCGGCCGATTCACTGGTCGGGGCGGCCGCCGCACCCACTCCTCCGCCGTCTCACAGGGCGGCGGGATCGATCGCGGCGGCCATTGCGCGATAGCCCTCGTCATGGGGGTGCTTGTGGTCGCCGCTGTCGTAGGCGGGGGCGAGCGCCTCCGGGTCGTCCGGGTCGGCCAGCGCGGCGGCGAAGTCGGCCACCGCGTCGAACGCGCCCGAGGTCCGTATCCAGTCGTTGACGGCCCGGCGCTTCGCCTCGGCGGCCGGCGTGTGGTACTCCGACCCCTTGAACGGCAGGATCGTCCCCCCGGTGATCCGCACCCCCGCGGCGCGCGCCCTCCCGGTCAACTCCCGGTACCCGGCGAGGAGCTCGGCGACCGAACGGTCCGGGTTCGGCTGGTACGTCGGCAGATCGATCTCGCTGAACCCGATGTCGTTGAGGCCCACCAGGACGACCACGGAGCGTACGCCCGGCTGGTCGAGGACATCGCGCCGGAAGCGGGCGCCGGCCCGCTCGCCGAACCACGCCGAGTCGCCGAGCAGCAGATTGCCCCCGATGCCCAGATTGAGCACCGGGCGCGGAGTGCCCCGGGCAGCCAGCCGCTCGGCGAGCGCATCGGAGTAGCGCCGATTGCCGTCGACGGTCGAGGCGAACCCGTCGGTGAGGGAATCGCCGAAGACCACCACCGTGTCGCGCCGCGCCGGGCCACTGTCCGCCAGCTCGACGGCGGCGAGGTGGTACCAGGACACCGTGCTCTCGCCGAAGGCCGCCGGACCGGCCGCCATGAGCTGATCGCCCGCCGCGCGGTAGGCGGTGGCGAAGGCCTGGGCGTGGAAGGTCGCCGGTCCCGTCGGCCGAGCGAAGTACAGCGACACGGTGAGCGCGTCGAAGGGCGCCACGCGGACCTCGGCGGCGTCGCTGTAGACCTCCCCGCCCGCCGGGATACGGAAGGACGGGGCGCCGCCGAAGGTGAGCCGGCGCACCGTGCCGGCCCGCACCGCTGCCCCCTGGTCCGTACGGGCGAGGGTGGCGCCGGACACCTCCAGCGGGGCGGTCCCGTACCGGTTGGAGAGCCTGATCCGGGCCGAGGTGCCCGCGCCGGTGACCCGTACGACCTGGCGCACGGTCTGGTCCGCGAACCCTTCCCGAGCCCAGTTCTTGTGGAAGCCCTCGCTGGGGCGCTGCATCGCCGCCGCCCAACCCGCGTTCCAGGCCGGGCCGTTGTGGTCAAAGGTGCTGCTGAAGCCGGTGCTGACGTTGCTGTTCATGGCAGCGAGTCTGCCGACGCACGCGAGGGCCACCCAGACCTCTGGGCTTCGTACGCCTCGGCTGCCTACGCATACCGGGGTCACCCTCGCCGGGCGTCGACGATGCTGCGGTACTGGCCGACGAAGGCGGCGGTGCGCCGGTCCCAGTAGTGAGGGACGTCCGGCGGCTGACATCGGGCATGAGTGGTTGCGGTACAGAAAGTGCCGCTGAGATTGATCATGGTCGGCTAGCACACCGCCTGAGGGCTTCGCATGTGTTCGTGGAAGGCCCGCCGCCGGGTGGGCCCTGGGGCTGGCTACGGTCCGGCTGCGTCGGTGGAGTTTCTGACTGACGAACAGGCCGAGGCGTACGGGACCTTTGCCGAGGTTCCGACACGTCCTGAGCTGGAGCGCTTCTTCTTCCTCGACGATGACGACCGGGACCTGATTGCGCTGCGTCGTTCGGACGGGCACCGGTTGGGCATGGCGGTGCAGATCGGGACGGTCCGCTACATCGGCCGATTCCTGGGGGATGATCCGCTGGCGGTGCCGTGGGAGGTCGTGGAGTACCTGGCCGGGCAGCTCGGCATCGAGGACACGTCGTGCGTGAAGCGGTATGCCGAGCGTCGGAGAACGCCGTACGAGCACGCGCGGGAGATCCAGGAGCGGTTCAGCTACCGGGACTTCAACGACCGCAGGTGGGGCCGGGAGTTCCGCAGTTTCCTGTACGGGCGGGCGTGGACGCACGCCGAGGGACCGGTGGCGCTGTTCAACCACGCGGTGACGTGGCTGCGCCGGCACCGTGTGCTGCTGCCGGGCGTCTCGGTACTGGCCCGGCAGGTGTCCGAGGCCCGTACGGCGGCCGAGCGGCGCCTGTACGAGGCGGTGGCACGGGCCACAGACCGGGCCGATCCCACGCTTGCGCAAGCGCTGGCGGTACCGCTGGACGTGCCGGAGGGCAAGCGGGTCTCGGAGCTGGAGCGGCTGCGCACCCCGCCGGTGAAGACGACGGGTACCGCGATGGTGCGGACCATGGAACGGGTCGAGGAGATCTCCGCCTTCGGCCTGGGGCGCGTGAACCTCTCCCGGGTGCCAGTGAACCGGCTGTCCACGCTGGCCCAGCACGGGCAACTGAGCAAGGCGCAGACAATCGAGCGGGCACCGGAGCCGCGCCGGACCGCGCTGCTGACGGCGGTGGTGCGCCAGCTGGAGGCGCAGGCGGTCGACGACGCCCTCGACCTGTTCGCGCTGCTGATGGCGACCCGGCTGATCAGCCCCGCCCGCCGGGCGTCGGACCGGGACCGGTTGGCGATGCTGCCGCAGCTGGAGAAGGCGGCCCGCGTCTTGGCGAAGGCGTCGAAGATCCTCACGGAGGAGCTGGACCTGGTCGCCGCAGCGGGCACGGACCCGGACGTCGCCGCGCTGTGGGCGGCGGTGGAGGAGGCCGTCCCGCGTTCGGCGGTGGCCGGGGCGGTCGCAACCGTGGAGGCCCTGGTGCCGGAGGAGGACGGGTCGGCCGAGGCGGCGATGCGGGAGAAGCTCGCGCTGCGCTACAACACCGTGCGCCCGTTCCTGTCGCTGCTGGGCGAGTCGGATGCGCTGGACGCCGCCCCGGCAGATCGGCGCCTCCTCAAGGCGGTGCGCCGTCTGCCCGCGCTCTCGCGCCGCCGGGTGAAGGACCGGCCGCTGCTGCCCCGCGAGGTCGACGCCGAGCTGGTGCCGGCGATGTGGAAGCGGGCGGTGTTCTCCAACGCCAAGCTGCCGCAAGGTCCGCGCTTACGACCTGCTGCGGATGTTCGGCCGTGAGGGCCACCCCACCCCGCTGGGGCAGGCGTTCGCCGAGTACGGCCGCATCGACAAGACCATGCACCTGCTCGCCTGGCCGACCCGGTCGACGATACCTACCGGCGGCTGATGAACCGGCAGCTGACCGTGCAGGAGTCCCGCCACCGCCTCGCCCGCGCGATCTGTCACGGCGGCCGGGGCCAGATCCGCCAGGCGTACCGCGACGGGCAGGAGGACCAGTTGGCCAGTCTGGGGCTCGTCCTCAACGCCGTGGTCCTGTGGAACCCCCGCTACTTGGATGCCGCCGTCGCCCAGCTCCGCGCCGAGGGCCACGACATCAAGGACGAGGACGTCGCCCGGCTCTCCCCGCTCAAGGACCGGCATATCAACTTCCTGGGCCGCTACCTGTTCAACATCAAGGCCAGCTGCCCCGGCCAGGGTCTGCGTCCCGTTCGGGATCCGGACGCCATCGAGGACGACGAGGACGAGGACTGATCCCGCGCACCCGACCCGTTAGGCGGTTCGTCTGTTCGTCTCCACGGGGAGGGCATCGTGAGCGACGCGAGAGCGACGTCGCGGCAGTTCCGGCAGTTCCGGCAGCGAGTATCGATGAGGATCGTCGCTGCGTGCCTACATCAAACCGCCTCTCAGAACACGATCGAGAGCTGCCCGGCCTGCGGGTCCCCATGTCGGCTTGCCGCCAGGAAGGCCCCGGTCTCCGTTCTGGCCCATCAGCATGAGAAACAGGCTCTTCAGGGCGGCCAGCCCGCGGGCGCGCCGGATCGTCCCCTCGTCTGCCTGCGCGTATGCGTCGAAGAAGCGTGAGGTGGCGCCCGCGGGAAGGATGACCCATGCGGCGGCGAGGTCCCACGCCGGATCGCCGGCGAACATGTCACCGAAGTCGATCACGCCCGAGAGCGTCCCGTCCGAGACGACGACGTTCGCGGGATGCAGGTCGCCGTGCACCCACAGCGGCGGGCCCTCCCACTCGGGCGCCGCGACGGCGTCGTCCCAGACGGCTCGGACCTCGTCGGCGAGGTCGTCGGGGACGACGGCGTGGAAGAAGTGGTCGAAGCCGTCCGTGCACTTCTTTGGGTGGTCGCCGCGGTCCTCACTGATTGGCGCGTCTTCGGGCGCCACCACGTGGAGCGCGGTGAGGAAGGCCGCCAGTGTGTCGGCCGCATGGTCGCCGCGGCTGATGGAGGTGTAGTCCAGTGGCTCGCCGGGGACCCACGTCATGATGGTCCAGGGCTTCGGGAAGCGCGCGGACGGTTCGCCGATCCGTACGGGGTTGGGGACCGGGAGCGGCAGGCGCGGGGCCAGGACGGGCAGCCACCGGCACTCCTTGCGCAGGAGGTCCGGGGCACCTCCTGTACGCGGCATGCGCACGGCCAACCCGTCCCCAAGGCGCCACATTTGGTTGCCCCACCCACCCACCACCTCGCGGATGGCCAGCCCCGCGAGGTCAGGATGCTGCTCCCGCAGCAGGTCACGGACCAGGTCCGCGGTGATCTCGATCTCGACGTCGCTCATGCGACGCCACAGTACCGGTGCGCCGGTACAGGATCCGCTGGTGATCCGCGACCTGTCAGCCACCCGAACCGGTGGCCAACGGCGGCACCTCGACGACGAAGAACAGGAAGTTGGGACTGGTCGAAAGGTCCTGGAAGCTGTCCGGGAACAGCTCACGGGCGGCCGGGTCGGGCTGCGGCTCGCTGAGGACGCAAAGACGGAAACCGGCGGTCGTGAAGGCATCGGTCATCGCGTGCAACGGCCTGCGCCAGAACTCCATCGGGACGGACTGCCCGTTGAGTGTCCAGTCGAAGGTGTAGCTGGTGGTCGCGTGGTAGTCGGGCCGGGGATCCCGGTGCTCGTAGGCCACGAAGGGGTGGCCCATCGACGCGATCAGCCGGCCGCCGGGCCGAAGCACCCGCCGGAACTCGGCCAGCGTCGGTCCCCAGTCCTCCAGGTAGTGCAGGACCAGTGACGCGACCACGTCGTCGAACACACCGTCATCGAACGGCAGCGGGTCGCCCAGGTCGACCACGTGCAGGGCCACGTCGTCGCCGAGTCGCCGCCTCGCTAGCGCCAGCATCCCGGCGCTGGAGTCGATGCCGGTGACGACGGCGCCGCGCTCGCGCAGCGCGGCGGACAGCGGGCCCGAGCCGCAGCCGGCGTCCAGGATCCGACGGCTGGTCACGTCCCCTGCGAGGGCCAGCATCGCCGGCCGCTCGTAGTACGCGTTCACGAGGCTGTTGTCGGACTCCGCGGAGAACATCTCGGCGAAGCTGTCGTAGTCGTTGGCCTGGTTCCGATCCGCGGGCTTCATCGTCGAAGCCTAGTAGTCACCTGATCCGCCGGGCAGGCCCCCACACCCACCAGCCACTCATCCTTCACCGCGCGAGATCACACGCGTCCGGCCGCCGCCTGACCGCCCCTCGCCCCTTCAAAAAACCTTCGTGTTCTGAAGATCGCTCTGCGGGGCCGCCCGGAGCCCGCAGGGCCTTCAAAAACCCCTTCAAAAACCCCTTCAAAAACCTGGGTCATTCAACAACCCGAGACCACCGTTTTCTGACATGGACCATGACCGCCCTCGAACCGGCCGACGGGCCGGACCTCCTCGTCGCCGAACCGCTCGTCCGCATCGAAATCAAGATCGGATACGCCCGGGTCTCGACCGGCGGACAGAAGCTCGAACGACAGCTCGACGCACTCACCGCCGCAGGGTGCCGGAAGGTCTTCGCGGACAAGAAGTCCGGCAAAGAACGCGCTCCGCCCGGAGTTGAAGGCGTGCCACGCCTTCCTCGACGCCGGCGACACCCTCGTGGTCCCCTCACTCGACCGCTACGGCTCCAGGACCTCATCAACATGGTCGCCGAACTCCGTGACCGCGGAATCGGCTTCACCTCGCTACACGAGAACCTCGACACCACCACCCCCGGTGGCCGGTTCGTCTTCCGCGTCTTCGCCGCCCTCGCGGAGTTCATCCGCGAACTCATCGTCATCGGCACCAACGAGGGCCTGGCCGCCGCCCGCGCCCGCGGCCGGGTCGGCGGACGCCCCACCGTCGCCACCGAGGAAGTCATCAAAGCCGCCCGCGACCTGCTGCCCGACCCCGGCCGCTCGATCACCTCGATCGCCAAACTCCTCGGCGTCTCCCCGGGCACCCTCTACAACCACATCCCCGACCTGCGGGATCTGCGTGCCGGAGCCGTGCCCCGGCAGCTCGAAGCCCCCGCGAAGAGCCCAGCCTCAGCAAGATCAATCTCAGCGGCACTTTCTGTACCGCAACTACTCGCGCCCGGACATCCTGTGCGGCCATTCGACATCTCCGAACGGATCGCAACAGGAAGCGGCAGCATCGAACAATAGGCGCGCCCAATACAAGCCCCCCGCACGCCACTTCACCCATTCCCGTAGCCGCACGCCCCCTCCGCCGCGCAGAGACCGCCGGTACGGTGGACGTCCGCCACGGGCCTGCCGCCCGTCCCTTCGGATTGCGAGATGTCCGATGACACAACCCGCAGCCCACCACCTGTATCTGGCCGCGGCGGTAGTGGTGCACAACGGTCGAGTGCTGATCGTGCGCCGCAGCTACCGCGAGCGCTTTCTGCCCGGCGCGTGGGGCGTGCCGTGCGGCAAGCTGGACCGCGGGGAGGCCGCCGAAAGCGCCGCCCTGCGGGAGCTGAAGGAGGAGACCGGACTCCTCGGCAGCATCGTCGCGCACACCGGTTCGGCCGGCTTCCTGAGCGACTATCAAGGCCGTCGCGTCCACAACCACCAGGAGAACTTCCTGGTCCGCCCGCTGACCCTGGACGTCGTGCTGCCCAGCCCGGACCAGGCCTTCCTCTGGGCCCGGCCGGGCGAACTGGCAGGCGTCGGGGTCGACGCCCACAATCTCGGGGTGATCCGTCAGGCCTTCGGCGGGCGGCTGGAAGCGGCCGGACTGCGCACGGTCATGGCCCGCTTCGGGCACGCCGGACAGGCTCTGGCGCCGGGCCCGTTCAGTACCCCAAAGAACGGGCCAGCGCGTCGAGTCGGGCCAGATACGCGGCCGGCGCCAGCGGAGTCTTGGGCGGCGGAGCCGCGTGCCCGGCGGCGCCGTCCCTGACCGCACCCGCGCTCCCGGCCGCACCGCTCCTGACATAGACATCGGTCACCGAGCGCTGCGGGGCGGTCTCCAGGAACAGCGTCACCGCCGGCTCCTCGCTCACGACCCGGTGCAGCGTACGGGCGTCCAGACCGTAGCTCCGCCCGGCGCCGTACCGCTCCGTACGCAGCAGCCGCAGCCGCGCTTCCCCGACGGGCCGCAGCCGCCAGGCGCCGCCGGGGCCGTCGATCGTCTCCCGGTAGGCGAGCGCGGGCACACCGTCCGCGGCCGGTTCATAGCACTCCATCCGCACCTGCCCACGCACCACGGCCGAGGCGATGACACAGCGGTGGTTGTGGATGTCCTCGGACACCGCTGCGGTACCGCCGTGCCATAAATGGACCCGCAGCATGAACCAGGGCCCGCCCGGCAGCAGCAACAGCTTGTCGAAGCCCAGCACATGGCGGTACGAGAGCCGGGTGCACTCCGGGAGATCCGGCTCGCCGGCGGATAATCGGCGCACGAGCGGACCGAGCGCGCCGGGCCGCGCCAGCCGGGCCACCGCCTCCCGCGCCACCTCGGGGGAGGGCGGACGCGGCCCGCCCAGCCGTTCCGCCAGCAGCCGCCGGGCCTGCTCGACCTGCATCCCGCCTCCCGTTCCCCGGCGCCGCCGACCCCCGGCGGGCCCCGGTCCTCCACACCTGGCCGGTCTCACGGCCGGTGGACCATCAGCGCATGCCGCCGCAGCACCGACAGCCCCTGATACGCCATCCACACCGGACAGCCCATGGGCCCGTCGTCCCACCGCCACACCCCGCCCTGCTGCACCCCCCGCACCCGCGCCACCGCGGCGGTCAGCTGCGCCTCCCACACCGCCGGCCCGGGACCGTCCGCCGCCACCCGTGGCGCACCGTCCGTCATCAGCGCACGAGCCACCCACGCCGCCGCGAAGTGCCGTACCGACAGCAGCTCCTGATGCAGCGGATCCTCCTGCCCGGGCCGCCGGACCTCCTCCTGGCAGTTCTCCAGATCCGACGCGCCGCCCGACGGCGACACCGCGCCCGCCAGCAGCCAGCGCACCCCCTCCTCGCGCACCGCCCGCTGCCGGGCGTCCTCGCCCAGCACCCGGGCCGCCCGGTCCAGCGCCACCACCGCACGCGCGGTGTGCACCGCGGACGGCGCCGGATTGCCGAGCCCGGTGGCCAGCGCCGCGCCCCAGCACCGGTGATGGCCGCGCGCCGGGTCGGCCGTCGCGCCGTTGACCAGCACCTCGCGCAGTCTGCCCAGCACCGGAGAGCCGGGCGCCGCCCGCAGCAGCCCGCGCAGCACATTCGTCACCACATACGTGTTGGCCAGCCCCGGGGCATCATGAGCAGGGTCCAACAGCGCCTCGCAGGAGTGTATTTCGGCCTCCAGCAGCCGTGGATCGGCGCCCGCCCGCGCCAGCGCGCCCAGCACGATCGCGGTCACCTCGGGACGCGCCCCGCTGCCCTGCGAGCGGGCCGCCCACCCGCCGCCCGGCAGCCGCAGCCGCCAGAGCGTCTCGGCGACCTCACCGGCACGTATGCGGCCGTCGTACGGTGCGATGTCGAGCAGCAGATGCAGCCCGTAGGCCGTCCCGAACGCCGTCGGATGCACCGGAGGACCGCTCTCCGCGAGGGAGTGCGGCCAGCCGCTGAGCGGACCGCGCCCGGGCACCTCGATCACCGACAGACCGCGCCGCAGCGCCTCGTACGTGCCGTCCATCAGCTCGGGCAGCGACGGCGAACCGGCCGGGGGCAGCCCGGCGGGGCCCGGCGGCGGCGCTCCCAGTGCGGCCGCGGCGCGGGCCCGCAGCAGCGCCGCCGCCAGCCACACCACCGCGCCGACCCCGGCACCGGCCGTCGCCGCCACGCAGTAGCGCGCCGCCTCGCCCGCCAGATTCTGCGGCAGGATGCCCACCAGCGTCTGGAACACCGCGAAAGCCGCGGCCGGTACGCCCAGCCGTCCCAGCCAGGTCAGCAACCGGGACGGAGCGGAGGCCGGCCCGGCGGCGGACGGCGGCCCGGGATCCGGCGCGGACACGCGGCCGGCCGCGCCGGACGCCGCCGGCGGTAACTCCTGCCGTAACACCATCTGCTGCCTCCCCCCGGGGCGCGCACCTCCGCACCGCCCGTGCGAAGGACATCCCGATCAGTGTAGGAATCCCCACTGACAGCGGGGTCGCACACCTGTCGCAGCGCCTGGCCGGCCAGCGAGGCCCGGTCTCAGCCCGGATCCCTGGACGCCGTCAGCAGGATCACCTCCAGCGTCCGCGGCCCGTGCACCCCCTCCACCCGGTCGAGTTCGATGTCACTGGTGGCGGACGGCCCGGAGATCCAGGTCAGCGGACGCTCCGGAGCCAGCCGCGGCAGCGCCTCGGGAACCGAGCCGACGACCTGGTCAGGGACGCGGACGACACAGACGTGATGGTCGGGTACCAGCGTGATCCGGCGCCTGCCCTGATCGGGGCCGGCGTCCAGGACCAGGGTGCCGGTCTCCGCGACGGCCACCGCGCAGCCCGTCACCACACTGTCCACCGCATCGAGTTCGCCGGGCGTGACCGAAGCCCGGTCCTCCACGCGGGTGCGGCCGGAGCCGGCCGGGAAGACGCCGTCCAGCCAGGACGCCTCCAGCCCCGGCGGCACCACCACCCTCCGGGCCCCGCGCTCGGCGAGCAGCCGGGAGAGCAGCGCCGGCAGCCCGTCGGCAGTGTTGCGGTGCACGATCGCCCGGTACTCCGCGAGGTTCTCCGCGAGCAGTTCGACGGTCTGCGCGGCCGTACGGGAGCCGTGCACCCGCCGGTAGTCGCGTACCACCGCAGGCTCGTCCGCCCCGGTGCCGCGCGGGACGTCCGCCAGCGCCCGGCGCACCCGCGCCAACACCACATCCCTGCTGCTCACTCGGCATCACCCCGCTGACCGGACGGCTCGGACGACTCCCCGCGGGTGCGCTGCCACCAGTCGCGGAAGGACTCGGCCGGCACCGTCGGCAGCGCCCGGGTCCGCGTCCATGCGCGTCCCGGCCCCGGCAGTCGCCGCGGATGCAACCTACGGGTCAGGGCCGCCCCTCGCATCCCGAGGCGAAGTGCCCCGGGGTGGTCGAACGCCCAGGCCGCCGCCCGCATCGCGGCCCGTTCCGCGGCGTGCCCCTTGGCCGGTTTGACGACGGTACGCGTGCCGTTCCGGGTGACCGGCCCGCCCTGCACCACCCGCTCCCGCAGATGCACCAGCACCTCGGGAATGTCGATGGCCACCGGGCACACCTCGTAGCACGCCCCGCACAGCGACGAGGCGTAGGGCAAAGACTCCTCCAACGGGCCCTGCAATCCACGGAGTTGAGGAGTGAGGATGGCGCCGATCGGGCCGGGGTAGGGCGAGCCGTAGGCATGCCCGCCGGCCCGTTCGTACACCGGGCAGACGTTCAGACACGCGGAGCAGCGGATACAGCGCAGCGCCTGCCGCCCCACCGTGTCGGCGAGGGTGTCGCTCCGCCCGTTGTCGAGCAGCACGAGGTGGAAGGTCTCCGGCCCGTCCCCGTCCGTCGTGCCCGTCCAGGTCGAGGTGTACGGGTTCATCCGCTCGGCGGTGGACGAGCGCGGCAGCAACTGGAGGAAGATCTCCAGGTCCTGCCAGGTCGGCACCACCTTCTCGATGCCGACCACGGAGATCAGCGTCTCGGGCAGGGTCAGACACATCCGCCCGTTGCCCTCGGACTCGACGACGACCAGCGTGCCGGTCTCGGCGACCATGAAGTTGGCGCCGGAGATCCCCACCTTCGCCGAGAGGAACTTCTCCCGCAGATGCAGCCGGGCCGCCTCGGCCAGTTCGGCGGGGGAGTCGGACAGCCCTTCAGGTGCCGGTCGGCCCCAACGTCCCATCTCCCGGCGGAAGATGTCCCGGATCTCGGAGCGGTTGCGGTGGATGGCCGGGACCAGGATGTGCGACGGCAGATCGTCACCGAGCTGCACGATCAGCTCGGCCAGATCCGTCTCGTAGGCGCGGATACCGGCCTCGGCCAGCGCCTCGTTCAGGCCGATCTCCTGCGTCGCCATCGACTTGACCTTGACGACCTCCCGCTCGCCGGTCTCCCGCACCAGCGCGGTGACGATCGCGTTGGCCTCCTCGGCGTCCGCCGCCCAGTGGACCTGCCCGCCCGCCGCGGTGACCGCCGCCTCCAGCTGCTCCAGATAGTGGTCGAGACGGTGCAGCGTACGGTCCTTGACGGCGGCGCCGGCCGTCCGCAGCTGTGCCCAGTCGTCGAGCTCGGCGACGGCCCTGGCCCGCTTGTCGCGGATGGTGTGGGTGGCGTGGGTGAGGTTGGCGCGCAGCTGGGTGTCACGGGTCGCGGCATCGGCGGCCCGGGGGAACGCCGGCATGCCCAGGTAGGTGCCGCTCACCACTCGCTCCCTTCCGTACTGGCCAGGATCTCGGCGATATGGACCGGGCGGACCGTCGAACCCTGCCGGGTGAGGGTGCCGCCGATGTGCAGCAGACAGGAGTTGTCGACGGTACAGACCGCCTCGGCGCCGGTGGCGGTGATGTGCCGGACCTTGTCGGCGCCCATCGCCGCGGAGACCGCCGGGTTCTTCACCGCGAAGGTGCCGCCGAAACCGCAGCACTCCTCGGCGCCCGGCAGCTCCCGCAGCTCAAGTCCCTTGACGTGCTGGAGCAGCCGCCGCGGCCGGTCGCCCAGGCCCAGCATCCGCAGTCCGTGACAGGTGGGGTGGTAGGTGACGGTGTGCGGGTAATACGCGCCGACATCCGCCACCTTCAGCACGTCCACCAGGAACTCGGTCAGCTCGTAGGTCTTGGGCACCGCGAGCGCCGCCGCATCGGCCAGCGCCCGGCCACGCCCCTCCGCCGCCGCCTTCGCCCCGATCCGCGGGTAGTTGTCGCGCACCATCGCCGCGCATGAACCGGACGGGGTGACCACATAGTCGTAGTCCCGGAACGCCCGGTCGAAGCGGCGCACCAGCGGCTCGGTCGCCTGCCGGTAGCCGGTGTTGAACTGCGGCTGACCGCAGCAGCTCTGCTCGGCGGGGAAGCCGACCGTCACCCCCAGCCGCTCCAGCAGCGCCACCACGGCCTGCCCCGTACGCGGATGGAGCAGGTCGTTGATACAGGTGACGAACAGTGCTACGCGCACGCTGCCCTCTCCTTCCGGCCGCCGCGGCCTGTCCGGCCCTGATCCGCCGAGGGGCCCTGGCGGCCGTCCGCCTCCGCGGTACATGATCGCCTGACGGCTCATCCTGCCCCAGCAGCAGGACCAGGAGAAGAACCGGGAGCTCACCACCATGCCGAGTGCCGAACACATAACCGAGGGCCGGACACCCGACGGTGCCCGTCCGCCGTCGCGGCTGCGGCAGCTGGCCGCCGCCTCCATCGGCAACGCCGTCGAGTGGTACGACTGGTACGCGTACTCCTTCCTCGCGGTCTACTTCGGCGAGCAGATCTTCCCCGAGGGCGCCGGCAACTCGCTGGTGCCGCTGCTGTCGACCTTCGCGGTCTTCGCGGTCGGCTTCTTCATGCGCCCTGTCGGCGGACTCTTGATGGGCGCGGTCGCCGACCGGCGCGGCCGGCGGACGGCACTGACCCTGACCATCCTGTTGATGGGCGGCGGCAGCCTGCTGGTCGCGCTCACCCCCACCTACGCGGCCACCGGGGTGCTCGCGCCGATCGTGCTGGTCATCGCCCGCCTGGTGCAGGGCCTGTCGGTGGGCGGTGAGTTCGCGGCCTCCACGACCTTCCTGGTCGAATCGGCCGGACCCGGCAGGCGCGGACTGTTCTCCAGCTTCCAGTACGTCTCCACGACCGTCGGCCAGCTGCTGGCCTCGGGCACCGCGGCGCTGCTCGCCGCGCTCCTGTCCGACCGGCAGATGGATCAGTGGGGCTGGCGTATCGCGTTCCTGATCGGCGCGCTCCTGAGTCTGCTGGGACTGTGGATACGGCGCGGGGCGCAGGAGACCCTTCCGCACGCTCTCAACTTCTCGCCCAAGCTCTCGGCCCCAAGCGCCGAGCAGCGGGCCGACGGGCGCCCCGGTGTCTTCGAGGCGCTGCGCCGCCACCCCCGCCAGTCCCTGCTGATCTGCGGCATCACCGCCGGCGGCACCCTCGCCTACTACACCTGGACGACCTACCTGCCCACCTACGCGCAGGTCAACGCGGGCTTCGACAAGGGCGATGCGCTCACCGTCGGCACCCTCTCGCTCGCCTTCTTCGCCCTGCTCCAACCGCTCGGCGGGATGCTCTCGGACCGTATCGGCCGCAAACCGCTGCTGCTCGGCTTCTCCCTGGGCTTCGCGGTCCTCGCGGTACCGCTGCTCCACCTCGTCACCGACGCGTTCTTCTCGCTGCTGCTGGTGCAGTGCGCGGGCATGGTGCTGCTCACCGGGTACACCGCGGTCGCCGCGGCGGTGAACGCCGAGGTGTTCCCCGCGCGGGTGCGCGCCGCCGGTATCGGCTTCCCGTACTCGCTCACCGTCGCCCTCTTCGGCGGGACCGCGCCGTACGTCGGCACCTGGTTCAAGCAGGCCGGTCACGCCGACCTCTTCCCCTGGTACGTGGCCGCGCTCTGCCTCGTCTCCTTCCTCGTCTATCTGACCCTGCCGGAGACCTCCCGGCAGGAGCTGGAGAAGTAGGGGCCCGTACACAGGCGAAGCGCCGTCCTTCCCGGGACAGGGAGGGACGGCGCTCCGGTGCGAAGCCCGTCAGACGAGCCAGCCCAGGAATTCCACGAGGCTGGCAAGCAGGCCGGTGAGGACGTTCATCTGGCTTCTCCTTGTGCAGGTATGAGTGGGACCAACTCTCCGGCCCAGCAGGGGATGTCGACCGGATGCGCCGTAACGGTCTGCAGCACGTCGCTTGCGCCCCGTAAGCATCGCGTGGTCCAGACGGCCCCGCATACCCCTTTCGAGTTACGTCACCCGTTCGTGTAGATGCTCGCTCTGACGTTCGCTCTCCGCGTGGATTCCGTGGCGAAGTGTCCCGTATGTACGCTGATTCCCTTTCACGGATGCGTGGTTGGGCAAATACCGGCATGGCGGGCGCGAGCTTCGTGACCTTTCTCATTGCCGATCTTATTGCCGAAATTCCGGGCGGCCGTTATCCGCCCGGAATTGACGCGTAATCAGGAGTGTCAGGTGCCGGGCAATGACGGACATTTGGACAGCGGTTTCTGCACGGAACTCACCGGTAGTGCGACGCTGTGTGCACCCCTTCCGCATTCCTGCCCGAATCGATCTCCGTATGCGCACGAGTTTCACAAGACGATCACGTGTTAGCGTCCGTCGCCGCGAACCGAAAACGCGAAAGGAAACTCCGTGGGCCATATGCACCACTTCAGCGCCGGCTGGGTGTCCCCGGTCCTCGCCTATGCGATGGCGTGCGTGGGTTCCGCCCTCGGACTGCGCTGCACCGTAAGGGCGCTGGCCGCCGAAGGCCGCTCGCGCCGCAATTGGCTGCTGACCGCCTCCGTCGCCATCGGCTCCGGCATCTGGACCATGCACTTCATCGCGATGCTCGGATTCGGTGTCACCGGCACCCCGATCCGCTACGACGTCCCGCTGACCGTGCTCAGCCTGCTGGTCGCCATGGTGGTCGTCGGCGCCGGCGTCTTCACCGTCGGCCACGGCTCCGCCCGGCTGCGCTCCCTGCTGCTCGGCGGCCTCGGCACCGGCGTCGGGGTCGCGGCCATGCACTACCTGGGCATGGCCGCCATGCGTCTGCACGGCCGGGTGGCCTTCGACCCGGCCCTGGTCGCCCTCTCCGTCGCGATCGCCGCCGGTGCGGCAACGGCCGCCCTGTGGGCCGCCCTTCATGTGCGCGGTGCGGCCGGCGCCGCCCTGGCCTCCCTGGTGATGGGGCTCGCCGTCAGCAGCATGCACTACACCGGAATGGCCGCCGTACGCATTCGACTCGCCCCCTCCAGGGCGCCGTTGGCGGGCGCCACCCCCATGGAATTCATATTTCCACTGACCGTCGTGCTCGGCTCTTTTCTCTTCCTCACCGTGGCCTTTGTCGCATTGTCGCCGACCGCCCGGGAGCGTGCCGCAGCCGCCTCCGCAGAATCCCTGCGCGAGGCCGAACTCCCCACTTCTGCCTGACCCCTTGAGGAATTCATGCACGTACGACAGAACCCGGGGCATTCCGGTACCGACGAGGGCGCACCGCCGCCCGGTGACGGATCCGGCCAGACACTTTCCGACAGCTCCGCACCAGGCACCAAGTCCGAGGCACAAAAAGGGAATTACCGCTACCGCCCGCGGCTGATGCCCCGCTCGGTACGCTCGAAGATCGTCGCACTGCTGATGGTCCCCGTGGTCTCCCTGATCGCCCTGTGGGGCTTCGCCACGGTCACCTCCGCGCGCAGCGTCGCCGACCTCGACCGGCTCAAGGAGATCGACACCACGCTGCTGGTCCCGGTCGGTGACTTCATCGCCGCCGTACAGGACGAACGGGCCGCCGCGGCGCGCGCCCTCGCCGCCCCGAGCGACGGACGGCAGCAGACGCTGCGCGACCGCCGACGGGCCACCGACGCCGCCGCGACCGCCCTCAGGGACGGCGTCAACGCGGGCAGCGCCGACGCGGCGAGCGTGAACCCCGATCTGCCCGGCCGGATCGACCGGCTGATCCACGACGCGGACGGACTCTCCGCGCTCCGCGCGGCCCGCACCGACGCCAAGGACGCCCCCGACAGCACCACCGCCGGCTACACCGCCATCGTCGAACACGGCCTCGCCACCGCCGGCGCCCTGACCGGCCTGCCGCACCCACCCGGCTCCTCCGAGCTCCGCGTCGTGCTGGAGCTCGCCAGAGCGCGGGAGGCGATCGCCCGCGAGGACACGGTGCTCGGCGCCGCGCAGGCCGCCGGCCGGATGTCGCCCGACCAGCTCGACGCCTTCACCGGAGCCGTGCACACCCAGCGCGCGCTGTTCGATGCCGCGGTCGACGACCTCCAGCCCGGCGACGCCGCGGCCTACCGCCGGATCCTCAACGGCCCGGCGTACCGCGGCCTCCGCGTCGCCGAGGACGCCGTACGGGCCGCGGGCCCCGGCACCTCCGGCGCCACCGCCGTCCCCGCCACCCGATGGCGCACGACGAACGGCACGGTCCTGCACGAACTGCGTACGGCCCAGCGGGCGGCGGCCCTCGTACCGGCCCGTGACGCCGCCCCGCTCTCCCTCAACACCCTTGGCGGATCCGGTATCGCCGTCGTCCTGGGCCTGGCCGGCGTCCTGCTCTCGCTGCTCATCTCCGTCAAGATCGGCCGCCGGCTCGTCGTCGAGCTGGAGGAGCTGCGCAACTCCGCGCTCCGGGTCGCCGGCCGTGAACTGCCCGAGTCGATGCGCCGGCTGTACGCGGGCAAGCCCGTCGACATCGATGCCGTCGCACCGCGCGATGCCGACCGGGCCCTCGGCAAGGACGAAGTGGGCCAGGTCGGCGAGGCCCTGGTGGCGGTGCACCGCGCCGCTCTCAAGGCCGCCGCCGACCGCGCCGCGGCGCTCAGCGGCATCTCCGGGGTGTATGTCAGCCTCGCCCGGCGCAGCCAGCTGCTGCTGCACCGTCAGCTCGCCCTGCTGGACACCATGGAACGCCGTACCGAGGACCCGGCCGAACTGGAGGACCTCTTCCGGCTCGACCACCTCACCACCCGCATGCGACGGCACGCCGAGAGCCTGATCATCCTCTCCGGTGCCGCGCCCGGCCGCGGCTGGCGGCACCCGGTACCGCTGCTGGACGTGGTGCGGGCCGCGGTCGCCGAGGTCGAGGACTTCCCGCGGGTCGAGGTGCCCGCCGTCGCCGATGCCCGGCTGACCGGCGGCGCGGTCGCCGACGTCACCCACCTGCTGGCCGAACTGGTCGAGAACGCGGTGATGTTCTCGCCCCCGCACACCAAGGTGCAGGTGCGCGCCCAGCGGGTGGGCGCGGGCATCGCCCTGGAGATCGAGGACCGCGGGCTCGGCATGGGCAAGGAGGCGCTGGACGAGGCCAACCGCCGGATCGCGGACGCCGATGAGATCGATCTGCTGGACACCGAACAGCTCGGCCTCTTCGTGGTCAACCGGCTCGCCCACCGCCAGCACGTCCAGGTGACGCTGCGGCCCTCGGTGTACGGCGGCGTCACGGCCGTGGTGCTGCTGCCCGAGGCCCTGCTGGCCGACGGGGAGGGCGAGCATCCGGACGCCGGGGGAGCGGCCGGGATGACCTCGCTGTACCACCGCCGGCGGCCCGCCGAGGCACGGGCCCTCGAAGCCGCGGCCGTCCGGCGCACCGCGCTCCCGCCGGCCCCGGACCGCGCCGCGGAGGCCGCGCCACAACCCGCCCCCGCCCCCGTAACCGAAGCCGCCCCGCCCCTCCCACCGGAGCCCGCCATGCCGGCCCCAGCCGTACCGGACCCGGCCGTACCGGACCCCGCGACACCCAACGCACCAGAGCCCGACACCGCCCTGCCCCGCCGGGTGCGGCAGGCCCACCTCGCGCCGGCGCTGCGGCAGACCCCGCCGCAGCGGCCCGAGTGGGTCCCCCGTACCGACGGCACCCCCGCGCCGCGCCGCTCCCCGGAGCAGGCCCGCGCCACCATGGCGTCCCTGCGCGCCGGGTGGACCCGAGGCCGCGACGCCACCGCCCGGCCGCAGGACGGTGCGCCTCCGCATCCGTCCCGCGGAGAAGAGAACCGAGGAGAACAGCCACGATGACCGCCGACCAGCACGCGCACCTCTCCGGTGAACTCAACTGGCTTCTCGACGACTTGGTATCCCGGATACTGGAGATCCGCTGCGCCGTGGTCCTCTCCGGTGACGGCCTCGCCGTCGGTACGTCCTCCGGGCTGACCCGCGACGACAGTGAGCGGTTCGCCGCCATTGCCTCCGGCTTCCACAGCCTCGCCAAGGGCGCCGGCCGGCACTTCGCGGCCGGCCAGGTCATCCAGACCATGGTCGAGCTGGAGGGCGGTTTCCTCTTCGTCGTGGCGGCCGGTGACGGATCGTGCCTGGGTGTCTTCGGCGACGCCGAGGCCGATGTCGGCCTGGTCGCCTACGAGATGGCCCGGCTCGTCAAGCGGGTCGGGGAACACCTCGGCACGCCCGAGCGGGCAGGAGCGGAATGAGGGGCCGCCCATGACCGACTCCACCCCGCACTGGTACGACGACGAGGCGGGGCCGATGGTCCGGCTCTACGCGATGACCGCGGGGCGGGCCCGGCCGAGCAGCGCGGCCTTCGAGCTGATGGCCGTGGTGCAGGCGGAGGCCCGCCCCGACGACGGCGACCTCCCCGTGCTCTCGCCCGAACAGCACGCCATCCTCCGGCTGTGCGGTGACCGCCCCCGTCCGGTGGCCGAGATCGCCTCCGACTCCGGACTGCCGCTCGGCGTGGTCCGCGTACTGCTGAGCGATCTCCTCGCGGCGGGGCTGATCCGCGTCAACCGCCCCGTACCACCTGCCCAGTTGCCCGATGCGCACGTTCTCAAGGAAGTGATCGATGGACTCCGCGCGCTCTGACTCCGTGCGTTCCGGCTCCTTCATGGCCCTCAAGATCCTGGTGGCCGGAGGGTTCGGCGTCGGCAAGACGACACTGGTCGGGTCGGTCAGCGAGATCCGCCCGCTCAGCACGGAGGAGCGGCTCACCGAGGCCGGCCGTCCGGTCGACCGGCTCGACGGGGTCCAGCACAAGACCACCACCACCGTGGCGATGGACTTCGGCCGGATCACCCTCCACGACGACCTCGCGCTGTACCTGTTCGGCACGCCCGGCCAGGACCGGTTCTGGTTCCTGTGGGACGAGCTGGCGCAGGGCGCGCTCGGTGCGGTGGTGCTCGCCGACACCCGTCGGCTGGCCGACTGCTTCTCGGCCATCGACTACTTCGAGCACCGCGGCATCCCGTTCCTCGTGGCCGTCAACTGCTTCGACGGCGCCCGCGCCCACCAGGCCGACGCGGTGGCCCGCGCCCTGGACCTCGACCCCGACACCCCCGTACTGCTGTGTGACGCCCGCGACCGGGCGTCCTGCAAGGAGGTGCTGATCGGTCTCGTCGAGCATGCGGCGTCGTCGTACGAGGCGCGGCTGCACGGCTGAATTACTGGGCGGCGGCCACCGGTTCGCGCGCCGGCAGCCGCTGGATCTCCCGTACCGCGGCCCGGCCCGCACTCACCGCACTCCGCGGCGGCAGCCCCTGCCGTACCCGCTCCTCGACGAGGGAGACGGCCGCCCGCCCCTCCTCCTCGCCGAAGGGCCCCTCACGGAAGACGTGCGGCCGGCGCGTCCCCCAGGTCGTGGCCGCCCGGCCGGCCGGCTGCCGACGCCGCGCGCGGCGACCAAGCCCGCTTCCGTCGCGAGCAGGCGGCCCGTTGGGAAGAGCGGCGGCTGACGGCCTACGCCGACTACACCAGGTCGCGGAAGAAGAGTGTCACCCTGGCATACCGGGTCGCGGCGCACCTCGGCAACGACCCTCACCCGCGCCCCTTGTCACCCGATCGTCACCCGAGGAAGCGGCGCCTCATCCGGCCGAAGGCTTCCTGCGAGACCAGACCCATAGCCCGGAAACCTGGTCAACCATGCTCAAGCGCCAACACGCCGCACGTGAGGGGTACTACGCTGCCGTCCGACGTGACGTTGCGCTCCCACCTGGCCATTCCGGGTGGCGACTTGCCCCGCCCCAGACTCCCTGAGTACGCACTGCCATGCCGGCCCGGGCCCCGCCCGAAGGAGGGGCCCGGGCCGCTGGCGTCAGAACAGCCAACGGGCGCCGGCGGCACCCGAGCTCAAGCTGACCGGCCACGGCAGCAGAGCCGGTGATGCCGCCAGATGCAGAGGGCGGCCGACTCGCACCCTCCAGGCCGTGATGGCCCGAAGAATTCGCACGCCTGCCTGATGGGGAGTCGCCTAAGGTATGCGGCATGACGCTGCAACTTGTTCAGGTGAACTTCAAGGCCCGGGACGACTCGGCGCTCGGCCAGTTCTGGGCGGAGGTGCTCGGCTGGGGTGTTTCCAGCGAAGGGCCCGGCGTCACCAACCTGGAACCCGTGGGCTTCGACTGGCCGGACCCGTCCGCCGTCTGCATCGATCTCGTCCGCGTCCCGGACCCGGAGACGGTGAAGTGCCGCGTGCACATCGAGCTCGCCACCACCTCCGACGCCCATCAGGCGGAGTTGGTCGCACGTCTGAAGGAGCTCGGGGCGACGCCCGCCGATGTGGGCCAGGGCGACGCGCCGTGGACGGTGATGGCCGACCCGGAAGGCAACGTGTTCAACGTCCTGGAGCCCCGGGAGCTCTACCGGGACACCGGGCCGATAGCCGCGGTGGTCGTCAGCTGCGCCGACCCACGGGCCATGGTCCGGTTCTGGGGCGAGGCGATCGACTGGACCGTCCACGAGCTGACCGACGACCGCGCCCTGCTGCGCTCCGTCAAGGGCGTCGGGCCGTTCCTGGAGTTCCGCCGCACGCCCGACGACGAGGTCGTATGGACCCGCGTCCATCTCGACGTGATGTCCGACCCCGTCGAGGATCAGGCGAGGGAGGTCGCCCGGCTCGAAGGCCTCGGCGCGGTACGGACCGACGTGGGTCAGGGTGACGTCTCCTGGGTCGTCCTGGCCGACCCGGCGGGCAACGAGTTCTGCGTCCTCGGCCGGGGCTGACGCGGAACTCCGTCCGCGCCCTCATGGCGGTGCGCCAGTGCGCGGCGCCGGGCCCTGCCCTCGCCCCCAGCCGCCAACTCACGCAGCCTGACCCACGCATACGGCAGGAGAGCCCAAAGAAGCCCATGCCCTCCCGGAGACGGGTACCTCCGCTGAGGGCTGATGCCGCTTACCGGGACGCTTCAGATTTGCGTGTGGGCTGCGGTCATGGACGACCTCCAAAGTCGCATGTGGCGTGATTGCTTACGGGACCACACCCGGCGAGCACTTGACGGCCGAGGTGTCCAGGCCTCGGCCGTCGTGCTGTCGCAGGCGCTACGGCACGCCCGGATCCAGACGGGTTGCCAGCGACAGCGGCGCGTGTCTGCCTGTCACACATGGCTGAAAGTCAACGCTCAGATCGCCCTGCCACCTTGGGCTTGAGCAGCCCCTGGGGCCGCGGCGATAGCCTCCCGGCATGACCACGGCACGGGAGGATCATGGACGAGGGGAAGGCGGCCCTCTACGCCGCCCTCATCGGCTTCGCCGCCGCCATCATCGGTGCCGCAGTCGGCGGATGGGCCAGCTGGCGGGCAGCCAGGCACAGTGCAGACGCAGCCGTGCAAGCAGCCGTCGAGCAGGTCAAAGGGCAAGCGAAGAATGAGCACGCCCACTGGATTCGGCAAGAACGGCTACACGTCTACCGGATCGTTCTCCAGGCCTGCACCGACTTCATGGCCGTCGTCCAACGGTTCGAAACCCAAGTTCGAGCCGGTAGAAACACTGACGAGCTGCATCAACTCCTGGAGCAATGCCTCCGTGACGTTGAACTCTCCACCAGCTCACTCCACCTTTTGGGGCCGTCATCAGTGCATGCCGCAGCGTTGCGTCTGCTCGCAGAAGCCGCCTCGACCGTAGACGCCTTGCGAGGGTGGGAATCCCGCGGAAGCAACACGGAAGCAACAAACGATCTCCGATGCCGCAAAGCACTGGCCACTCAGGCCGCTCTCGCGTTCACCGATGAATGCCGGGCCGTCGTCGGAACCGCCGGCGAATAGCTCAAGCTGGCGCGGTCCACTTCGGGGGCTTTCGAGCATGCCTGCTCAGACGGCCAGTGACTGGAATCTGATTACCGTCCACAGACCGGGGGCCGGCTGGTCTGCATCGCCTCGCCGACCCAGTACGCCCCCTCCCGATGCGGACAGCCGGACCACACGAAGTGCTCGACACCCAGGAAGTGGTACTCCTCGATCCGTCCGCCACTTCGGCATGGCCGACGACCGGCGCGGCACTCGCGTCACCCCGCACCAGCACCCCGCCACCGCCCACAGCTTGGGCGAGAACGCCAGCCTGCCGCCCGCGTCACCGTGCAGCGCTGTCATCCGCTGCTCACCCACCGACTCGCTCTTGCCCAGGGCCTGTTGAGCGGCAACAGCGGGATCCGCCTCGCGATGCGTCGAGCAGCCGGCCGGCAGTACTTCAGCCTCGCCGTCACCCGCGTCAGCGCCACCGTCGTCAATCAGGCGTCCTCGCGCCACGTCCCGGTCGGGCGGCGGCGGGATCCGGCGCGACCGGGCCGGAGCATGGAAACGGCATTGCCGGCCGCGCCCCCGGGGTGCCGACCGCCGCAGCCCACCCGTACGAAAATGGACGCATGAGCACCGCATTCACCACCCGGACCCTGGACATCACCACCGGCTCGACGGAGACCGTCGCCGACCTCACCGCCGACTGCGCCGCGTTCCTTCGCGACGCCGCAGACGGCCGCGACGGCCTGCTGAACATCTTCGTACCCCACGCCACGGCCGGCATCGCCGTACTGGAAACCGGCGCCGGCAGCGACGAGGACCTGCTCGCCGCCCTCCACGACCTCCTCCCGGCCGACAACCGCTGGCGCCACCGCCACGGCTCGCCCGGCCACGGCCGCGACCACGTCCTCCCCGCCCTCGTCCCACCCCACGCCACCCTCCCGGTCGTCGCGGGCCGCATGGCACTGGGCACCTGGCAGTCCGTATGCCTGGTCGACACCAATGTCGACAATCCCGACCGTCAGGTGCGACTGAGCTTCCTGGGCTGACCAAGGTCGCCCTGGGGGGCCGCGATTTCTCCGTACCCCGCGTGCCCGCAACGGAGAAGCCTTGCGCGGTGCGGACCTGGACATCATCAAACGCCCCTATGACGGATGCGGAAGGTTCCTGCTCGACGTGCGGCGGCTGTCCCGCATGAAGCTGGCCCATCGTCCCCAGGGCGTCAACGGGAGGACGTTCTGACAGCCGCAGCATCTGTCGGCGGGCACATCATCGGCTCTCGGCGCTCAACACGGCCCGGTGCCAATCCTGGCTGTCGGATCTGGTGCTCCTCCCCTGAGATCTCCCCGGGTCGGGCGGCGAATATGCAGGTCAGGGAGGCTCCCTGTGTCGCTTTTGGTATGTGCAAGTTCGGCAGGGTGGCACCCGCTCCGGCAGAACGGATATGGCATTCCTGATGGCGTGTCAGTTGCAAGGGTGACTCACTTGGGTGTCCCGAGGGCGACTTGATTGACGCGGCGGGAGCAGTCCTGGCTCCCGCCGGGGCCAGCGAGTTGTTGAGTGCTTTCACCTGACACCGGCCGGAGCTGTTGCTCATCTTGCTGCGTCATCGAATCAGCCTGTTGAGGCCTCCGGGGGCCGTCCAGCTCGCCAAGGAGCAGGGACCTGACCGGGGCGGAGGCGTCCTGATGCACGACGCCGCTCAGCCTGGCCGCCCCGCCCCGGTGGAGGCGCCGTCGGCACGAGCTTCACCGATGCTCCGAAGCCGAGCCGTTGCAGGGCCGACGACTTGCTTGAGACGCGCTCAGGCGGGTGTCTCCGCAGCGCCTGCTCCAGGCGCTCATGGACGCGGCTCCCTGAAGCAGCACTCACGGGCGCCGGGCCAGCCACTCCTGGAGTTCGCGATGGCGGAACTGGTAGGCGATGCCGGAGGTGTGCAGCATGCCCGCGTCGCGGGCCCAGGAGAGGAAGGCGCCCAGGCGTCAGGGCAGGCGGCTTCTGGTGCAGAGGAGGAGGGCCAGGTAGCGGCGGGCGGCGGGGTGCGGACGATGATGATCACGCCGGCCACGACAAGGGCGGGATCCTCGACGAAGTCGGGTTTCAGCCTGTAGCCCGCGACACCCATGTGCTGCCAGTCGGGAGGTGGGAGGAGCGGGAGGGGCATCATTCAGACCGGTGGGGTGAGAAACTCCTCCCAGCTCAGGAGGCCAGCATCCACCTGCGAGCGAGGGTAGCCGCTGGGCCCGACGGAATCGGCGTCCAGTGCCGTCTCCAGGGCCACCGTCGCGGCGAAGGCCACTTCCGGCTGGTGGGGCCGGTCCCGCAGCCGGACCAGGACGCAGCCGTAGACAGGCAGGCCAGTAGTCCCCGTGAAGACGCGCATCGTCGGGTAGGCGGCCGGGCGGGGTTGGAAGGACACCGTGCCCGCGCGGATCTCCCAGTAGGTCTCCGCGCTGATGGGAGCCTTTGTGGCGAGGGTGTAGTTCTGCTGTCTGAAGCCCGCGATGAGTTCGGCCCCGGCCGTGGGGGCATTGAGGTACTGGGCATCGGCGACGGGTAGCTTGAAGAGGAAGCGCGCGGTGCTGTCATTGAAGACGCGCAGCTCGGTGGGGAGGATCGTGATGCGGTAGACGCGGGGCGCTGCGCGATTCGGGTCATTGGAGTTGTCCAGGAGGCGGGCCTGGACATTCTGGACCTTTGCGTCGTGGCCCAGCGGCTGGCCTGCCGTGGTGAAAGCGTCGGCCAGCGTGTGGAGATCCCCGGAATCCAGGGGCGCCCGGGCGGCCGGGGGGAGTGCGAAGAGCGGGACGCCACGGCTCGTCGCGACGGCGGCGTCCACGAGCAGGGCCGCGCGCAGCGTCGTGTCGCTGAAGTCGGTCCCGTGCAGCAGGGCTCCGGCGAGGGAGAAGGGACGTTGGCCGTCTCCGGGGGTGGCGTGGCAGCCGGGCAGTTGGGACTGGATCAGGACGCAGTTGCTGAGGTCCGTACCGGAGAGGTACGACTGGGTCAGTCGGATGCCCTGGAGATAGCCGCCCGCGAGCACGGCGCCGTCGAAGTCGACGTGGTCGACGCCGGCGCCGGCCCCGAACCACTGGATGCCCTGCAGATCGGCGCCCGCCAGGTTGGCGGCGGTCGCCTGGGTGCCCTCGCACACCGCGCCGCGCAGAACGGCGGGCCGTACCCGGTCGGTGAGGACGTCGATGCCCGGGCCGCCGTCGTGGACTTGCAGGGTGTAGCGCGCGATGCGCCAGCGGGTGCCCTTGAGCACGGAGACGACTTCGTCTTCTGGCGAGATGGTGGCTCCGTGCTTGGCGAAGGCGGCGACCACGTCGTCCGGGGCGTATTTTGCGGCATCGAGCTCATGGGCCGTGACGGAGTCCAGGGTGAACAGGAACGCCTTGGCGCCGAGCTGGGCGTTGGAGAGGTCCGCACCTGACAGGTCGGCGTGGGCGAGGTTCGCTCCCGGGCCTGCGATGTTGCGCAGTGTCGCCTTGCTCAGATCGGCGCCGACCGCGATGGCCTCGCTCAGGTCGGCCTTGTCGAGGGCCGAGCCGACGAGCTTTGCGTCCGAGAGGAGCGTTCCCGAGAGGTGGGCGCCGGTCAGGTCGCAGGAGGACAGGGTCGCCGCGCGGAGGTCGGCACCGGAGAGGTTGGCGCCGGTGCAGTCGAGGAGGTGCCGGCCGCCCGGAGCGGTACCGGGGTGAGATCCGGCGGCGGTGCCGAGGGCTGCGCCTCGGGCGTGGCTCTGCGCGAGCACGACGCGGGCCGCGCTCCCCAGCCTGCCCCAGGAGACCGCTTCGAGCCTGGCGCCGGTCAGGTTGGCGTCGTCCAGCACGGTGCCGTCGCAATGGGTGCCGGTCAAGGTGGTGCCGGCGAGCGTGGCGTGGCTCAGGGTGGCGGACGAGAGGTTCGCTCCGGTCAGATCGCTGGAGGTGAGATCCGCCTTGCCGAGGTCGACGCCGGACAGGTCGGCACCGGCCAGGATCAGCCGCCGCAGATCGGCCTCGGTGGCCGACTTGGTGTGTTGGATGTCCTCCAGACCGGGGGTGACGATCTGCGGCGTGAAGATGCCCGGGGCGTCGTCCGTCATGGTGAGGAGCGGGGCCAGCTTGTCCAGGCTGTAGGTGATCGCTTTGGCTCCGCCGGGCGTCCGGACCTTCCATGTCGTGCCCAGGGGCAGCCCGGACAGTTCGAAGGCGGCCGCGTTGGTGGCGTTCTGGGTGAGCATCAGCCAACCGGTGTTTGTGTCCAGCCGGATCCACAGCATGCTCGCGAGCTGGATCCGTGTCCCGCCGTCGTCGCCCTGATAGAGCGTCACCCGCTCGTCGGGTGTGACGTCCGTCGCCGCCATACCGGGCACCTGGATCTTCTTCCCGCCGCCGCCCTGGACCTCGAAGGTGGTCAGATAGGCGGGGGGAGACCCTCCGGTGGAGGCGAAGAGCAGCTTGCCGGCGAACCGTCCGGGTCCTGTCATGATCCCCCCTACGCGTTCTTGTACTTCACGTCGGCCAGGACTGACACGTAGTGCTCCTGGATACTCAGCACGGCCTGGTCGAACAGGAACGTGAAGTCCTGCACGATCGGCAGCGCGACGCCCCGGCTGCCGAGATCTTCGAGGACCTTGTCGTAGTGGGGCTCGCCGACGATGGGCCACACGGTGGTGCCGAACGTCGTCGGGTCGATGTGCGGGACGTCGGAGGACTTGAGCGTGGCTTGGAAGGTCACCTTGTGAAAGGTGTACTGCATCGTCTGGGCGTTGCCGGAGGTACCGAGCTTGAGGTTGCGGAGGATGTCGGTGCGGAGCAGGTCGAAGACGATCTTCGGGTGTTCGTTGTCGTCCTCGATGGTGAGGGTGAATTCGAGGTTCTGGGTGACGACCATGCCCATGACCGTGGTGGCCTTCTTGACGGCCGCGTAGTACTGGTCGGCAATTTTGAGGGCACTCAGGTCCGCCGTGAGGTCGTTCTCCGTGGTGTAGGCGTTGCCGTCCAGGCGCTTGACCAGCTTGTTGTACACGTCGGACGGCAGTTGCTGCTGAAGGATCTTCTCGGTTTCCGCGGTGAACTCGTAGACCTGGGCGAATGCGTAGGTCTGGGGAATGTCCTGGTGAGGCAGCGCCAGGGGGGTGACCTGAGCGGTCATGGTGCAGCCCTTGTACGGCTTGAGCGCCGGCACCAGGGTGAGGTAGGTGTCCACCTTCAGACTGTCCGGGTCCGGCATGTCCTTCGGCGTGAGCGTGAAGTCGAGATTGCCCGCCTTCCAGTAGGCCCAGTGCAGGGCGCTCACCGTGTAGTCGGAGACGTAGACCTCCAGGTGGTGGTCGTCCGCGGGCGGCGTCGGAACCGGAAGGGCCGTGGGCTGCGGGCCCGGGTAAGGGGTGCCCTTGTAGGTCACTTCGCCGGTGACGCCGATGGTGAGGCCGTTGTCGCCGGGGAAGGTGAGTTTGGAGTCACCGACGGCGAAGTTGAACGTGATGTCGTCGGTGAGTTTGCCACTGGCGGGGATGGACGCGAGCATCGGGTTGATCGCATCTTGAACCGGCTTCGCGAACTGGACGGTGCCGATGGCGGCCACGGCGTCCGTGTTCAGGTGCTCGCCTCCCCAGAACCCCTTCTTGTGCTGGATGATGCTGTTGCCCGGAGGGTTGGTCTTGGTGTCTGAGGGCGTCGCGGTCGAGCTCTGGTACGTGATGTCGTAGGTGTTGTGGCCGGAGTTGTAGGAGAAGGCCACGGTCACGGTGGTGTCGAGCTTGCCGATGCTGGGGCTGTACTCGAGGGAATCGGGTCCCTTGGGCTCGGCGGGATCGCAGCCGAACCGGGTGCATGCCCTGCGGTTCCACGTCTCCGTCCAGCTGTACGGAACTGTGAAGTTCTCCGCGTCGTAGGTGAGTGTGAACGTTCCGTTCGTCTGCTGCTTCACGCCCTGGTACGTGGGCTCGAAGCCCTGGAGCTTGCCGTTGCTGAGCTTGACGTCAAGATTCTTGCAAGTGACCCAGGTGCTGCCGGTGTTCTCGATTTCGAAGTCCGAGATGTTCGGGACGTCGTGGTCGGGGAACGTCATCCCCTTGAGCTCGTTCGCCAGCACGTCCTTGACGTAGTGCTTGGTGAAGAAGCCGATGCCCGTCGGGCCGATGGCAACGGTGAGTGTTTGCATGTGAGGGCCTCCGTGTGTCGTCAGGCGGGAATGGCGTAGACCTGAAGGCCGTCGCCGCTGCGGTAGAGGTGGTAGACGGTGCCGCCGTCCTGGACCTGCCATGCGCCGCCGGGGACGGTCACGGTGACGGCCGCGGCGTTGGTGAGCGTGATGCCGTGGGCGGCGAAGTCCGCCCTGACCGGGGAGATGTTCCGGTCGTCGTAGTTCGGCTGCGCGGTGAGCGGGAGCGTGAAGAGTGGTGGTGTGGGCGTCCAGTGGGCGAAGGTCGGGCCGTGGCGGGTCTCGGTCAGCGGCGCGTAGCCCAGGGCGTAGAGGTTGCGCCAGACGTCGACCGCGATCTTCGCGGCGACGATGTTCTGCGGGGTCTTGGAGACGGTGGTGTCGGGGGTGCGCATGATGAATCGTCCGTCGGGGCCGTAGATGTCCAGCAGATAGTCCGCTGCCTTGGATCCGGCACCCGAGTAGGACAGCACGTAGGTGTAGCCCTGTGACTCGACGGCCATGTCGAGATAGGTGACGGAGTTGTCGGCGTTCGCGCCGTCACCTCGCAGTGGGAAGGACGAGGTGCACGAGTAGACCTCCGACCGGGTCGCGTCGTCCGCGGCCGGGACGAGCTTCCAGGCGCCTTGGCGGTCGTCGTCCAGGACGAGCCACTGCGCGCCCGCCCGTTGGGCATGGATGACGGTGCTGGTCAGGCGGTGATGGACGGCGAGCCCCTGCTGACCGTTCAGCACCTGCCACGCCATGCCACGGGGGTCCGAGATGATCCACGAGCGGCCCGTCTCGACCACCGCGATCTGCGCGCTCTGCGCGAGGTCGTCCATGTGCTCCGGGTCGTAGGCCAATGCGATGCCGTTCGCAGCGAGCACGTCGATCAGCGGGTCGTTCGCCGGCTGGAACCGGGCCGAGTCCAGCTGTGCGACGAAGCGGGCGTCGAGGGGGAACAACAGGGTGGCGTTCGCCTCCTGCAGTGCTCCGTGCAGCGCCTCGGGGATGGTGCCGGCGTCCAGGGCGGCGGCGAGCTGTGCGGTGGGGACTTGGCAGACGGCGGGGCCGGTGGTGAAGGACGGCACCGGGTTGCCCTTGGTGTCGAACGCCTGGATCCGGTTGTTGAGCGACTCCAGCACCAGGATGCGGCCGTCCGGGGCGACGGCAAGCGCCTTCGGGCCCTTGAGCAGCCCCTCGCGGATGCCCTGGCCGGAGACGAGCAGCGCTTCCGGGGCCTTGTCGTCGGTGAAGGGTTCCGCCGGCAGGGACAGCAGCATCAGCTTGTGGTGCTGCCAGGAGCAGGCGATCACGGCGTTGCTCGGATGGACAGCCAGCGCGTCGACGTTCTCCAGCGGGAACCGGCCCCAGCTCGGAAGGACCTTGTGGTCGAATCCGAAGTCCCGTGCCCCGTCGTCGAGCCGCACCTGACGCAGGTGCATGCCGCCATCGCGCGGGTCCAGGACGAAGTTCGTCTCGTCGATGGCATCGGCGTTGGGGGACGGCGCGTACGCGATGGCGGGGCGGGTGGTGAAGCCGACCGTGGTGGTCTTCCGCCGGGAGTCAGGGTCGGCCAGCACGGAGATGTTCTGCACCGCCCAGAGCTGGTCGTCGGAGACCGGAGCGTCGGCACGGTCCGGGTGGAGCTCCTGCCCCGAGGCGCGCCAGGCGTATCCGACCTGGAAGGCGCTGTTGTTGAGCGTCACGGCGGCGATGTCGCAGAGACCGGATGTGACCTGGCAGTCGAGGTCGACCTTGGTGGCTCTCGGGGGTGTGCCGTCGGCCCGCCAGACCGGCTTGCCGTCGGTCAGCGCGAGCTGTTCCTTGTAGACGTACTGGGTGTCGGGCGCGAGCGGCACCAGGTTCTCCGTGATCTGGTGATCGCCCAGGTCGAGCACCGCTTCCCCGGTGGGCTTCGAGGGTGTCCAGTCGCTCTGCCAGGACCCGGCCAGCCAGCCGTTGGCGCTGTAGACGCCCGCGACGATCCGCAGGTCGCCGCCGGCCGGCACGTCCGTGAACCGGAGCTTCAACGGATCGTTGCTGGTCACATGCGGCAGCTCGCCGGTGAGCTGCCGGCTGGCGCCGCCCCGGTACTGCAGCGTCACCAGGTACCGGGCTGCCACCGCCGGCCACACAGCAGTCTCGGGGTGTCCGGCCTCGCCGTGCCGCGGGTCGGGGTGCAGGGTGAGGGCGACGTCCAGCGACCGGCTGGCCTTGACGGTGACGCAGGCGGGGGAGGACAGCACCTCGCCCGTCGTGATCGCGATCTGCTCGAAGTCCATGCCGGCGGCCACCAGCTTCAGCGCCCAGCCCACCGGCCCGAAGGCGTTCGACAGCGCTCCCTCGCCGACCTGCTCGACCAACCACTCGCCCAGCTTCTCCAGGCCCTTCTGCACCACGATGCCGAGGACGAAGTTGGCCGCCGAGGTGAGGAACTTGGAGGACCGGGTGAGCGCGGTGCCCACCGCGATCGTCCCCCCGGCGAGCGGAATGCCGACGCCGAGGACCGCGGCGACCAGGTCGCGATCGTTGATGATCCGGTTGAAGAGCTTGGTGCTGGTGAGCGCCTTTCCGGCGGCCAGGCAGACCAGGGGCACGCCGTACTCCCACAGCGCCGTGAGCAGCGCTCCCTCGGTGCTGACGTCCGCGTTCCAGTCCGAGGTGCCCAGGCTGCCGAAGTACAGCTTCAGCGAGGCGGCCTTCCCCAGCGCGAACGACACCTGCTTCGGCTCCGCGGGAACGGGGATGCCGAGGATCGTGTCCACCGCCGAGACCGAGCCCCACTTGGTGACGGGGCCGAGCGACGTCCCCGACTCGTCGAAGAGTTCGTAGCCCAGGTAGAGGGTGCGGAGGTAGGAGTTGGAGGCGTCGATGCTGAAGGTGCCATCGTCGTCCACGCTCGGGGCTCCCACGTTCACGCCGTGATGGGAGGTGGGCTCATCCACGGTCCAGCGGTAGGAGGGAGTCCGGGGGGTGGACGCGCCGAGCGCCGCCTGCCCGTCGGTGACCAGCACGGACGTGCCGGGGCGGCTGCGCCAGGTCTTGCCCCGCAGCCACTCGTCATCGCAGGACGTGCGCCGCGCTCCCGCGATCACGGGACGGCTCTTGTCGAGGACGCGGTCGTGCAGGTCGAAGGTGTACAGCTGGTCGCCGGCCTGGATGCCGTCGACCGAGTACCCGGCGGTCAGCGGGGTGCCATCGGCGCTCTGGCAGGGAACCCGGCGTGACCAGTCCTGGCCCAGATTGCTGATGGTGCCCGCGAGTTCGGCCACGGCGTTGTACTGGTCGGGGTCCATCTCCTCGTCCGGGGCGATGTGGTCGTCCCGGAGGACCTGCGCCGTGTGCGGCTCGGTGGTCGCCAATTCGGGATGATGCGCGATGAGCCCGACAGCTGTGTCATGGTCCGATATCAACGTCTCGGCATGGAGGCGCAGTTCGAGCGCCGCATCTCCCGTGCATGGGCCGACGCCGAGCCTGGCCAGCTTGCCGCTGCGCGTGATCTCCCGGCCTTCACGGTCCCGGCGGGCGAGCAGGGTGGCACGCAGCCGCTGCGGTGCGAGGTACAGCGCCATCATGGCCACCTCGGGCAGGTGCACGCCCTCCGGCGCGGGCCGCACAACGCGGATCCACCGCACCGCACCGGTGTCGAGGTCCGCGTCGTCGACCTCGGCGAAGTGCGTGAACTCCGCGGCCGACGCCCCCGGTAACTCCCGCGCGGCCGTGTGCAGTGCCGCGAGCACGGAGTGCTCCCGCCTTGCCGCGGCCAGGGTCTCGACGGTGTGCGGACGTAACGCGTAAGCGGATCCGTGCACGTCCACCTGCAGGCCGTCGGTGGCGCTGGCATGGCGAAGATCGAAGTGGAGAACAGTCAACGGGGCTCCTCGCCTTGTGAAGGTGCGCGGGCGTGGCGGTGGGAGGGGACGACGGCGCAGCCGTCCGTGTCCGGACCTGCGGCGACACAGAGCCCGAAGGTTACGAAGGCTGGGGCCAAGGCGCAGCTTCTTGATCCGGCCACGGGGTGCTAACCCGCCACAGGTGCCGGCACGGTGAGCCCACCGTCGGCCATGCGCGTCGTCCGAACGAAATGCTGTCCGTTCGCCTCGCACCCGCTTTCGGCACCGATGGGCGGTGGGGAACAGGCGGACGGATGGTGAAGCTGTCCGGGTCGGAAGAAGTCGACCGGATCGGCCGAATCGCCATCGACCGCGATATCGCGATGGTGCGGGCGGTCGCGTGATGGCGCGTTTCGGCGGCGTCACCGAAGCGACCACGGGGAGGTTGCGTGGGCGGATCTGGAGCAGGAGGGCGGACGGCCCCCACACGCAGCCGCACGGTTCTATCGACGATGAAGGCCGAGCTGGAAGGCTGAAGTTCCTTGGCGGCCTTGAGGGTGTCCTAGGAGTTCAGGGCCCGCTCGCGCCAGGTCGTCTCACGCTCGGCCCACACAGAGATCCACGCCCGACGCACCCGCATCCGCGAACTCCTCGGCCACAACCGCGGCTTGGAAGCCGAATGGACCCAGGAGGCCATTCACCGGATCACCCCGAGAACACCACACTCAAGCAACGCGTCCGGCAACTCACCACCGACAACCGCACCCTCGACGAGCGGCTGAAGGCCGCCCGCTCGAACCTGCGCTTCCAAGACCGGCGAGTCGCCGATCTCGAAGTCCGCCTCACCGAACCGAAACCACCGACATGATCCTGTCCGGCCGAGGCCCGTGGATGTCAGTGCTGAGGGCCATACTCGTGCCGCGGCGCCACCCGGGCCCCGCAGTGCGAGGGGAGCAATATGGCTGAGGTGCTGGTCCTCTACCATGGGCACGGGCTGACCTCCGGCGTTCGCGAGTTCGCCGAGCAGCTGCGACGAGTCACCTTCTTCGCCGGGGAGGGCGATGTGGACGCCGCCCGCGCGCTCGTCGAGACGGCGACGGATGCCGAGCTGTTCCTCTACCCCGGCGACAGGCACCTGTTCACCGACAGCAGCCTGCCGTCCTGCGACGAACAAGCCGCAAAGCAGGTCAACCATCGGGTGCTCGGCTTCCTCGACCGCATCAAGTAGGGGGGCACAACCTGATCCTGTCCGGCTGACGACCTCGCGGCCCGTCCACCGTCCCGGTGGACGGCGGAACTTCGCGTGTGTCTGCCCGCCTCAGCGGAGCAAGCTCCTCGTCTACCTCAAGGCCGACCCGAAACAGGTCGATCTTGTTCCCTGGTTCACCCGGGACGTGCACAGGAAAATGCCTGCTCGGCGTGCGGCGGCTGTCCCGCATGAAGCTGGCCACGTCGTCCGGAGCGTCAACGGGAGGACGTTCTGACAGCGGCCGCATCCGTCGGCGGGCACATCATCGGCTGGGCCGACGACTGGGAGGTCTCGGGCGCTACAGACCCGATGACTCGGCACAAGCTCGGCCCATGGCTTCGCGGGGAGGTAGCCGAGCCGGATGCGCTGTTCGGGCGAGGTGGCGAAGACGTTGGCCAGTTCATCGTGGTGGAGGTGGAACCCCTGGTCGAGGAGCGGCTGGAGGGCGCAAGGCTCGACAACTGTTACACCTGTTGCACCCGGTGGCCGGCCGTGGGTGGGGATATGAGGCGCGGTTGTCCGGGAGGTGGGGACGGCCAACGGCGCCGGACACCCCCAGTGCGCAACGACGGCGCGCGGGTGCTGGAGTGCGAGCAGGACTGGTACGCGCCGACGCAGTCGATCAAGCGCCCGCACGCCGTCAGGCGAACGGGCCGACATCACCCGCCAGTTCAGTAGAGCACTCCATGGGCTCTCTGTTCTCCGCCGAGCCCTCAAGCCCTTTCCCGGAGCTGTAGGGAACGGGGCGCCCGGGGAGCAGCCCGCGCGTGGTCTGCCGGTCCTGGTGCCCGCCTTCGGATGCTGTGTGCTCGGTGTCGTCCGGCTGTAGTGGCGCTCCCAGTCCTGGGTCCGCCGTCATCGGTTGGCGAGCCGGTAAAGCTGGATGCCGGATCGCTCGATGACCAGTCGGTAGCCGAGTGGAGGAATCCCTGGTAGGCGGGCCAGCTCCCATGGGAAGCCCGGCATGCCGCCGCGGGCGGGGTCGCTGATCAGCAGCCACTCCGGTCTGGCGCCGCGGTCCAGGACCTGCGGGAACCGGTAGACGCGAGCCCGCGCGGTGAGCTGCGGGGCGAGGGAGTTGACGGCTCCGATCTCGGCGCCGTCCGGTACGGCGGCCATGACCTCGCGGGCCGCGCCGGCCCACGGACTGGGCCGCCACGCGGGGCCGGCCAGATCCCGTAGCGGCAGGAACGGAAGCGCCAGCAGACTTGCCGCGACGCTGACCGCCACGGCCCTGGTGACCAGCTTGGGCCGGTTCAGCCTGCCCAGTGCGTCGGCGAAGGCGAGAAAGGCGATGGGCATCAGGACGGCGCTGTAGTGGTGGTCCAGCCCCCAATAGGCCGGGGTTGTCGACCAGAAGCGCCAGGCGAGGGTGGGCAGCGCAAGGAGGATCAGCGGGGAGCGCAGGGCCAGGAATGCGGTCGGGGCGAGCAGCGCGAGCAGCGTTCCGAGTTTCTGTGGTGGCAGGAGCAGCCGGGTGAGGGGATTGCCGGCGGCCTGGGTGGCGGTGTGGAGGTAGGCGTAGTGGCCCTCGGGGTTGAAGGCGGGGATGACGACCAGCACGATCAGCAGGCCGGACAGCACACCGTAGGCCAGTACGGCGGTACCCAGTCGGCGACGGCCGCACAGCAGGACGTACAGGCCGATTGCCGTAACGGTCAGTGAGAGGTCTTCCTTGACCAGGACCAGTGGCAGTGCCCAGGCTGCGGCGGTGCGCCAGTGGCGTATGGCCAGGCGTTCCAGGCAGTAGGCGAGCAGGGGGACCGCGAAGGCTATCTCATGGAAGTCGAAGGCGATGGCTTTCTGCAGGCCCCAGGACAGGCCGTAGGCGGCGCCGATCGCGGTGCCGAGCCGTGGGCCGGTGGTGCGGATCGCCAGCCTGGTGACCGGGATGATGGAGAGAGCAATCAGGGCGGCCTGGGCGGTGAGCAGGGTCAGCGGGGTCGGGAAGAGCCGGTAGAGCGGGGCGAGGGTGGCCAGGAGGGGGTGGAAGTGGTCACCGAGGAGGTGGTAGCCGGGGCCCTTGAGTTCGGAGACGGGGGCGCGTAGCTGGGTGTAGGCGCGTATGGCTTGCTCGAAGATGCCAAGGTCGTATCCGGTGGAACGGAGCTGGAGGTGCTTGGTGATCGACAGGGCGGCGTAGGCCGCGAAGAACAGTACTGCCAGCAGCTGCGGGCGGCCTGCGCGTCGCCGGCGGGCGTCACCGCGGGGCGGCACCAGAGCCGCGAACGGGCGGGGGCGGGACGGGGCGAGGGAGGACAATGGGTGCTCCTGCAGGGCTGGGAGAGGGGCATCCACCGTCGGTCAGCGGCCATGAAGCAGTGATGAAGCCAGATGAAGCGATCTTCATGTGGGGATTCGCGCGCATGGCACGATTGCGGCATGCGCGTACTGGTGGTCGAGGACGACGAGCGACTTGCCTCCGTGCTCAGTCGCGGCCTGGAATCCGAGGGCTACGCCGTCGATGTGTGCCATGACGGCCGCCACGGTCTGTGGATGGCCAGGCAGCAGCCCTACCAGGCAATCGTCTTGGACATCATGCTCCCCGGGCTGGACGGGTATCGAGTCTGCGACCGGTTGCGACGTGAGGACATCCGCACCCCGATCCTGATGCTCACTGCCAAGAACGGGGAGTATGACGAGGCGGAGGCCCTTGACACCGGTGCCGACGACTACCTGGCCAAGCCGTTCTCCTACGTGGTGCTCCTGGCCCGGCTACGGGCTCTGATCCGCCGCGGCGGCCCCACACGCCGGCCTGCCGTGCAGATCGGCGACCTGTACCTCGACCCGGCCACCCGCCGATGCCGCCGCGGCAAGACCGAGATCGCGCTCACGGCCAAGGAATTCGCCGTCCTCGCCTACCTCGGGCTCCGGGCCGGAGAAGTGGTCAGCCGCGCCGACCTGCTGGAACAGGTCTGGGACGCCTATCACCAGGCCGCCAGCAACATCATCGACGTCCACATCAGGGCACTGCGCCGCAAGATCGACATCCCGTTCGATCGCACTACTATCCATACCGTGCGCGGCGTTGGATACCGGCTGGTCGACGATGATCGGTAAGCGCCTGCCGATCCGCCTCCGTGCCGCCCTGGCCGCAGCCCTCACCGCTGCCCTGGCCTTCACCGTCGGCGCGTGGTGGCTCCGCCATGAGGTCCACGCCTCGAAAATGGACGATGCACGCAACCGGGCCAGTGCCAGCCTGGGCATCATCGAGCAGCGCTACAAGCGCGGCGCCGAGAGCAACGAGCTCCTCTTCGAGACCGCCGACATGTGGGCGATCGTCGACCATACGGGCCGGTTCGTCGAAGGCGACCCCGACCTGGAGCGCTTCGTACCCGATCCCCTGGGTGTGCACCCTGACCTGCCAAGGCCAACTGTCATCATCGAGCGGGACCTCCACTTCGGCACCGTAACCGGCGATGACTGGCCCGGCAGCGAAGAACTCGCCGACCGCGACTTCCGGGTGATGTCCTCGACCTTCCGAGGCCATGGCCTGCTCGACGGCAGGTCGAAGGCCCCCGTCGAGAACCTCACCCTGCACGTCCTCGTTTCCCCCCAGGACGCCGAAGAGGCCGTCGCCGCCGTCGACCGTGTGCTGTACGTCGGCCTTCCCGCAGCAGTCCTCCTGGTCGCCCTGATCGTCTGGGCCACCACCTCACGGGCCCTGCGCCCGGTGGAGGACATCCAACAGCGCCTGCGCACCATCACCAGCCGGGACTTGAGCATGCGCGTCCCCGTCCCACCCCGCGACGACGAGATCGCCCGCCTGGCAGTCACCACCAACGACACCCTCGACCGGCTGGAACAAGCCGCAGAGCAGCAGCGACGTTTCACCGCTGACGCCTCCCACGAACTGCGCACCCCCCTGGCCGCGCTGCGCGCCGACCTCGAAGTGGCCCTGCACTACCCCGATGACACACACTGGCCCGACGTCATCCGCGGCACCCTCACCGACGCCGAACGCCTGGAGCGGCTCACCGAAGACCTGCTCCTGCTCGCGGACCTCGACAACCACACACCGTCCGGCGCCCACTCCGTCGAACTAGGAGCCCTGACCCGAAAAGCAGCTGCACAGGCCCGCCGGCACGCCCCCGCCTCCGTCCGGATCGACTGCCCGTCAAGCGCCCCCGTCACCGTCCACGGCGATGCACGACAGCTGGCACGGCTCCTGCGCAACCTCCTCGACAACGCCGTACGGTACGCCCGCACCCGAGTCCTGATCACCGTCTCCACGCACGACGCCACCGCCCTGATCGAAGTATGTGACGACGGGCCCGGCATTCCGGCCGAGCACCGCGAAAGGATCTTTGAGCGCTTCACCCGCCTCGACGCCTCCCGCAACCGCACCAGCGGCGGTACCGGCCTCGGCCTGGCCATCGCCCGCGAAATCGCCCACCGCCACCGCGGCGCCCTCACCCTCAACGACCCCCCGCCCGCCGGCGGAGCCCACTTCGTCGCCGAACTTCCTCTCACCCCCGACACTGCCACCGCGCCCAGCACGGCATCCGGGGCACCCGGTCAACCGCCCTCCGACGGGACACCCGCGTTCGACGACAGCACCTGGCGGAGCTCCGGTCTCAGGCAAGCCGGGCGAGCGAGACCGGGACGGTAGCCGTTTCTGGCGCGGCGCGTTGGCCCCGACCAGTGAGCTCCGCCCTGTGGGAACCGGTGCCGCCGTGGGGGCCCGGTGGCGGCCGCCCCGCCGGCTCCGGCCCACCGGCCATTGCCGGTCACGGGACGTCGTGTGCCGTGCGGCGGTAGGTGGAGCGGCGGTCGTCGATGGTCGGTCCAGCGGTCGCCGTAGGCGTTCTGGCCTTCGCCCACGCCGCGGCCACGTTGGGCGGGATCGTACTGCGGGTGAACGTTTCCTGGTCAACGCCGACATAGATATCTGGTGTGCCCACCGCCCGGGCGGCCCATACGCGAACCGCACAGTGCAGCGGAGACCGGCGGTGCCCGAGTGCCGCACGTCCCCTTGCCACCTCACACGAAGGTCGTCATCTCGCATGCACACCGTTCGCGCAGGTCAGCACGACCTCCTAGCTCTCTCCGGCCACGCCTTGCGCCTCACGGGCGCCGGCATACTCATCGCTCTGTCGGCCGCCTACGTCGTGCTGTTCGTCGGAGCTCTGGTCAGCATCGTGAGGGCTCGGATGGATGGCGGAATGAAGTTGGTCTGGCTGGTGTTCGCCTTCGTCGCGCCCTTCCTGGGCAGCCTGCTGTGGTTCCTGATCGGCCGGGGTCGACTCACCCCGCGCCAGAACTCTTGATCACCCTGCGCCAGCGGGCCGTAGGGCGCGCCGCAGGTCGTTGCGGTTGGCCAGGACCCAGGTGGACCACGCGGGTTTGGCCGAGCCGTTCTGCATCCGGAGGCCGAGCTTGAGGCCGCCCTCGCCGGGGTGGTCCTGCATCCGGTGGTAGATGGAGCTCTCGATGTCCGGTGTGCCGAGCACGTTGCCGAAGCCGAGCACATTGCGGAAGGAGCCGCACACGGCTGCGGCCTGCTGTGACTCGCTGGACTGATCTCCGGAGTTGATGCCGCTCTCGGTGAGCTGGACCGTCCAGGCGGAGGGCGTGTGCGGGAACTGCTGGCGTAGCCAGCCCACCACCACGCCGATGTTGCCGTAGGTGACCTTGGGATGGAGCGGTCCTCATGCCGCCCGCCGGGGAACACCACGTCGCCGGAATCGTGGGTGTGGTCGATGGTGACGACCAAGTGGCCGCGGCTGGCCAAGTCCTGAACCAGTGCAGTCGACCGGCCCCGGTGCCCGTGCAGCCCGGGTGGTACGGCACCACCGGCAGCTTGCCCGCCCTGCGGTCAACCGGGGCGCCGGTGTGCCCGGCAGTGGTGGGGCAGGGTCACCCCGCCCGGCAGTACCTGCTGGCTGACCGGCCGTTGTGCGGCGGGATAGTGACCGGTATGCGTGGCCGGGTACCGCAGCGAGACCATCAACTCACGTTGCTGCCCGGGCATCCACGGATCCATGCGTGACGAGTCGCGCAGGTGGAGGCCGACCGTTCCGACACGGTAGCGCCCGGTCGGGGCGGGGAGAGTCAGCTGGCCCGGGGCTGGCGGCACGTCCAACGCCACCGCCTGGTGCGGGGCTTGCGCCACGTCGTCCGGTGCCGCTGCCGCGGTCATGGGCGTTACCGGTGCTCTTGCCGGCGGCGGCAGCCGACCCGACTCCGGCACTCAGGGCGACGGCCAGTGCTCCTGCGGTGCCGACGCCCCGTGCGCCCAACCGGCCATGGCGCCTTCGTGCATGTTTCCCCATGGGCAGTCCTTCTCCTTGAGGCGAACGCCGCCCCAGCGACGATCAGTTGGTGCTCATCGTAATAGGTGATTCGCCGCAGCAAAGCCCAAGGTGCTTGTTTATACGGAGAGTTCTTATTACCGCACAGTTGACTGACCTTTCCGTCTGTTATCAGAAACGGCACCGCACAGAAGAAGCCAACCGCCAGGTGACTGTCAGTATCAGGGTGCCGCACTCAGTGCGACGTCACGAACTACGCAAACATCCCCAAGTTCCTGCAATTTGTTGGGCCGGCGAGGGGTCCTGCGGCATGGGTGATCCCGCGTATTTCCCTGAACTCACCAGTAGCCAAGGGAGGGTTGACGGAGTGTCATTTGAACAGCCGGAGAAGATGCTGTAGTAATTCCCCTGCGCATTCCGAGCGTGACGGCCAGGGAGGTATCGCTGGTGTTCGCTGTCGCTCGCCCTGCGCGCGGCGTGAATGCACAGAGAAATTAAGCGGTAACAGAACGCGCACGACAAAAGCGCCGACAGGTAGGTCCAGACCGCATTTCATGAAACGCGCACCGGCTGCCCCGTAGGGGCTTCGCCAGGTGGCGACTCGGTGTACTCCAGCGTCATCCACCCAATGGCTGGGCAATGCAATCCCCCACACCTCGAAAGAGTCCGCATATGCGTCTTCCTCGCTTCAAAACGCTGTGGAGAACACTGACGGTGGTCGCGTTGATCGCGATCACCGCAGGGTTCCTGCTCAGCGGTGGCAACGCCAAGGCCGGTTCCCTGACCGGCACCGTGACCGGCGGTCAAGGCAACTACCCCGGCATCAACGAAAGGTCGTCGGCCAGCCTTTCCGCCCGCATCGTCGGTCAGGCCACGGTCGGCAGCAAGGTCTCGATGACCTGCCGCGTCCAGGGCGAGGCCGTGGAGAACGACCCCCGCTGGATCTGGTCGGAATCCGGGAAATTCTTCATAGCCAACGCGTTCATCGAAGGAAACACCGACAATCTGCCGTCCTGCTCGTCCCGGGATCCCAAGCCCAGCGGGCGCGTGGCCCTCAAGATAGACATGCAGAAGCAGGTTCAGGACCAGTGGTGCTGGGACGCCAGCGGCCTGACCATCGCCAAGTACTGGGGTTTCAACCAGTACAGCCAGCAGGACTTCTGCCGGCTTGCCGCCCAGAACGGCAACCTCAGCTGTGACAACCAGCCCGCCACTCTCGAAGACGTAGCCAACGGCCTGGCCAACATCGGCCTGGGCGACACCGGATCCGGCCTCGACCGCAGTGCCTCCTTCTCGGAGACAGGCAAAGAGATCGACGGCAAACGCCCTTTCGCCGTCCGTATCGGATGGAATTCCGGCGGTGGCCACATGAACGTCATCTACGGCTACGACCCGTCATCGCAAATGATCGCGGTCGGTGATCCCTGGAAGACCACGCAGACCTACACCTGGTGGGACTACAACGACTACGTCAGCAACTCAAGGTTCCAGTGGACTCACTCCCGCATCGGGATACACAAGTAAGGCGGGCAGCAATGCGCAGCAAGAAGAATTCTCTACAGCAAAGTGCTACGCGTCTCGCCCTTACCCTCGGCGCGGCGGCGACCCTGCTCTCCACCGCCTTGTGCGGCCCGGCACAGGCGGCCGATGGCCCGAGCGGTATTCCCGACTACGAGGGCGCACGGCAGGTGCTCAAGACCGCGCATGTGCACAACGCGGTCTCCCGATTCCTCGGCGCGACGGCGAACGCAGGCGCCGACGGCGGCTCGGGTGCGGCGGCGCCGATGGCGCCTGGGGAACACGATGACCAGCAGGCGTTGAGCTTGAAGGACCCGATCGCGCTGTACGAGCTCGCACCCGAATTCGTCACCGGGAAAACGAAGCCCGCCGCGAGCAACGTGACACGCCTGTCGTACCTGGCCTCCCGGGCGAACGACGCCAGTGGGCACAAGGCCACGGTCCTGCTCTCCTCCACGGCTAAGAGCGGTGGTGGCAGCGGCGGTTGGCACCTGATGGGCGTGCGCGACGGCGACAGCGATCTCACCTACGGCGAACAGACCACGGACCACTCAAAGGTGTTCACCGAACCGCAGATCCACGCCTGGTACCGCCTGAAGAACGACATCGTCGAACCGCTCAACCGGGAAGCGGCCTCGGGGTTGGAAGGCAAGCGGACGGTGACGCTCGCCGCCTACCAGAAGCTGGTACACGGCCGCTACGCGGACAAGATGCCGGGGTCCGCGTATGACCGCAAAGGACTGGCCGGCGGATTCGGTCCGGCGTCCCCACCGTCATCTCGCCCATCTGCTTCATCTTCGTCCTCGACTCCTTGGCAATTCGGCGCCTCGGGAGTGGTGGCGGTCGCGCTTGCCGGCGGCGCCATCGCCGTACGCCTCCGCCACCGCAAGCGGTCGCAGGTGAGCTGACGGGCCACACTGACCTGGGTGTTCCTTTACGAACCCCGGCCAACCCCCACTGAGGAGTATTCAGGCGCCGGATTCCCGTCAACGGAGTCCGGCGCCCCTCCCATGAAACGCCGCTACCTGTAGGGCACTTCAGCCACCGCACGCCGACGGTCACGGAAGGGATCCAACGACTGGCTGACGCCCCGCCCGGCGTCCTCGCCCGGCGGAGAATCCGGACGACCCTCGCCGTCGGCACCCACCGGCACCAAGGACCCACCGGGACCCACCGGTACCACGGACCCACCGGCACCCGCCGGCACCCACCGGTCCACCGAGCCCCTGCCGCGCGACGCCACCGTTCTCTCCGACGCTGCGACCACTCTCCGTGCTCCCACCGGACATGCCATGGGCCGCGACGACTGCTTCGCCGACGGTGTCTGCGAGGCCACGCAGCCGTGCGCGACGACGACGGCCCCATACATGTCCCACGTTCTACGACACCGCCCGCGCTGCGGCGCTCACCGTGGTGGTGCTCGCCACCATCCGCATCCGACCCTGAACAAAGGTGAACTGACCAGATGAGACTCGGTTTCCTCACCGCATGCCTGCCCGGCCTGTCGCGCGACGAGATCGCGGCCTGGGCCGCAGAACACGACTACCACGCGCTGGAAGTGGCCACCTGGCCCGTCGGTTCTCGCGACTCGGCGGCCGCCCACCTCGACGTGGCCCGCTTCGGCGAGGCCGAAGCCGACCGGGTGCGCGCGCTCTTCGACCGGCACGGCCTCGAACTGTCGGCCTTCGCGTACTACGAGAACAACCTGCACCCTGATGACCACCGCCGCGCCGAGATCGCCGCGCACGTACGCCACAACATCGATGCGGCGTCGCTGCTCGGCGTTCCGTACGTCGGCACCTTCGTCGGCCGCGACCCCGGCCGTACGGTCAAGGAGAACATCGCACTGACCGAGAAGGAGCTGCCGCAACTCGTCGACTACGCGGGCGAACGCGGCGTGAAGATCATCATCGAGAACTGTCTGATGGCGGACTGGCACCCGGACGGCTACCCGGGCAACCTCGCCTACTCCCCGGAGCTGTGGGAATGGATCTTCTCACTCGGCCTCTACCTCAACTACAACCCCTCGCACCTGATCTGGCAGGGCATCGACCCCGTCGAGGTGCTCCGCCCGTACGTCGACCACATCCCGCACGCGCGGGCCACGGACACCCAGCTCGACCCGGCGCGCCGCAACCGCCACGGCATCTTCGGCAAGAGCATCGAGCGCGACGACCCATGGGACAACAGCTGGTGGCCGCACCGCATCCCCGGTTCCGGTGACGTCGACTGGCGGCACATCGCCGACACCGTCGAGCGCGACGGCCCATGGGACAACGGCTGGTGGCGGCACCGCATCCCCGGCCTCGGCGACATCGACTGGCGGCGCATCGTCGACACCCTCTACGAAGGCGGCTTCACCGGCGTGCTCTCCGTCGAACACGAGGACCCCGTCTGGAGCGGCGATGAGCCGAAGGTCAAAGACGGCCTACGCATCGCCCACCGCACCCTGCGCCCGCTCATCCTCACCTGACCCCGCCGGCCCTCCGCCAGATCCCCTCCCGACCGACTCTCCCCGGGGGCTGGCGTTCAACAATTCACACCTTGGTCCGTGCGGCTGCACACCCTGCGCGATCGCTCGCCACAGACCGTGAATGGGCTGCGCCGCATCGCAGGGGTCGGCCACGGCGCCCGTGGAGCCTGAGCAGTGGACTTCCGCCTGGCCGCCGCCGGTTGCCCGATGCCGAACCGTTCCCCAAGTCCTGGAATCCGTGCGCAGTAATGCTGGAGTCAGCCCGACGCCGGGATGAACCCAACGGTCTACCGGGATGATTACAGCGACGCCCTTATCGGTGCGGTGCGTCATCCCAGGCGAAGTCGCTGACGGGCAGCGTTGCCGTCGAAGCTCGCCGCCTGTTACCAGAGCAAGCGAAAGTGCAACGCGCCACGACACCGGTCCGCAGCACGTACATGACGCCCGCAAGCGCCGTTCGATCTGCAACGCGCAGCCGCCCGGGGTAACGCTGGCGCCGCTCGGGGGTCGTGTCAAGAGACCCAAGTGTGCAGGTCGCGTGAGTGGATCCATGAGGGGATCCGCCGGGACCGTCGGCTGGGCCCAACGGTGTCGGGGCGGAACCTGGCTCAGCGGTACAAGGTGTCGCGGAATGCGGTGGCGAAGGCTTTGGTTCATCCGGTGCCGGCGAAGCGGGGCAAGCCGCCGCCGCGCAAGAGCGTGCTGGAACCGGTGAAGGGCTTCATCGCGGCGATGCTACGCGAGGAGGTTTGGTGAAGGTCGCGGTGGCTGCTAGCGGGATGTGGCGCGGCAGCGGCAATCGAGCGGCCATGGCAGAGCAGGTCAGGACAGCAAACTGAATAGTTGTCTGATTTTTGCCCTTGCGGTGGGGGACGGCACGGACGCCGGGAGAACCGGTACGTTACGGCCGCCCCCTCCCCGTACACCCCCGCAAGGATCATGCGTGCGCGAAATCACCGTGCCGTCCCTGGAGACAGAGCCCCGTGTCGGCGGCCTTGCCGATTCGGTCTTCGACCATGCCGAGAAGACACCGGACACGGTGCTCTTCGGCCGCAAGGTGGACGGCCGGTGGCGGGATGTGACCGCTACCGAGTTCCGGGACGAGGTACTGGCCCTTGCCAAGGGGCTGCTCGCCCAGGGCATCCGCTTCGGCGACCGGGTGGCCATCATGTCCCGCACCCGGTACGAGTGGACGCTCTTCGACTTCGCCTTGTGGAGCATCGGCGCCGAGCCTGTCCCCGTCTACCCCACCGCCTCCGCCGAGCAGCTCGCCTGGATCCTGCACGACACCCACGCCCAGGGCTGCGTCGTCGAGCACGACGACCATGCGATGACCCTCGCCTCGGTCATCGACCGGCTCCCCTGGCTCACCCTGGTGTGGCAGCTCGACGCCGGCGCCGTCGACAGCCTGGCGGCGGACGGCGAGCGGATCGGCGACGACGTGGTGCACCGCCACCGGCTCGCCGTCACACCCGACGCCCTCGCGACCATCATCTACACCTCCGGCACTACAGGGCAGCCCCGGGGATGCCTCCTCACGCACGGCAATTTCATGGCCGAGTGCGACAACCTCATCGCCCGCTGGCGCCCCATCTTTGAGCCTCCGAACGGCGACCAGCCGTCCACCCTCCTCTTCCTGCCCCTCGCCCATGTCTTCGGGCGGATGATCCAGGTCGGGGCCGTCCGGGCCGGGGGGCGTCTCGGCCACCAGCCCGACATGTCGGCCCAGGCGCTGCTGCCGGACTTCGCCGCCTTCCGGCCCACCTTCGTCCTCGCCGTACCCTACGTCTTCGAGAAGGTCTTCAACTCCGCCCGCTTCAAGGCCGAAACGGAGGGGAACCTCGCGGCATTCGACCGGGCCGTGGACGTCGCTGTCCGCTACGCGGAAGCACGGGAGCGGTGCGCCTTCGGCGAAGGACCCGGACCTTCCCTGGCGCTCCGTCTGCAACGCCTCGTCTTCGACACCTTCGTCTACAGCAAGGTGCGCGAGGCGATGGGCGGCCGGGTGCAGAACGCCGTGAGCGGTGGCTCCACGATGGGCCGCAGGCTCGGACTGTTCTTCGAGGGAGCGGGGGTGACCATCTACGAAGGCTATGGCCTCACCGAGTCCACCGCCGCCGCGACCGCCAACCCGCCAGGCGAGGTCCGCTTCGGCACCGTTGGCCGTCCCGTCCCCGGCATGAGCCTTCGCTTGGGCGACGACGGCGAGATCATGCTGCGCGGGGACACCATCTTCTCCGGCTACCTGGGCGACTCAGAGGCCACGGCGCAGGCCCTGAAGGACGGTTGGCTGGCCACGGGCGATCTCGGCTCCCTCGACGAGGACGGCTACCTCACCATCACCGGCCGCAAGAAGGAGCTCATCGTCACCGCCAGCGGCAAGAACCTGTCGCCCGCGATCCTCGAAGAGCGCGTACGGGAACACCCGCTCATCGAGCACTGCATCGTCGTCGGCAACGACCGGCCGTTCGTGGCAGCCCTGGTAACCCTGGACCTGCAGGCGCTGGAGCAGTGGCTGTCCCTGCGCGGCAAGCCGCAGTTCGACATCGAATACCCGGATCCGGACATGGTGCGTGACCCGGACCTGAAAGCCGAGATCCGCAGGGCGATCAGCGCCGCCAACACCCTGGTCTCGAAGGCCGAGTCCATCCGGGCCCACCGCATCCTGCTCACCCCCTTCACCGAGGAGAACGGCCTGATGACGCCCTCGCGCAAGATCAAGCGCAGCGCGATTGAGGCGGCCTACGCCCGGGTGATCGATGCCATCTACGAACGCTGAGCGCGCCGGAATCCAGTCCGGTGCCCTGTCGTCCTGGCCTGCCGCGCCGCCCACGTCGACTGGTCCTCCGGCCCCGCCCTCAGCCTCATCTGCGCTGGTAGATGGCCCACGGCATCGACCAGTTGATGTTAACGATTCGCAGCTACGGCCGGTCTCGTGGATCCTGTCGGCTGAAGAATCGCTCTGCCAGCTGACGGGAAGATGCAAAGGTCGTACCTGCTCAACGGAAGAGAATCCTCGCCATGGCCGTCATCCACCACACCGCTCTCAAGCCGACCAAGCTGGAACTGCTCACCTCCTGGCTACCCTCCACCCCCTGGTACACCGGCGGCGCGGGCGAACCAGAATTGGCCAAGGCCGGCGGCTTCCGGCTGGACGATCCGCAGGGTGAGGTCGGGATCGAGTTCATGGTGGTCACCGACACCTCCGGCACTCACCCGGCCAACTACCTGGTGCCGCTCACCTATCGCGGTGCCCCGCTCGACGGGGCAGAGCACGCCCTCGTCGGCACCATGGAGCACGGCGTGTTGGGGCGGCGCTGGGCTTACGACGGCTGCCACGACCCGGTGCTGGTCGCCCAGTTGCTGGCTCTGATCGAGGGCCGGGTCCAGGCTCAGGACCAAAACACCAGCGATGCCCCGGACCGGGAAGTCACCCGCTCCTACATCGGTGACGGCCTCGCCCCCACGGACTTCACTACCACTGCCACCGATGACCAAGAGGGCACTGAGCTGCCTACACCGCGAGGTACCGCCCTCCGCTTGTACCGGGTCCTGCGCCCCGCCCCGGGCAACGCGCCACTGCTTCCGCCGGAAGTCACGGGCCACGTCGCCGGCTCCTGGCACATGCCGGATGGCACCCGCGCGCGGGGGCTGTTCGTTGTCTTGCACTCCGGCCCTCGACCCCAGTGAGCTGAGTCATGCAGGTCATGGCCGCCGGAGCCGGCCTTCCCCCACGCGTCCGCGCGGGGTGACACGAGACGGAACGGGGCTTCCGCGCTGCTCACTTCTCGTCAAAGAGGAGGTCTTCGGAGGGATGGGTCATCTTCACGGTCTCGCTGTCGGTGATCTCGACGACGTTGTGGAGGCCTGTCAGGAGGCGGGACGGGGTGGCCGACCGGATGCGGAACTTGTCCGCGGCCCCGCCCAGGTACGCGGGCAGGCAGGCCGGCGACGTGTTGCCGAGCGACAGGTACTCCTTCAGCCGACGGAACAGCTTCGGAAGGATCACCGCGTCATCGGTGATCGAGGACATCCCGATGATCTTCGCCCCGGTGAGGGTTACGTCGCCCAGCGAGCCGCTCGTCGTGTTCCACACGCCCTTGCCAGGGTCAGCCTTCGCCTGCTGAGTGGCGGCGGTCAGCTCACGGCGTAGCTCCGCGGGCAGTCCCGAGTCGCAAGAGCCGTCCTCACCCTGGAGAGACAACGCTGAACAGCGCACTACTGCCGCGACCGGTTCGAGCAGAAGGCGGGCGGCCGTCAATCAACTCCGGCGCGTATTGCGGACGGACTGGGGGCCCGTGTGCCGCATCTCGCGGGGGCATACCCCGAAGCGCTGCCGGAATGCCGTGCTGAGCGCGCTCGAGGAGGAGAATCCTGACGCGTACGCCAGCTCGGTGATCGTCATATGCCGGTACGCGGGTGACCGCAGCCGGTCCCGTACCAACCGCAGCCGCTCCTCGCGGATCAGCTCGCGGGGGGTCGTCCCGGCATGCTGCAGGGCCAGCTGCACCTGGCGCAGCGACCAGCCCAGCGCCTGCGCCATGGTGGCGCCGGTCATGTCAGGGTCGGCCGCGTGCTCGCGGATGTACCGGCGGACCACCGTCTCCACATCGTTCAGATGGCCCGGGGCGGTGGGGCGGTCGTCGCCTGCGGCGAGCATGCACAGCAGCTCGACCAGCCGGTCCGACACCGCGTCAAACTGGCCGCTGGTGAGGGAGTCGCGCTCCTTGTGCAGACCGGTCAGCATGTCGCCCACCACCCGGCCCAGGCCGGAGGTCAGGTCGAGGCCTGCGGTGAGCGGCGACGACCGGTTCAATCGCCCGTTCACCTCCTGAGCGGGGATCGACAGGATGAGCGCCCGCATGGAGGCCTCCTGCAGGATCTCGAACGGTGCGGCGAGCGTGAGCAGACATCCGGCCTCCGGCGCCAGCCGTACCTCCTGGTCGTCCTGCCGCAGCACCAGCTCCCCGGCGACCGGTAGCAGCAAGCGGTAGTCCTCGTCCGGGGCGTGCCGCACCTGGCCTGCGGTCCGGGTGTACTTGATCGTGTCCGACCAGAACATGACGAGCTGATAGGTGGCCGTGCACTGGCGGATCGTTCCCGCATGAAAGTCGTCGGTGCGCGGGTAGGTGTAGCCCATCTGGCCTTGATACGACGTCACGTGCTCGCTCCAGAAGTCGGTGCGCTCACGCGACGTCACGTCCTGGGTTGTCGACGAATCCACCACGTAGGTTCCCAAGGCCATCGAAGACACCCTTCGCCGCAGCCTCTTCGTACTGTGCGTATCCAGAATCGTATTCTCACGCTCACGGCATCGAGCGTTGCGCACTGTGACAACTTCTTTACGCGCACGCGCAATTCCCGTCGCGCGATCCAGTCCTACGGTCGGTCACAGGATCCGCTGTGCGCCGGGGCAAGGCGGGTCCCGGTCCCTGAGGTGGGACGGCCCCGCGACCGTCCCGCCTGGGGGAGGGACCCATGGGCCCTCTCCAGAGACGCAAGTACCTGACTGAGGATCAAGATGGCAAGTGACAAGCTGATCCAGAACCTGCGTGAGCGGCACAGGACGTCCCGTGCCGTCCTGAGCGGTCCAGTGGCTCGAAGAGCCTTGGGCCTGACGATGGCTGTAGGGGTTGCGGGCGCAAGCGTGGGAGTTTTCGGAGCCGGACCCGCAGCCGCGGACCCGGTATCGCTCAAACTGCGGTACGTATGCTCAGTTCCGGTGATCCACGACCGGCCGGGCACGGTGAAGATTGACTCGGACGTCCCGAAGTCGGCCGCGGTCGGCAAGCCCACGCCGAAATTCGTCATCCGTGCGGCGGTGCCGGTGAACGCGGCTGACACGAGGGGGCTGCGCAGGGCCGGTATCAAGTCCATCAAGGGCACAGTGGAAGCGAAGGTCCGCGTGACAGCGCCGGAGGGCGACACCAACCTCAGAGTGCCGTTCCACGTGGCCAGGACCAACGTCCCGGGGTCCGGACCGTTCTTGGTCAAGATGACCGGCGTCGCGCCGAGGCTCACCTTCAGCCAACCGGGCAGGGCGAAGATCACCGTCGGTGATCTCATCGTGCACGTCACCGCGAGTGGCGGCATGACCATCGAACTCGACGTGCCGTGCAGGCTGGACAGTGGGCAGAACAACGTCGTGGCATTGCCCCACATCACTGGGACGAGAACGACGACCGGCCCGGCCCCGTCCAAGATGCCTGATTCGGCCACCTCCGGCACCACTGGGTCGCAGAACCTGAGCGAAGGTGCGAGGGCGGGGGCGACCACGGAAGGCTCGGCCGGCCCCTCTGGCCGCCTGGCTACGACTGGCAGCGAGGGCATCACGAGTCTGATCCCGCTGGTTACGGGAACTGTTGTCTTGGGCACCCTTGCCGTGGCCGCCGCTTTTCGATTCCGCTCACGCAGCAGGTGACCAGGGCGAACCCTGAATTCCCCGAACGAGGACGAGAAACCCTGGGATCTGCTTCATGCGATGAGAGGTTGCTGCGGTGGCCTGCTGGGAAGCTCACCTCGTGTATTCAGCTGAGCCGGACAATCTGATGCAGAGTTAGTAAAAAGGTGCCCCTGAGCCGCCAGGATGCGAGTGTCCAAGCCAAGCCATATCCGATGCAGGAAAAGGTGGACCTTCTCGGGGTCAGGTGCCCCGAGGGGGTTGGGGCGCCGGTAACAACGGCCCCGTGAACACCGTTGCGGTGTTCAGTTTCCTGGACAACGAAGCCATTGGTGAGGATGGGCACATGGGGGCGGAACGTCACACGTGGTGGAGATGGCTGTCGCTGACGGTGGTGGCCGTGGGGGTGGCGGTCACCATAGCTGTTCGGGCGGGAACCGGGGAGGTGGACCCAGGCGGGTTGGCGGTCGGGCTGGTCAGCCTGCTGCTGGCGATAGTGGGCCTGCACCAGGCGACGCGCTCCCAGGCCTGGCAGGACACCGACACCGCCGGACTCGCCGACCGCCTCGCCGTCGACATCAGGAAACGCGAAGAGGAAGCCCGGCAGAGACTCCTCGGCGGCAGCGACCGCACCATCAACGTCGAGTTCACCTTCCTACCCTCCCCCGCCCACCACGCCACAGGCGCAGCACCCCACGGCACGTTGGAGGAAGCCGCTACCTACTACCGTGCTCTGCGGCCCGGCCGCCTCGTTATCACCGGCGCGCCCGGAGCCGGCAAGACCGTACTTGCCCTCCATCTCATGCTGCTCCTCCTCGCTGACCGGGCGGCGGGCGGGCCCGTTCCTGTACGCCTGTCGTTGTCCACCTTCGACCCCAGCCGGAACAAGCTCGAGGACTGGCTCGCCGAGCATCTCGCCCGTACCTACCGGCTACGCCCCACCGCAGCAGCCGCCCTCGTCGCCGCCCGACTGGTCCTCCCTGTGCTTGACGGGCTCGACGAAATGGATGCCAGTGAGACTCCCGGGCACGGCTCCCGCGCTGCCGCCGCTTTGGAGGCTATGAACACCTACCTCCACGGCATCACCAAGGGCCAGCTTGTCCTTACCTGCCGCAGCACCCCCTACGTCGCTCTTGGAGATGCGGATCTGTGGGCCCAGGACGCCTCCCGTATCGATATCGCCCCCGTCAGCCTGGCCGCGACCGAGGCGTTCGTCACGGCCCGCGCCATCAACCCGGCCCGCTGGGAACCCGTCCTGAACGCACTCCACGCCGCCCCGGCCAGTCCACTGGCTCGGGGCCTGTCCACACCCTGGCGGCTGACCGTGGCCCTCGCCGTCTACGACGAACGTCGCCCCGACGGCAGTTGGGTCCGTGATCCCGTGGACCTCCTCAGGCCCACCCTGCAGACCCCCGAGCAGATCCGGGACCACCTGCTGAATCTGTACGTCCTCACCGCTTCCTCGACAGGCGGCACGACAGCGCCCTACACCCGGCGTCAGGTACGCACCTGGCTGACGGTCCTCGCCCGCTACCTTCAGACCAACACCACGAGCGCCGGCGAAGTGGCCGGACGGCGTCTATCAGGCACCGACCTCGTACTCCATGAACTGTGGCCGCTCACCGGCCACCGCCGCGCCCGCACCGTCCACGCCCTACTGACCATCGCGGTGTGGGCCACCGCTGACCTGCCTGCCGCCCTGCTCGACAGCTGGAACGTGTATGCAACGAACGTGACACTCATGGCGGCGGGCGGTCTTCTCGTAGGAATCCCTCCCTGGCCCGTACCGTCTCGGCTGGAACGAGTAACTGCCAGAACCCCTACCGGAAGACGCCAGTTCGTGAACGGGCTGGTGGGTGGGCTCTTTTGGGGAGTGCTCGTAGTCGTGGTCGAGACGGGGAATGTGGTCGGGCTGGTGATCGGGCTCGTATACGGATTGGTGGTAGGGCTCGCTGGTGGAGCGATGGTCGGAGTCGGGCTGGCGGGCGTGCTCTCGGACGCACCCGAAGTTCGCAGATCACACGGAAACGCGTCGCCGCGCGGCGTGGTGCGGGACGACCTCGTGACCGGGTTCGCGACCGGCCTCGTGGTCGGGCTCGGGTTCGTCCCTTTCTATTGGTTCGCCCTGAGCCCCGTACTCGCGCTCGGGGCAGTACTCATCTACATGCTTCTGTTCGGTTTCGGCGGCGGGCGTGCGCTCGCAATCCTCTACCACCGCCTGTTCAGATGCGGTTACCGGGGCGCGCTCGACTCGCTGTTCAGGCCCTGGCGTGCGTTCGGACCCCTGTTCAGGACCGGCGCCGGCCCAGCCCTCGGCGCCGCAGGTGTCCGCTACATGGCGTTCCTCCTCTGCACCCGCCCCTGGTGGTCCAACCAACCACTGCCCTGGCGCCTCGGCCGTTTCCTCGACTGGTGCTGCGACGTGGGTCTGACGCGCACCGCCGGGATCGCCTACCAGTTCCGCCACCGCGAGCTCCAAGACTTCCTCACCCGCGGCCACTTCCACCACGACCCGGCGAACCACCCCACCTCTGCACAATTGTCGCGACCCTGAGCTTGCCCGACGACGGTTACCGGGATACGGCGCTCGGTCGTGCTCAAGATTCCTCCAGGCTGGTTGCTGCCGTGGTCAGACGAGGTCGGCGGAGCTGTTGTCGTCCCATCCGTCCTCGATCTGCAGGTAGCCGTGCATGCTGCGGGAGTGGCGGGCCCATCCGCCTTGGTCGGCGATGATGATGCCGTCGCGTCCGTCGCGTCCGTCGCGTCCGTCGCGTCCGTCGCGGCGGACCATCGACGCCCTCCGGGGGCCGGTCGCCGACAACCCGATGGCGGCGGGCAGGACCGGCATGCGCAGCCGTAACGCCAGCCGGTGGGGCGCGAGACCCCGAGCGGCCGGTCAGTGACAGCGAACGGTCTTCGCTCCCCGTCGTCATCGCCGAGGTCGACGGCGTCCGGGTCGCGCAGCGGCCGCAGCCCGTTCGCGCGGGACGGAGGCGGTGAAGCTGTAGCTGCCCAGGACATTGATCTTGCCGTGGCAGATGTCGCGGGCGAGCTTGTGGCGGGACTCCTGGACGGTGAGCTGCTTGTGCATCTGGACCTCAACGGCACGGGAGCCTCGTGCGTTGCGCCCCATGCCGCCGTCACCCGATCAGTGGCCAGGCTGAAAGAGCTCAGTGTCGGTGTGTGGTCTCGGCCCCGGATCCCGAACCGGAGAAGAGGTACCACCCGTCACGAACGGGGACGTGCATCTGCTGGATCCGCTGGCCCCGACGTTACGTCGTGACCGAAGGAGTCCGGTACGACGTCGAACCCGCCATAGCCGACAGTCCGGTCAGCGCGCTGTCCCGCGCCTGGTGCGCTGATTGTGGGGGCCGAATGCATGGACCCCTTCCGGCGCGTCACGGTGCAGAACCGTGCTGTAGGACGTGCGGGGTTCGCCGGCTGTGTGAGACATTCCTCTCCCGTCGTCGTGGCGCTGGTGGCCTGGGAAGGTTGACCATGTAGTCATGACCTCCTCGCCCCGCCCGCCGCACGTCGGTGGCCGACCGGATCCGATAGGCGGGACTACCGCGCTCGGTGGAGAGTCCGCTCCCGCCCGCGGGTATCTGCTGGACAACGCGCGGCCCGAGGCGGGCGAGCGATTCGTTTGGCTGGCCGAGCTGTTCGACGGTGTGACGCGCGGGCACTTCGATCGACTGGGGGTCAGGGCCGGCTCGCGCTGCTGGGAAGTGGGGGCCGGTGGCCCCGGTATCCCGGAGGCGCTCGCGGCGGCCGTCGGTCCGACTGGGCACGTGCTGGCCACGGACATCGACCCGTCGTGGCTGACGGCAGGCGACGGGTACGAGGTGCGCCAGCACGACGTCGCCGCTGATCCGCCCCCGGAGCCGGGGACGTTCGATCTGGTGCACGCCCGGCTCGTGCTGGTCCATGTACCCGACCGGGCTCGCGCGTTGGCCACGATGGCGGCAGCACTACGGCCCGGCGGCTGGCTGCTGGTCGAGGACGCCGATACCGCTCTGCAGCCACTGGCATGCCTGGACGACAGCGGCCCTGCGCAGCGGCGGGCCAACTGGCTGCGCGACGCGGTCCGGGAGCTGCTGACGCGCCGCGGCGCGGACCTGCGCTACGGCCGGACACTGCCGCGGGCATTGCGTGAGGCCGGCTTGGTAGATGTCGCCGCGGCGGGCTCTTTCCCGGTCGGCGGGCTGGCCTGCGACCGGCTGGAGGCGGCGACCATCCGGCACGTGCGCGGCGAGCTGCTCGCGGCCGGCCTGGCCGACGACGCCGAGATCGACGCGCACCTGGCCGCCATCCACGCGGGCAAACTCGACCTCACACTCGCGCCGCTGATCTCGGCCTGGGGACGCCGTCCAGCCGAGCACCCTCCGGCACTCGGTTAGGTACGGATCCAGGCGTTGTCCGACCTGCCCACAGCGCTGTTCGTCGAGGGAGGCCAGGCAGCTCGCGCAGGTGCGCGCTGCGCGTCACCGGAGCTGGGGCCAGCCCGCGCACGGACTTCGAAGATCATGGCGTTCTCGACGCCCCGTGATCCGAGTGGAAGACCGTGCCTGCCGACGCGTCCTCCCCGATCCCCTGGCGGTCCCGTGCTGGCCTCCAGACCGCACTGGCCAGTCCATCTGCCCAGCATGTGGCACTTGCGGCCACGCGGCCCGAGTCACTTCTTGTCCACGCGGATGTCTGATTGGGGCGCCGTCTTGACATCACAAGTACTGCCGTGACGGCGAGGGGAAGCCTCGCCTGTCCACTGCCGTGATGATGGTGGTCGCGGGACAATTGCCCAGAGCACCCGTATCTCGCCCGCTGGCCTCGTCGGAGCTCAGAGCCCGCACCCAGGTCATTGACGTACACGTGACCGGTGATCCCAGCCTTACCCGAACGACCGGGCCGAGTACGGTGTTTCGCGGATACGAACACGAATAACACAGACCGTCGGGTCCGGTTGAGCTTCCTCGCGCAACTGCCGTCCGGGGAGCAACTGGTCCCCGCGGCCAACACCGGGGGAATGATCAACGCCAACTCACGTAGGGGGGCTCCGTCTTCGGAGTCGAGCACCGGGTCAGCTTTCGAAGACCGCCGACACGACGCACCTCATTGCGCGGCTGGGCGTCCGTCGGTGCGGCCGGATCTTCTTGAAGCCGGTCGAGCCGCCGCACAGCCTCAGTGGTGCGGCGCAGCGCTGCTTCGGCGAGCGGTCCGCCGGCGAAGCCGTCGTGGACTTGGAGGCCGTCCTCGATGATCTTCGCGACCGGACTGGGCACCGGCGTCTTCGGGATGAAGACAGCGTCCTGTTCCGAGCAGGCGGGAACGTAGGACGTCCGCACCGTTACCGTCTCGCACTGCCCTCGGTCCCGCTCAGGGAGTCAGGCGAACGCGCCGGGGGCGGCGCGAGGGGTACGCGGGGTACGCGGGGTACGCGGGGTACGCGGGGTACGCGGGGTACGCGAGGGTAGATCACCACGTCACGGCACCGATCGTCCGGCACACGTGCCTGGACCTCAACAGAGCCGGCGGCACCGGCGCCCCGTGGTCCTGCGGCGGTCGTCGCAGCCTGGCGGGCGACGGCCCCCGGCAAGGTGAGCACGGCCCCACTGGCCGCGGCATTCCCTCACTGTCCGCGTTCGCCGCGCGATCCGCCGGTGTGGGCAAGGCGGCCCCCGGTGTTATTCAATGAGGTGTGCGGTCAGGGATCTCGGGGCCCCGTCGCACGGGTCCGAGTACGGCCCCGGCGCTGTGCCGGGGATTGCTGAGAGAGCCGCATGGACTCCACACCCTCTCCCTCGTCGTCTTCGGCGTTCGACCTGGTCAGCAGCGCCCTGGGACGCTACATCCCGCGCGGCGGAGCGGCAGCGGCCGCCGGTCCTGCCGACGTGCAGGGCGACCGCACCACCCCCCAACGCGTACCCGACAGCCCGGCAGCCAGCCGTCAGGATCAGATCCTCGGCGCGGTCAACCTGGACAGGGATCTGAGAATCACCCGCTGCAATCTGGATGCCCCCGTCTTCGCGGGTCTGGACGCCGTGGCCGGGAGTCCCTTCGTCGATCTCCTGCCCCCCGGGGACGTACCGACGGTCACACGGCGGTTGCGGCAGGTGCTGGAGAGCGGTGAGGCGCACGTCGCCCGGATCCAGCGCCTGCGGCGCGGCGACGGGTCGGAGCTGGTGGTCTCGATGAGCATCCTGCCCGCCGCGGTGCCTGGGGAGGGCCTGACCGTCTCCGTGATCGCCATGGCCAGGAGGCTGCACCTGTACGCCGCCGAGACCGCGATCGGCACCTCGCTGGACATCGGCGACACCGCGCAATCGCTGGCGCAGTCCCTCCTGGCCTGGGGCGACGTGGCCGCCGTCGACCTCGACTTCGCTGTGTGGACGGGCGAGGGAGTCACTGGGCAGGGGCAGGGGTGCATCCGGCTACGGCGGGCGGCTCTGGTGCCGGACCGGGCGTGGCCCGAGGGCTACGTGACTCCGGGCGATGATCTTCCCAGCGACGCGAGTCGCCTGCTGGCGCAGGCGGTACGGCGGGACGACGCCCCGCAGGCCATCGTCATACCCGACCGGGAGGCGGCCGAGCGGGTACTCGGCAGTCCGCGAGTGATGCGTGCCCTGGTGCCCGGCGACCGGTCGGCGGGCGTGGCGTGTATACCGCTGGTCTTGGACGGCGCGCCGCCCGTCGTGCTGGGCGTGGCGGAGGTCTGGCGGCGGGCGGACTGCCCCTTCCGCGACAGCGAGCTGTTCGACCTGCAGGAACTGGTTGCCAGGACCGCCCATCACGTCGACCTGGCCCGTCAGCACCAGCGCGAGCACACGCAGGTGCTGGCGTTGCAGCGCCGGCTGCTGCCCCGGACCGGCGGCGACACCATCGAGATCGCCAGCGTCTACCAGCCCGCCACGCCCGACAGCGCGGGCGTCGGCGGCGACTGGGTGAACAGCTTTCCGCTCCCTGACGGCCGTACCGCGCTGGTGGTCGGTGACGTCGTCGGGCACGGGCTGGGAGCCGCGGCAACCATGGGCCAGCTGAGCATGGAGGCCCGCGCGCTGCTGTCCGCGGGGCTCGCGCCCGACGAGGTACTGGAGCACCTGGACGAAACCGTGACGCTGCTGGACGACTCGGAGTCCGGGCTGGCGGCCGGCTACAGCGCCCTCGGGTCGACCTGCTGCATCGCCATCTACGACCCGGTCAGCCACCATGTGGCGCTGTCCAGCGCCGGCCACCTCCCCCCGGTCCTGGTCCCCCCAGACGGGCACGCGGGCCCGCTCGCGGTCCGCCCTCACCCCGGCCTGGGCGCCGAGTTCGCGCTGCGGGAGCCGTTCGACGTGCACACGTTCGGCGCATCCCCAGGCTCCCTGCTCGCCCTCTACACCGACGGCCTGGTGGAGGATCCGGCCGTGTCGATCGACGAGGGCATTGGCAGGCTGGCTGACGCCGTGTCCAGGGTGCATCCCTGGGACGCCCTGCCGCAGGCCGCACGGCACGTCGTCTCCGCGCTGGCGCCCGTGCGCCGGCGCGACGATGTGACCCTGCTGCTGGCGCGGATGATCGGCTACCGCAAAGGGGACACCGCGACCTGGCGGCTGCCCGCCCGCGACGACGCCCCCGCCCTTGCCCGCGCGCAGGTCTCCGCGCTGCTGCGGCAATGGCGCCCCAGGGGCGGCACCCGGGACAACGCGCTGCTGCTGGTCAGCGAGCTGGTCACGAACGCGGTGCGCTTCGCCGCCGGTCCCATCACGGTACGGCTGATCAGGGCCGGTCACGGCCTGCGGTGTGAGGTGGGCGACACAGGCAACGGCAGGCCACGTCTGAGCCGCGGCGGCCTCCTCGACGACGGCGGTCGTGGCCTGCACATCGTGCACAGGCTCACCACCCGGTGGGGGGTGCGGTGGACGGACACCGGCAAGGTGGTCTGGGCGGAAGTCGCGAGGTGACGCGGCTGCGAGGCGGGGGAGCGGCCGGCGTAGGGGAGCGCGGCGAGGTACGGGCGGCGTACGCGTCATCCGGCGCCACCGACGGTACGGACGGTGCCCTCAGCGGTACCGGTGGCGTGACCGGTGATACGGACGGCCCGTTGCCGGTAGGGGTGCGCGGGCTCGGACTATAGCCACTGCCCTTCCAGGGCGGTGGCGGTGAGGCCTGGTGCCGCCGCGTACAGGACGGCGCGATTGCCCGGCTTCTGCCCGGCGTCGTGCGCCCGCCGCAGGATGTCGAACACGGCGGCGCCTCCGCGGTTGCCGCTGGTGTAGCTCTCCCGGCTGTAGTCCAGCAGTCCCGACGGCCACGCGTCGGGCATCGTCTGCTCCATGTACTCCAGCACCCGGGTCCCGCCGGGGTGCGCCAGCAGCACGTCGGGGTGCCAGGAGCCGGGGTCGTCCTGGTAGCGGACGCGCAGCCACTCCCACATCGCGGTGACTGTCTCCTGTACGGCGCGCGGCCCGCGCCGGTCCATCACGAAGTGGGTGCCGTCCGCCCGTGTCTCCAGGCGGTGCAGGTCCTGGGTGCCGGGCAGGGTGTGGTGCCATGCGGCGTTCAGCCGCAGCGCCGACTCGCGCCTCGGGCGGCCCGTGACCACCGCGGCGACCGCGGTGTCAGCAAACAGCAACCGGACGATCAGGGACTCCAGGGAGTCGTCCGCGGGCTGGTAGGTCGTGCTCAGCGCCTCCGCGATCACGACCAGGACCACCCGGTCGGGGTCCGCGGCCACGAGATCCGCCGCCAGTGCCAGGGAGCGGGTCCCCGCTATACAGGCCCACTGCGTGGCCGGCAGCAGCATGACGTCATTGCGGAGCGGAAGCTTGTTGGCCAGGGCGATGTCGAGACCCGGCAGCGCCGGGGTGGTGGAGTGACTGGTGATGAGGCAGTCGATGTCTGCGGCGTCCAGCCCGGCGATCTGCAGGGCCCCACGCGCGGCACGCTCCCCGTAGGACTGCACGGCCTCCCAGGCCGGCGCGGTGCGCTCCTGGACGGTCTGCGGCGCGGGTATCGCCTCAAGAGCGGCGATCACGCGGTCCACGTCCTGCTGGGTGAACCCGTCGCGCGCCAATGCCTCTTGGGCCGACCCGATGCCGACAGCCCGCAGGCCGCTGCCGATGCCGGGCGCGACGGCGGCCTCCAGCGGCAGCATCCACCCGCGTGTCTCGATGCCCGTGCTGGCCGCGATGCCGTCGATCCGCGGCGCCCACGCCGCATGCGGATGCCGGTCGCGCACCTCCGCCACGATCTGGCTTGTCTCCACGGCGTGCTCGCCGTGTATCACGGCAGGAGGGCAGAGGTAAGCGGCCATAATGGGGCACCTTCCAGGGGGGAGGAACGTCACGATTGCTGTGTCATGCGCCACTTTGGACTTCGCGTCCAAGGGGTTGCCGATGGGTTCCACTTCGGGAGTCGGTATCCGCTGGGAGCATGGACGCTAAATGGACATTTCCGCTGTGATGCAGGCAACTTAGACAGCCTTTGGAGTGCGTGACACGGCACACACCGCCGAAACAGGGGCCCTCGGGGCGGTTCCGCAAGTCTTACCTGACCTGCCGTCAGCCAGGAGCTGTCTGGTCACTGCCTCCGGAGCCGGGCGACACCCCCTGGCGGCACTGCGCGACTCGACCCCAGATCCTCCGCGACCGGGAAGGGGTGCGCTGCGATCGGCAAGCCGTCCGACGTGATGGGCGATAGCGGATGGTGTCCCACCGAGCGGTTCAGTCACTGGTCGAGCTGATTCGGTTTCGGCTGCGGTGGAAGCTGGCGGTCGTCCGTGGCGGGTGTCAGTCCACCACCCTGCGCGTACCTCATACACGCGGCATTCCGCGAGGATCGCGAGGCATCGGCCGCTACGACCGACACCACCCTTTGAAGGTCAGTAGGGTGATGTTGTCTTAGTGGGCGCTGATCGAGCCGCTGCTGCCGCCCTGGCCCGAGAAGGCTCCTGGCCCGCGGCCGGTGCCGGACCGGCTTTGCCTTCAGGGCATCCTGTACGTGCTGCACAACGACATCGCCTGGCAACTGCGGCCCTTGGAGCTGGGGTTGGCCAGGGCCAGACCTGCTGGCGGCGGCTGGATCGGTGGCCGCCGCGGCTGTGCGCGCCATCATCGGGGCCCCGGTCACGGAAACGCCGTGACCGGGGCCCAGGCTCAGCTACCGCGGAAGGTGCCGACCGCCGCTAGTTCCGGTACCGGAACACGATCCGGCCGCGCGTCAGGTCGTACGGAGGGAGCTCCACCAGTACCCGGTCTTCCAGCATGATCTTGATGTAGTTCTTGCGGATCTTCCCGCTGATGTGCGCGAGCACCTGGTGGCCGTTCTCGAGCTCCACGGTGAACATGGCGCTGCGCAGGCACTCGACCACCTTGCCCTCGACTTCGATGACGTTCTTGTGCTTCGTCATCGCACCAGCTCCAGGTTGCTGCTCGCCGGCCGGGCGCCGATGCCCTCGAACAGCGCCGAGGCTGCTTGGTTGGACTCGTGGACTTCGGTCCAGGCCGCGGCGAACCCGGAGCGGTGCAGCGTCCCCAGCGCGTGGGCCAGCAGCGCCCGCGCGATGCCGCGGCGCTGCTCGCCGGCCCGGACCGCGACCAGCCCGATGCGCGGCCGGTTCACCGTCACCGCCCGGATCAGACCCAGGTAGCCGTCCGGCGCCGCGGCCACCGCGTACTTCGACGGGTCGACGATGGTGTCGCCTTCGTGGCGGGGAATTAGCTCCGCGGGCATCGACCGCCACCACCCGACGGTCGCCTCGACCTCGTCACGGATCGCGCGGTCCACCGCCCGCAGCAGACTCTCGTCCGCCTGACCGGCGGGCACGATCGTCACGCCCGAAGGTGGCAGCACTTCGTCGAGCCCTGTGACCCGCGGGTCGGTCGGCACGATGTACTCCCACTCGCGGCGCCGGATCGTGAAACCGGCCCGCCGCCAGCCAGCCGTCAGCTCGACGTCGGCTTCGTCGACCACCGTGTACAGCGGCGCCGGCAGTTCCGCCAGCATCGCCTCGGCGAGCCGGTCGAAGGTGGCGTCGTGCCAGGCGTCGATGCTGACGAACAAGCGTCCGTCGGGCCGGTGCTCCGCATGCCCGCGGCCGACCACCAGGTCGTCATGCAGTGCATGCCAGTGCCTGTCCGCGACGCGCGTGATCATCACCACGTTCTCGCTCAGGCCAGATGTGAAAGGCTTCGTGTTCATCGGAGTCTCCTTCCAGGAGTGCCTCGATCTCAGGCGCTCCTGGCGACACCGAACGTCAGCCGCCGGACCGTGACGGGTTGAGGGAGCACCCATGGGTAACTGTGTTCACGGGTCTCACCTCCATACGACGACTTCACGGTCCACCACGACAGTAGCGGCGGTGCGCCGCCGCGCTCAAATCCTTTCCTGTGAGCTCGTAACGCGATCACGATCCGGTCTTCTTGACGCGTCTCCAGCAGATGAGGCTGCAAGCCAACGAGAGGAAGGAGTCGTGGAGTTCGATACGTCGTTGGTGTAGGTTCCGCTGTCGCCGAGATCACCGGTGACCGTGCCGTGCGCGCCCCAGTCCTTGTGCGGGGCTTCTTCGTCGAGCTCGACCGAGTTCGGATCCCGCAACAGCCGTAGCCCCTCTTGCGGTGTGGAGGCGGTGAAGCTGTAGCGGCCCAGCCACGACGGTGCCTTCCCCAGACTCACTGCAACGCCCTCGACGGCTTCATCGCTGAGACCGGCGTCGTACTCGACTCGCTGTAACTCCAGCCATTCAAGGTCAGTAGCGCCTCTGAATTGGCAGGCCCCCGAAGCTGGGTCATCTGCCGGTGGGGTCGGGACAGACGGCGTGACATGAGAGTGATGAACGCCCACGGGATGTGCGCTTCGGTGTGGGAGTTACGCACGGGGCTGAGATGGGCATGTGAGCCAGCTCACGCTCGGGAACTGCATAGCGGGACGTGGGCCAGTGCCTTTGTAAGGGCGTAGGCGAGTGATCGAGGCGAGGGATGGCGTTGATGGGGCAGTTGCGGGCCGATGCGTTCGACCGGTTCGTCGCGGCTCGTTGGTCGGCACTGCTTCACCTGGCGCATCTGCTCACCGGTGGAGATCGGCATCGGGCCGAGGATCTGCTGCAGGAGGCGCTGGTCAAGCTGTGGTTTGCGTGGCCGAGGGTGGCCGAGCAGGCGCCGGAGGCGTATGTGCGCCGGGTGCTGGCACGTGCGGCGGCTCGCTCGGCGCGACGTCGCTGGTGGGGCGAGCGTCCGGTGGAACGGTTGCCGGAGCTTCCCGAGGCCGGCGATGTGGCCGCTGCCGTGGAGGAACGAACCCGGTTGGAGGCCGCGCTGGCATTGCTGCCGGTGCGGCAGCGCGCCGCGGTGGTGCTGCGCCATTACCAGGACCTGTCCGAGGTGCAGGTTGCCGAGGCGCTGGGGTGTCCGGTGGGCACCGCCCGGTCCCTTACGTCACGGGGCGTGGCGCGGTTGCGCCAGCTCCTCGGTGACGCCATCGAGCCGGTGAAGTGAAAGGAGACATCATGGAAGACTTCGAACACGAACTCGCGCGGATGATGCGCGATACCCAGGCAAATACCCCCTTTGAGGACCAGCACCGGCAGCGGCTGCAAGCTGGGGTCCGTGCCCGTCGGCGTGCTCGGACGGTCTGGATGGCCACCGGCTCGGCGCTGACGATCGCCGGGCTCGGCGTCGGGCTGGAAGTCCTGCCGAGCGCTTTCGCTCAAGGCGGGCCCACCGTTCCTCATCACCAACCCACCTCCACGACCGCCCCGGTCCCCATTCCGACCCGCACCTGCACGACCGCCCCGCTCCCCCTTCCCACCCACACCTCAACAACCGTGCCGGTCCCGATCCCCACCCGCACCTGCACGACCGCCCCGGCCCCGCTCCCGACCCACACCTCAATGACCAAGTAGCGCTGGCCAAGGTTCGGGCTATGGAGCAGGAGCGGACGGTAATGGCAGGAAGACCGAGGCCAAGGCGCGGGGATCCTGGAGCGGCATCGACCCGCCGGCGGAGCAGCCTGATGCCGAACTGACAGCGCGCCCGGGAGGGAGGAGCGGGAGCGGGAGTGCGGTAAGTACGCTTCGAAACTCAGCGCTTACCTGCGCGACTCCGTGCGGCAGCGGCATTGGCCCCGGGTCGAGGAGCACCTCGCCCCATGCGAACGCTGCGCCGCACTGCTGCTGGAGCTTCGAGTCGACCACCACCGGCCGCCCGCCGACCGGCAGATCCGCGAGCCACCGGTGATGTCCGCGTTCCCGCCGCGTCGGTTGCCCACGCCGCGACCAGATCACCGGGCCGCAGCGGGTCAGGCCACTACCCGAACCAACTTCCCCTCGACATCCACATGCTGGCACGTACGGCAGCAACTATCTGACGGAACACGCTCACCAGAATCTCCACATCAGCAACAACGACGCTGCCAGGGTGCCTGTTGGCCCCACCGCAACCGCGCAGCCGTTTAATTCGCAGGCAACCAGCCACTGAGATGGTCCCGCCGGCCAAGGCACCAACCAAGAGATCGCCATGCGGTTCCGCTATCAAAGACGTGCCCAGCGCCGCGCGTTCCATGACTTCACGTCAGTCTTGACTGCACTCAGAAACCTACTCTTGGCCAGCGACGACAGCGCCTGCAACTGGAATTTTGAGGCGTATCCATTGGCGGAAGCCATTGGCGATCAGTCCGCGAAGACAACCGTGCTCGGCTCAACTCTTACCCGTGCGCCTTGTGAGGCAGATTACTTCAGGACCGGAGGGCCGTACCCCAGCGAGCCGCCATTAACGGGTGCTCCAACCACCGAGGTGGAAGCAACTCGTCGGGCAAGGACAGTCGGGAATCAGCAGCAAATGCTCTATCAACTTGCGAGAGTAAGGACGATTTGAAAAAGTGCCTACCGTATTCGTCAGGGTTTTCAAAGCGCCCGGTCTTCGCAAAAAGATACTCTTCACGCTGGGAATCCTTCTTCTCTATCGGTTGGGGCAGAACGTCCCGGCCCCCGGGGTGGATTACCGGAACGTTACGCAGTGCATCAAGGCGGGTGTCGACAACGGCGGCCTCTTCGGCCTGATCAACACGTTCAGCGGTGGTGCGCTACTGCAACTCACCATCTTCGCCCTGGGGATCACGCCGTACATCACGGCGAGCATCATCCTTCAACTGCTGACGGTGGTCATTCCGCGCCTGGAGGCGCTGAAGAAGGAGGGGCAGGCGGGCACTGCGAAGATCACCCAGTACACCCGTTACCTGACGCTGGGCCTGGCGGTGCTCCAGGGCGCCGCCTTGGTGGCCAAAGTCCAAAGCGGTGGGCTCTTCCCCACCTGCCAGGTCCGCACCCAGATCGTCCCGGACACTTCGATCTTCCGGACCTCCGTCATGGTCATCACCATGACCGCCGGCACCGCCGTAGTGATGTGGCTCGGAGAACTCATCACGGACCGCGGCATCGGCAACGGCATGTCAATCCTGATGTTCACCTCCCTCGCCGCCAGCTTCCCGGCCAACCTGGGCGGGATCAAGAAGTCGGGTAAAATCCTGGGCGGCTGGGGCGAGTTCGCCATCGTGATCATGGTCGGCCTCTGCATGGTTTGCCTCGTGGTCTTCGTCGAGCAGGCGCAGCGCCGGATCCCGGTCCAGTACGCAAAACGAATGATCGGCCGCCGTTCATACGGCGGCACTTCGACCTACATCCCGCTGAAAGTGAACCAGGCGGGGGTAATTCCCGTCATCTTCGCCTCATCACTGCTCTCCATCCCCAGTTTGATCGATCTCGGCGGCAACTCGGCGTCAGGATGGGCCCGGTGGATCGCCACCAACCTCGCCAGAGGTGACCAACCCATCTATCTGACGCTTTACTTCCTTCTGATCGTTTTCTTCGCGTTCTTCTACGTCGCCATCTCCTTCACCCCCAAAGAAATTGCCGACAATATGAAGAAGCATGGCGGGTTCATCCCCGGTATCCGGGCCGGCCGACCCACGGCTGACTACCTGGGCTACGTGCTCAACCGGATCACCTGGCCCGGAGCGCTCTACCTGGGGCTGATCGCCCTTGTGCCGACAGCGGCGCTGGTGCTGTTCAACGGCAGCGATTTCCCGTTCGGCGGCACGAGTATCCTCATCATGGTGAGCGTTGGTTTGGAGACCGTGAAGCAGATCGAGAGTCAGCTCCAGCAGCGCAATTACGAAGGGTTCCTGCGCTGACGCGCATTGTCCTGGCTACAAGGCCACCGTAGCCAGGACTGAACAATCGCGGAATGCCGACTCAACCTCGCTCTTTCAGAGGGGGAGCTGTCCGAGGCTCGGTCAGAAGAGCGGCGGGCGCATTCCTCCCCCTACAGCAACAGGACTTGCTGAGGGTTCCGTTGACTGTGAGGAACGAAGCACCTTCGTGTTCGGCTCATCGACGCACTAGCGGCCGGCGGCAAGCGCGTCCTATCCGCACCGCCGGGCCGAAGTACGCCCACACGTCTGGAGGTTGGCCCGGGACGCAGCACAGGACGCCGACAGTCAGGTGACCGTGGACCCGGACGGGCCGGCCTGTTCTGCGAAACCGAACGAGAGACGAGTGGTTGACGGCGACCGAAGGTGCATACAGGCTGTCGCCCGGCTCCGATGCTGAGCTGTACGACCCCTTCCGGTGGCGGAGGAGGACCAGCCCGTGCGCGCCCTTGCCGAAGGCCTGGACCCATGCGCTCTGTGCTGCCCCCACACCGACCTCGGGATCCTCAAGGCCCGAATGGTGTCTCTTCACCAGTAGGCGTGAGGAGTGCGCTTTGCCGCCGCCGAGAGCGTCCGGCCGGGTGTGTTCACGCCGGACGCCGGTAGCCCTGGCGGAATATCGCGTCGGGCTGTGCGCCTGAGACCGGTCGGCGTCCCCTCTCCGATCGACCGGTCCGCCGCCACGTAGGGACGCGTTCCCTGTCGACCAACCGGGCAAGCCGGGGGTCGGCAGGGCGTAGTGCCGCACCAGGGGCGCATCGGTATACCTCGGGCCTGGCGAGGGGGCGGGGTGGGCCGGACAACGCCGCGCCAGTAGGGTGCCGCCACCTGTCCGCACGGGGGCGGCGACCGGAGGAAACGGACAACCGCATGGACTACTGCGTTGGATGCGGGAGCTATCTCGATGGGGCGGAGGTGTGCCCGACGTGTGGCCATGCCCACGGTGGCGTAGCCACCGGGTACCCCCCATCACGGCCGCACCCCCTCTACCAGAGCGGCGTCCCGCTGATGCCCGAGCCGCCGGTCTACGAGCACACGGGAATGCACGGGTACGACGGGGGCCTCGCCCCGTACACCTACGAGCAGACACAGGCGTACGAGCCCCTGGAGTCTTACGAGACAGGGCCCTTTCCCGAACAGGGCGGCAAGCCCAACGGACCCGGCCTGGCCGATGGCGACTTCGCCCCCGGCGCGGCCACCGGCTTTGACGCGGCTGCGGCTGCCGGTCCCGGTGACGGCGACGAGGCGTACGCCTCCCAGGCGACGCGCCGCCGCGGCAAGGGCCCGCGCCGGGCGCGACGCAGCAAGGGCGGCAAGACCAAGCTGGCCCTCGGCGTCGCGGGCGGGGTCGTACTGGTCGGCGTCGTCGCGACAGGCCTGTCGGGGGAACTGCTGCCCACTGGTCCGACACACGAAAGGCACACGGAGTCGCAGGCGTCGCCCACGTTCGTCGACGCGTCCGCCACCGCGCGGCCCGCACCGAGCCGGACCGCGGGAGAGCCGGCTCGTCCGTCGCACGCCGCGAAGCCGTCGGCATCGGCATCGGACGTCGCCGTCTCCCACTCTGCGGTTCCCGCAGCCGCGACCACGGCACCGCCCGTCGCCACCCGCCCCACTGCCAAGGAGCCGCCCCGGCCAAAGCCGTCACCCACGAACGCGGGGTCGAACCCGACGCCCGCACCACGCCCCACACGGTCGCGGACCTGCTTCCTCTTCTGGTGCTCCTAGGTGATCGATGCCACGGGGACCGGAGCCGGAACCAGGAGCCGCACCACGTTCGGGCGACCTGTTGAGGCGACTCCGTGCAGCAGGAGGTCGATGCGGCGGGGAAGGCCGCGGCGTGCCGGCTCCATGCCGAGTCCCGCACCGATGGCCGGGCCTGCGACCGGGGCTGGAGACGACGGAATGGACACACTGGGTGACGAGACGCGCGAACAGCTCGATCGCGGTGAGGCAGGGTTCACCACAAAGGAGCGGGAGAAGACTGTCGCCGACCTCCGGGAGCTGGTCACAGCACACCCCGGTGCACCGGCATGTGCGCTCACCGGATGACCCCAGCCGCGAGATCTTTGCGGAGCCGCACGACTCTGACGGTTTCTCCATGACGGTCCAAGCGCCGGAACCCGGCGATGACGACGGTTCCTGGGAGATCAAGATCGGGCGCTGGGAGCCGGAGAACACAGCATGGCGACGGGTAGCACCGTGATCGGCTGCGCCCTTCCGGCTCCACCGCATGCCGGCGAGATCACAGACTTGCTGAAGTCCGTGGACGAGCAACCGCTGCTGCTTGCTCAGTGGGCCGAGACGCCGGCGGGAACGGCGCTCGCGGGGACGACGTTCGCGGTGACCAAGCGCTACGACTTCTGATCGGGTGTCCGGAAAGGACGTCGGGCTGCCAGTGCGACGGACAGACGCGGCCCGACTCGCTGTGCACCTCACCGCAGCTTCAGCCGCCGCGGTCAGCCCATGAGGGGGCGGCCTCGGCGCCGGTGCTGGGTGCGCGTCCGCAACCCGCACGTCGTCGCCGGAGCGCCAGAAGTTGGGTGACGGCGCGATCTTCGAGACCGTCTACGACCCCGGTAGCGGAGTGCCGGAATGCATTGCTGAAGTGCACGCAACGAGGGAGCGCCTCTGGGCCGACCGCGGGGCAGGCCTGTACGACGCTGCTGATGATGCCGAGTGGTTTCGGGCGCGATACGCCGCCCTGGGGCGTGAACTGGCGGCGTTGGTCGCACCGCAGTGCACGATGGACGTTGACCACGCCCACTCAGCCAATGTTACGAGGTGTGCGCCCGGCGGTTGGGCTGCCCACGTACAGCGGGTTCCTGAGTCGAACAATGTTCTCGACCACCGCTGTTGAACCGAACGGATCGACAGCGGCGTAAACATCGTCTGGGAAAGTCGTGAAGCGCTTTTTGAGCCAAGGAAGGCAAAGTCGATTGTTGAGCGCCAGGGGCATGGCTACCTTGAAGTGATCGAATAACGCAAACTCCAGGGGGCAATGTGCGAAAAATGCGTAGCGCCGCCATCGTCGCGCTCACTGCGCTGGCGCTCACCACAACGAGCACCATTCCTGCATCGGCTTCGACCCGCACGATCAAGACCACCGGGGCGAAGCTGAAATTCTACGCCAAGGGCGACAGGTTCGTCCTGTACGACACGGCCTGTGACAACAAGGAAATCTACGTGGAGTGGAACGTCGGGAACTTTGGCCCGATCGAAGAACACTTCAGCGGCGGATGCCATAAACACCGCACGTTCAAGCACAAGTGGAAGAAGAACGCGATCGTCCGCTACCACCTCTGCCGCAACGTCCGGTGGGGTACCGACAATTGCTCCGTGTACTACGAGAACAACGCGGGTCGTTAAGGGCCGTGAGATCGGACCGGCTGGACGATCCAGTGTTGGCTTCTGCCAGGAGTGGTGAGCGGCTGCGTCGGAGTGGAACCGTCCCGGCTACGGTGTGCCTCCGTCGCAGGTGCTTCACACGAAGGCACCACAGGTGAGCCCCCCACAGCCACCCTGCGGGCCAACCACGACCTCAGCCGGGCAGTGCTGCTCCTAGGTCGAACCGCTCGTCCAGGAATTGTGCGAGGCCGTCATCGACACCCTTGGAACTCTCCGACCGCCTCCGTGAAGACGGCGAGCTGACCGGTGCACTGTGGGCAGCCCACCGCGGCCTGATCGCCTGCGAAGAATCCGAAGCGCTCCACCGGGCACGCTTTCCGCGCTCACCATGCCGCTGGCGACCTCGATGCGCCAGGGGAAGCCGCAGCCCGCCTGCCCCGCAAACGACCAGCTCGGCAGCGAAGGCATCGACATGGATGCCGAACCGCCCCACTCCTGTGCGAACTGCTGCCCGGCACCCGGCAGAACGCCTGTGGAGCTGTCCGGCCGATCAGTGGGGCCGGCTGATTTTGATCCGGACGGGGTATACGGCCGCCTGGTCGAGGGCGCGAGGCGCGAACTCGGCAACTTAAAGGGGAAGTTGGTGCAGGATCCGGCACGTATGCCGCTTGAGGGCGGCGGGACGATTTTGTTCGAGGCTGCGCCCGAGTTCGACGGGCCGGCGGGTCATGCGCAGGGACTCGAGGGCACCGGGTGGTCTCCTACGGATTTCCCGCCCAGGCGCCGCGGGGCGGTCATTTCGGCTACGGCAAGGCCGGCGGCCTGCTTGCCGAAGGCGACGGAACGGGCCGGCTGCTGCAGTTGACGGAGGACAACGATCTCGCCTCAGGGTTCAGCGGCGGGCCGGTGGTCGATGAGGTGAGCGGTCTGGCGATCGGTATGGTCACCTCCATCACTTCACTCGACACCCACGATCGACGTACCTACGAGGCCAGGTGTCTCAGCCAGTGTGCTCGGCCTCACCGGCGCGCTGAATCAGCGGGGCTGTCAGCAGAAGCGGCCGAAGCCGCTGCCACATCAGGTCCAGGGTCGGTGAGAGGCCGTGCGCTTGGCCTGGGGCGAGCTTCGGGGGTGGCCGGTTGAGGAGAAGGCAAAGAGAAGCCTGCGCATGGCCGCCCGCACCCCTGCGCCCGCTCACCCTCATCTGACCCCGTCGGCTCTCCGCCGGTATCCCGTCCCGACGGGCTCTCTCGGGGGATTCGTTCTATGACCTGCGCTGTCCGCGCAGCTGTACACCGTGCGCGATCTGGTCGCCGCCGATCGTGACGGTGTGGCTGCGCCGCATCGTGGAGATCGGCCACGACGCGGTGGAGCCGTAGCAGTCGGAACGGGATCCGCAGGGCTTCCGCAAGATCGCCGCCGGCCTGAGGTCATCATCTCCGGCGTGCACGCCCAGGCGCTCCTCGACGACGCCCCGGAACCGGTCTCACTTCTTGCGGGTGAACTACGAAGCCACGCCCTCGTGCCGACCGAAACTGGACGATCACGCCCGTTATTGTCAGTTCTTGTGTCGTTGAGCTGTGCGTTTGTGAACCTCAAGCCCGGCGTCGGAAAGACGACGAGCGCTGTGTGGCTGGCCCACGCGCTTCATGAGTCGGGCCTTTCGCCGCTGCTGGTCGACGGTGACCCGGCCGCTTCCGCGCTGCGCTGGAGCGAGCTCGCCGATGGCTTTCCGTTTCCGGTGATCGCCCTGCCGGTGGGGGACGTCCACCGTCGCGTGAACGACTTCCTCGGCAATCGGCAGGCCGTCGTGCTCGATGCGCCCCAGCTGGAGGACCATCCCCGCATCACCCGCAGCATCATGAGGTACGCCAGTGAGTGGATCGTGCCCGTGACCCCTGCCCCCATCGAACTGGACCGGATGGCACCCATCCGCGGCGAGATGGCGGACGTGCAGTCCCTGCGCGCCGAGCCGGCCCGCACGGCGGTCCTGCTCAATCGCACCAACCGTCCGGATGCCACGCGCACCGGGCCCGATGCCGACGCTCGTGAGGCACTCACCGAGCGGGGTTTCGAGGTGCTGGACACCCAGATCGCGCGGCTCGATCTGTACGCCCAGTCTTTCGGGAACCCGGTCCAGGCCAAGGGGTCGGCGTATATGGACTTCGCGGAGGAACTGATCAAGCGTCAGGATGAGGTATGAGCCAGCGCAAGGAAAGCTACCGCGCCGCATTGCAGCGCGGGCAGGACGTCTCCGCACCCCGGCCCACCAAGGTCACCACGCTGCAGAGCAGATACATCCGGGTGACCGTCGAGGTGGATCCCGATCTGCGGGGCGATCTGACGCGATGGGTGGCACAGCCGGTCTCCTGGGTAGCGCTTGCCGGCACGACCGTCCTGCGTACCCTGGCCGTCAGCGCCGGCAGGGTGTCTCGGCCCGGAGACTGACCGACCACCACCGTCGGGTTGTCCAGCTTTCGGTGGACGGGGTGCGTCAAGGCCCCGCCGGACGAGATCCCGGTAGCCCCGCCCTCGGGGGCGGACCGCATCCGTCGCGAGAAGTCCTGTCGCGGGGCCCATGGGATGAGGCACCGGGACGCCCGGCGCGCAGTGGCCGACACAGGCCTTGCGGCGCGCCCCCTGTCGTGTCCCCGCCCGTTTTTGTGGCGGACTGACTTGGTGGCCATCCCTCACCGAGCAGGAAGCGGGGTCCTGACTCGCATCCCTCCACCCGCGCCACCCCCGTCACCCGCCTGGCGGGTGACGGGGCGGATCGTGTTTGTCGGCTGCTGAACAGGCCGATTGGGCTACTGCTGGCGGGCGGGGAGGACGTGCATCGCGAGTGCCTGTTCTGCCACAGCTGTCTGTCGCGGACGGCACCACTGGTTGCGTGTCGCTGACATGGCCCGGCGGTATGCGGCGCAGTCACCGGCCCAGAACCGTGAACCTTGAGGGATCTTTGAGCACGGTCATTGCCCCGTCCAGGTCGGCGAGACGCGCGGCAAGAGTGGCCTCCGCACCTGGGGCGGAAGCATGCGCTGGACTTCAGCCCGTTCAGGGCACGCGCGTCGACCGCCGGCAGACACAACTGATCGGCTGGACCGCAGTGGCCTCCTCCTTCCACTCGGCGGCTGTTAGGTCCTCTCGGAGCCTCACGTATGTGTCGGTCGGACGCTGGAGGGGATCAGCGACTGTTGCCGGCTGCGTCCGGCAAGCAGCAGCCGTCGGGGGCCCGCCACTTCCTCGGTCCGCAGGAAGGGGTTGGTCGTGCCGATTTCGGTGCGGCCGGCGAGGACCGTGAATTCGGGAGCAGTCGTGAATACGGCGGTGAGGTCCATGAAGTGGCGGTAGCCGAAGCGCCGTTCTGCCTCAGGGCCGATGAACAGCATCGCGCCGTCCTGCTCCAGGTACCCCTCGTCGATCAGATGGCGCACACGATCGGCTCGGCCGAGGTACCGAAAGGACCGGGCCCGCCCCACCACTCCTGCCAGAGTCGGTCTCCGGACCGGTGTTTCCTGAAGACAAAGCGCCAGCACCTGCTGGGCGACGATGTGCCGGGGCTCGGGCGGCGCCGTCACCGGCTCCACCCAGCCGCGTGACCACAGCAGGAGCACGCCAGCGGCGCCGAGCAGCCCGTCCTCGTCGACGGCGAGGAAGAGGCAGTTGCGGGTCGTTCCGGGCCGTCGGCCGCTGCGGCCGAGCCGTTGGAGGAACGAGGGAACTGTGCCGGGCGCATCGATCTGGGTGACGCGGTCCAAGTCCCCTACATCGATGCCGAGTTCCAGTGTGCTGGTGGAGACGATCACACAGTCTCGCGCGTTGGCGAATGCCTCCTCGGCCCGCCGCCGTTCGTCAATTGACAACTTCTGACGGGCGGCCGCATCCGTCGGGGCGGTGGACCGCCTGGGCTGCAACGTAACGGCGTGGACTGCACCCGTCACACGGCGGTGCAAGTCAGGCCATCTGTGCGAGTTCCGTGCCGCCTGCCAAGGTGAGAGCCATGACGACGGCGGAAGCGGCGAACGTAGCGGTGGACGAGGTCGAAGCGATGACAGCGGACGCTCTGCGTTGGCTGCTCGGGAGCGCGCGGGAGACTGGGGACGACGGCCTCGCCTGGGCCGTCACACCCTCCGACGACGAGCCCAACCCCACGCTCTACAGCGGCACGGCCGGTGTCATACCCGTCCTTCTGGAAGCCTGGCGGCACTTCGGCGACGACCGGTACGGCGACGCCGCCCTGCGCGCCGCTCGCAGCGTGTCCGCCGCCGTCGACGGCTGGGAGGACAACTCCCTGTACTGCGGCCTGGCCGGCTTGGCGCTCGCGTTGCGGGCGGTCCACGAGGAACTGGGCGCTCCGGATGCCGCTGCTGCCGCGGATCGGGCCTTGGGGCTGGTGCGCTCACGCTTCGACGGGACGCGCTGGGGCAACTGGTTCGAACTGCTCGGCGGCAACGCCGGCATTGGCCTCGGTGCGCTGGCAGTGGGGGATACCGACCTGGCCGTGCTCGCGCTGGAGCCCTACCTGCGCACGGCCGAGCAGAGCCCGGCAGGCGTCCACTGGGAGGTGCAAGCTGGTAGGGTCCCGCGGTTCCATCACATCTCGCACGGCACGCTCGGCATCGTGTACGCGCTGGCCTGCGTCGGCCGGGCCACCGGCCGCGCCGACTTCGTCGAGCTGGCGCGAGCGGGTGCTGCGGACGTCGTGGCGCGAAACGAGGCCGGCCCGGCCGGTTTCCTCGTCCCCCACTCCGACCCGCAGGACCACCCCGAGCTCACCGAACGCTACAGCTACGGCTGGTGTCACGGCCCGGCCGGCGACGCCCAGGTCTTCCGGCTGCTCCGGGATGTCCTCGACGATCCCAGCTGGCAGGTCCTCGCCGACCGCTGCTGGTACACCGTGACCCACTGCGGCCTGCCGCGCCGTCTGCGACCCGGCTTCTGGGACAACAGCGGCCGGTGCTGCGGCACGGCCGGCGTCCTGGCGCTGGCTTGCGACCGGATGGCCGAACAGGGCGACCAGCCGGACTTCGCACGGCTCCTCGTCGCGGACATCGTGTCCCGGGCGACCCGAGACACCGACGGAGTGCGGTGGTCGAACGTCGAACACCGGGTCACCCCCAACGCCCTCGAACCCCGCACCGGGTGGGCGATGGGCAACGCCGGCATCGTGCGCGAACTGCTGCGCTTCGTACGGATAAGCCGCGGAGCCGACCCTGCGTATGCGGTCGCCTGGCCGGACCAGCCAGTGGTGCATCAGACCGAGTGGCTCTCCGGCCGCGCTCCCGTGCCCCCGGGAGGCTAGGTCCTGTTGCGAAAGTGGATCTCGGGTATCGGTGATCACGGCTTGTGGGAGCCGGTGAACTGATGGAGCGTCAGTTAGTCCGGCTGGAGGTGTTGTTGTCACAGGCCCGCATCAAGGCGGATGGTTGGGCGGTGTGTCGTCTCCGTGCATGTGGATGTCGAGGCTCAAGCCGCGGAATCCGCCGATGCTGACTGTTTGGCCTGGTCCGAGGTTGGACAGCTCCTGCTCCCAGGAGTCCAGGTCATGCTGGAGGAGGGAGAGGTCGAGCCGGGCGTCGACGAAGCTCGCGGAGGCGAGCACGTCCGCGCGCAGAATGTCGTGGCCGGTCAGCACACCTGGCCTGGACCGTCCCGTGGCGCGCACGATGCAGCGGTTCCCGTCCGGATCGGCGAGGTGGATCAGGTCCATCGGAGCGGGTTCCGTCATGTAGTTGCTCGCTTTCGTGCGCCGACGTGGGCTGCATCTTCTCCTTTCGCCGGACGGGTGACACAGCCAGGCCCAGGCCTGGGGAATCGCGTGCCCAGGGTCAAGCCGGGACCTCCTGTCCTCGGCAGGTAATCGACCCCGACATCACGCTTTCAGGTTCAGTAGTACTCCAGCAGCGGCTCTCCATTTCTGGCCTGCGCGCTCCCCGGCAGGGATGAGCGGGGCCTCCACTTGCCGGCATAGAGCCCCGTTTCCTGGCCGGGAATACCTGAGTTCAGGGGAAGCAGAATGAGCCTGCCGGTCGGCTGCAAGTTACCGATTGGTTTTCGGAACCCTGAGGGGGAAGGCGACATCTACTCAACCGGCAAGCGAGGAAGTATTGCAGAACGCGCCGGTGGCTCGCGTCGCTGAACGGTGACATCCCGTTCTTCGCGGCCAGAGAACCCTTCGTCGCCCTCGTGCGTCGATGCCGGCGGGCGCAGGCGTGAACAGGGCCCCCGGAGTTGGCCGTGAGCTGTGTGGAGGCCGCCTGCCTGGGCGGGCCCGGACGGTGTGTGGCCGCACATCTATGCCTCCCGTGTCCTGTGCCCGCCCATTGGTGGACGAGGGCGCTTGTCTGCGGTCGCCATCACGGACGTGGAACAAGAAGGAGGAACAGTGCGTAAGAAGTTGGCCTTGGGAGTTGCGGCGAGCGCCGCAGCGGTGTTGGTCGCCGCTGTGGAGATGGTCCCGGCCTCGGCCGGGACGAGCAACAACGCCTTGGCGCCTGGTGGGCACAGTGGTGCTGAGGCGGTCTCGCAGGCGCGGGTGTCTGCGGGGACCCCCATCGGGACTGGTAACGGCGTGCACGTCGGCAAGGTCAAAGTCAACACGCTGCTGCGCAACGGCAGGTACGTGCTTACCGACCCCACCCGCGGCGGCCTGTCGACCGTCGACTTCGGCAACCGCGACAACCGGGACGAATCGTCCGGCAAGCCGTTGACCGACACCGACAACGTATGGGGCGATGGCACCGTGAGCAGCCGCCAGTCGGCCGCTGTCGATGCCCACTTCGCTGCCGGAAAGACCTGGGACTACTTCAAGAACACCTTCGGCCGCAAGGGCATGTGGGGCAACGGCCAGGGCCCCTTGGTGGTCGTCCACTACGGCAAGGGCCTTGCTGGTGCCGAACACGACGAGGGTCTCTGGTTCGGCGACGGCAAGGACGACAAGAGGCCGCTGACCGAACTCGACATCGTGGCCCACGAGTTCACTCACGGCGTCACCTATGCGACGGTCGGGTTTGAAGGCACAAGCGAATCCAACGGTCTGAATGAGGCCACCTGCGACATCTTCGGCACGATGGTGGAGTTCAACGCCAACCTCGCCGCCGACACCCCTGACTACCTCATCGGCGAGAAGGCCAATCTTCGCGGTGACGGCAAGCCGATGCGCTACATGGACAAGCCTTCCAAGGACGGCAAGTCCCCGGACTACTGGAAGCCCGGTATCGATCGTCTTGACGACGCCCACCACGCGGCAGGGGTGGCCAACCACTTCTTCTATCTTCTGGCCGAGGGCAGCGGTAAGAAGGTCATCAACGGCGTGGCCTACGACAGCCCCACATACGACGGCTCGAAGGTCACCGGTATCGGCCGCGAGAAAGCCGCAAAGATCTGGTACAAGGCGCTGAGCAGTCAGTTCACCTCGACCACCGACTACAAGAAGGCCCGGGCCGGCACGCTGAAGGCCGCCGCCACCCTGTACGGCAAAGCCAGCGCCGAGTACAAGACCGTCCAGCAGGCCTGGACCGCGGTCAACGTGAAGTGATCCCCTTCGACAGCACGCACTGCCCGGCTGCGGACCGACTGCGCGGCCAGGCCCGCGACGCCGACCGGGCCCGCCGACCCGGCGAAGAACAGACTCCCGCCGCCGGCAGTGCCCGAGCTGCCACCTGTGCCCAGCGCGTGTAGCGAGATCCCGTCCGACGCGCTTGCTGCTGCGGTGTCGGGCTGTTTGCGTACGCCCCGTACGAGGTCGACCCTCCGCCTTGCGACCTAGTTCCGCCGCCGGATGTGACCGAGTGCCTGCCGTCATAGCCTCCCCCCATGACGGCAGTTGACTCTCACCTCAGCGGACCCCGTAGCCCGGAGCAGCGCAAGCGCGAGGCGCTGGAACGGCTCTCGCGGGACAACGACGTATGGGTCGCCACGGCCGACGCCACCGGCGAGCCGTGCCTTGTTCCGCTGGCCTTCTGGTGGGACGGCGAGACGGTGTGGCTGTCCACCCGCGACACCAACCCGACCGGGCACAACCTGTGCGCCTCGGGCCGGGTCCGGCTCTGCTTCGGCCATACCCGGGACGTGGTCCTGGTCCACGGCACCGCGCGCATGCTGACCCGCGAGGACCTTCCGATTGAGGTGGGTGACGCCTTCGCCGCCAAGGATGGCTGGGACCCTCGCGAGGACCACCCCTCGTACGTCTTCTTCCAGGTCACCCCGCAGGTGATGCAGGCGTGGGGAACGGTCCCCGAGATGGCCGGACGGACCCTGATGCGCGATGGGCAGTGGCTGGTCTAGGTCGCGTCTCGAACTGGTCTCAGCCACTCGTCGATGGCCGCGCGCGATAAGGACGGTTGATACTGCACTCGAACGCGTGCCGGGCCTTGTAGTCCTCCGGGTCGAATTTTGGCGGACGGCCGCCGCGGGAGCCGCGTTTCTTGCGGTTGCGGGACCGCAACTGCCCGCACTGTCGGCGGCCGATCCCCGCTGAAGAGCGGATGGCGTGGAGCCGAGGGCGGTCGACGCCGCGCTCGGCTCCCGGCTGGTTGTAGTTCTGTCGGGCGGTCTCGGCCTCGGGGAGGGGGAGGGGGGCCGTCCCGGCGGCGGCGTGGAGGTTCGGCGGTTGGTGGCAGTGGACAGGGTGGCCTCTCCGAAGTGCCATGACCGTGCGGTGATCGTGCCGCCGCCGGGCGGGGTGGAGTTGTCGGTCAGGTGGACGGTCGGGCCGGAGGCCGCTGGGCCGAAGGTGCGGCCTTCAGGCCTGGCTTGGCGGTGCAGGCGCCGTCCGCGCAGGCGGTGAGCCAGGAGTCGAAGTCGGCGTCGTAGCGCGTGCCGATGTCGTTGTAGACCGCGTAGCCGCCGGCGTAGTCGCCGGTCCGGAAGTGTCCGAGCATGGTGGCGATGTCCTCGGGGTGCTTCTCGAACATGTAGCGGACCGCGAGGTAGCCCCAGGGATAGGTGCGGGTCACGTCGCTGTTGTCGTAGGTGCTTTGGAACAGCGTGCTCAGCTTGTAGGTGTGCTTGCCGGCCTCGGAGACCGCCTCCTCGTCGGTGATCTTGCGGTAGCCGTACGAGACGTACTCGCCGAGGCCCTCGATCCACCAGACGTCCGGAACCGATGTCTGCTGGCCGAAGTCGCCCTTCATGTCGTCACGGGCGTCGAGGTAGTGCGTGTACTCGTGGTTGAGGTTCCAGATCCGGGCCGGGAAGCCGTTGTCGTCGTCCCTCTGGTACATGATGGACATGGGCTTGTTGTCGGGTTTGGTCGGGTCACCGATCATGGTGATGCCGCCGTTGTTGGTGTCGACGCCGAAGATGGCCCCGGCGTAGGTCTGGTAGTCGTTGCGACTGCCGAACACGACGAGCTGGATGGTCGATAGGTACTGGTCGGGGATCGGGCCGTTGTTCTTCACCAGGTCCTGGACGTACGAGTCCTGGCTCAGGATGCTGGTGCAGGCGGCTTCGAGCTCCTCGGCGGTCAGGGCCTGCGCCTTGATGGTGTGGTTCGCGTCGCACTCGTGGGTGACCGGCAGGGCCGCCTTGGTCAGCTGGTCGGCCAGGTCGCAGACGCCGTAGAACGAGCAGTTGTCCTTGTCGTAGGAGTCGGCCTGGGAGGCGACGGTGACCCACATGGGCGCCGTCTTGCCGGTGATCTTCGAGGCGTCCAGCAGGCCCTTCATGAGCGGCCGGACCTTCTCCCGGAGGGCCTGATGCTCGACGTAACGCGCGACGTTCATCCCGGCGTTGGAGTCGAGGTAGGAGTTGTCGGTGCCCAGCATGTCCAGGTGGTCGAGCGCGAAGGTGTTGAGGGTGTCGATGATGCTCGGGTCGGCCGTGACCGCCTTGACGTACTCGGGGTTCCAGTTCCCGCGCCAGAGCGGGGTGTAGACGTCGTTGACGGCGGCCAGCATGCTGGGAATGTCGTTGTAGGAGTCGTTGTAGGCGCTGAGCACCTCCTTGTAGGTCTTCAGGTAGCGGGCCTGCTCGTTGGCGCTGTCGGTGAGGATGATGACCTCGCTCAGGACATCGCCGTTGTCCGAAGTGACGTCCTTGGCATGTGAGTTGGCGAAGAAGGCGTCCAGACCGCCCTGGCTGGCCGCGGCCAGGGTCTGGCCGTAGTCGCCGACATCGTCCGGATGGTTGGACTGCACGTAATAGCCGGCGCGCAGGAACAGCACGATTTGTAGCACTTTTTCCGCGTTGTCACCGGGATACGACGTCGCCCCGCCCTGGAAGGCCTTGGCCACGGTGACCATCTGGTCCTCGCGGAAGACGTCGTGCGCGTCTTTGCCGGTGACGCTGAACAGGGTGTTGACGCATTCCGTGGTCGAGGCTTTGACGAACTCGACCAGTTCGGATCCGGTCCGGCCGCCGAAGTCGGACGGGTTGCAGGAGGCCGCGGCACCGTGTTCCGCGCCCGTCGAAGAAGTGGGGGGATTCTTCGCGCTGAGCGGGGGGAGTTGGGCAACGCTGCGCTTTTGGCCCGGCTGCGCGGGCCTTTCGTTCGCGCCGACCGTCCGGCCGGTCGGTGGTGGTACGGGGTGGGGGGTGGGCCGGGACGCGGTGGCGGCCTGGGCGGTGTCGTCCGGCGAGGGCGGCGCCGCCAGTGCCGGCGCGGCCAGTAGGCCGACCGTGGCGAGGCAGGCGGTCAGACCGCCGGCCAGACTCCTGGGCAGGGGGAAGCGGTAGCGCATCCATGCTCCTTCGTGGACAGATGCGCCTCGGGATTGCGCTGAGGCGTGAGTGGCACCTTCTCAGCGCACCCTGACCGCGACAATAAGGTGTGACATAGCACATGACCCCCGTTCGTCATAACGTCCGGCCGAAAGTCTTGCTGAGGGACCGGGTTCCAACGGCCTGCTCCCCACGGCCGCGTCCCAACGGCCCGGTCCTAACGGCAGCGCCTGGCCACGCTCCAGGTCCGTGAGGCCCATGCCCGCAGGTGCGGCGACTGCGCGATGAGGGTGCGGTATGTCCCGGAGGCGGAGTCGAACAGCGCGTCCGCCACCTCGTCGGCAAGGCCCTCGCGTCGCCAGGCCAGCACATAACGGCACCACAGGGGCGTGCCGGCCAGCGGTTTGACGAGAACGTCGGGGATCGGCCGGAGCGTCGCCTGCACGATGGAGATCCCGATGCCTTCGGCGATCATGTTCTGCAACTGCTGTCGGTCGCCCAGGAATTCGTGGACCGCCGCCGGGGTGAATCCGGCCGCCCGGCAGGCAGCGTAGAAGACTCCCGGCCAGCCCGCCCCGTCGTCCGGGGTCAGAAACCACGCGTCGTCGGCCAGGTCGGCGAGCGCCACCTCCCGGCAGTGCCGTAGCCGGTGCCCGGCCGGGAGTGCGACGAAGGACGGTTCGGTGACGATCCCGCGGTGCGCGACGGCGGCCGAGTGCCGCAGTTCACGTCCGGGGTAGTCCGCGGCGATCGCGGCGTCCACCTCACCGTTTTCCAGGAGTTCGACGATCTCCGAGGACGGATACACACTGCTCACCGTGAGCGCGAGATCGGGCATCCGGCTCCGGAGCCGGATGAGCATGCCGGCCAGCACCGGCGAGTTGGTCGCCGCGAGGCGGAGTGGCCGTCGTGTGCTCGTCCCGTCCGTGGCCGGCCGGCGCCCGATCGCAGCCGCGCGGGCCAGGACGTCACGGGCCTGAGCCAGGACCTCCGTGCCGTACCCCGTAAGCTCCACGCCCGAGGCGTTCCGCTCGAACAGCGGATGGCCGAAGTACTGCTCAATACGGCGGAGTTGGGTGCTCATGGCCGGCTGCGAATACCCCAGGTCCGATGCGGCCCGGCCCACGCTCCCGGCATCGGCGATCGCACACAGCACTCTCAGGTGCCGAAGCTCCAACTCCATACCCATACCCCTCCCGCCCGTCCTGTTCCTGCCCGAACCGTGCAGTGCCACCGTGGGGGGCGCCCGGCGCGCACCCTCGTCCGGCAGCCCGGCAGCCCGGCAGCCCGGCGTGGGAGCCGACGCTCACCCCATGGTTCTCTGCCCACTCGCGCCGGCGGATGTGTTTTGAGCGGCCCGCGGACATCGGGTCGGCAGGTCGGCGTCCGGTGGGCTGTGCGTCGGGCTGTCGACGACGAGGTCCCGTCATGTGAGGTTCGTGCCCATTCGGCAGTTTGGTGCGTGCTGGCCGGCCAGTGACCAGGCTGCTTCCGCGATCCGAAAGCGGAATATGGACCGCCACACGAGCAACCCGCGTGGGCGAACCGCCGTCTGCCAGAGCGAAAGGCGGAAGGTGATCGATCGGATGGACAGGCGCCGACGCGACACAACGAATCCGGATGGAGCGCAGCGGGCCGAGCCGCTACGGGGCCCGTCATCCGCGCAAGTGAGCTGGCCGTTCGTAGGCCGCGCCGAGGAACTGGCCGCCATGGAGGCGGTGGCCGGGGAGGTTCGGAACGGATCGCTTCGAGTCGTACAGCTCGACGGGCATGCCGGCATCGGCAAAACCGACCTGCTGCACCACTGGCTCAACGAACTGCGCGGCTTCCTGGTGTTGCGGGCACGATGTCGCCCGCTCGAGCGTGATTTCGCCTTCGGGACGGTCCGTCGGCTGCTGGAGCCGTGCCTCGGAGGCTCCTTCGACGGCGACCACGGAAGTCTGTTGAGCGGCGCCGCAGACTCGGTGGCGCGCATGCTCAGCTCGGAGGAGAGGCTGGATCGTGGCCCGGAGTCCCACGCCGGCGGGGTGGAGACATTGCAGGGTCTGGAGGACCTTGCCCTCCGTCTCTCTCGTCGTCAGCCGCTGCTGCTGGCGATCGACGATGTGCAGTGGATCGATCCGCCGTCGTTGCGGTGGCTTGCGGGGCTGGTGCACCGGGCGGACGCCCACCCCGTCCTCCTGGCCGTGACCACTCGCACGGGCGAGCGGCCGGCGCCCGAGCCGCTGTTCAACGAGCTGCTCCACCCTTCGACTTGTCATACGGTCCTGCTCCAGCCGCTGGCACTCGGCAGCGTGGAACGCTTGGTCTCCGAGGTGTTCACCACGCACCGGGTGGATCCGTCGTTCGCCGCCGCCTGCCACGCCGCCACGGACGGCCATCCGCTCTTCCTGCGCGCCCTGCTGTGCGATGCGCGTCGCAGCGGCATACGGCCCGACGACGACGGACGGGCGCGGATCAAGACGTTCGGTCTGGAGACGCTGCATCGGGAGATCAGGCACCGGCTCTGCCACGGTTCCGAGGAGATGACCGCACTGGCGCAGGGGCTGACGATCCTCGGCGACCGCAGGTCACTGGAGTTGCTGGCGGCCTACTGCGGCAAGGGCGAGGCCGTGATCCGGTGCGCGGCGGCGGAGTTGCACTCCCTCGGCCTGCTGCGCGCCGGTGACGACCTGTGCTTTGTGCACCCCGTCGTCCGGGACACCGTACTGGCGGAATGGTCGCCTCAAGAGGTGGGGGAGGCCCATGCCCGGGCGGCACATGTCCTCCATCTCGGCGGGCAACCCGATGAAGAGGTGGCTGCCCATCTCCTGGCCGCCGGTCCGGTCCAGGGCAGCTGGGCCGTGACCGTGCTGCGCCGAGCCGCCGAAGAAGCCGTGCGCCGGGGCGCCCCCGAGGCCGCTGTCACATATCTGCGCCACGCCGTGCACCAGCCGATCCCGCCGGAGGAGCGAGCGCAGGTGCTGCTGCAACTCGCCCTCGTCTCCAGCCACTACGACCCGGCACGCGCGGTGTCGTACGGGACGGCTGCGCTCGAAGGGCTGACCGACGGCTCACCCCGTACCAAAGCCGTCGGCGTGCTCACGTACTCCTATCTGCTGTCCCAGGAACACCGCGAGTCTGCGGCGGAGTTGGACCGGCTGACCGCCGAACTGTCCAGGCGTCCGCCGACCGGGTCCGCCTCCCAGGAGCAGCAGCTCCGTATGGAGGCGCTGCGCTGGTGGCTGGAGTTCGAGCGTCCCTCCATACGGACCGAGGCAAGGGCGGTGGGTGCTCATACCGGCATGGAGGGCGTTGGCAACACCCCTGGGGAACGGCAGTTGCTGGCCATCCGCGCGTTCGACGCCGTACGGGCGGGATCGCCGGCCGAGGACGTCACGGAGTTGGTCGACCGCGCCTTCGTCAATCTGCCCGCCTTCTCCCCGGATCTGTTCCCCTTGCACTATTGCCTCGCTCGGTCCCTGCTGCACCTGGATCAGCTCGACCGGGCCGAGGAGCTCTACGGGCACCTGCTGCGGGAGGCCAAGGGGAAGGGACATGACCTCCTGACGTCATCGCTGCTCATCTACCGCGCCGGAATCCTGTGGCACAGGGGCGACATCGGGAACGCGGCCGTCACGGCCCGTGCGGCGGCGGAGAGAACGTGTCCGAAAGGTGAACCCGTCCACCGGATGTCCTTGGACGCCATCAGGATCGACATCCTCCGGGAACAGGGCGACTTTGAGACCGCGGAGAGCATCGCGGCCTCGTACACCCTCGGCGATCCCGCCGACATCTCCTGGGAATGGCCCCGGTTTCTGATGAGCCTGTCGGCCCTGCGCGCCGCCCGGGGCGACCTCCGTGAAGGGCTGTCGCTGCTGCATGAGTGCGGTCACCACCTCACGGCGGCGGGCACGCTCAGCCCGGCGATGTCCCCGTGGCGGTCCCGCGCCGCCACCCTCCAGGTCGCGCTGGGCCGTCATCGGGACGCGCACGCCCTGATCGAGGAGGAGCTCGATCGTGCGCGGCGCTGTGAGATCCCGCGGGCCGTGGGGCTGGCGCAGCTGGCCCATGCGGGGTTGCACGACGGAACCAAAGGGCTCGAACTGCTGGCTGAGGCGGTCGATACCCTGGAGCGCACGCCCGCTCGTCTGGAGCTCGCCCGAGCTCTGCATGCGTACGGGCGCGCGCTGATGCGACGCGACGACAAGGGCGGTGCTCGTACCGTTCTCAGGCAGGGACTGGACATCGCCGTCGAGTGCGGAGCCTCCTCGCTCGCACGATGCCTGGAGAAGCGGCTGCACGGCGCGGGCGGTCGAGTCACCGCGCGGAAGGCCCGGTCCGCCGGTGGTGCCCTGACGGCCGGCGAAGAGAAGATCACCGGGCTGGCCGCCCAGGGGTACAGCAACAAGGAGATCTCCCAGCACCTGTGTGTGTCCCTGCGGACCGTGGAGACCCACCTGACGCGTGCCTACCGGAAACTGGGCATCCCCGGACGAGCACAACTCGCGGCCGCACTCGATGACATCCACGCGGTGGGGGAAGGGACGTCCGTCCGGAGCGGGCCCGTGGCGGGGGAGCCGTGAGGGGCTGCTCCGCCTACATGTCGCCTTCGGGGGCTGATCTTTGACGGTCCGTCGGATCAGCCCAACCACGGCCGATAGGCTGTTCGCGTACCGCGGGTGAGCGACGGAGGAGGGGCCCGGTGGGCGTGGAGGAGCCGTTGTCGCGGATGCCTCAGATGCGGCTCGATGAGCTGCTGGAGGAACTCCAGGCGCGCATCAACGCGGCTCGCGGCACCCGGGACCGGGTGCACAGCCTTCTGGAAGTCGTCGTCTCGGTCGGCCGGGAGCTGGACCTCCCGCAGGTGCTGCGCCGGATCGTGGAAGCCGCCGCGCTGCTGGTCGACGCGCAGTACGGGGCGCTGGGCGTGATCGGCCCGGACGGCCGGACGCTGTCGCAGTTCCTCACGGTGGGGATGACGGAGGAGGAGATCGCCAGGATCGGGCCGCTGCCGGCCGGACACGGCCTTCTCGGGGAACTCATCCGCAACCCCGAGCCGCTGCGGCTCACCGAACTCGGCGCACATGAGGCGTCGTACGGCTTCCCCGCGCACCATCCGCCGATGCGAACGTTCCTCGGCGTGCCCATCCGCGTACGCGACGAGGTCTTCGGCAACCTGTACCTCACCGACAAACGAGGGGGCCTGGACTTCGACGCCGAGGACGAGTCGGTGATCTCCACCCTGTCCGTCGCCGCCGGTGTGGCCATCGACAACGCCCGGCTCTACGAGGCCTCGCAGCGCCAGCAGCGGTGGCTCCAGGCGAACACGGAGATCACCACCAGCCTGTTCTCCGGCAGCCCCCGGCTGGAGGTACTGGAGCTGATCGCCCGTCGCGCCCAGGAGATCACCGAAGCGGGGCTGGTGGACGTGTCCGTGCCCGTGGCCGGGACCGACGAGCTCGTTGTCGAGCTGGCCATCGGCGCGGACGACGACACCCGTCGCGGCCTGGTGGTACCGGTCGAGGGCACCTTGTCCGGCGCCGCCTACAAGGCCCGGGTACCGGTGACCACGGCCGGCCTTGCCGACGACGGCCGCTATACCGCGGGCCCCAGGCGCTTCGACGGTCTGGGCCCCGCGGTCGCCGTGCCCCTGGGCACCGGCGCCAAGGACCCCCGAGGCGTGCTGCTGCTGGCTCGCCACCAGGGAGAGCCGGTCTTCACCGACGGGGAACTACAGCCGCTGCTGGCCTTTGCCGGACAGGCCGCGCTCGCTCTGGAACTGGCCGAACGCCGCAGCGACGCCGAGCAGTTGGCGTTGCTGGAGGACCGTGACCGGATCGCTCGTGATCTGCACGACCTGGCCATCCAACGGCTGTTCGCGACCGGTATGACCCTCCAGAGCGCCGCACGGCTCGTCCGGCACGACGGGGCCGCCGAACGCGTCGCGCGTGCCGTCGGCGACCTCGACGAAACCATCAAGATCATCCGCTCCACGATCTTCGGACTCCGGGCCCGCGACGACGAAACCGGCCCCAGTCTGCGCGCACGCGTGGCCCGCGCAGTGGGCGAGACGGCGACGACACTCGGCTTCCCACCGCGCCTGAGCATGGAAGGCCTGCTCGACACGGACGTACCGCCGCAGGTCGCCGACCACGTCATGGCGGCCCTCACCGAAATGCTGAGCAACGCCGCCCGCCACGCGCACGCGACGCGGGTCGAGGTCTCCCTCCAGGCCACCACCGATGACGTCATCCTGACCGTGACGGACAACGGTAGGGGCCTCCCCGTCGGAGGCAGGCGCAGCGGCCTGCGCAACCTCGAGGAGCGGGCGCGGAACGTGGGCGGCGACCTGGAGACCGGCCGCCCTGCCGAGGGCGGCAGCCGGCTGGTATGGCGGGCGCCGCTCGCTTCCGGCTCTGCCGCAGGACCACAGCCTTTCACCGCGGGCGGGCGAACGGCGGGGTCCGCGGCGGCTGGACAGTGAGGGTCGCGGCGACTACACGGTGAGCTGCGAGCCCGTCACAAGGTCCGGCCGGATGCGCAGCGCGGCGTTCATGGCGGGGTGTGCCACCCACGGCCGTAGACGGCCACCGAAACGTGCGAGCTCGCCGTCGTCGGTGACCCGGCGGGCATAGCCGGTCACGACGACGCTCCAGCCGAAATGGGTCTCAGGGTCGATGACGTCCGCCTCGTAGGCCACCACCACGCCGGTGAGGTTGGTGGGAGCCACGATGGAGGCGAGGGTCGCGCCGTCGTGCAACGGGACGATGATGTCCTCGTCGTCCATGAGGTGATTGACCGGGCGGACGGCCGGCAGGGCTTGATGGGTGAAGACGATGCGGCCCAGCGAAACGGTGCCGAGCAGTCGCAGAGCCTCGGCGCGGTCAATTCGAGCCATCCGCCGCGGCGCCACCGCCTCACGGTGGCCATCCACCGGTCGATGCATGGCTCCGTCCCTCATCATGCCCCTCTTCTGCTGCGGCCTCGTCCTCGGGCACATGTGATGCCTCCACCAGCCAGAGTCCACCGGCGCCCACGGCCGCGACAGGGCCGAACGTCCTTTCCCGTGGCCCGGATTCCCCCACCCTCTCCGGTCGCCCACCGGCTCTTCAGGGGCGGTCAGGCGAAGGAGCACGGCAGGGTGCGGTCCACACCCAGAGTGCGGATCACCAGGGCGGGAAGCCTCGGGATCCGGCACAGGCTCAACCGCACACCGGCCGCCACACAGCGCTGATGCGTCCGTACGAAGAGCGCCGCGCCGGCGCTGTCGCAGAAGGTGAGGTTCGCCAGGTCGAGCGCCAGATCGTGCCATGGGTCGCGGGTCAGGTGGGTCAATGCCGGCTCAATGTGATCCACGGTGGCTATATCGAGCTCTCCGGCCAGGGCGATGGCGAGCGTGCTGTCGTCCAGCGGTGTCGTCGTGAGGCCGATGTGCGGCGTCGTCATGGCAGCCTTTCTCCGTCCAGGCAGTGACCGGGGCGCTGTTCACCCCCGCCGCGCCGGCACTTGGCAGTCCATCAGGAACGCACCCGGCGGCAACAGGACCAGCGGGTCCCGTAAACAGGGCCGAAGGTCCCTCGTCATGAGAAATGACGGTGTATCAGGGCCATCCGGCCCTGGCCGTCGGTCCTGTTCGGACGACAGGATGCGTGTGGTCCGCCTTCGGCGGAGGAACCCGGCGAACACGGAGTGTGCGATGACGGACAGCAGCGGCGGCACGGCCGAGAAGGAGCCGGTGCGGGTCTTCCTCCTCGACGACCACGAGGTGGTGCGCCGTGGTGTGCTCGATCTGCTGGAGGCGGAACCCGATCTGACCGTGGTCGGCGAGGCGGGCACGGTCGAGCAGGCGCTGGTACGGGTACCCGCGCTGCGCCCGCAGGTTGCCGTCCTGGACGTGCGGCTGCCGGACGGGGACGGCGTGAGCGTCTGCCGGGAACTCCGCTCACGCATGCCTGACCTCGCCTGTCTGATGCTGACGTCGTTCGACGACGAAGAGGCGCTGCTCGACGCGATCATGGCCGGCGCGTCCGGCTACGTCCTCAAGCAGATCACCGGCACCGATCTGGTCAAGGCCGTACGCACGGTGGCCTCCGGCCAGTCCATGCTTGACCCCGGGGCCACGGCGCGCGTGATGGCCCGGCTGCGCGGCGGCGCCCCACAGGAGGAGGAGCCGCAGAGCCTGCACGGGTTGACGGAGCGGGAGCGGGAAATCCTGGCGTTGGTGGGGGAGGGGCTGACCAACCGGGAGATCGGCAAGAAGCTCTACCTCGCCGAGAAGACCGTCAAGAACAACATCTCGCGGCTGCTGGCCAAGCTGGGCGTGGAACGCCGGGTCCAGGCCGCGGTCATAGCGACCCAGACATTGGGTGCACCGGAGGACCGGAACTGAGGAAATGCGCCGCCCTGTCCCCCCGGGAGGGGGACAGCGGGTGGTTGGTTCCCGGCAGGGGCCCGCAGGCTTCGAGCCGTGTGAACAGTTCAAGGGTCTGGCTGCCCGTCCGCCGGACGGAGAGGATGGTGGTCCAGCAGACAGTTGTGCTGAGCCCTCTCCCTCCCTCGGAGGCGGAATTGCTGTGGCGATCGATGCGTCCGTGGGTGGTGCTGATCGGTGCGTCCGCAGGGGGCACCGCGGCGGCAGTGATGGGTGCCGCCTGGTTACCGTCCTGGGGGGCGGCGATGCTGGCGGCGTCCGGTGCGGCGCTGGCGGGGGTGTTCACTGCCGATGCCCAGCGGGCGCTCGCGGAGCGGCGGCTCGCCGGGCGGCGTATTGGTGGCGTGGGGTCTGCCCCTACGGTGCGGGCGGAGCGGTGCCTCGTCAGTGAACTGAACGACCCGATCGCGCTCGGTATCCACCCGGCGGCCCCGCACGGGGAGCCCTCCCGGAACGACAGACTGCCGGAGTTCGTGCGGCGCGACTGTTTCCCTGCCTTGGTCGACAGGCTGCGCATCGGTGGACTGGTGCTGATTGTCGGCGAGTCGACCGCTGGAAAGTCCCGGCTGGCCTATGAGGCGATGCGGGCCGCACTGCCCGATCACCAGGCGTTCATCGTGAAGCCGGACCACGACCTCGGAGCTGTGGCGGCCGAGGCCGCGCACGTGCGCCAGTGTGTGCTGTGGTTCGACGAGTTCGACCAGTTCCTCGGTGTCGGCGGTCTGACGACCGACCTGGTGAGGACCCTGCTCGACGGTGCGAACCGGCATGTTGTCCTGCTCGCTTCCATGCGCAGCAAGGAGTACGACCGCTACGGCGCCCGGCAGCGCGAGGTCACCGATGCGGCGACCTGGCGCTCCGGTCGCGAGGTACTCCGCATGGCCGCCGACCCCCTTCGGCTGGAGCGCTTGTGGACCCAGGCCGAGGTGGCGCGCGCCAGGTCGGCGGCGGCCGACCCACGCGTGGCCCAAGCGGCTCGCGGCACCGGCAACCGTTTCGGTGTGGCCGAGTTGCTGGCCGCGGGGCCGGAGTTGGTGAACGACTGGCTGCATGCATGGCAGCCGGGAATGCACCCGCGCGGTGCCGCCCTGGTCTCGGCGGCGATCGACTGCCGGCGCATGGGACTGCACCGTCCGGTCAGCAGGGAGCTGCTGGTGGAACTGCACGGGCACTACCTCACCGAACGAGGGGGTCCGACCCTGCGGCCGGAGCCGGTCGAGGAGGCGTTCAGCTGGGCGACGTCCGCGGTGCAGGGTGCCAGCAGTCTGCTCGTCCCGCACACCGGCGGCTATCTCGCCTTCGACTACCTGATCGATCTGCCGGAGCTGGCGTCCGTCCCCGAATCGAGCTGGCAGACCCTGTTGGAGCGGACGTCACCGGAGGACAGCGTGGACATCGGCTGGGCGGCCGTCGACCTGATGCGACCGCTCGTCGCCCTCAGAGCCTTCGACGCGGGCCGCCGGCACGGCCTTGCCGATGCGGACTACGCCCATGCCATCGCGCTCGGCAATGCCGGACGCCCGGCGGAGGCCGTGGAACGTCTGAGGGCTCTCCTCGAGGAGCGCCGTACGGCGTGCGGAGATGACCACCCCCTCACCCTGAACACCTGGCACGACATCGCCCGCTATCTGGCGGAGGCCGGCCATCCCCGCCAGGCGATCGATGTGCTGAGCCGCGTGGTCGGCGACCGGACGCGGCTGCTGGGCCCCCGACATGAGCAGACACTCGCTGCCCGGAGTGCCCGGGCCCGGTTCACCAGCGACGCCGGGGACCATGAGGGCGCGGTCCGCCAGTTTCACGAGGTACTGCCCGACATGGCGGAAGTGCTCGGCCCGCAGCACCTGGAGGTGTGGCTCACCCGGCAGGATCTCGCCCGGGCCCTGGGCCGCGCGGGACGTCCCGAGGAAGCGCTGACGCTGACCCGCCGCGTATACGCCGTGCTCGTCGAGGCGTTGGGCGCTGAGCACCCCTGGGCACTGAGCAGTCGTTACGAGGAGGCCGTGCTCACAGGTCAGTCCGGACGGCCCGCGGAGGCGGTCGAGCTGCTGCGTGCCGTCATGGTGGACCAGCAACGCGTCCTCGGCCTGCACTCCCGCACCCTGAGCACCCGTCACCAACTGGGGAGGTTCCTCGCGGCGGACGGACATCTCGAGGAGGGGCTCCGCCAGCTGGACGAGGTGATCGAGGACCAGAACAGGTTCCATGGCCCCGACCACCCCCGGACCCTGGCCTCCCGCCGCGAGCGTGCCACCCTCCGGGAGGCACTCGCGCAGCGGACCAACGGGCCGTGAAGAGCGGTGAGGTCAGCCGTATCAGGGGGCGGTGACGGCAGCCCGTCGGTCGCGGCGCTGCTTGAGGTGGCCTGCGCCCGCCAGCGCCGCCACCACGACGGCCGTGCCGGCGAGCTGCTGACGGCCGTCCGCGTTGGCCGCCATGACGGCGAAGACGCCGAGGATGGCGGCGAACGCCAGCCAGGTCAGGTAGGGGAAGGCCCACATCCGCACCGAGAGCAGCTCGGGCGCCTCGCGCTCCAGACGGCGGCGCATCTTCAGCTGGGTGAGGCAGACGATGGACCAGACGACCAGCACCGAGCAGCCCGCGATGTTCAGCAGCCAGGCGAACACCGTGGTCGGCCAGACGATCCCGGCGATCACGGCCGCGAAGCCGAACCCGCAGGACGCCACCACGGCCGCCGCCGGCACACCCCGGGTGACCTTGCCCAGGAAGCGCGGGCCCTGGCCCCGGTTGACGAGGGAGTACGCCATGCGCGACGAGCCGTAGATGTTGGCGTTCATCGCGGAGAGCAGCGCCACCAGCACCACGATCTGCATGATCGTGCCGGCTGCCGGGATGCCGAGGCTGTCGAGCACGGTGACGTACGGGCCGTCCTTGGCGACCTTCGGGTCGTTCCACGGCACCAGGGTGACGACCACGGCCATGGAGCCGATGTAGAAGACGGCGATGCGCCAGACGGCGGTGCGGACGGCACGGGCCACGTTCCGGCTCGGCTGATCGGACTCCGCGGCCGCGATGGTGACGGTCTCCAGCCCCGCGAACCCGGAGATGGTGGTCAGCAGTCCGGCGGCCAGTCCGGCGGCGCCGGTCGGGAAGAAGCCGCCGTGGCCGGTGAGATGGCTGGTGCCGGGTGCGGTGCCGAACACCCCGAGAATGCCGAGCACGCCCAGCACCAGGAAGGCGACGATCATGGTGACCTTGATGGCGGAGAACCAGAACTCGAACTCGCCGAAGTTCTTGACCGCGGTCAGATTGCTGCCGCAGAAGAACACCATGAAGATCGCCACCCAGCCATAGGCGGGGATGAACGACACCCAGGTGTGCATGATGGCGCCCGCCGCGGTGGCCTCGGCGGCCACGCCCGCGCAGAGCATCAGCCAGTACATCCAGCCCGAGGTGGTCCCGGCCCAGGAGCCGACTTCCTCCTCGGCATGCACCGAGAACGAGCCGGTGGAGGGCCGGGCCGCGGACATCTCGCCGAGCATCCGCATGATCAGCATGACCAGCGCGCCAGTACCCGCGAAGAGAAGGACGATGGCGGGCCCGGCCGCGGCGATGCCGACCCCGGAGCCCACGAAGAGCCCCGCGCCGATGACCCCGCCGAGCGCGATCATCGACAGATGGCGCTGCTTGAGGCCGTGCGACAACACGGACTCGCCGTCCTGCACGGCCTGGGAGGAGTCCTGGGGGGACGGGGTGCTTGTCCGACTCATGGTCGTGCCTGTTCATTGCTTGAGACGTTCGGTGAGCCAGACGAGTGTGCGGGGAGGCGTACGCGTATGACGTGAACGCCCGCTATGCGGACGTTTTCTTTACGCTTGGTGAAGGGGTTGACACGTAGTGAAGGTGCCGTTTCCTGTGGGCGGTTCCATGGGGGCCCGCCCCGTGTGAGCTGCTTCATGTGGTCCGTTTCATAACCCGTCCATGACGGGCTCCAAGGCACCCCCAGGCGGTCTGGACACGGAGGCTAGGCTGCGAGGAAAACGCCGAAGGGGGAGCGGGCCGATGATGAGGCGTCAGCAGGGGTGGGGGCGTTGTGTGGCGGTGGCTGCCGTGCTCGCGCTGGCCGGATGCACACCCGGCGGCACGTCCGAGGGCCCGCAGGACGGTAAGGGCACCGCGCCAGGGGCGAGCGCCTCTCCGTCGCAGACGGACGACGGCAGGGGAAGTTCGGACGGTGCACTGCCCGGCGTGCCCACGGTGAAGAAGGCGCGCGCCGAGCTCGCCGGACTGAAAGTGGCCGCACACGGCCCGATGACCGGCTACAGCCGGGCCGCCTTCCCACACTGGGCGGAGCAGGGCGAGCACTGCGACACCCGCGAGATCGTGCTTGAACGGGCCGGCACCGGGGTCAAGCGCGACAAGGAATGCCGTGCGGTGTCCGGCAGATGGGTCAGCGTGTACGACGACAAGAGGCTCGGCGCCGCGTCCGCGCTCGACATCGACCACGTCGTGCCGCTCGCCAACGCCTGGCGCTCCGGGGCACGGTCCTGGGACACGGACAAGCGGAAGGCGTTCGCCAACGACCTGAAGCACCCGCAGCTGATCGCCGTCTCGGCCTCCGCCAACCGCTCCAAGGGGGACCAGGGGCCGGACGAGTGGCAGCCGCCGTCCAAGGCCTACTGGTGTACGTACGGGCGGGCCTGGACCTCCGTCAAGGCGACTTACGGCCTGTCGGTCACCAAAGCCGAAAAGGGCATGCTCACCACCATGCTGGGCACCTGCACGTCATGAACGGCAACGCCGGCCCGCCCGCGCCCCAGCGGCTGGAGGACGAGGTGACGGCCGGGCCCGGCGGTGCGATGACCGATGAGGTCGGCATCATCACCGGTGACCTCACTCTCGCCACCCGTCTCCTGCCCGACGGACGCGCCCGGATCGCGGTCCAGTACACCGGCGCCGACGAGTGGTACACCCTGGCCGGCAGCCCCACCGCGCTGCCACGCGGTGGACTGGCCGCCCTGCACGCGGCCGCACTCCGGCGCATCCAGCAGGGCGGCGGCGCCGAAGCCCCCACCGACCTCGGCGGATGCGCCCCATGACGGCGGCGGGCACCTTTGTGCACCCCTGTCGGGGTCTTCCGTTCCCTCAGATCGGTTCGTCCATCGACAGGCGCCGCACACCGGGCAGATGCTCGTCGAGTTCGCCGGGCTCGAACCGGCACATGCCCACCACATGCCAGAATTCGCCCGCGATGTCCCCGTCGAACTTGTAGCCGCCCGAGGGGGACAGCGCGGCCCAGCCTCCCGGTACGCCGATCAGGGTGGCTCGCGGGGTCGGTTCGCCGTCGGCGGGTACGTTCCAGAGCCGGACCGTGCCGTCCTCGCCGCCGCTTGCCAGCAGCGAACCGTCGGGGCTGAAGGCCACGGTGAGGACGCGGCTGGTATGGCCCGTCAGCCGGGCCGTCTCACGGCCGTCCAGCGGGTTCCAGAGGCGTACGGTCCGGTCGTCGCCCGCCGTGGCGAGCAGCGGACGGCTCGGGTGGGCGGCCGCGGTCCACAGGCGGCCGACGTGCCCCTGAAGCCGGTGCTGGAGCTCGCCGTCGCGCCAGATGATCGCCTCGCCGTCCCACGACGCGCTCGCCAGCCAGGCGTCGCCGGGCCCGTAGGCCACCGCGTACACCCGTGCGGTGTGGCCCTCGAGTTCGGCGATGAGGCGGCTCTCCGCGAGGTCCCACAACCGTACGAACCGGTCGTCGCAGCCGGTGGCCAGGCCCGATCCGTCCGCGCTGAACGCGATCGACCGCACCCGGCCGCGGTGGTCGGCGAGGGTGGTCAGATGGGCTCCCGTACTGCGGTACCACAGCCGTACGGTGTCGTCGTCGTTCGCGGTGGCGAGGATCTCGCCGTCGCTGCTGAACGCCTCGGCCCACACATGGTCGGTCTCGGCGTCGATCTCCCGCTGGTACTCACCGGTGCCGGTGTTCCACAGATAGATGTCGCCGTCGCTGCTGGCGGTGGCCAGCTGTTGGCTCCGGGGGATGAACAGCGCCGAGACCAGACGGTCGTGGTCACCGGCGAACTCCCTTATCCGCCGGCCGGTCGCGGGCTCCCACAGCCGGGCCACACCGTCGTTGCCGCACGCCGCCAAGTACGTCCCGTCGGGGCTGAACGCCAGGCTGGCGATGCGCCGCCCATGGCCGCGGAGAATCCGCCTGCCCTGGCCGGTGGAGGTGTCCCACAGCCGCACCAGGCCCTCATTGCCGACGGTCACCAGCATCGGGTCGGTGTCCCGGGCGCCGATACGGCTCCGGGGGCGGAACCGGCAGGCCCAGACCGCCCCTTGGTGGTCCGCCGGCTGCTGCCGCAGCGGGGCCACCGTCCAGCCCGCGGCCCCCTGCGTAACCCGCCACAGCCGGACCGATCCATCGCTGCTGCCCGCGGCGAGCATGGTCCCCTCGGGGTCGAACACCACCTGGTAGACGGCGCCGCCGCGGTCGGACGGCGTTCCGGCGGGGGCCCCGGTCACCGGGTCCCACAGCCGTACCTGTCCGTTGGTGTCGCCGCTGGCGAGCAGCCTGCCGCCAGGGTGGAAGTCGAGGGTGTAGACGCGCCCCGTATGGCCGGTGAGTTCGTGCCGCAGCCGCAGCTCGGCCACGTCCCAGAGGCGGACCGTGCCACGCTCGTCCTCACCCATGTCGCCGGTGGCGAGGAGGGTGCCGTCCGGACTGAACCGCGCACGGTACGCCGGACCCCGGTGGTCTTCGAGTTCGCCGAGCAGCCGGCCGGAGCCGGTGTCCCACAGACGTACGGCGCCGGCCGCGTCGCCCGTGACGAGGGTGCGGCCGTCGGGGCTGAACACCGCGGTGTAGACGGGCGCGGTGTGGCCGTACAGCCGGTGCAACGGCGTCCCGGTGGCCACCTCCCACAGGATGACCGTGCCCTCCGCGTCGCCGGTCGCGAGCTGCGCCCCGGCCACGTCCAGGGACACCGGCCACACGCCGTCCGGGTGCACCTCCAACTGGTGGAGACAGGCGCCCGCGACCGGGTCCCACAGCCGGACGGTGCCGTCCGCCCCGCCGGTGGCGAGTACCCGGTCGCGGAACTTCACCGCGTAGACCCGGCCCGTGTGCCCCTGGAGCGTGCGCACCGCCGTACCGGTGGCGGCGTCGCACACCAGCACCCCGCCGTCCTCGCTTCCCACGGCGAGGAGTTCGCCGTCGGGACTGTAGGAGACCGGCTCGGGAAGCCTGCTGGTACGCATGTTGAAGCCGTACGGAACGCCGACCGCGGACGGCCGGAAGCCCGCCTCGACGGGCATGCCGGGCGCGACCGCCGCGGCCCGCAGCTCCGGCGTGCCGAGCGTGGCGTCGTCGGCGACCGCGTTGATGAGGGCGGCGCGGTGCCAGTGGCTGCCGGCCACCTGGGCACCGCGCAGGTCGGCGCGAATCAGCCGGGCCATCCGCAGATCGGCGCCGCGCAGGTCCGCCCCGGTGAAGTTCGCCTCGTCGAGACGGGCCCCGGCGAGGCAGGTGTCGCGCAGCACGGCCCCGGAGAAGTCCGCCCCGACCAGGCCGGCGTCGGTGAGGTCGGCACGGGTGAGGTCGACGCCGGAGAAGTCGCGGTAGGAGAGGTCCTCCCCGGCCAGGACGGCGCCCCGCAGATCCGTGTGGGCCGGTACCCGGAGCCGGCTGAGGACCTTGACCGCGTTCGCCCGGGCGACCTCGTCGCCGTCCCGGGAGCCGCCCGGCTCGCTGCCCGCCCCGTCGGCACCGTCGGCCAGCACGCGTTCGGCCCACTGCTGGCAGGTGCGGTGGTCGGCGAGGTCGCACAGGAACTCCACCGCCAGCTGGCTCAGCGGGCGGCGGGCCAGCAGACCGCCGTCCTCCGGGCCCGCGTTCCCCAGGTGTGCGGCGGCCTCACGTGCCACCAGCCACTCGACCACGGAGCCGTGGATGAACTGGAACAGGCCGTCGTCGGTACGCAGCAGCAGACTGCCCGACCCGACGGCGTGCGCGGCCTGCGGCACGGACAGCCTGCTGTCGGCGAGGCCGGTCAGCACCTCGCCCACGTCGTTGAGTTCGTCCAGGCGCAGAGCGCTCCGGCCGCTCTCCCAGAGGCGCAGCGCAAGGGTCGTCACGCCCCGCCAGAGCTGGTGCTCGCTCAGCCCGGGAGGGCTGCCGGGACTGCCCTGGCCACGGCGTTCCTCGTACTGAAGCCAGGAGGTGAACACCTCCTCGTACAGCCCGGCGGGGCTCAGGGCCCGTCCTGCGCCCGCGACGGCGCGCAGCCGCTCGTGGTCGAGGTCGGCGACAAAGCTGAGCAGGCGGGGATTGCGGCACATCGCGAACAGGTCGGGGATGCCTTCGAGCAGCCGGACCCGGCGTTCGGCGGCGTGCTCGTCCCCGTAGCGGTTCACCAGATAGGTGCGGATCTGCTGCGGTGAGAACTCCTGGAGGGCCAGGACCCGGCGCTGCGGCAGCAGCCCCACGCGTTCCCCGAGCGCGGTCAGCACCTGGGCCTGCGACCGGAAGTGCTGGGTGCGGCTGCTGACCACGATCTTGGCGTTGTCCACCGCGGCGTCGAGCAGCATCTGAAGATGGTCGGCGGCGCGCTCGTAGCTGACCTGGTTGACCAGTTCGTCGAATCCGTCGAAGAGCAGCACGATGCGGCCCTGCCGGAGCATGTACCGGAAGGCCCGCAGATCGATGGTGTCGACACCGTGGCTCGCCAGATGGGCCGCCACCAGGCCGTCGATGGTGTGGGACTTGTCGAGGGTGCTCAGCTCGATCAGCAGCGGTACGGCCTGGGGGAGTTCCTCGGGCAGGCGACGGGCCAGCTCGCGCAGGGCGAAGGTCTTGCCGTGGCCGAAGTCGCCGAGGAGCAGCACGAACCGGCCGTGGTCGGCGTCGAGCAGCCGCAGCATGTCCTCGACGAGCCCGTCCCGTTCCGCTCCGCCGGGCCGTTCGATCTCGCGGTAGCGCTGCGGCAGATAGAGGCTCGGGTGGTACTGGAGGTCGGTGCTGAGCCGTTCGGTCTGGCGGGTCACATAGCCGCGCAGATCCAGCAGCCCCTGGAACTCGGTGAAGCTGCGCACCCGGACACCGCGGCGGCGGGCCCGTTCCCGGAGCTCCGGCGACGGGGGCGGGCCGTCGTGGACCAGCTCGGCGTCGGGAACCGCCTCGGAGGCGTGGAGGTGGTCGAGGAAGCGGTCGACGAACTCCGTCTGCGGGGTGCCGGCACAGACCGCCACTCGCTGCTGCCGGACGAACCCGGATTCCGTCCAGGTGACGAGCAGTTGCGGCACCTCGCCGGGCACCCGCCGGAGCTGGGCCCCCTCGTGGCGGGTGCGGCAGACCTCGCTGACACGGGCGATGAGGGTGTCGAGCGGGTCCTCGACGGTACGGCAGACCTCCGGCGCCGGCGCAGCGGGGCCGGCGTCGGCCGGGAACGCCGCGTCCGTGGCGTCCGGAGCCTCGCCACCGGCGGCGTCCGAAGGCTCCTGACTGCCGAAGACGCCCCGGCTGCCCCGCCATTCGGCCGTGAAGCGCCGCGGTTCCCGGTCGGAGCGCTCCGGCCAGCGGGTGACGCCCTCGCCGGTGATCCGGAGCAGCTGGTGCCGGGCCGGGGCAGCGGCGCCGAAGACCGGCAGCTCGCCGGAGGCGAGGGGGAGTGCGGTGGCGGTGGGCGCGGCCGAGGCGTCCCGCGGGCTTCCGGCGGGCCCGTGCAGCATGAGGTGCAGCCGGGGCCCGGTGAGGCGGGCGAGGACATCGCTGTCGCGTACCGGCGCGGCGCCGGAGGGACTGTCATGACCGGCGCTGCGACGCAGGCTCCGGTCCGGATCCGGTGCCGCGCCCTGGTCGTCGGACGCGAGCGGCCGGTCCGCCCCGACCGGGTGCCGCAGGGCGCCGATCCGCAGCCACCCCTCCTGCTCGTACGGGCGCAGGGCCTGCGCGAACCAGGCGGCCTGCTCGGGGCCGAGGAGGCCGTACTGGTCGTCCGGCCGGTGGCTGTACGCCATCGAGGAGTTGAGCCCGGCGATGACGGTCCGCAGGTCGGGGACGGGGAACAGGCTCCAGGGCTGATCGCTGTCGAAGACCACGTCGAGCCCTTGGTAGAGCTCCTGGAACAGCCGGTGGTAGTGCCGCCACTTGGGCCAGTACGGCGGCCTCGGCTGCATCTCGTCGGCTTCGCAGGTGCTGAAGTAGGCGCGGCAGGCGGCCTGGCTGACGTCCTGCCCGCCGGGTACGACGGCAAGCCGGTCGGGGTCGAGGCCGAGGCGTGACCGCAGTCCGGTCAGGAAACTGAGTGCCTGTTCGCACTCCCGTGGACTTCCGGACGCCGTGAGGTCGCCGGTGACGACGAGGAGATCGGGCTCGGGCGCCCCCGCATCGGCGAGTTCGACGAGGTCGCCCCAGATCGCGGCCTGGAGCGCGGCCGGTTCGGCGCCGCGGCCGAAGCAGGGCCCGGCGAGGTGCAGCACCGAGATGGCTTCCCTGGACCGGTTCGACTCCGCGGCCTGCGGGTAGCGGGGCGGTACCGCAGGCCGACGGCGTCCCGCCCAGCCGGGCTGGCCGAGCGGCCGGTTGGACGACGGGCGGGGGACGCTCGGTACGGCGGTGGGGGCGCCCGCGGGTCCGCCGGGGAAGCCGGGGCGCGCGGCGGGCCGGGCCCTGCCCTCCAGCGCCTGGCTCACCCGGGTGAGCAGCAGGTCGCGGGCGGCGGCGGTGTCACTGACCCCCACCAGATCGACGTACGTGATGGTGGCGAGCAGGCCCTCGACCGGAATGTCCTCGGTACGGACGGTGATCAGCCTGCGCTCCGGGGCGTCGGGGTCGGCGCGTAACGCCGCCTGCCACTCCATCCGCCCGTAGCGCGAACGCTCGTAGTTCCGGGAGAGGACGGCGATGACGGCGGCGGACTCGCTGACACCGCGGTCCATGAAGTCGACGAAATTCGTGCCGGCCACGAAGTCCCAGGCTTGCAGGACGGTCCGGTATCCGGCCTCCTCAAGTGTCCAGGCGATCCAGGACGCCCAGCGTTCGTCGGCGGGTGAGTAGCTGATGAAGAAGTCCAACGGCGGCGTTTCCCCCGTAAGTTCCTGACGCACGACCATGACGCCATCCTAGGGAGCAGATCGTTGGTGGACACAGCCTTCGAACAAATGGTGTGCCATGCTTTGCGGGTGCGTGCCGCCATACAACGCCTGCATGTGCTGGACTGGCTGGCCGGGGGGATGCTCGCCTGCGGCCTGCTGTGTCTTGCCACCGGACTCCTTCCGGCCGAACCCGCCGGGGACGCCATGCTCCGCATCGCCCCGCTGCTCGCCTTCCTCGGTACGGTGATCGTCCTCGCCGAACTCACCAGCGCGGCAGAGGTGTTCGACGTGGTCGCCTCCGGTGTGGCGCGCGCCGGGCGGGGCAGTTACGCCGCACTGTTCGTACTGTGTGTGGCCTTCGCCTCGCTCACCACGATCACGCTCAACCTCGACACGACCGCGGTGCTGCTCACCCCCGTCATGCTGGCACTCGCCTCGCGGGTGGGGATCGCGCCCGTGCCGCTGGCCATGACGACGGTGTGGCTGGCCAATACGGCGAGTCTGCTGCTGCCGGTGTCGAACCTGACGAACCTGCTCGCGGCGGACCGCGTCGCGCTCTCCCCCACGGGGCTGGCGGCGAAGATGTGGGCTCCTCAGCTGGCGGCCATCGTGGTCAGCATGGGCTGTCTGTGGCTGTTCTTCTGGCGCAGCGGCAGGCGCGGCGCGGAGAGCTACCCGCCGCCCGCGGTGCACCGGCCCGTGGACCGTACGCTGTTCCGGGTCTGCGGGCTCGCCTGCGTCGGCTTTCTGCTGGCCATTCTGCTTGCCGACATCCCTCTGTGGACGGCGTCGGCGGCGGCCGCCGGGGTGGCCGTGGCGGCGTTCGCGGTACGCCGGAGGGCTGCGCTCCGGCTTTCGCTCGTACCGTGGCGGCTGCTGGTCCTGGTACCGGGGCTGTTCCTGGTGGTGGAGACGGTCAATGTGAACGGCCTCCACGAGATGCTGGCCTCCGCCATCGGCCCGGACGGCGGGCTGCTCGGCATGCTCCGTGCCGCGGCCGTCGGCGGGGGGCTGTCCAACGTGCTCAACAACCTGCCCGTCTATCTGGCCGGGGAGTCCGCCGTGCCCGTGGGCAATCATGACCAGCTGCTGGCGCTGCTCATCGGGACCAACGTCGGCCCGGTGGTGACACCTTGGGCCTCACTGGCGACGCTGCTGTGGTTCGAGCGCTGCCATGCCCAGGGCGTCAGGGTGTCGCTGAAGAGCTTCATGGGCACCGGAGCGCTGCTCGCCGTCGGGGCCCTGCCGGCCGCCACCGTGGCGCTCGCGGTGGCCGGATAGCCAGACCCCTTACGAGGCGGAACTCCGTGCCCCGTAAGGGGTCTTCCCGGTCAGGCCGCTCAGCGGACGCCGGCCGCTGCGCTCCGCGCGACCAGTTCCAGCAGATACGGCATGTCGTCAGGCCGCCCGGCGACGAAGCTGCGGTCGGCGTCAGGCCCGGTGGCGTTCCCGCGGAAGAGACTGCCGTCCAGGGCCCGGATCTCCACGCCCGCCTCCGTGGCCAGCAGGGCGCCCGCGGGCAGGTCGATGGCCTCCGCGCGGTAGCCGACGAAGCCGTCGATCACACCACGGGCGAGCATGGACCAGGTCAGCAGCGGCGCCCACAGCTGAAGCAGCCGCCGCGAGCGGAGCTCCAGCACCTCCTTCAGGGCGCCCGCCGTCGGATCGTCGCGGGCGACCGTGTGCCCCTGGGTCCAGGCGAGCAGCGGCCGCCCGGGCGCGCGCGTACGCCCGGGGCAGGTCATCCTGCCCTGCGGTCCGTACGCGCCACGGCCGGCGAGCGCGGTCCACGTCCGGTCGGACACCGGGTCGTGGACGACGCCGACGGCGGCCGCGTCGCCGACACACAGGGCGATGCCGACGACGTAGGCGGGGAGGCCGATGACGACGTTGTTGCTGCCGTCGAGCGGGTCGACCAGCCAGGTACGGGTGCCATGGCCGTCACCCCGGTCGCCTTCCAGCGCCCCGGCCTCCTCGGCGAGGATCCGGTCGTGCGGATAGCGCTCCCGGATCCGGCTGACGATCAGGTCCTCCGCCATCACATCGAGCTCGGTGACCACGTCTCCGTCGTCGCCCTTCGCCCGGACCCCGTAGTCGTCCTGGAAACGGGAGCGCAGCAGGGCGCCCGCTTCCTGCGCGGCGGAGACGGCCAGCGCCCGTTCGGCCGCGAACTGCTCCGACGGATCGTCAGGGGCGGGGGTCATGGATCCTCCTGAGGACGGTCCGAGCTGTCCGGGCGGTCTGTTCGGCGTCGCATGTCCGTCGTACCACTTGATGGCCGGTGCCGTGCAGCGGTCCGAGGGAAAGGTCGGTGTGCCCGGGCAGCGAACGGCCGAGCACCAGCGTGGCGGCGGAGCGCCCCTGGGGGACGACGGTGGTGTGGAACTCTCCCGCCGGCAGGGTGTAGACCGTGCCGCGGAGGCTGGTCTGTTCGGGACCCGGCTCGCAGCTCACCAGGCGAGAAGTCGGCTGAATCTCGTCCACGCCGGAGGGGCGGCTGAGGACCTCAAAGACCCGGTGGGTGGGTTCCGCGGGCCGGTCGACGACCCGTACGCGCAGATTGCCCACCGCCCCGTACAGCACACAGCTGGTCAGTTCCCAACTGTGCGAGTGCACCGCCGAGGTGGTCAGCTGCGCCGCCTCCTCGTCCGCTCCGTCGCCGAAGGCATGCACGCAGACACCGCGGTCGCCGACCCGCTCCACCGGGAAGCAGAGGAAGCCCAGCGGATGCCGGACGGCCCGCAGCCCGCGGCGGCCGGCGGCGATCTCCTCAAGGACCGAGGCGGCCGTCTCGAAGATCTCCGCGGGCGCGCCCCGCTGGTTCATCACCTGTTCGAGCAGTCGGTGATCCATCGGACTGTGCACTCGGCCGCTCACCTCCGGTACGGGTTCTCCGCATGCAACGCCTTGTCGATGACCTCGCTGACGTCTCTGTCGGTGAAGGTCGTGGGGAGCGGGAGTCCGAGCCCTTCGAAGAGCCGGTGGGTCTCGTCGACCGTCGGCTCCTCACTGAGCGGCACGGTGCGTCGCAGGTCGAGCGCGACGGCCTGCTCCCGGCTCTGGTGGAGTTCGGTGACGTAGTAGTCGTAGAGCGGCCGGTCCCGCTCCACGAGCAGGTTGACCCGCCGGGGGTCGTCCTGAGTGATGATCAAGCAGGAGGCCGAGAGGTCGAAGCGCAGCGTGGGCACGACCGACGACAGATGGACGTCGATCTCCAGCGTGTCCAGCCGCTGCCGGTGCCAGCAGGCCGCGAGCACGGTGGCGAACGACTCCTTGCGCGTCCGGTCGGCGCTCCAGCTGTCCGGCGGGACGACGTCCAGCCGGTGGGCGAAGGTCTGCCGGAAGCGCGCGTACGCGGCGCAGGCCTGCTCGTCGGCCGGGTTGATGATGTCGATCTTGACGGTGAGCGAACGGCGCTGGAGCTGCGCCTCCCGGATGCAGACCGGCAGGGTGACCGCACGCAGATAGGTCCCGGTACCGCCCTTGAACACCCAGCGGTCGGTGTTACGGCGCGCCCGGTCCAGGGCCTGTTCGAGCTCGGCCCCGGTCAACGACCGCACCATGGTGAGGTCTTCCAGCGCCTGGTGCGTCGCGGACATCGCCCCCTGGATGTCCGCCACCCGGCGCCTCCGCTCGGTCAGCGTGCCGAAGACCAGCGCGGCGAGCACGAGCAGGGTCGCCCCGGAAGTGACGTTGTCGTGGATCGCCCCACCGAAGACGTCCAGCAGACCGATGACCAGTGCGGCGCCGAGAGCCACGAGGCTGTCGAGATTACGGATGGTCCAGGCGACTGAGCTCTCGATGCCGCGCCGTGTCTGTGCGGTCCTGCCTGTCACTCCCACAACCTCTCCCCCGGGTACCGGCATCGTAGGAGCGAGCCGAGCCCGGCGGCCAGGAATTCCGCCGCCGACGGTACCTTCTGCGCCACATCCGCACGCGCGACGAGGCGGGCCACACGACGCCAGGCCGGCCTTCCGGGCCACGAACCCCATGCATGGGGTTCGCATGGGGCCGGAGAGCCACGAGGAAATCCCGGTTGACCGACGGGACTTGCGTGGCTGGATGTTTGCGACGGCTGGAGCGGGCCACTCAGTTGGTTCCACTGGTTCCATTGGCGAGGTGCCTGCGGAGCAACGGGGCCGTTCCCAGCACCAACAGCGCGAAGCAGGTGAGCCGTTGCAGGCCGGGCTGGGCAGCAAAGCTGCCATTCCTCATGGAACGCGTCGTGCCGCCGCGGTCGTGGAGCACGGAGGTGGTGAACTCGGATATCCGGCGCGAATGGTGGCCTGACGCAGGGGCAAGGTCAAGCCGGGCCGTTCGGCCGGGGGCCGCGCGGTGGAACGAGGAGTTCCGTGGTTCCGGGGGCTTTCACGGTGTGGCGCAGCGCCTCGTCAGCCGACATGGACACGGGGGCGGCGACTGCGGTCGGGTTCGGCCTCCCGCAGGACCTCGCGGGTGACCGGGGCGACCTCGCCCTGGCCGAAGAGGAAGAAGCGCAGGAACTGGGCGAGGGGGTTGCCTTCGGTCCATTCGAAGTAGATGTGCGGCCGCTGGCCGGTGGCATCGCGTACGTGCAGCAGCAGGGCGGCGAGGGCGTTGGAGACGGTGGAGCTCTCCAGGCAGAGCACGCGGAAGCGACCGTGCAGGACCTCCCCGTGTACCCGCAGCTCGCTCTCGAATTCGGAGGGGTCGCCGAGGGTGACCTCGACGAAGACGAAATCCTCGCCCTCCAGGTCGTTGTCGGTGCGGATCTGCTGGAGCTTGTCGCGGTACTCGGCGACATCGCGCTGGTCGGGCTCGTTGGCGATGAAGCGGATCTTACGGTGGGCGATATCGCGGATGAACCGCTCGGCCATCTCGTCGAGCACCACGCTGGTCACCCGCAGCTCGAAGGCGCGGGCAAGGCGGGAGAGGAACGAGACGAGGATGATGCCGGCGATGAAGCAGGCGCCGATCTTCACACCGTCCGGCCGCTCGATGACGTTCGCCACGGTCGTGTAGAGGAACACCACCGAGATCACCGCGAAGCCGATCGTCCAGCCCCGTTGCCCGGCCCGGTGGGCGGCGATGGTCACGGCGATCGCGGCGGAGCTGATCAGGACCAGGACGCCGGTGGCGTAGGCGCCGCCCTGGGCGTCGACATCGGCGTTGAAGATCCAGGTCACCAGGAAGGCGACGCCCGTGAAGACCAGCACCATCGGGCGCACGGCGCGTGCCCAGTGGGGCGCCATGCCGTAGCGCGGCAGGTACTGGGGCATCAGATTGAGCAGCCCGGCCATGGCCGAGGCGCCGGCGAACCACAGGATGGCGATGGTGGAGATGTCGTAGATCGTGCCGAAGGCGGAGCCCAGGTACTCGTGCGCGAGGTAGGCCAGGGCCCGTCCGTTGGCCGAACCGCCGGGCCGGAAGGCCGCCGCGGGGATGAGGAGGGTGGTGACGAAGCTGGTGATGATGAGGAAGACGCTCATGATCACGGCCGCGGTGGTCAGCAGCTTCTTCGCGCCGCGGATCCGCCCCAGCGGGCGCTCCTCGGTATCGGTCGGGTCGCCCTCGATGTGCGGCATGACCGCGACGCCGGTCTCGAAGCCGGACAGGCCCAGCGCCAGCTTCGGGAAGACCAGCAGCGCCACACCGATCATGGCGAGCGCGTTGCCGTGCTCGGCGGTCAGCGCCTGGGACCAGTCGGCCACCACGTGCGTGGCGGTCAGCACGTGCCACAGCCCGACGACGACCACGACCGCATTGAGCCCCAGATAGAGGACCACGAGGGCGACGGCCACCCCGATCGCCTCCAGGAACCCCTTGAGGAAGACCGCACCCAGCAGCGCGATCAGAACGAGGGTGATCAGCATCTCCCGGTTGTGCAGGGCGCTGCTGACGTGCGGGTTCTCCACGAGGTGGGTGGCTGCGTCGGCCGCCGAGAGGGTGATGGTGATCAGGAAGTCGGTGGCGGCGAAGCCCAGCAGGGTCAGTACGAAGAGCTTGCCCTTCCAGAAGGACAGCAGCCGCTCCAGCATCGCGATCGAACCCTGCCCGTGCGGGCTCTCCTTCGCCACCCGCCGGTAGACCGGTAGCGCGCCGGCCAGCGTCACGATGACCAGCACAATGGTGGCCACCGGCGACAGCAGCCCCGCCGCCAGGGCGGCGATACCCGGCTGGTAGCCGAGGGTCGAGAAGTAGTCCACACCGGTCAGACACATCACCCGCCACCACCGCTGCCCCTGATGGGCGCTCTGCGGCCCGGCATGCGGGCCGGGGTGGCGCTTGGCCATGTCGGCCAGGCCCTCCAGCAGCCATGCGCGGAAGCGCTGCCGCGCTGCGGCCCCGGAGGAAGAACCGGCAGGGGCGGAGGCGGCCATCGTGTGCTCCTGTCGTACTGCGAAAGGATCCGGCCATCGACGAGACGGCGACGTCAGGGTACGCACCAACGACGCGCTCACCATGGTCTTCGCCGGTACGGCCGACCTCGTGTCTCGCGGACGGAGCCCGCCTCGGCACCGGGCTTCCCGAGGCGCGCGGGGCCGAATCGCACGGGTGCTCCTCGCCCGCCCGGAGACAGAGCAGGACGTCCCGCCGTGGTTGCATCGGCGCCGCCCCGTCGCGCCGGCGCCTCCTCGATCTCCTGCAAGCGGGTGAAGTCGGGGGCGGATCCGCGTAGTTGGGCGCCGTCGTGGAGGCTGCTCTCGACACCCCGAGCCTTGGGGGGTGGTCGCTATGCTCGCCGTCGGAGGAAGGAGGGGCGTGGTGGCCAAGCTTCTCAGTCGACAGGAATTGACAGTAGAAGTCGCATTCCACTTGTTCGCCCTTCAGGAGGCGGACGACAATCTTGTTCCGGTCTCCTTTCCGGAGAACTCGGTGTCGGGCGGACTTCCTTTCGTTCCATGAACGAAGGGTGGATATCGAGAGCGGCGGGCACACCCACACAGCCCTATTGACCGCCGAGATATGGGATGCGGCACCGGCCGAACGGGTCGTCGGCGACGACTGGGAGGCTGAGGGCACTGGTGAAATCGCTTCCCCGACGGGAGAGCTGGCCGTCTGTGAGATGACGGGGTACTCCGGAACATATATCGAGCTCGGACGGCCGCAGACGCTGTGGAGGATGCGCGTCCGGTGCTCAGGGCGTGCGGCCGTCCACCGGCTGGCCCAGGTCGACGTTCCCAGCGGGGTTGAGCGCTACCTGGCGCAATTCTGGCCCGCCGGCTGAGACCCGCGTCCGCCGCAGGGGAGCGGCCACCCCGCGAACGGCCCAGGGCAGGTACAGGTACGTCAGCGGAGAGGCCGTCGCTCCGTTTCCGTCTTCTGTCACTGCTTCCGCCCGCTCTGTTCCGGGCGTGGCATCCGGCGCAATTCGCCGTGATCGAGGAGTTAGCCGGCATCGTGTCGGGGAACCCGTTCGGGGTGGCCGAAAGGCGGATGAACGTATACCGGTGAGAGGTATCACCATGGGACACGGCGGAGACGTCATCACGGAGCTGGCCGCGGACCATCAGGAGATGGCCGACCTCTTCGAGCGGATCGAGACGGCGGTCCCCGCGGCCGCGGAGCGCAAAAGGCTGCTCGACCGGCTGACGATCGAAATCGTCCGGCATTCCGTCGCCGAAGAGCAGTATCTCTATCCCGCGGTCCGCGAGAAACTGCCGAATGGTGCCGAGCTGGCCGACAAGGAGCTCGCCGAGCACGCACGGGTGGAACGGCTGCTCAAAGACCTGGAACGGCTGGATGCCGAGGACCGCGCCTTCAATGAGCTCTTCGTGAAACTCAGGACCGAAGTGCGGGCGCACATCGAGGACGAGGAGCGCGTGCTGTTCGTCCGGTTGCGTGAGGTCTGCCGTGCCGGGGAACTGGACGAGCTCGGGGAGAAGGTCCGCACGGCCAAAAGGCTCGCGCCGACCCGGCCGCACCCCGGTGCCCCCGACACCCCTCCGGCGAACAAGCTGCTGGCCCCCGGGGCCGGACTGGTGGACCGCGCCCGGGACCTGCTCTCCGGCCGCGGCGCCTGAGGCACCTCCGCACCGGTGGTCCGGCGCCGGCTCCGGCATTCGCCCGGCACCACGGCAGAAGCGGGTGGGTGGGTGAGTGGGCATGAGATTACGGCAGCGCCCGAACATCGCCAGGGCGGCGGTGCGGGTCATGGAGGACGCCGGCTTCCGGATCGCGGTGCCGCCGCGGACCGTCTCGCCGCGGGCTGACCTGGATCTCGACCGGTCAACTGGCCACCGCCGCACGGGTGCTGCGCCGTACGTGGCCGAGGTGCTGGTGCTCGGCCATCGGTCCGTACCGTTGCAGTCCGCGTACTGCGGCGCCAAACACGCCATCAACGGATACACGGCATCTTCGACGCCCAGGCCAAGGACCACTCCGCGCAGGCGGCGCTCGCCCGGCCCCCGGCCCCCGGCGCTGTCGGCGGGCGCGGTCACCGCCGGGGCGCTCGGTGCACTGGCGCTGCTGCGGTCCCGGGCGGCGGTCCTGGCGGTGGCCGGTCCTGGCGGTGGCCGGTTTAACCGGACCGGCGGTCCCGTCCGCCGGCCACCGGGCCGTTCCCCGGCTTCCGGCCGAGCAGCGCACGGAGGTCGTAGGCGCCCTGCCCCGAGTCGCGCCGGGGCGCCCTTCGCGGTGAAGTAAGAGAAGGGCCGCGCGGCACGGGACGCCCTCACGGGGCGGCCGGGCCGGCGTCGCCCGAACGGGCGGGCCTGGAGTCCGGTCCGCCCCGCAGCAGGAAGGGGAGCCGAGATGGATCACGACGGAACTCCCGGGGAATCCGAGGACAAGGGGGTCCACCCGCCGCCCATCGCCGGCCCCCCGAAGCCGCCTGCGCAGCCCGACGAAGCGGAGCCGGAGACCGGTCGCGGCAGGCCGATGAAGCTCACCGAAATGGCCAAGCGCAAGGCGCGCCAGGCCATGGAGAAACTGCGGCCTCACGAGGGCAAGGGGCCGCCGGAGAGCCCGCGCGGCTAGGGCGTGTCTCCCCGATCTCCGTGGGCCTGCGACGCCTGGCACCGCACCTCGCGGCGTTGTCGCATCACCCACGGACACCCAGTCCGCGGGAGATGCTCCGCCTTGCGATGCACGGCACCAGACGCCGCAGGCTGATCCACGGAGATCGGGGAGACACGCCCTAGCGCACACCCACGGATGGCGCGTCCTGGAGGCCGTTCGCCCGCCGGCGAACCTCCGGCGAACCTCCGGCGAACCTCCGGCCGTATCAGCCCCGTTGGTTGAACCGGCCGGCCGCCCGTTCGTTGAGTACGCCCAGCACACCCCGCAGCCGCCGGGCGGGCGGCTGCTCCTCGGCCTCGACCCGGAAGCCCTCCGCCGTACCGGGGCCGCCGTCGCGGGGCAGTACCCGGCCGACGGCCGACACCAGCCGGGTGGTGAGCACCGGGGCCACGCCGTGCGCCGCCGCGCCCAGTTTGGCCGCCGGGGTGAGCACGATCCGCGGGCGCCGCCGCTGCACCGCGGAGACGATGCGCGCCGCCGCCCGTTCGGCGTTCATCGACAGGACGGGGGCGCCGGCCAGGGCCTGGAACCAGGCGTACTCCCGGCGCCGGTCGCCGCCGAACCGGGCATGCAGATGCGATCCGGTGCGCATCAGCCCGGGGTGCACCCCGGTGACGCTGACGCCGTGCGGGCCTTCCTCCGCGTGCAGCCCCTCGGCCAGCGCGGCGACCGCGGACTTGGCGCACGAGTACGGCAGCAGATGGGGGACCGCCAGCAGACCGCCGACCGACCCCACGAGGGCCAGCCGACCGCCGGCCGGGCTGCGCCGCAGGTGGGGGAGGGCGGCGAAGGCGGTGTTGAGGGCCCCGTTGAAGATGGCGTCCATGGCGTCCCGGAACCCTTCGGTGCCGAGGGATTCGGCGGGGCCGACCTGGATGATGCCCGCATTGGCGATGACGATGTCCAGACGGCCGTTGTCCCGGGCGATCTCCGCGAAGCGCTCCTGGACCGCGGCCCGGTCGCGCACATCGCACACCACACCGCGCACCGCGCCGCCGCCCGGCCGGCTGAGCTTGCCGACCGCCCGGCCGAGTTCGGCCTCATCCCGTGCCAGCAGTACGACGTCACAGTCCCGCCGCAACAGTTGACGGGCCATGAGAAGCCCGAGCCCGCGTGAGCCGCCGGTGACCACGGCGGTGAGCCCTTCGATCGAGGGAACGGCCGGAAACACCCGCATGATGCGCCCTTTCCTCATGGCCTCGCACGCACCCTGACCCCACGTACCGCGGGTGCGGTCCGTACGCGTCGCTGCTCCGACGCTACCCGGAGGCGTTCCGGCCCGCACTCGCGCCGGGCCACGGCAAACCCCCATGGAGCCCGTTTCGCCGGCCGTGCTCAGGGCACCCGCCGGGTGGAGCGGTAAGGGCCGGCCGCGCCACCGCCGCGTGCCGTTCGGTGACCGCGCGAGGCATCCGGCCTAATCCCGGTGGAACGGGCATGAGCACCCCGGGCCGCAGGGAATCCGTCTTGGCGCGCGTTCTCGGCTGCCGCCGCACCGCGCCCCGTCCGACGACCGCGGCACACGGGGTGTCGGACTCAAGCACCACAGGAGAAAGGAACGACTCCTCATGCAGATTGCTTTCCTGGTAGCGCCCGAGGGCGTCGAGCAGGCCGAACTGACCGAGCCCTGGCAGGCGGTGCTCGACTCGGGAGACATTCCGCATCTGGTCTCCACCCGCTCCGGCCGGATCCAGGCGTACCACCACCTGGACAAGGCCGACACCTTTGCGGTGGACCGCACGGTGGACGCGGCCGATGTGGCCGACTACGGCGGCTTGGTCCTGCCGGGCGGCGTCGCCAACCCCGATGCGCTGCGTATGGACAAGAACGCGGTCGGGTTCGTCAAGCGCTTCTTCGAGCGGGGCAGGCCGGTGGCGGCCATCTGCCATGCGCCGTGGACGCTCGTCGAGGCCGATGTCGTACGGGGCCGCACCCTGACGTCCTGGCCCAGCCTGAAGACCGATATCCGCAACGCCGGCGGTAACTGGGTGGACGAGCAGGTCAACGTCTGCACGGCAGGCAACAACACGCTGATCACCAGCCGGAAGCCGGCCGATCTGAAGGCCTTCTGCGCCGCGTTCGTCGCCGCGTTCGCCCGGGCCGGCAAGGCCGCGTGAGCCGACGGCAGCAGCAGGACCATGGCCGGGAATCCAGCGGAGGGGAGCGGGCCTTCCCGCGCCGGACGCGGTGAGCGGCCGGCGCCCAAGGCGCCCACGGACCTGCCCAAGCGGTCGTGGAAGGGCGCGCTCAAAGGCACCGTGAAGGAGTTCAAGGACGACAACCTGACCGACTGGGCGGCCGCCCTGACCTACTACGGCGTGCTGGCCGTCTTCCCCGCTCTGCTGGCCCTGGTCTCCATCGTGGGCCTGCTGGGCAGCACCACCGTCAAGCCCCTGGTCGACAATCTCGCCGGCCTGGCCCCCGGGGCCGTCCGCACCCTGCTGGACAGCATGCTGACCCAGCTCCAGAGGAGCCGGGGCACGGCGGGTATCGCCCTGGTCCTCGGCATCGTGATCGCGCTGTGGTCGGCCTCCGGCTATATCGCCGCGTTCATGCGTGCCTCCAACGCCGTCTATGACATCGGCGAAGGGCGGCCGGTGTGGAAGACGCTGCCCACCCGGTTCGTCCTCACGGTCGTGGTCGTGGTGCTGCTCGCGCTGATCGCGGTCGGTGTGGTGTTCACCGGCACCCTCGCCCGCAGGACCGGGCAGCTCCTCGGCGTGGGGGACACCGCCCTGACCGTGTGGAACATCGCCAAGTGGCCCGTCATGATCATTCTGTTCAGCTTGATCATCGCGCTGCTGTACTGGGCGGCCCCCAACGTCAAACGCGGCTTTCGCTGGGTCACCCCGGGCAGCGTCCTGGCCGTTGCCCTCTGGCTCCTCGCGTCCGCCGCCTTCGCGCTGTACGTGGCGAACTTCTCCAGCTACGACAAGACCTACGGCAGCCTGGCGGCCGTCATCATCTTCCTGGTGTGGCTGTGGATCTCCAATATCGCCATCCTGCTCGGCCTGGAATTCGACGCCGAACTCGAACGCGCCCGCGCCACGGAAAGCGGCCACCCGCCCGACGAGGAGCCCTACGCAGAACCCCGCGACACGCGCAACCTCTGACCTCCCTGCCGGCCTGGGGACGTGGCGGCAGCGCGGCGGCGCTGGTCACCAGCCTGGACGGCCGCCGTGCGGCGGAATGCGGGTGAGGGCGCCATGGCGCGGCAGGCGTGCGACGCTGGAGAGGAGGCCCGGCGCAGTGCCCTGGAGCCGTAGCTGCCGCCGGGCCTCATTCCGCCGCCCGGCATCGTCACGGAGGCCGGATGACCGGGCCGACTGGCCCTCTGCGCGGCCCACATCCGGTGCAATTCCCGCTTCCCGGGCGTTGGCCGACGGCCGAGCCGGGAACCCGTTGCACCGGCGCACCCGGGACCGGCCGGCGCAGCAACATCGGAAGGGCAGGCAGATCATGGAGCACGACGCCGACGTCATCGAGGAGCTGACCGCCGACCACCGTGAGGTGGACGAGCTCTTCGAAGCACTCGACGCCAGGGTCCCCGGCAGCGTCGAGCGCAAGCTGCTGCTGGACGCCCTGACCATCGAGGTGGTCCGGCACGCGGCCGCCGAGGAGATGCACCTCTACCCCGCCGTGCGCGAACACCTGGAGAACGGCGACCTCTTGGCGGACAAAGAGACCGCCGACCACGGCCGCATCGAGGAACTGCTCAAGGACCTCGAAGGGCGCGACGCCGAGGACCGTGACTTCGACCGGCTGGTACGTGAACTGCGCACCGAGATCACCGCGCATGTGGAGGACGAGGAACGCAACCTCTTCCCCGAGCTGCGTGACGGCGTCCACCCCTTCGTCCTGGAAAGCCTCGGGAAGAAGATCCGCGAGGCGAAACGGACCGCCCCCACCCGCCCGCACCCCCAGGCGCCCAGCACCCCGCCCTTGAACAAGCTGCTGGCTCCCGGGCTGGGGCTGGTCGACCGGGTCCGTGACTACGTCACCGGCCGTGGCCACACCATCAGCAGCTGACCAGGAGCAGATGCAGGAAAGGCGGGAGCACATGCCTGTGGCACGCGACATCATGACCGCCGGAGCCGAATACGTCGGGACGGAGGACAGCGTCCTGGACGCGGCCCGCAAGATGACCGAGCTCGGGGTCGGAGCCCTCCCGGTCTGCGGCACGGACAACACGCTGAAGGGCGTCCTGACCGACCGGGACCTCGTGATCAAGGTCCTGGGCGAGGGCCGGGACCCGCAGCAGACCTGCGCCGGTGACCTCGCGCAGGGCGAAGCCGTGACCATCGGTGCCGATGACGGAGCGGACGAGATCTTCGCGACGATGGCCCGCCACAAGGTCCGCCGCCTGCCGGTCGTCGACGGCACTCGCCTCGTCGGCATGCTCGCCCTGGCCGACGTCGCCCGCGCGCTGCCCGAACCGCAGGTGGGAGACCTCCTCGCGGCGCTCTCCACGGACTGACCGGGGCGCCCGGAAGGCGTCGCCCGCCGCGCAGGGCAGCCTTGCGCACGGTTCGTGCCCGATCGGCCCGCACGCCTCGCGCCCGGCCGCCGTTCGGAGGGAAAGTGGCAGGGGGTGGACCGGTGACAGTGCCCGGCCTCCCTGCGGTCACCGCATCGGCACAGCCCTCGCCGCCACCCGCACAAGAGCCGTCAGGCATCACCAGCAATCACTAGGAATCATCAGGAACATCAGGAGTCGTCATGCCCGCAGGATCGAGCAAGAAGCGTGAGCGTCAGTACGAGCACATCAAGGAAGGCGCCGAGCAGCGTGGCGAGTCGACGAAGCGGGCCAAGGAGATTGCCGCCCGGACGGTGAACAAGGAACGCGCCCGCTCCGGCGAGTCGAAGACCGCCGGCAAGGTCTCCACCCGCGACACGAAGTCCGCCTCGCAGCGCGGGGGCGAACGCTCCCACAGCGGCGCCCAGGGGCCGACCAAGGACCAGCTGTACGAGGAGGCCAGGAAGAAGGACATCGAAGGCCGCTCCAACATGACCAAGCAGCAGCTCCGCAACGCCCTCGGCCGCTGACGGCCCGCACGGCCCGCACGGTCCGCACAGCCCTCACGGCCACGCGTGCACCCGCCCCTGCCGCACAGGCAGGGGCGGGTGCGCGACACAGGGCAGCCGGCCGACGCGGTGCGCGGCGGCTCCGGTGTACGGCGGCTCCGGTTACCGCGCCATGATCACGGCGTAGGCGATGAAGAACGCCGCGCAGAGGGCGACGAGGATGCCCAGGACGATGGCCGGCCCCTTGGCCCATCCGCGGGTCTGTAGGTCTCGGGGGCCGGTCTCCGCGCCCGTACTGTCCTCGCCCGGTGGGGTCTCGCCGGGCGGTACACCGCCTCCGGCGCCGAGGCCCGGGGTGTTGCGAGGGTCCGGATCAGGGTTGTCAGTGCTCATACCAGGAGTTTGCCCGAAATCTGCCGATTTCATCGGTTGGTCGCTGGGCATCCCCGGGCGCCCGCACGCCGTACGAGCCGGGCAGTCGTGGCCGGGTCCGGGTGGACACCCGGCTCGCGGAGGCCGTGACCGAGAGTGACGCCGAGCGGTGGTTCCACGATCGCGCTGCCCACAGTTGCGCTGCCCACGATTTTCACCGCCCACGATCGCGCTGCCCTGCACGGGGAGCCCTTCGACGGCCGGGGACGGCTCACGGAGCGCTTTGCGGCAGCAGGGAACCCAGGGGGCCGAGGTCGAGGTTGAGGTCGTCCATCGTGAGCCCGTAGCGCTCGCACAGCTCTGCCATCCGGTCGTGGAGGATCATCAGCGTCATGCCGACCCGCTCCTCCTGCTCCTCCGTCAGGTCTCCTTGATCGACTCGGTGCAGCGCGGTGCGCTCCATGAGCTGCCGCAGGAGCTCGACGATCGTCAGCACGAGCTTGACCAGGTCGCGTTCGACCGTCTCCGGGTCACTCTGAAGCCGCTGGACCAGGGCTCCAGGTGCCGACGGCGCCGGGGACGGCCCCTCCGGGGGCCGGCTCATATGCGGGAGCGTCATGGAGGGGTGCCTCCTGTTGCGTGATCGAGTGGATGACGGCGCGCAGACCGATGCGGACCAGGTCGACATCGGCGATGGACAGCACGATGTCCCCGGTCAGGACCGCGCCGCCGTTCAGGAGCCGGTCCAGGAGATCGATGAGGGCGATCTGCGGTCCGGCCGCGGGGGGCGCGGATTCCGGGGGAGTGAGGTCACCGCCCGTCATGTGCCGCTGCCTTCCAGGGGCTGGGCGGCGAAGGAGTAGGGCGCCCAGGGGCCGGTGATCTCGACCCGTACGCCGGTGCCGCCCTCTGCCAGGCCTGCCACCGCCCGGTGGAATTCCCGGACCTCGGCGGCGGGCACGAGATAGGACTCGTTGGCCACGTTCTCGCCCGGTCCGGCCGCCAGTTCGCCGTGCTGTGGACGGTGCGCGACCACGGCCCTCGTCAGCGGGGCCACCGTCGTGCGGACCTCGCCGGCCAGCGCCCCCGCCGACCGGTACGCGGCGTCCCGCGCGCGCCGCCGGCCCTGCCGCTGTCGCAGATACGCACGCCCCGAGCCGGCCGGGGACGGCGGCGGGGAGGCGTCCTGGGGGTCCGCGTAGACCTTCACGCCGAGCTCGACGTGGCCGGCGAGCCAGGAGAGCAACGTCCCCCACTCCGGGCCGCGTTCGGCAAGCATCGCGTGCACCCTGTCGTCGCCGAGGTACACCGTCGCCAGCCGCAGTGGCAGCACCGGCGTGCGGGCGTGGACGGTGTCGACGACCTCGTGGTGGGTGCGCGCCAGCTCCTCCAGCTCCGCCAGGTTCTCCATCCGGGCCTTCATCCCCTCCGTGCCGTAGGCATCGGCCGCAACGGAGGACACCACGGCCGCGAGACCGCCACCGCTGACGGTCCGCAGCGGTGCCCCGTGCAGTCCGGTGTGCGCGGAGACCGCCGCGTCGAGGTCGCTCCCGGCCCGCCCGACGGCGTAGACGTAGGTGCTCAGAGGGTCGTTCACCTCTCCTCCTCCCGCGCCGCGCTCGTCTTCCCTTCCCCTTCCGGACGGCGGCCGGCGGCCTCCACGGGCGGCTCCACCGCCGCCGGTGTGTCCGCCGCTCGGGAGAGGTGCCCGGGTGCGCGGGCCCGCGAGGAGAGCGAGGGATCGTGCTCCCACCAGTCGATGCCCATCTCCTTGGCCTTGTCGACGGAGGTGATGAGTAAGCGCAGCTTGATGGTCAGCAGCTCGATGTCGAGCAGATTGATCCGGATGTCCCCGGCGATCACCACGCCCTTGTCGAGGACGCGTTCCAGGATGTCGGCCAGATTGGCGGAGGAGCCCTGCCGGCCGTACGAGGACGGCGCGGGGGCGGTCCCCGCCGGTGGGAACGGGCCGCCCGGGCCGGCCAGTGCGTCGGACATGATCAGCCTCCTCGTAGTCGCTGCTGGTGGGCCTCCAGCCACTCCAGCTGGTCCAGCAGTTCGTCCTCACGGGCGTCGAACTCCTCGGGACCGATCCGGCCGTCCAGCAACGACCGTTCCAGTTGGGCCAGTTGCTCACGGACCGGCTCCGGGTCGTAGTACTCGCGCTCCGCGGTGAGCAGTACCTGGTCGAGGACCCAGACCGTGCCCCGCACCGGGGCCATCGGCAGGGTCAGAAGCTGGGTGAGCAGCCCCATGCCGGACCTCCGTTCGTCGGATCCGCGGGCAGGGTCAGACGAAGCTGTACGGCGGCAGCGGGCCGTACAGATGGAAGGTGTAGGGCTCGCCGAGCCGCTCGGCCTCCGCGTGCACCGCCTGGGAGAAGGCGGGGGCCTGCGCCCGCGCGACCAGGAACGACGTGGTGAGGAAGTGCCGGGTGGTCGGCTCCCCGTGCACGGTGCGCTCCGCGGTCGGCGCGAGCCGTTGCAGGATGTCCGCATGGGCGCGGGCCTGGCGCTCCCGTACCTCCTGTGTGATCAGCTCGCCGAGCGCCAGCTTGTCGGGGTAGGAGCCGGGGGCACGCCGGGTGCGGTCGGTGAGCCGGCGCACCTGGACGGACTCCCGCATGATCTCCCGCAGCAGATCGTCCTCGTCGCGCGCCACCTTCAGGTGGTACTCCAGGCAGCCGTCCAGCTCGTCGAGGCGCTGGGCGTAGGTGTCGTGCTGCTCCTCCAGTACGGCGGCGACCTGCTCGTCGTCCGGCCCGACCAGCCCGAAGCGCATCGGCAGACAGCTGCCGTCGGCCAGCAGGCGCTCCTGGACATCCTGATGTGCCGCCACATCCCGTCGCTTGGCGCGCAGTTCGGCCGGTGCGTCGCTGACCACCGCGCACAGGTCTTTCGTCCGTACGGTGCGCAGCGGCGCCGCGGGGTTGCCGACCCCGCCGAGGCCGGACAGCCGCAGGGGGTGGCCGGCATCGGTGATGGCGTAGACGTACGTCGTCATGGGTCACTCCTCCCGGCGGTGGGCGGTCCGGCGTCCGGCGGACGCGGTCTTGCGTGCCGGGCGCTCTTCCCTTTCCTCGGGCTCGTCGCGGCCCCTGTGCAGCGATTCGCTGACCGCCTCGACGGCGCCCGCCAGCGCGCCCTTCGACTTTCCCTTGGCGCCGTTCTCGGTCGCCTCACCGACGAGATCGGTGAGCTGTTCCGGCGCCTTGCGGCCCGATTCGAGATCCAGCCGGTTGCATGCCTCGGCGAAGCGCAGATAGGTGTCCACGCTCGCGACGACGACGCGTACGTCGATCTTCAGTAACTCGATGCCGACGAGGGAGACCCGCACAAAGGCATCGATGACCAGCCCGCGGTCGAGAATCAGCTCCAGGACATCGTAGAGATTCCCCGAGCCGCTTCCGCCAGCCGGTGCACGGGTCTGCTGCTGAACGGCAGTCACGGTGTCATCCCTTCCTTCCGCTTGGCCGGAGCGGGATTTGGGCCACGCGAGGTCACCGTGGCCCGGGCCGTCGGCTCATCGGTCGACCTGGCCCCGCCCGTACCGGCGCGTGCGCTCGTATTCCACGAGGCGGCCCTCTGCGTCGAGACGAACCCGGTAGGACGCCATCACGCTCGCGCTGTCCGGCACCCTTTCGAGCTCCACCACTTCCACGTCCGCCAGCCAGCCGTCACCGGCGGCTTTCAGCGCGGACACCGAACCGGGTGCACGGTGCAGCATCTCGGCGAGCTGCGCGGCGGCAAGGCGCATGGCCGCAGGCGCAGCAATCCGGTCCGCCCCGAGGCCTGCGGATTTCCCCGCCGCTGCCTCATCCGTGCCCGTTCCGGTCTTCTCCTGCCTGTACTCGGTGATTTCCGCGGTGCTTTTCCCGGTCGCCATGATCCCGCCTGTCGTGCGTCGTTGGGGTATTCCTGTCGAACTACGCCTGGCTCGCTCGGTGGCGATGAAAAGGCGGGTGCCCCCGAGACCCGTACATATGCCCGACAGTGCACACGAGTTGGCTGGGCCGGTCGGTCTGGGCGCGGGGGAGTAGGCCGCATGCTCCCCTGCCCCGCGACCGTCATCCAGAGGGGCGGCGGCCGCGGTCTGTGGAACGGGCCGAGACGGTGAACGCCCGCGAGACCTGGAAGGTGCTCAAGGCACCAGGCGGCTGCGCAGACTCTCGGCCACCTGCGCGTAGGTGGATCCGATCGGCATTCCGACGGCAATGCAGGTGTCCTGGGGGACGATGTCGTTGCACTCGTGCAGCGCACTCGCTACCAGCGCGAACCGGTTCCCCGTCCTCCATTCGCCCATCTCGATCAATTCGTGGAACTCCTCGCAGAGGTCGGAGTGGCCTTCCCTGGGCTCCATGGCGCGGCCTCCTTCCCACACGTCCCAGTGTGCGCCAGAGGGAGGCCCGGGGGGAGGGCTACGGAAAGCGCCATGGGGAGGGCCAGGGGGAGGAATTGCCAGGAATGAGGGAGGTATCCCGGAAGGAGTTTCCGGGATGCCTCCCTTTCTGTGTGTGGTTCGCCCTGATCAAGGGAATACTTCTCGACGAGCGGGTAGCGCAGACCCGCTGGACGAGGGCCTCTCTGGTGCCAGGGCGGCCCTCTCTTTGTGGCTCTTTGCGGCCAGATGTTTCCGCCTTTCCCTTGCGGCATTGATGGGCCGGGAAGGGCGACGTAGGGCGAGGAATTACTCACCGCCCTATCCGTCATCAGGCCCCTCGGCCGGCACGGCGACACGCTGGTCCGTCGCCGGCGGTATGAGCATGGCGCGGAAGGCAGCCATGCATGGCTCGCAATAGCCCTCGGTGGGCGGCTCGAGACCGGTCGACGGGGCCTGCACACTGGTGGTGAGGTGTCGTCCGCACAGCGTGGTGCCGGTCTCGTCCTTGTCCATCACATGCCACGTCAGTCCCGGACTGCCGGTCGTCGTGGGCCCGGCGCGCATCTCGTACATGGGCCTCTCCTCGCTCGGGCACCCCTTCGGGGGTGGGTCTTCCGGCGCAGCTTCGGGGCGGAGCCGGCGTCGGGGTCACCCTCACCCGGCCTCGCCCGTGCCTTCAGGTGACCATCAGGCCACCCGGTCGGACCATCCGGGCTCCTCTGAACGGGTGAACCGTGTGCGGCGGCGCCGAGGTGTGCGACGCCGCGTCGCGCTTCCCCTTTCCGCAGGTCAGAGGCCGGAGGGGGTGCGCTCCCTGGGCGGGCGCTGCGCCGCTCGGCCGGTGTTGTCCGGACGACCGAGGAGGGCTGCGTGGCCAATGGGCGGCCGGCCGGCGCCGATGGCGCCTTCCGGACAGGTGTTCCCGATGTTCCGGGCCAGGCCCACATCATGGGGGCGCTCTTTACGAAGCCTCCGGATCGGGAGGCTTGGCCGCCGCCGGGGAGGGCCATCGGCATGTTGTTTCGTGACACGGGTGAGGCGGGCGCCGTCGGGAAGGGGCGGGGCGGAGTAAAAAGTCCGGGTGTGCGACAGCGACGAATCGGCCGCCGTGGACTTCGGTCCCGGTGTGTGTCATCTGTGCGGCGCGGCCCTCCCCACCAGTTCGCAGGTCTTCAGCCTGGTGCCGGACTCGTCCGCCGTCGATCCCGACGACCCGGACTACGACGGTCTGCGGCTCCTGGCGGCCTGTAGTCCCGAACACCTCGGTGAGCTTCAGCAGCAGTACCGGCAGCGGCCCTTCATCAGGGAAGAGCTCTGGGCCGCGAAGATCGCCCGGGCCGAGAAGGAGCACCCCGAAGGCCTCGACGAGGAAGAACTTGCCCAGGCCACCGGCCTGGACTTCATCCAGATCGAACGCACCCTGTCCTGGGAAAGCGAACGATTCCTGCGCCGCCAGACACCGCCGGACGATCACGCGGGTCCCGACGACGACACCGGCTCCGGGGGCGCTCGCGGCTGACGCCGAGGCGGAGAGGGCCTCCGGTCCGCCTCAGGCAGCGGTGGCGCCATGCTGAGGCCCGGCAGCAGTTACGGCTTCCAGGAACTGCACCGGGCCTCCATTCCAGCTTTGCACACCGGGCGCGGTTTCCCGTACGAGCGCCTTGAGCGCGCCCGACGCGGTCCGCTGCCTCACGATGGAAAGGGCGCACGATGGAAAGGGCGTAAGGGCCGAACCCCCGAAAAGAACACCGCACCGCGACCCACCGAACACGGGACGCCTGCCCATGCCACCCTCCCCCCTCCTCACCTTCGGTCACGGTACGGCGAGTCTGGGCCGGATCGCCGCATTGCTGCGCGGCGCCGATGTCGCCGCCGTGGTGGATGTCCGTACCGCGCCCGGGAGCCGGCACAACCCCGACACCAACCGCCAACGGCTGTCCGAAGAACTCCCTGCTCTCGGAATCGAATACCGCTGGGAGAAACGCCTCGGGGGATTCCGCAAGCCCCTCCCGCATTCCCCCGACACGGTCTGGCGCAATGCGTCCTTCCGCAACTACGCCGGTTACACCCGCCATCCCGAGTTCCTGGCGGCCATGGACCAACTCCTGGCCGAGGCTGCCGGCACTCCCACCGCGGTGATGTGCGCCGAGACCGTCTGGTGGTCCTGCCACCGCAGGATCATCGCGGACTTCGCGCTCGTCGCCCGGCGTGTGCAGGTCCACCACCTCATGCACGACGGCAGACTCCAGCCGCACACCGCCACCCCCGGCGTACGGCTGCGCGCAGACGGACTGCTCGTCTACGACGACGCGGCCGCCGCTTTCGCCGAGGAGGCCCGCCGTCAGCGCTGATAGCGCCCCATGAGCGTGGCACTGGCCAGGTGCCGTTCGCCGATCGCCTTGTGCACATCGTCGGCCGTCGCGTCGTCCGGCAGGGTCACCGGATCGGACACCGCGTACAGACCGAAGAAGTAGCGGTGTGCCCGGTCACCGACGGGCGGATGCGGGCCGCCCCAGCCGCGCTCGCCGAAGCCGTTCTTCCGGGGAATGCCGCCCCGCGGATTCTGTCCGCTGTCGACGCCCGTACTCGTCGGGTCGATGCCGGTGACCAGCCAGTGGACGAACGTGCCCGACGGTGCGTCGGGGTCCTCGCAGAGCAGGACCAGTTCGGCCGTACCGTCCGGCGCACCGGACCACGTCAGCGGTGGCGAGATGTTCTCCCCGCCTTTCGCATAGCGGTCCGGGATGGCGGCCTGGTCATTGAATGCGGTGCTGTTCAGCTCCATACCAGCCATGATTCCCGCTCTTCCCGGGAGCCGCGCGCGTCGTGTCCCCCGTCGGAGAACGCCGGCCGAATGGCCTCGGTCCGGTTGCGGCGCCAGGCTCTCGGTGTTGCTCCGGCGGTGGCGCTGCGCCGGTCCGAGTCGCCCTCGCCGCCCCGGAGGCGGTCCGGCAGCCCGCGAAAATCCGTTTCGGCTGTTGTCGGGGAGCCCCTATCGTGGCGCGGTGACGACTCAGGTGATCGTTCTCAACGGCGGTTCCAGCTCGGGGAAATCCGGGATCGTACGGTGTCTGCAAGCGGTCCTGCCGGATCCCTGGCTGGCCCTCGGCGTCGACACCTTGGTAGAGGCGGTGCCCGCGGCGATGCGGGCACCGGGCGCCGGAATCGAGTTCGCCCCGGACGGAGCGGTGCTGGTCGGGCCGGAATTCCGTGCGCTGGAAGCCGCATGGATCGAGGGCGTCGCAGCGATGGCCCGCGCGGGCGCCCGCATCATCGTCGATGAGGTCTTCCTCGGCGGACCGGACTCCCAGGAGCCGTGGCAGAAGGCGCTGTCCGGACTGCGGGTGCTGTGGGTCGGCGTCAGATGTGACAGTGCAGTGGCCGCATCCCGCGAGGTCGCACGGGGCGACCGGATCGCCGGGATGGCCGTCTCCCAGGCGGAGGCGGTCCACCGGGGCGTGGTCTATGACCTGGAGGTGGACACCACGCATTCCGAGTCGATGGACTGCGCACGGGCCATCGCCGCACACGTCGGCTGACCGCCGGACCGGCGGGTGTGGCCGGCGGGCCGGGGAGGCGTCAGCCGTTGTTGCCCGCCCGGCCCGTTTCTTCGGCGTGCCGGGTGCGGGCACCGTCCAGGGCGGCGTCGAAATCGCGCTGTGTGTCGTCGCACCAGTGCAGCAAGTCGGTGAGGACGTGCCGCAGGGTCTCACTCGGACTGCGGCGCCAGCCCTCGCCCGAGAGTGTGTACGTCTGAAGGGCCTCGTTGGCGCGTGCTACCGCCGCGTCGTGGATGTCCGGAGTCGCCATGTCGTCTCTCCAGGGGAAGCGGTCTGTCGCGGTGCGCGGTCTGCCGGGGACGGCCGGGGCATGTCGGCCACCGCGGCAAGAAAACTATAATGGACTGAAAGTTTGCAGTAGGCTTCAGAAATTCGAGGGTTCGGGTGCGGAGTACGGCTCGGGGAGTACGGGCTCGGTACGGGCGGCTCTCCGCGAAGGAACAAGGGGCGGGAACGCATGGCTACACCGTCGGACGGGCTGCGCACGGTCACCGCCGTCCGGTACGTGACCCCGCTGAGGAGCGGCGGCTCGGTCCCCGGCGTCGTCGAGGCGGACGATCTGGGGACGTATGTCGTCAAGTTCACCGGCTCGGCGCAGGGGCGCAAGGCGCTGGTCGCCGAGGTCATCGTGGGTGAGCTGGCGCGCCGACTGGGGCTGCGGATACCGGAGTTGGTGCTGGTGAACTTCGACCCGTCGGTCGCCGGGGAGGAACCGCACCAAGAAGTGCAGGACCTTCTGAGGGCGAGCGCCGGACTCAACCTCGGCATGGACTACCTGCCGGGGGCCGCCGACTTCACGCCGGACGCGGTGGAGACCGATCCGGTGGAGTCCGCCAGGATCGTCTGGCTGGACGCCTTCACCGCCAATGTGGACCGTACGGTGCACAGCTCGAACCTCATGGCCTGGCCGACCTCCGGCCACCGGAGGCCCCTGCTGTGGCTCATCGACCACGGCGCCGCGCTCGTCTTCCACCACCGGTGGGACACCGCTGCGGACGCGGTCGGGAAGGCCTACGACTTCCGGCACCACGCGCTCGGTTCCCCTCGGCCCGACCTGGCGGCGGCGGACGCCGAACTCGCGCCCCGGATCACCCCACAGCTGCTGCACGAGGTCGTCGCCCTCGTCCCGGACGCCTGGCTGCTCGACGAGCCGGGGTTCACCACTCCGGACGCGGTCCGCGACGCCTACGTCGCCCACCTCTCCTCCCGTGCGAAAGTCTCCGCCCGCTGGCTGCCCACGGACTTCCTCGGCCACGACCGCAATCCCTGAGCGGGACCGGGGCATGCCCCGAGGAGCGCATGCGTTGCAGGTCAGCAGCGTGGTTAGGCTTTCTTCATGAGCGAAGGGCTGCGGGAACGCAAGAAGCGGCAGACACGGCAACACCTCTCCGAGGTGGCCCTCGGCCTGTTCGTGGAGCGGGGCTTCGACCACGTCACCATCGCCGAGATCGCAGCCGCGGCGGAGGTCTCGGTCAACACCCTCTACAACTATTACGAGTCCAAGGAAGACCTCGTGCTGCCGCCGGACCAGGCGTCCCCGCAACGGCTGGCCGACATCGTGCGCGAGCGGCGACCCGGCGAATCCGCCGCGAAGGCCGTACTCGCCCGCCTCCGGGACGAACTGCACCGGCGCGACCGCACGGTGGGTCTGACCGAAGGCTTCGGCCGCGTCTTCGAAATGATGCGCGCCGCGCCCACCCTCACCGCCCGCCTGGAAGACCTCGGCCGGCAGATGACCGACGCTCTCGCCTCAGTGCTGGCCGAGGAGACCGGCGCCGCGCCGGACGATCAGACGCCGCGCGTGGTGGCCGGCCAGATCGGCTGGTTCCACTCGCTGGTCTACAGCGAGATCGGCCGGCGCCTTGTGGCGGGCGAGAAGCCGGACACCATCGCCGCGGCCGTGCTGGACCTGCTCGACACCGTCGAGGATCTGCTGAGCGAACGCGCCCTCAGCTACGCCGTCCGCCCGGACTGACATCGGGTCCGGCGCGCCCGGACCAGGGTCGGCCATGGCCTGCGGGACCGATCGCGGTGGCTCCCGCGCTTATCCTTATAGTCGGCAGCCGTCCCCCGTAGTTGCGTTACGGGGGACGGCTGTTGTGCCGGATCGCTCATCAGCACATCGGCCGGTCCTGCCGGTTCGGTGAGCGACGGCACGCTCCCGGCTCTGCCGTACGGGAGCCGGTGCGGGGGGTCAGCTGAGACAGGCGGCCAGGGTGCCGGTGGCGGTCTGCGTCCCGCTGGTCGCGGTGTAGGTCGCGGCCAGCACCTGCGTCACGCTGAGGTTGCCCGTGCAGGTGGCGACGCCGCTCGCGTTGGCCACGGCGGTGCACACCACGCCTCCCAGCACGGAGAAGGTGACCGTCGAGCCCGGAGTCGCACCGGTCGCGGTGAAGGTGGCGTGGGCGAACGACCAGGGCAGCGGGGGGAAGTTCAGCGCGTAGCAGGCCGGATTCGCCGTGAAGACCGGCTGCCCCACGCCGACGGTCACCGTCGTGGTGCCGGTGACGCCGACACAGGTGCAGGTGGTGTCGGCGGCGATCACCGTGGCGGTGACGACGGTGCTGCCCCCCGGCAACGTGCTGGTGGTCACGGTGGCCTGGCCGGAGGCGTTGGTGGTGCCGACGCCCAGTGTGCCGCTGGGGGTGGTGAAGAGCACCGTCGCGCCCGGGACCGCTTTTCCGTTGCAGGTGACGGTTGCGGTGACGGTGACCGGCTGGCCGGTGGTCGGGTTGGCGGGCGTCGACGTCACCGTGACCGCACAGAGCGCCGCCGCGCCGACGGTCACCGTCGCGCTGCCGGTGACGCCGACACAGGTGCAGGTGGTGCTGGCGGAGACCACGGTGGCGACGACGGTGTTGGTGCCGGCCGGCAACAGGGTGGTGGTCACGGTGGCCTGGCCGGAGGCGTTGGTGGTACCGACGCCCAGCTGAAGGCCGCCGCCGGCGGCCGTGAAGACGACCACGGCGCCCGGTACCGGGGTTCCGTTGCAGTTGACGGTTGCGGTGACGGTGACCGGCTGGCCGGCGGTCGGGTTGGCGGGCGTCGTCGACAGCGTGACGACACAGTTCGTCGCTGCGCCGACGGTCACCGTCGCGGTGCCGGTGACGCCGACACACAGGCAGGTGGTGCTGGCGGAGACCACGGTGGCGACGACGGTGTTGGTGCCGGCCGGCAGCGCGCTGGTGGTCACGCTGGCCTGGCCGGAGGCGTTGGTGGTACCGACGCCCAGCTGAAGGCCGCCGCCGGCGGCGGTGAAGACGACCACGGCGCCCGGTACCGGGGTTCCGTTGCAGTTGACGGTTGCGGTGACGGTGACCGGCTGGCCGGCGGTCGGGTTGGCGGGCGTCGTCGACAGCGTGACGACACAGTTCGTCGCTGCGCCGACGGTCACCGTTCCGGTGCCGGTGACGCCCACGCAGGGGCAGGTGGTGCTGGCGGAGATCACGGTGGCGACGACGGTGTTGGTGCCGGCCGGCAGCGCGCTGGTGGTCACGCTGGCCTGGCCGGCGGCATCGGTGGTACCGATTCCCAGCGCAAGGCCGCCGCCGGCGGCGGTGAAGACGACCACGGCGCCCGGTACCGGGGTTCCGTTGCAGTTGACGGTTGCGGTGACGGTGACCGGCTGGCCGGCGGTCGGGGCGGCAGGTGTCGACGTCACCGTGATCACACAGTTCGCCGCCGGGGTGACGGTCAGGTCCGCTGCGGCGGTACCACTGAGGGTACCGACGGCAACCACCGGCCCCGACGTGGTCGCAGTGAAGCTGACGGTCGCACTACCGCCTACGCCGATCGTCACTGTCTGCGGCAGCGCCGCGTCGTACGTGAAGGTGACCGTTTCTCCGGGCGTGGCACCGGTGATGGTGGCCGTGAATGTCTGTCCCGCTGTGACAGTCGCCGGGGTGAGGACGAGAGTTGCCATGTTGGGCAGCCCCTTTCGTAGGCTCCGCTGAGGAGATGGGGGCCTTTTGCACGCCGAAGGCAGTAAAGTTGCTCCGAGCGCGCTCACCTGACGGGGTGCCCTGAAGACGAACGGCAGAACTGCGCTGCGCAGCCGGCCGTCCGTGGTCCCCGCCAGGGGATGGGCACCCACCGTCGGTACCTCTCATTGAAGCGACCGGCCTGATGCCGGGATATGGATGACGAGAGAGATGACCCGAATGGCGGAGCGTGCGTCGGCGTGTCCGTACCGACGGCAGGCGTCGTGTGGGGTAAGGGGTCAGCCGTAGCGGTCGAAGAGGGCCTGCACGTAACCCTCCAGCCTGCTGGTCAGTACGGTGGGGGTCAGATCGCCGCGGTCCAGTTCACGCCAGGGGACGGCGACCTTCTCGGCGTCCGGCGCGAAGGCCAGGGCATCGAGCAGGCGCCAGTAGAGATGGGCGGCGCGGTCTTCGGACAGCGTTCCGCCCGCCGCCAGGTAACGGTCGGCGAAGCGCAGGCCTGCGGGAACACCGTGCAGCAGGGCCAGGGCCGTCGAGCAGTGGGCCACGTCCAGGTCGGCCGGTCCCCACGAGGTCTCCACCCAGTCGACGATGCCGCTGATCCGCAGAGCGTCGCCGGTGCCGGTGAAGAGGACATTGCCCGGATGGAAGTCCCGGTGCAGGAAGCACGCCCGGTGCCCGGGGGGCTCCCGGCGGATCACGTCCACGGCCCGTCGCCACAGCTCGGGCCGCTTGGTGTCTTCGGGCGGCCGCACCCGCTCGGGAGAGGTCCACGCCTGATAGCCGCGAGGCCGTGTCGTCGCGGACACCGGCAGCCGGTGGATGCGCAGCAACTGACGGGCCAGCAATTCCGCACGCCGGCCTGCCTCTTCATCCCCGAGACGTACGGTTCCGGGCAGCCGGGACATCAGCAGGGAAGGGTGGTCACAGTGCTCAGCCGTCGCGTCCACGGCCACCAGGGCGGCCGCGGGCACGTCGGTGTCGGCGAGGAGGCGCAGAACGGACGCTTCGCGCGTCAGAAGACCCTCCGCGTGCCGGACGAAGAAGGGGGTGACGAAGGACCGTAGGACCAGTGAGCGCCGGCCGTCCGGCCCGCGGATGTCCAGGCGGCGCATCTCCGACGTCCAACCGCCCCGCAACCGCGCAACACCCTCGATACGCTCTTCCTCAGCCAGTCCCTTCTCCGCCCAGGCACGCGTCGCGCCCCAGTCCTGGCCCTCACGCTCTGCGTCAATGCGCACGGCTCGCTCGCCCTTCAGCAGGGAGGCAGGCTGTACACCCCGTCGACGGATGCCTCCTTGGTCAACTTCGCCCACGATTCTGACAGTTGGGGGCGGGCTCCGGGTGCCGTACGTATGTCTTCAGCGGGGCTCGGGGCAGCATATGAGGCGAGTGCGGTCGGCGAGTGCTACGCGGCGAGGCCTTTGGCGGGCCGGGGCCGGTGGGGGGTGAGGATGCTGATGCCGTTGGCGGTCACGATGGCCGTGATGGCCAGCCAGTCGACGGGGTGCAGTCGCTGGCCGAGGACCACGAGCCCGATGAGCGCGGCGAAGACGGGATGGACGCTCATGAAGACGCCGAAGAAGCGCGCGGGCACCCGGCGGAGCGCGAGGAGGTCGGCGAGGAACGGCACCGCCGACGACAGGACGCCGGCCACCGCGGCGCAGACCAGGGCCCGTGCGGTGGGCGGGTGGTGCAGCAGCACGGCAATGCCGATGGGCACATACACCAGGCCGGAGACGGCCGCGGCGGCAGCGGAGCCCTGGACACCGGGCAGCCGGGCGCCGACGGTGCGGTTGAGCAGGATGTAGGCCGCCCAGCTGACGGCGGCGAGCAGACCGAGCGCGATACCGGTGTAGTCGGTGCTGGGCTGCGGGCGGGCCAGGACGGCCACCGCGGAGGCGGCGCCGAGCGCGCAGCCGAGGTCGATCAGGCGGCGGGAGGAGGCCAGGGCTACGGCGAGCGGGCCGAGGAATTCCAGGGTGACGGCCAGTCCGAGACCGACCCGGTCGATCGCCGAGTACAGGCCGAGGTTCATGGTGGCGAAGGCGAGTGCGAGGCCGAGGACGGGCCACCACTGGCGGCGGGTGAAGGAGCGTATCCGGGGGCGGCCGGCGGCGAGCAGCAGCACGGCGGCGACCCACTGCCGGACGGCGACCACCCCGACGGGCCCGATCACGGGGAAGGCGAACGAGCCGGTGGCCGCGCCGAGTTGGTTGGACAGTGCGCTCCCCAGCATGAGCGCCACCCCGCCGCCGCGGCCGGCGCGCGAGACGGTACCGCCGGGGGCGGGGGTTTCCGAAGGGGCAGGGGTGGTCGGGGGAGAAGTGGCGGACGGTGCAGTCGTGCTCATGCCAGGAGTCTGCACGGGGCGTCGCCGAGAGGGAAATGCCTGTTGGGAAGGGTTTATGCGTGCCGGTTATGAACCGTACGGGCCGGGAGCCTGCGGGTCGGGTGACAGATGCTGCTGGGCCAGGTGCAGGAAGGAGCCGGTGGCCGGGTGGGCCGGGTCGGCCGGCCAGGCCAGATAGACCGTGACGGGCGCGGCGTCGGTCAGGGGGACGTAATGGACGCCGGGGTGGGGATGGTGATGGCTGGTGCCCTCGGTGGTGACGCCGATGGCCTCTCCGGTGGCGATGGCGGTCAGCCACTCGTCCACACCGGGCACATCGATGATGCGCGGGCGCTGCCCTTCGGGCCACAGGCCGGGACTGGTGGTGGCGGCCGTGGAGCACACGGCGACCGCCTCTCCGGCCAGATCGGCCAGGCGTACGGTGGCGCGTTCGGCGAGGGGGTGGCCCTCGGGGAGGGCCGCCACCCGCCGCTCGTCCGCAAGCGCGCGGTGCGCCAGCCCGGAGTGCTCGGCGGGCCGGGCGCGCAGAAAGGCCAGGTCCGCCGCACCGCGGCGCAGCGCCGCCTCGGGATCGTCCAGGCGGCGGACCTGTACGGGCGTACCGGGGTGCAGTGCGCGCCAGGCCCGCAGCAGGGGCACGGTGTGCCGGCCGAGCGCGGCCCAGGCGAAGGCGAGGCGCAGCGGCCGGGGGCCGGCCTCGGCGGCCGCCTCGGCGAGGGCATCGTCGAGCTGGTTGAGGATGCGGTGGGCCTGCTCCCACAGGCGTTGCCCGGCCTCGGTCAGCGCGAGGTGGCGGGTGGTGCGGTGCACCAGCCGCACCCCCAGTCGGCTCTCCAGCTGCTCCAGGGTGCGCGAGAGCGCGGGCTGGCTGAGGCGCAGCGCGATCGCGGCATCCGTGATCGTTCCCTCGTCGCCGATCGCGGCGAGGGCCCGCAGATGACGCAGCTCCACATTCATACCCGTCCAGCATAAGTGCAGCCGAGGAGGCCTTTCCTGCCGGGCGGAGGCGGTCCGAATCGCCGCCCCCGCTCAGTCGGTTGACTGTGAGGAGAAGAGGGCGGAGAGGCCCAGACCGCCGGCGATGCCCAGCATGGCCAGGCCCCGGGAGCCGAGCGGGGTGTCGGCGGCCGGGGTGCGGACCAGCTGGCTGAAGAGACGGGTCACCAGGACCGCGCCGGAGGCGCCGAAGGGGTGGCCCAGGGCGAGGGCGCCGCCGTCGAGGTTGACCCGCTCGTCCGGGATGCCGAGGGCGTCCAGTGAGGCCAGGACCTGGGAGGCGAAGGCCTCGTTGAACTCGATACGCGCCGCGCCGGCCGGCCCGGCGGGACCGGAGCCGACGAGGTCCGGGCGGCGGGCGAGCAGCCGTCGGGTCGAGGCCACCGGGCCGATCCCCAGCAGATTCGGGTCGACGCCCGCGCTGCTCGCATCGAGGAAACCGAGCACCCGCCGGTGGCCGAGCGCGCGGGCCACCGACCGGCTGGTGACCACGACCATCGCGGCGCCGTCGTTCAGCGGACAGGAGTTGCCCGCGGTGACCGTCCCCTCGCCGGGGGCGGCGAAGAGCGGGGGCAGCGCGGACAGTGCCTCCAGGGAGGTGTCAGGGCGGGGGCACTCGTCGACGGTGACGGTGCCGTGCCCGGTGCGCACCGGGGTGATCTCGGGGGCGAAGCGGCCGTTCTTCCGGGCGCTGACCGCGCGCCGGTGACTGCGCAGGGCGAACTCGTCCTGTCTGCGGCGGGCGATGCCGAAGCGGGTGGCCACGTTCTCGGCGGCCACCCCCATGTCGGGGTCGCCCACCGACTCCGGGGCGAACCGGGCCCGGGAGTAGAACTCGGGCAGGGCGCCCCGGCGAGCCGGCGGCCGTACCCGCCAGGGCGCGGTGCTCACACTCTCGCCGCCGCCCGCCAGATAGATCTCGCCGGCGCCCGCGGCCACCAGGCGGCAGGCGAGCACGATCGCCTCCAGCCCGGAGCCGCACTGCCGGTCCACGGTGACGCCCGGCACCTCCGTCGGCAGCCCCGCCTCCAGTGCGGCCAGCCGTGCGAGGTTGCCTCCTCCGCCGACCGCATTGCCGACGATGACCTCGCAGACCTGGCCGGCTTCCGCACGGGCGTCGGCCAGTACGTCCCCGATCACGGTCGCGACCAGCCGGGACGCCTCGACGCCGGCCAGCGAGCCGCCGGCCCGGCCGAGCGGGGTGCGACGGGCGGCGATCACCACCGGCTGCCGGTCGTCGGGGAGTTGGAGGTGCCCGGCGGCCTCAGTCACGGGGATCGTCCGGGAGCGGGATGAGCCGTGCGTCGTCATGGGCGATCCACTCCTCGACCCGGCCCCGCGCGATCTTGCCGCTCGACGTCAGCGGCCAACCGGCCAGCGTGTAGAAACGGCGGGGCACTTGGTAGCGGGGCAGGACGGCGCGGCAGAGGTCGCGCACCGCGGACCGGCTCAGGCCGTGCATACCGGCCCCGGAGACCACGGCGACCAGGGCCTGGCCCAGATGGTCGTCCGGGACCGAGGTCACCAGCGCGTCATCGATCTGCGGCAGCCGGACGAGGGCGTTCTCCACCTCCGACGGGTAGACGTTCAGCCCGCCGGTGATCACCATCCCGCCGCGGCCGAGGAGATGGAGATGCCCGTCCTCGGTGAGCCGGCCGGTGTCCCCGACGGTCGCCCAGTCCCCGTCGGTACGGAAGCTGCCCTCGCCCCATACGTAGCCGTCGCTCACGAGCGGGCTGTGCACGTACACCGTGCCGGCCGCGCCCCGCGGTAATGGGACACCGGTGGCGTCGCGGATGTCGAGGGTGACGGAGGGGAAGGCCGTGCCGACGTCCTGGGCGGCGGTGTCGGGACCGGGCGAGCCGACGGTGACGAAGCCGAGTTCCGAGGCCCCGTAGTACTCCCGCACCCGGGCCTTGGGCAGTAACCGGGCGACGGGGGCGAGCAGGTGCGGGGAGAGTTTGGCGCCGCCGCTGACCACCGTTTCGACGGCGGTGAGCGGCTGCGCCGGAGACGCGTCCGGGCCGGCGGCAGCCGTACACAGCGCGCTCAGCATGGTCGGCACCACGATCAGACGGCGGATGGAGCCCGGCTCCAGCTGCCGGATCACCGTCGGGGCGCTGAACTTGCGCAGCCCGTGGAAGGCCGCCCCGCTCTCCAGGCATTCGGCGAGTGCATAGAGGCTCAGGCCGTGCGAGAGCGGTCCCGGCGCCAGGGTGTGCTGTCCGGCGTCCATGCCCCAGACCTTCCGGCCCTCGGCGAGGCTGATCCGCCAGGAGCCGCGGGAGCGGTGGAAGGCGTTCGGCAGGCCGGTGCTGCCCGAGGTGAAGCCGACCAGGAAGGGGGTGGCATCGTCGCCGGGGAGCAGATGTTCCGTGGGCTCGGCGCCCGCGCACTCGTCGCGCCAACGCTCGTACGAGCCGGGGGAGTTGTCGTCGGCGGCAATCAGGGTCCGGATGCCGAGCCCGGCGGCCACGGCGTGCAGCTCGGTCTGTCCGGACGCGAGCACCAAGAGGTCGGGGCGGAGCCGGTCCAGTACCGCGCGGGTCTGCTCCGGGCCCCACTGCGGGTCGAGGACGGCACAGACCCCGGCGCCGGCCGTCGCGCCGACGAACAGCTCGGCGAAGGCCGGATGGTTGCCGGTGCCGAGGGCGAGCAGAGGCGCGTCAGCGGGTAACCACTGCCGGGACCGCGGGCGGACGGTCCGCAGTCCGGCCGCCACCGCAGCCGCCCGGTGGGCGAGTTGACGGTGGGTCTGTATATGGCCGTCGAGGGTGAAGGCGGGCTGCTCGCCGCGCGGTCCGGCCGCGGTCCGCGCGACCTGCTGTGCCAACGGCATCCGCGCTCACCTCGGTTCGATCGGATAGGAGCGCCGTACGTTGTGCGCCACGGCCGCCGCGGCCGCCGCTTTGAGGGTGTCCCCGATCGCGAAGTACAGCGCGCCGACCGCGGCCTTGCCCATGCTGAGGCCGGTGGTGAACGACGTCCAGGGGACGCCGATCGCATAGACGACGAGGAGCCCGCCCGCGAGGCAGGCGCCGAAGTAGGCGGCGAGCTGTGCCGCGCGGCGTTCGACGCGTAGCGCGACCGTCTTCACCAGGAGTCCGGTGACGAACGCACCCGGAATCCAGCCGAGCAGATACCCGCCGGTCGGCCCGGGGATCACGCCCAGCCCGCCGCGGCCGCCGGCCAGCACCGGCAGCCCGAGCACGGTCAGCAGTACCACCAGCGCGCAGGCGGCGGCGCCGCGGACCGGACCGAGCACCGCTCCCGCGAGCATCACCCCCAGCGTCTGGAGGGTGATCGGTACCGGAACGATGGCGATGGTGACCGGTGGGACCAGACCCAGCGCGACGATGATTGCGCAGAACAGGGCGATCAGGACGATGTCCTGAGTGCCCATCAGGCTGCGACGGACGGGTAGTTCGGTCATCCGGAGGCCTTTCCGCTGAGCCGTTCCTGACGGTCGGGGTGGCCGGCGCGGGCCGGCGGGTAGCAGCGGGCGTCGATGGCGGCCGCGATCTCCTCCGCCGACTTGAGCACCCTGATCACCAGCGGCACGACGAGCGCCGGCGGACTGCCCCGCAGACCGCGCGCCGCCTGTGCCTCCCGGATGTCCTGGAACTGCCGGAACACCTCCGGGATGAAGCGCAGCGCCAGCGAGACCGCGAGCGCCACGGCCGACGCGTTCACCAGCCCCGCCCGGTCCAGCGGACGCAGCACCCGCTCCAGTACGCCCTGAAGCTCCGAGGTCCGGGTGGTCAGCGTGACGCTCAGCGCGGACAGCAGCAGGACGACCAGACGCAGCCCCACGACGAGCGCCGCATGCACCGAATCGGTGAGCGCGGCGACCGCCACGACCAGGGCCAGTACCCAGACCGGGCCCCGCAGTTGACCGAAGAGCTGCTCCCGGGGCGCCCGTACGGACAGCAGCACGACCAGGGCGAGGGCGGCGGCCGGACCGAGGACGGCCGGGGACGTGGTGAGGAAGACGGCGACGCCGCAGACCAGCAGCCCCGCCAGCTTCCACCCGGCCGGGGCCCGGTGCAGCGGTGAGGTGCCGGGCACGTACAGGGACATCCTCATGAGCAGCGCTCCACGTACCAGGGCACCGCGGTCTGCGGCTTGCCGTCGTGGACCACCCGGCCCTTGTCGATGACCAGCACCCGGTCGAAGCCGGTCAGCAGATCGAGGTCGTGGGTGAGGACGACGGTCTGCTGGGGCAGCCCGGCGATCACGTCGCGGATCAGATTGCGGTTGCGCAGGTCCAGCAGGGTGGTCGGTTCGTCGAACACCACCGTCTCCGGCCGCATGACCAGGACCGCGGCCAGCGCGACCAGTTGCTTCTCGCCGCCGCTCAGGGCATGACTGGGCCGGTCGGCCAGGGCACTGATGCCCAGGCTCGCCAGCTGTTCGCGGACCCGGGCCGGGATCTCCTTGCGGGGCACACCGGTGTTCCGCAGACCGAAGGCCATGTCCTCCTCGACGAGGGGCAGCACGATCTGGTTGTCCGGGTTCTGGAAGACGAAGCCGACCTTGCGGCGGATCCGACGGGCGTCCCTGGCCGTGTCCTCGCCGCCGACCAGGACCGTTCCGGCACTGGGCAGGACCAGGCCGTTGAGCAGCCGGGCGAAGGTGCTCTTGCCGGAGCCGTTGGTACCGATCACGCCGATGCGCTGCTCGGTCAGCTCGATGCTGAGGCCGTCCAGCACCGTGCGCGGGCCGTACCGCACGGACACCCCGTCCAGAGTGATACGCATGGTCACCGGTCCTGGGTTCGGGGCCCGGCGGCCTGGGGCCCGGCCGGGGCGTGCTGAGCAGCGGCCAGCGCCTCGCGGGTCGGCGCGGGTAACGGACGGGCCCGGCCGGTCTCCTTGTCGACGCAGACCCAGACCACCTCGGCCCGCGCGACCGGGGCCCGGTCCGCGGCGTGGACGGCCTCGGCGGCGAAGGTCAGACTGCTGGTGCCGAGGCGCTGGACGCCCGCGGTGATGTCCAGGACGTCGTCGAAGCCCGCCGAACCGTCGTAACGGAGCTCGATCTTCTTCACGTGATAGACGACGCCGTGGGAATCGGCCCGCGGGTCGAAACGGTCGGCCAGCCCCGCCTCGCGCAGGAACTCGTTGATCGCGGTCTCCGCGTAGGAGCAGTAGACGCCGTTGTGCACATGGCCGTGCATGTCCACGTCCGAGAACGGAACTCGCTGCCGCACGAACCCCCGCTCTCCGGTGTAAGGTCACCAGCTCCGTGCCTGTGAGAACAGCACGGTACCCAGACCGCCACCGCACTGTCACCACCACGTGAGGACTTCGCCGATGCCCCGGAGCCTCCGAAGCATCGTCAGGGAATTCGGCCCGGCTGCCGAGGTGGTGGACACCGAAGCGTATGCGCCTGCCCGGCCGGGGCCCGGCCAGGTGGCCGTCCGCATGCTGCTGGCGAGCATCAACCCCTCCGACCTGGTGACGATTTCGGGCGCCTACGCCTCCCGCACCGCACTGCCGTTCGTGCCCGGCTTCGAAGGCGTCGGGGTGATCGAGGAGACCGGTCCGGAGGTGAGCGGCCTCCGGGCCGGGCAGCGGGTCCTTCCGCTCGGCAGCGCCGGCGCCTGGCAGGAGACCAAGGTCACCGACGCCCGCTGGTGCTTCCCCGTCCGTCCCGAACTCACCGACGAACAGGCGGCCACCGCGTACATCAATCCGCTCACCGCCCTGCTGATGGTCCGTCATCATGTGCGGGAGACCGGGGCAAGGACGGTCGTGGTGAACGCCGCCGCCTCCGCGATCGGCCGGATGCTGATCCGGATGCTGAACCGGGCGGACATCCGCCCCATCGCCGTGGTCCGCAATCCCCACAGCCTGGAGCGGTTGCCCGGTACCGGGCTGGCGGCCGCGGTGTGCACCGCCGACCGGGCGGCGGGCGAGGCGCTGCGCGAGATCACCCGGGGCCGGGGAGCCGATGTGGTGCTGGACGCGGTGGGCGGAGCGGAGGGCGCGGAACTGGGCCGGGCGCTCACCACCGACGGCACCCTGGTGCACTACGGCCTGCTCTCCGGACGCCCGCTGCCACCGGCCCTGGCGGCCGAACGGCCCGACGTGCGGCTCGTGTTGTTCAGGCTCCGGGACTGGGTCCACACCGTGCAGACCGCGGACCGGGACCGGCTCACCGAAGCCCTGGCGGAGGTGTACGGCCTGGTGCTGGACGGCACGGCCGCCTCGCAGGTCGCGGGGGTATATCCGCTCTCCGCCGTACGCGCGGCCCTGCTGCGGGAGGCGGGACCGGGGCGGCTCGGCAAGGTGCTGCTGCGCCTCACCGGCTGACCGGCCGGCCCCACTTGGCGCCATTCCGCGCGCGGTTCCCCGCGCCTATGCTCGTCGGCTGTGACGCCTGAGGAGTTACTCGCGTTCGACCGCCGCCATGTCTGGCACCCCTACGCACCGCTGCCCGGCAACCAGCCCCCACTGGTCGTCGAGTCCGGAAGCGGAGTACGGCTGCGGCTGGCCACGCCGTTCGAGGGCCGTACGGAGCTGATCGACGGGATGTCGTCCTGGTGGGCGGCGATCCACGGCTATGCGCATCCCGCGCTGGACGCGGCGGTCCGGGACCAGCTCGGCCGGATCAGCCATGTGATGTTCGGCGGGCTCACCCACGCACCGGCGGTGGAGCTGGCCGCCCGGCTGGTCGCCCTGACCCCGGAGGGCCTGGAGCACGTCTTCCTGGCCGACTCCGGGTCGGTCGCGGTCGAGGTGGCGCTCAAGATGTGTCTCCAGTACTGGCGTTCCCGAGGCCGGCCGGAACGGCACCGGGTGCTCACCTGGCGCGGCGGCTACCACGGCGACACCCTGCACGCCATGTCGGTGTGCGACCCCGACGGCGGGATGCACGGCATGTGGCGGGACGTGCTGCCGGCACAGGTCTTCGCCGAGGCGCCGCCGGCCGGGTTCGACGCCCCGGTGGATGCCGGCTACGCCGAGCGCCTGGCCGCCACGGTGGCGCGCCACGCGCCGGAACTGGCCGCCGTCATCGTCGAACCGGTGGTACAGGGAGCCGGCGGGATGCGCTTCCACCACCCCGAGTACCTGCGGGTCCTGCGCGCCGCCACCCGCGAGCACGGTGTCCTGCTGGTGTTCGACGAGATCGCCACCGGCTTCGGCCGGACCGGACAGCTCTTCGCCGCCCAACACGCCGGGGTGGAGCCGGATGTGCTGTGTGTGGGCAAGGCCCTGACCGGCGGCTATCTGTCGCTCGCGGCCACCTTGTGCACGGCCGAGGTGGCCCGGGGCATCTCCGACGGTGAGGTCCCGGTGCTCGCCCACGGCCCGACCTTCATGGGCAACCCGCTCGCCTGCGCGGTCGCCGGCGCCTGCCTGGACCTGCTGGCGGACGGCGCCTGGCGGCAGGACGTGGCCCGCATCGAGACGGGGCTGCGGGACGGGCTGGCCGAGGCGGCGAAACTGTCCGCGGTCTCGGACGTACGGGTGCTCGGCGCCGTCGGCGTCGTCCAGCTGGACCACCCGGTCGACGTCACCGCGGCGGCCGCGGCCGCAGCCCGGCACGGCGTATGGCTGCGGCCGTTCCGCGATCTCGTCTACACGATGCCGCCCTACCTCTGCACCGCGGACGACGTGGCCAGGATCTCGGCGGCACTGGTGGCCGCGGCACACGCCGGCTGAGCCGGAGTACCACGCGAGGCAACCGAATTCGGCCCGGACAAGGGAGAGACGATGGCACTGCTGGCCGTCACCGGTACCGGCACAGAGGTCGGAAAGACCGTCGCCACGGCCGCCATGGCGGCGCTCGCACTGGCCGGGGGGCTGCGGGTCGCCGCGGTGAAACTCGCCCAGACCGGGCTGGCACCCGGCCAGGACGGCGACCTCGCCGAGGTGGCACGGCTGGCCGGCCCGCTCGCCACCCATGAACTCGCGCGCTACCCCGAGCCGCTGGCGCCCGCCACCGCCGCCCGCCGCGCGGGGCTGCCGGGAGTCCCCAGGGACGCCGCGGCCGCGGTGGTCCAGGCCCTGGACGCCGACCACGACCTCGTACTGATCGAGGGAGCGGGCGGTCTGCTGGCGCGGTTCGACGACAAGGGCTGGACCCTGGCGGACCTCGCGGCGGACCTGGCGGCGCCGGTCGTGGTGGTCGCCACCGCCGGGCTCGGCACGCTCAACCCCGCCGCGCTGACCGCCGAGGCCCTGGCACACCGGGGTGCTCAACTGCGCGGGGTGGTCATCGGCAGCTGGCCCGCGCAGCCGGATCTGGCCATGCGCTGCAACCTCACCGACCTCCCTGATATGGCCGGAGCACCGCTGCTCGGCGTCCTTCCGCGGGCGATGGCGGCGCTGGACCGCCAGGACTTCGCCGCAGCTGCGCGGGCCGGGCTGGGCGCGGAGCTGGGAGGGGAGTTCGACGCCGCGGAGTTCGTCCGGCAAGCGCAGTCCTGAGGGAAGACACCCCGCTGCCCGCTGTCCGGAGTTGGACCCTTTACCGGTGCCGCGCGCCGGAGAATACTCGGCCACGGGTCAGCCACACCGACATCCGGATCGCGCACGTCCGAGCGGGAAGGACACCCCCGTGGACCACACCTCCACCGATCACACCACCACCCACACCGCCCCCGACGCACTGATCGGCACACTGGTCGACAAGGCACTGCGCCGTGAATTACCCACCCGGGCAGAGGCCTTGGCCCTGCTCAAGACCCCCGACGAGGCGATTCTCGACGTCGTGGCCGGCGCCTCCCGGGTGCGCCACCATTACTTCGGCCGCCGGGTGAAGCTCAACTTCCTGGTGAACCTCAAGAGCGGCCTGTGCCCGGAGGACTGCTCGTACTGCTCGCAGCGGCTCGGCTCACAGGCTGAGATCCTCAAGTACACCTGGCTCAAACCCCACGAGGCGGCGGAGGCCGCCGCACAGGGCATCGCGGCGGGCGCCAAGCGGGTGTGCCTGGTGGCCAGCGGGCGGGGCCCCACCGACCGTGACATCGGCCGGGTGTCGGAGACCATCGCCGCCATCCGGGAGAGCAGCCCCGGCGTCGAGGTCTGCGCATGCCTCGGGCTGCTCTCCGACGGCCAGGCCGAGCAGCTGAGCGAGGCGGGCGCGGACGCGTACAACCACAACCTCAACACCGCCGGCGACCGGTACGCGGACATCTGCACCACGCACACCTACACCGACCGGATCGAGACCGTCGAACAGGCCAAGGCCGCCGGGCTCTCGCCCTGCTCCGGTCTGATCGCCGGGATGGGCGAAGGCCCCGAGGAACTGGTCGATGTGGCCTTTTCCCTGCGCGCCATGGACCCCGACTCGGTGCCGGTGAACTTCCTGATGCCCTTCAAGGGCACGCCGCTGGCCGCCGAGTGGGCCCTCACCCCGCAGCACTGTCTGCGCATCCTGGCCATGGTCCGGTTCGTCTGCCCCGATGTCGAGGTCCGGCTGGCCGGCGGGCGGGAGATCCATCTGCGCGGGATGCAGCCGCTGGCCCTGCACATCGCCAACTCCATCTTCCTCGGCGACTACTTGACCAGCGAGGGCCAGCCGGGCGCCGCGGACCTGGACATGATTCGGGACGCCGGCTTCGTCGTCGAGGGCATGGCGGAGACCACCATGCCCGAGCACCGCGACGATGTGGTCAAGGTACGCCGGCGCGGTACGGGAACGGCGCTGCCGCCCAACGCCCTGCCGCCCACCCCGGAGCAGCAGGCGGACAGGTGACCTCCAGACCCTCCTGCCCCGCGGTGGAGCTGTTCTCGCCGGAGTTCCTGCGCGACCCCTACCCGGTGTACGCGACACTGCGGGAGACCAGCCCGGTCCACCACGACCCCGCGACCGGGCTGTGGCTGGTCAGCACCCACCGTGAGGTGCGCCGGGTACTGCTCGATCCGGATCTCTACCGTCCGGACAACGCCCTCGACGCCGTGGTCCCGATGTCGGTACCCGCGCTGCGCGCGCTGGCAGCGGCCGGATTCACACTGCCGCCGACGCTCGCCAACAACGGCACCGACAGCCACGCCGGACTGCGCCGGCTGATCACCACCATGCTCCGCCGCGACCGGGTGGCGGCCGCCGCGCCGCTGGTCGACCAATTGATGGCGCCGCGCCTGGACCGGATCGAGAAGGAGCTCGCGGACCGGGGGAGTTGTGACCTGGTGGCCACCCTCACCCGGGACCTGCCCTTCGAGGTGATGCTCCGGGTGCTGGGGCTGGAAGGGGAGGTCGATGTCGACATCGACCTGCTCGCCCGTTGGAACGACGCCTCACTGGAGCTGTTCTGGGGCGCTCCGCCCCGCGAACGTCAGCTGCCGCTCGCCCGGCTCGCCGCCGAGTTCCACCAGTGGCTCGGCGGCCTCACCGAGCGGGCGGCGCCCGGCGGCGGGCTGCTCGGGCTGCTCGCCGCCCACCGGCACCCGGACGGTACGCCGCTGACCCGCCAGGAGACCATCGCGGTCTGCTACTTCATGGTGATCGCCGGGCAGACCACCACCGGACAGATGCTCGCCACCATGCTGCTGCGCGCCCTGTCCGACGCCGAGCTGTGGCCGAGGCTGGGCCGGGAGCCCGCGCTGGCCGCCGCCTGGGCGGAGGAGATGCTGCGCCGCGAGCCGCCGCTGACCACCTGGCGGAGGGTGACGGCACGGCCGGCCCGCCTGGGCGGCGTCGAACTGCCCCAGGGCGCCAGGCTGTTGCTGATGCTCGCGGCCACCGGCTCCGACCCCGAGGTGTTCGAAGCCCCCGAGCTGCTGCGCCCGAACCGGCCGCACGCCCGGGAACATCTCTCCTTCGGCCTGGGCCGGCACCGCTGCCCCGGCGCCGCACTCGCCCGGATGGAGGCCGAGCGGGTGCTGCGGGCCGTCTCCGCCCGGCTGCCCGACCTGCGTCTGGCCCGTGCCCCCGAGGACGTTCCGATGCGGGGGCTGCTGTCGTTCCGGGCCCCGCCGGCCGTTCCGGTCCGGCGGGCCGGAGCGGTCAGCCGGGACGGCAGTCCGTGATCACCTGCACCGCCCGGTCCACCTGATCATCCGTCAGGTCCGCCCGGGCGGTGAGCCGCAACCGGGAGAACCGGTCCGGCACCGACGGCGGACGGAAACACCCCACCTCGACGCCCGCCGCACGGCAGCGCTCCCGCCAGGCAACGGCACCGTGCGCGGAACCGGCCCGTACGGACACCACGGCAGCCCGGACCGGGGCCACGGGCAGCCCGGCGGCCGCCAGCCCGGCGTGCAGCCGGCCCGCCACGGCACGCACCCGGGCAACCCGCTGCGGCTCCCGCCCCAGGAGGCGGAGCCCGGCCAGCGCACCTCCCGCGCAGGCCGGGGCGAGCCCCGTGTCGAAGAGGAAACTGCGCGCGCTGTTGAGTACGTGCTCGATCACCCGGCGCGGTCCCAGTACCGCGCCGCCCTGCGCACCGAGCGACTTGGACAGGGTGACCGTGGCGATCGTATCGGGACTCCCGGCCAGTCCGGCCGCCCCCAGCGCGCCCTCGCCCCGGTCGCCCACCACGCCGAGCGCATGCGCCTCGTCCACCAGCAGGCCGACGCCGTGCCGACGGCAGAGGGCGTGCACCTCGTCCAGAGCGGTGAGGTCCCCGTCCACCGAGAAGACCGATTCGGTGACCACCAGCGCCCGTTGCTGCTGCCGGGTGGCCAGCACCTTGTCCAGCGCGGCGGTGTCGTGGTGCGGGAGGTCGACCACCTCGGCCCCCGACAGCCGGCAGCCGTCGATCAGCGAGGCATGGTTCGTGGCGTCCGCCGCCACCAGGCTGCCGGGCCGGCAGAGGGCGGTGAGCGCACCGAGATTGGCCAGATAGCCGGAGGAGAAGACGAGCGCTGCCTCGGTCCCGCAGAACGCGGCGAGCTCCCGCTCCAGGTCCTCGTGCAGCCGCGTGGTCCCGGTCACCAGCCGGGCCGCACCCGCACCGGCCCCCCAGACCCTGGCGGCCTCGGCTGCCGCGGCGGTGACCTCGGGGTGGGTGGAGAGACCGAGGTAGTCGTTCCCGGCGAGATCGATCCCCGCCCCGGTGGCGTCCCGGACCCGCATGTCCCGGCGCAGACCGGCGCGCTCCCGGCGCCGGGCGCTGTCGTCCAGCCAGCCGAACACGGCTTCCGGGGGAGGCTGGTGGTCGTGCTCCGGCTGCGCCATGCGGAACTCCCTCATGTGGTCCGGTGGTTGCCGATCTTCCCGTTGCTCACGGTCCGGCGGGCCCCAGCACCAGGCTTCCGTTGTGCCCGCCGAAGCCGAACGAATTGGACAGCACGGGCCCCGGCGTCCAGGGGCGCGGCGCCGCCCGTACCAGGTCGGTGCCGGGCGCCAGCCCAGGGTCCGGATCGGCCAGGCCCTGGACGGGCGGGATCAGACGGTGGGCCATCGACAGCACCGCGGCCACGGCCTCCAGTGCGCCACTGGCCCCGAAGACGTGGCCCGTTGATCCCTTGACGGAGGTGACCGGAGGCCCCTCGCTCCCGAAGACCCGCGCCAGTGCCCTGGACTCGGCGAGGTCGCCCTGGAGCGTGCCGGTGCCGTGCGCGCTGATCTGCGCGATGTCGGACGGGGCCAGCGCCGCGTCCCGCAGGGCCAGTTGCATGCACCGGGCGGCGCTGGAGCCGTCGGGGAGCGGCACCGTCACATCGTGGGCGTCGGCGGTGCTCGCCGCGCCGAGCACCTCGGCGAGCACCCTGGCGCCCCGCGCCCCGGCGGTATCCGCCGCCTCCAGCACCAGCGCGGCCGCTCCCTCGCCGACGGTGAAGCCGTCACGGTCACGGTCGAAGGGCCGGGTGCGGCCGGTGGCCGACAGCGCGCGCATGTTCTTGAAGCCCGCGAGGACCGTGCCGTACGCGGCGGCCTCGGTGGCGCCGGTGAGGACGGTGTCGCAGACGCCGTACGCGATCAGCCGTGCTGCCGAGGCGAGGGCGTGCGTACCGGAGGCGCAGGCGGTGGTCAGTGTCTCGCAGGGCCCTTGCCAGCCGAGCCGCTGGGAGACCGCGGCGGCCGCCGCGTTGGGCATGATCATCGGTACGACGAAGGGCGAGACCCGTTTGTCACCGCGCGCCTCGCGCAGCAGGGACTGCTGCTCCATCGTGGACACCCCGGCCAGCGCGGTGCCGAGCACCACACCCGCGTGCTCCGGTCCGCTCCGCGCGGTCAGCGCCTTCGCACCGCCGGCGTCGGCCACCGCCAATTCGGCCGCGGCCACCGCGAACTGGGTACAGCGGTCGGTGTGCCGGACCTCGGCCCGGCTCATCCAGGGCGCGGGGTCCCAGTCGTCCATCGGACGGTGCCCCGGTGGTGCGGGGGCGAGCAGATCCCCCCACAGGGCCGCGCAGCCGGCGCCCGCGGCCGTGACGCTGCCCAGGCCCGTGACGACCACCCGCCGGCCGCCCTTCATAACTGCCCACGTACCAGGTCGCAGGCGTCGCGAACGGTCCGTACCGACTCGACGCCGGAATCGGGCAGATCGACACCGAAGGATTCCTCGAGTGCCATGACCAGTTCCACCAGGGTCAGACTGGTGGCCCCCAGGTGATCCGTGAAGACCGCCTCCGCGGTCACCTCTTCCGGCTTGACCTGTAACACCTCGACGGCACAGGCCCGTACTCTCTCGAAAACGTCATCGGTCATCCGCCACGGCCTCCCCAAGAACGCCCTTTTCGGGCCCGCGCGGACGGAGTTTACCGCTCCCCGCGTTGCCTGTCTGTGGCGCTTTGACCTGCATATACGGGGGCACACCGGGCGCTGGCCGGGCGGCGGCGCCGGACCCCGGGGAGGTGGGGCCGACGCCGCCGCCGGTCCGCCGGATCAGCGCTGGACGCGCGCCCGGCGCCGCATGGCGAGGATGACTCCGCCGCCCGCGGCGAGCAGTGTCACCGCAACTCCGGTCAGCACACCGGCGTTCGACCCGGTCTCGGCGAGGTTGCCGTCGCCGGGCGTGGCCGACGCGCTGGGCTTCGCCGACGGGCCGGGCTGCGCGCTACTGGTGTCCGACGCCGACGGGGAGCCGGAGGTGGAGGGCTTTCCCGGCTCGGACGCCGTGGAGCTCGGGGACGCCGATTCGGACGCGGACGCCGACGGAGTCGGGCCGGTGCCGTTCTCGTCCGCGCAGTCCACCCAGAACACCTTGTGCTTGGCGGCGCCCTTCTCGCCGTCGAAGTTCCAGTACAGCTTGTAGTGACCGTCCGGCAGCTTCTGGTCCTCGGTGCGGCCGTGTCCGTCCGCGTCGAGGGTGATGGAGCCGGAGTCGGCGGTCTTGTCCTTGGTGCCGGTCGGCGGCCACTCGGCGATCCGCCAGTCCACCTTCTGGAGGCCGTCGAAACCGAAGGCGTCCAGGTAGAAGGTGCAGACGTGCGGCTCGTTCTTCTTCAGCGCCTCGCCGGTCCGGGCATCGTGGATCTTGACCGTGCCGTTGTCGCCGGGGGTGTTGTGCGCGTACGCGGCCGTGGGCAGCAGCAAGGTTGCCGCCAGGGCCGCGGACGCCGCGCAGACTGAGCTGAGGGTGCGCATGGGCGTGTTCCCGCCTCAAAGTGATGGAGTTTGAGAGTGACACGTGGGGGGAGGAGGAAAGATTCCAGCCAGTCCCACCGGTCCGTCAAGGCCCTTCACACCCCATGCGTCTCATTCGACGGCAACTGTCCCAACAAGTCGGAGATAACGATCCGACACGACGGCCCTGTGGAGGGCGCCCAGGGGCCGCGGCTCAGGCGTCCGCCTCTAGGGGGGTCTCTCTAAGTGAGCGCGTGCTGGCCCCAGAACGGGCGGACCCGCCGGCCGGGCGTCGCGGTCCGGTGTGAACGGGCTGTGCCGGACGCTATGCGCGGTCCGCGGGTGCGGTGCCCGGTCCGTGGGTCGGGGCGCCGGTGCGCAGGCCGTCCATGACGAGGTCGAGGAGGCGTCCGGCGCGCGGCTGCCAGTCGCTGTGCGGGTCGATCTGCCAGAGGCCGGCGATGGCGAGCACGAAGTCGTCGGGGGTCACTCCCGGGCGGATGGTGCCGGCCTCCTCGTTCGCCTTGAGCAGGAGGGCGACGGCCGAGGTCACCGGGCCGTGGCCCAGTCCGGCGAGGCTGCCGTGTGCGGTGGCCTTCCGCATCGCGTCGGCCAGTCCTGCCTTGGCCATGGCGTACTGGGCGAGGCGGTCCATCCACTCCCGGAGGGCCCGGTCGGGTGCGCGGGTCTCCAGGAGCTGGGCCGCGGTGTCGGAGACCTGCTGGACCTCGTAGCGGTAGACCTCCAGCACGAGGGCTTCGCGGTTGGGGAAGTTGCGGTAGAACGTGCCCTGTCCGACGCCCGCCTTCTTCGCGATCGCGCTCAGCGGGGCGTCGGCCGAGCGGGTCAGCTCCGCCAGGGCCACTTCCAGGATGCGCTCGCGATTCCGTTGCGCGTCCGAGCGCAGTGGCGCTTCCTTCTTCTGTTGCACTCGTCCTCCTTCCGGGAATCACGGCTGGGCCGGTCTTGCTAACCGGACAACTGTCCGGTAGATTTGACACCAGCGGACAGCTGTCCGCTTAGGCCCACCATAGCGGCAGATGCAGCCGGCGTGGATGACCGGTGGCCACCGCTTCCGGCCTCTCGCCTCCGCAGCCGCCGCCGGCGCCCAAGCTGACGCCGCTCCCCACTCAGCGCCAACTCCGTACGAACTGTCCGCCGGAATCGTCTCGTCCGACCGCACGCTCCGGAAGGCCGGGGGTCGCTCGACTTCCAGGTCGACCACCCGGTATCAGGCCCGCGCCCCGACGCCCGCCGCGCACCGCATACGCGAAAGAAGGCTGACCATGGCCCTATCGACGTCCAGCGCCATCACCCTGAACATCAACGGCGAGAAGCACACGCTGCCCGTCGACCACCGCACCACTCTGCTCGACGCCCTGCGTGAGCGCCTTGATCTGACCGGTACCAAAAAGGGCTGTGACCATGGCCAGTGCGGTGCTTGTACGGTGCTGATGGACGGCCGCAGGGCCCTGTCCTGCCTGCAACTCGCGGTGGCCGCGGAGGACCGGGCGATCACCACCATCGAGGGGGTGGCGGACGGGGAGCGGCTGCACCCGGTGCAGCAGGCCTTCCTCGACCTCGACGGCTACCAGTGCGGCTACTGCACACCGGGCCAGATCTGTTCGGCCATCGCGGTGATCGAGGAGCATGCGGCGGGCTGGCCCAGCGCCGCGACCGCCGACATACGGCCAGAGGCGGGACCGCCTCCGCTCACCGCCGACGAGATCCGGGAGCGGATGAGCGGCAACCTCTGCCGGTGCGGCGCCTATGTGTCGATCGTGCAGGCGGTCGCGCAGGCGGCGGAGGCCGAGGCGCAGCAGGACGGCGGGGCCTGTGCCACCGCCGGCCCGACCGGTACGGAGGAAGCGGCGTGAGGGAATTCGGCTATCAGCGGGCGTCCGATGTCGCCGGGGCGGTCGCCCTGCTCGGCGCGGGTCCCGATGCGCGGGCGCTCGGCGGCGGCACCAACCTCGTCGACCTGATGAAGTCCGGGGTGGAGCGGCCCGCGCTGCTCGTCGATGTACGGGAACTTCCGCTGGACCACATCGAATTGACGGCGGAGGGTGGTCTGCGCATCGGCGCGACGGTCACCAACAGCGACCTCGCCGCACACCCCGAGGTCCGGCGCCGCTATCCGGCGCTGGCGCAGGCCGTCCTGGCCGGCGCCTCCGGCCAGCTGCGCAATATGGCCACGGTCGGCGGAAATCTGCTCCAGCGGACCCGCTGCGGCTACTTCACCGACCCGGCCAAGCCGTGCAACAGGCGCGCCCCGGGCAGCGGCTGCCCCGCCATCGAGGGCGACCACCACAACCATGCGATCCTCGGCGCCTCCGAGCACTGTGTGGCCATCCACCCCTCGGACATGGGGGTGGCGCTCGCCGCCTTCGACGCCGTCGTGTCGTACGAAACGGCCGACGGTCCGGGGGAGTTGCCGTTCGCCGACTTCTATCTGCCCGTGGGGGACACCCCGCACCTGGAGACCGCGCTGCCGGCCGGCGCGCTGATCACCGGCCTCACCCTGCCGCCGGCACCGGTCGCCGCCCACTCCCGCTACCGGAAGGTGCGCGAGCGCGCCTCGTACGCCTTCGCCATCGGCTCGCTCGCCGCCGCCCTCGACGTCCAGGACGGAGCCGTACGCGAAGTCCGCCTCGCCTTCGGGGCGGTGGCGTCCCGGCCGTGGCGGGCCCGGGAGGCCGAACGGGTCCTGACCGGGGGGCCGGCGAACGCTGAGGCGTTCGCCGCCGCCGCGGACGCCGAACTGGCAGCCGCCGAGGCGCTGCCCCACAACGGATACAAGGTGACGCTGATGCGCAACCTCGTCACGGCCCTGCTGACCGAGCTCACCGAGGAGGCCGCCCGATGACCACCACGACCACGGGAACCACCGCGGTACGGGGCGCCGTCGGCGCCGCACACACCCGGGTGGAGGGCCTGGCCAAGGTCACCGGAGCGGCCCGCTACGCAGGCGAGATACCCTTCGCCGAACTCGCCCACGGCTGGCTGGTGTTGTCGACCATCGCCCGCGGCCGCATCCGGACCGTGGAGTCCGAAGCCGTACGCGCGATGCCCGGAGTCCTCACCGTCCTGCACCACGGCAACGCCCCGCGCGTCGACGTGGACTATGTGGGCACACTGGGGCGGCCCGACCCGGTCGTCGGGCTCTTCCAGCACGATCAGGTGCCGTATGCGGGCTGGCCCGTGGCGCTGGTCGTCGCCGAGACCTCCGAGCAGGCGCGCGAGGCCGCCGAGGCGCTGGTGGTCCAGTACGACGAGGAGCCGCACGACGTCGAGTTCTTCGCCGGACGGCCCGGTTCGTACACGCCGGAGTCGCCCAGTGCCCAGGTGACGAAGGGGGACCTGGAGGCCGAACTCGCCGCGTCCGCCGTCGTCGTGGACGCGGAGTACACCACCCCCGAGGAGCACCACAGCTCGCTGGAGCCGCACGCCGCGACGGCCCGCTGGGAGGACGGCCGCCTGGAGGTCGTCGACTCCAACCAGGGCAGCATGTGGGTCGCGCAGGAGCTCGCCAAGCTGTTCTCCCTTGACCCGGCCTCGGTGCGGGTGCGCTCCGAACACGTCGGCGGCGCCTTCGGTTCCAAGGGCGTACGCCCCCACCAGGTGGCCGCCGCACTGGCCGCGACCGTCCTCCAGCGCCCCGTCAGGGTCGCCCTGACCCGCCGGCAGATGTTCTCGCTCGTCGGCTACCGCAGCCCCACGGTGCAGCGCGTCAGGCTCGGTGCCGACGCCGACGGACGGCTGCGCGCCCTGGACCACCAGGCCCAGAACCTCACCTCGACCGTCCACGAATTCATCGAGACCAGCGCCGACCTGGGGCGGGTGCTGTACGACGCCGATGCGCACCACACCGTCAACCGCGTCGTACGGCTCGATGTGCCGACGCCGACCTGGATGCGTGCGCCGGGCGAGGCGCCGGGCTCGTTCGCCCTGGAGTCCGCGCTCGACGAACTCGCCGAGAAGTGCGGTGTGGACCCGATCGCGCTGCGGGCACGCAACGAACCGGCCGTCGGGCCGGTCTCCGGGCTGCCGTTCAGCAGCCGCAATCTGCTGGGCTGCTTCGAGGAGGGGGCCCGCAGGTTCGGCTGGTCCGAGCGGGACCCGCGTCCCGGGCTGCGCCGCGAGGGGCGCTGGCTGCTCGGGACCGGCACGGCGGCGGCCACCTACTCGTCGGGGGTCATCCCGTCCACGGCGTCCGTGACGGCCGAGGCGGACGGTACGTTCACGGTACGGATCACCGCGGCGGACGTCGGGACCGGGGCGCGCACCGCGCTGACCCTGATCGCCGCGGACGCCCTGGAGGTGGCGCCGGAGCGCATCCGGGTGCGGATCGCGGACAGCGACTTCGGCCCGGCGTGGATCGCGGGCGGCTCGATGGGCACCCGCTCCTGGGGCTGGGCGGTCACGGCCGCGGTGGCCGAGCTGCGCGAGCAACTGGCCCTGGGCGGCGACATTCCGCCGCAGGGCATCACGGTCCGGTCGGACACCTCCGCGGCCGTCAGCGAGCTGGCGCAGCAGGAACGGCACTCGTTCGGCGCGCAGTTCGCCGAGGTCGCCGTCGACGCCACCACCGGCGAGGTACGGGTACGGCGGATGCTCGGCATCTTCGCCGCAGGCCGCATCATCAACCCGCTGACCGCGCGCAGCCAGTTCCTCGGCGGCATGACCTGGGGCATCTCCATGGCGCTGCACGAAGAGGCGGGCCGGGACCCGGCCTCGGGCGCCCATGTCGGCGCGGACTTCGCGCACTACCACTTCGCCGCGAACGCCGACGTTCCGCTCATCGAGGCCGACTGGGTGGACGACCCCATGCCGGGCGACCCCGTCGGGATCAAGGGCATAGGCGAGATAGGGATCGTGGGAGCCGCGGCGGCGATCGCCAACGCGGTCTGGCACGCGACCGGCGTCCGCCACCGCCGGCTGCCGATCCGGCCCGACCGGGTCCTCGGTGCGGGAACGGCACCGGGAGGCGACCGGGATGCTTGACATCGCCGACGAGCTGAACCGATGGGCCGAGGAGGGGCGGGACTTCGCCGTCGCCACCGTCGTGGCCGTGGGCGGCAGTGCGCCGCGCCGGCCCGGCGCCGCCCTGGCCGTCGACGGCCAGGGCACGGCCATCGGCTCGGTCTCCGGCGGCTGTGTCGAGGGCGCGGTGTACGACCTGTGCGTCGAGGCCCTGCGGGACGGCAAGGCGGTGCGCGAACGGTTCGGCTACAGCGATGAGGACGCCTTCGCCGTGGGACTGACCTGCGGTGGCGTCATCGAGGTCCTGGTGGTGCCGGTGCGGGCGGATGCGCCCGGCAGGGCGGTGTGCGCGGCGGCGCTGTCGGCCGCCGCCCGAGGCGGGACGGCGGCCCTCGCCCGCGTGGCCCAGGGACCGGCCGAACTCCTCGGCAGGGCGCTGCTCGTGCACCCCGACGGCTCGTACGAAGGTGAACTCGGCGGACCTCCGGAGCTGGACCGCACGGTGGTGGGCGAGGCCCGCGCCCTGTTGAACGCCGGGCGCACCGGAACGTTCGACCTCTCGGAGGGCGGAGCGCGCTGCGGCACCGCCCTCACCCTGTTCGTCGAGTCGAGCGTGCCGCCGCCCCGCATGATCGTCTTCGGTGCGGTCGACTTCGCCGCGGCGCTGGTGCGTACCGGAAAGTTCCTCGGCTACCACGTCACCGTGTGCGATGCCCGCTCCGTATTCGCCACCAGGGCGCGCTTCCCCGAGGCCGACGACATCGTGGTCGACTGGCCGCACCGCTACCTCCAGCGCACCGGGACCGACAGCCGTACGGTCCTGTGCGTGCTCACCCACGACGCCAAGTTCGACGTCCCCCTGCTGGAGGTGGCCCTGCGGCTGCCGGTCGCGTTCGTCGGCGCGATGGGCTCGCGCCGCACCCATGAGGACCGTCACCGCAGGCTCCGCGAGGCCGGCCTCACCGAACGCGAACTGGCCCGGCTCCGCTCCCCGATCGGCCTCGACCTCGGTGCCCGTACTCCCGAGGAGACCGCCCTGTCGATCGCGGCCGAGATCGTCGCGGCCCGGCAGGGCGGTACCGGCCGGCCGCTGACCGGCTCCGGGACACCGATCCACCACGACACGGACGAGGGGGGCACCGGCCCGGCCGGGTCCTCCGCGGCGGCCTGAGCCGCACGGAACGACCTGAGCCGCAGGGAACGAACTGCCCTGGATAGGGCCAGTCCGCAGGGGCGTGAGTTTCTACGGCCGTTCAAGTGCGGGAGCCACTAGCGGAGTGCGGTGGCTTCCAGCCCCAAGTGGTGAGCATGCCGGGGGAGAGGGCGGCGCACTCCCCTGCGGAGAGGGCCTCCAGAGCCCGCTCGAACTGTGCCTCGTCCACCTGACCCGTCGCCAGGATCGCCCCCCGTGTCCGCTGCCAGGTGTCCGCCCAGAAGCGGCTGATCGGGCTGTCGGTGAGCAGCGGAGGCACATGGATCTCGGCGGCCACGGGGCGCAGTCCTTCCTCCTGGAGGAGGTAAGGGCAGTCGGGCACCCAGGAGATGTCGGTGCCGATCGACTCCCGGAGTGCTTGCCACATCGCGCGCATGACCTTGGTGTACGGGGTTGCCGGTGCCGAGGCGGTCGTGAGGTCGACCGCATCGCTGAGCACCAGCACACCACCGGGGACGAGCAGCGAACTCAGCTTGGCGATCAGGCGGCGCCAGCAGCGCAGATGCATCAGGACGAAGCGGGCGTGCACGAGGTGGAAGCGGCCGGGGTCGAAGTGCGGTGCGGTGATGTCGGCGGTCTGGGCCACCAGACCCGTCGTGCCGCCGCCGGTGAGGAACCGGGTGTCACGGTCCACGGCGAGCACGGAGGTGACATCCGCCGAATCCAGCAGCCATCGCGCGACGGTGCCGGTCCCGGCGCCCACCTCGAGGCAGTGCCAGCCGGGACCGGCTCCCAGCGCCGCCAGCCGGGCGGTGCTCACCGCGTCGTAGGCGAGCGCGCCCAGATCGATGCGGTCGGCCTCGCCGGTCTCCTCCGGGCGGAAGGCGTCCTCGCCGTAACGCCCGGCATCCCCATGCCGCACCTTTCCAGTATGACGGGGAGGGTCAGGGCTTTCCTGCCGGAGCGAACGGCGCCGGTCGTGAGGGCGGCGCCGGGTGCGGGGTGCGCCCGCGGGGCCGGGTGCGTCGGCGACGCAGGCGCAGCAGCAGGTGCAGGACGGCCAGCAGGGCGGCGGTGGCCAGTGCGCTGTGCCACAGCAGGTCGTCCAGACGGTGCGCCGCGAGATAGGCGCCCGCGGCGACCGCAGCCAGCGCGCACACCGCCCGGTCGACCAGGCTCTCGATCGACAGCAGGGTGGCGCGGGGTGCGCCCGCCGGGATGGCGTCGTTCATCAGCTTGCGCTGGAGCGGATAGGCGAAGCCGGTGACCGCGGCGAACAGGCAGAGCAGGGCCATCGCGGTCCAGGGGCCGCCGAGCGTGAGGCCCGCCAGGGCCGCCGCCATCGCGAGGCTGAGCAGCGACACCCACGCCACCGGGGAGAACCGCGTGGTGAGCCACTGCGGACGGGCCGAGGCCACCGCCTCCGCGAGGGTCATGGCGGCCAGCACACCGCCATGGGCGTTCTCCGCGATGCCCTGGTCCAGCAGCACCGGCTGGAACAGGTTGACCTGGCAGATGCGGGAGAGGGTGAAGACGGCGACGCCCTGCACCATGACCAGCGCGAGCCAGGGCGTGGTACGGACCCAGCGCAGCGCCGCCGTGGTGTTGTGGAGGAAGGTGAGGCCGCGGCGGCCCGGACCCGGGCGGCTGTGGACGGCGGGACGCGCCGTGGACAGGCGGGGCAGCGCCACGGCGCAGAGGAGGGAGCCGCCGGCGCTCACCGCGCTCAGCACATACGGCGCGGAGTGCGCAACGGCCATCAACGGGCCGACCAGCGGCCAGCAGAGCACCTTCGCGGCCAGACCCAGCGCCCGGGCCTGGCCCTCGGCCTTCAGATAGTGCGCGTCCGCGCCCTCGGCCCGCAGGCCGTCGTAGAGGTAGGCGCTGGCGGCACCGGAGGTCAGGGAGCGGCCGGCCGCGATGAGCAGGAAGTGGACGAGGAAGCCGGTGTAGCTGGGGGTGAGGACCGGGGCCAGGTTGGCCGCGGTCATCACGACGGCGCCGGCCCGCAGGCAGTTGCGGGTGCCGAGGCGGTCGGCCACCAGTCCGGTCGGGATCTCGAAGAGACAGAACGCGAGGTAGTAGATGCTCTGGATGCCGAAGATCTGTCCGTCGGTCAGGCCCGCCTGCCGCTGGTAGGCGTAGAACACCGGCATCCACCACAACAGGTTGAACAGGAGCTGGAAGCCGTTGTTGAGCCGGATGAGGCGGCGGGCCCGCGGCGACGGGGGCCCGCCCTGCGGTGCGCGGGCGCGCCGTCGGCCGGTGAGGTGGCGGCTCACCGCGCGTAGGGGCGGATCTGGACCAGGTGGAAGTGACCCTGATCGGTCATCAGCCATTCGATGTCCAGCGGTCCTTCGACGTCCTCGTCGCTGAAGTGGGACTGCAACAGCCGTCCGGCAAGGGCCAGTTGGGCCAGCCGGCCCCGGGTGCCGGCCGGCAGGTCCGTGCCGGCCGAGCCGAGCGCGACGGTGCGGCCGCCGCCCTCGACCGTGTTGTAGAGGTACTGGAGCGGCAGTGTGGTGCCGTCGACGACGGTCTCGGGTGAGCCGGGGGAGCAGTTGAGGTAGACGTTGCGGAAGTCCGCCCGCCGGGTCGGGTTGCAGGTCACCAGTACGCCACCGAGATCCGCGGACGCATACCGCTGGACGATCACCCCCATATAGGTGTCGTCGAGCGAGATGCCCGCCTGATGACGCAGCCGGACGCTGCGCGGCGACACCAGGGACGCCCACACCTGGCGTACCGCGTCCAGGAGTTCGTCCGGACCGTGCACCGTGGTCACCGAGTCGTAGACACCCGCCGCTGAGAACCCGGGCAGGTCCTCGGCGTTGGAGGAGGACCGCACCACGAGACGGCCGCCGGCGTCCGCACCGGCGGGCAGCGCCCCCAGGATCTGGCGGCCCACCTCGTCGGGCATCGGGGCGTGCCGGATGAGGTGCTGGAGCTGGAGACAGAGCGCGTCCACCGCCTCGGCCGCGTCGAGTTCCAGCGCCATCTTCAGCTTGCCGATGCCCTGCTGTACGGCGGGGGAGGAGGTCAGGAAGCGGTGCTGGAGGGCGAAGGGCAGGGCGATGCCGTCGGGGGCGGCGACGGTGCTGCGGACGAACGCGAGGGCGGCGGCGCGCAGTTCGTCGCCCCGCGTGGCCGGGGCGGCGCCCAGCCGGGCCGCGAGGTGGGCATAGAGGTCGGCCCGGGGCGGCCGCTGCCGTCCGTAGAAGGCGGTCAGGTCGGCGGTGCGGCCGGCGAGGACGTGATGGAGCTCGCCGAGGTGGGCCGCCTTGGTGCCGTAGCGGTCCTGGTCGGTGCGGCGCAGCCGGTGCAGGGGCAGCGCCGCCGCGTCCTCCAGCAGCGGGGTGCGCAGCCGGATCCGGTGCTGGTGCCACACCGGTGCCTCGGCTGCCGGCGGCTGGGCGAGCCGTACGAGGGTGATGTCGTCGTCCCGCACCTCGTAGCGGACCCAGGCGCCGTCCAGGTCGTCCGTCCCGAGGAGCCGGTCCAGGTCGCGGACGATCGCATTGGGGATGCCCCAGCCGGAGGCGAGGACATTGGTGTGCGAGAGCGGGGTGCTGGGCGCGGTGTTGATGAAACCGGCGACCCGCGGTACGTCGTCGGGCAGACACGGCATGGCCACGATGTCGGACCAGCCGAGGGTGCCGGCCTCGGCCGTGTACTCCTCGACGTCCCGGAAGTGGCGCAGCCGGCCGACGGCCTCGCCCGGGTTGAGCGGGGTCCGGGCGCGGTTGCCGAAGAGCTCATGGCTGAGGATCCGCGGCACCCGGACGTCGCTGATCGCGGCGAGTTCGTGCTCCTGCCCGTGGTTCGCCGGCTTCAGCAGCAGCGGCAGCCGGCCGTCGAGACGGTGCCGGACGAAGGTGTAGAACTCCTCCAGCAGTGGGCCGTTCATGGTGTCGGCCTCGGTCGTCTCCAGGACGAGGAAGGGCCGCTCCCGGCCGTCGGTGGCGGTGTCGGTGTGCAAGGAGAGCACGCCCAGCAGGAACCGGCGCTCGGGGTCCATGTAGACCGAGGCGTTGAAGGCGTCCAGGCACGAGTCCAGCGCGGCGAGATCCATGCCCAGGATCCGGGTGGCGATGTAGTCGACGTGGAAGGGGTGGACGGCCGTGTCGAGCAGGTGCCAGGTCTCCTCGGTGCGGTCCACCACGACCTTGAGGTAGGGGTGACCGGCCAGCGTGCCGGACAGGGTGCGGAAGAGGGGGAGGGAGAGGTGCTCCCCCACGGTCGTCCGGTCGGGGACGGGGCGCGGTGCGCCGGCGGACAGGGCGGCGGTGGTCATGGTGCTCATGCGTGCGCCTCCGTGGTACCGGTCGTCGGGAGAGCGGGGAGGATGCGGGGCAGGGCGTCGATCAGGGTGCGCAGGTCGCGCAGCACGGTCCCGGGGTCGTCGGCGGACAACTGGCACAGCGCCGCCATCGTGTTGGCGCCCGCGGCCGGGTCGTAGACCGGTACCGGGGCCCCGTCCGGGAGCGAGTTCTCGGCCACCACGGACAGTCGGCTGCCGGGGCTGAGCGGTACGCCGTCCCGGACGACCGGGAAGTCCCAGCGCCGGCGGTCCGGCCAGGCGTCACCGGCCCCGTCCACGGCCAGCACGACCAGCGAGCCGGCCGCGGCGCGTGCCTCCTGCGGGGTACGGGCCTCGGCGGGCCAGGAGACCGGACGCCCCAGCAGATGGTCGACGAGCATGCCGATGAGGTCCAGGCCGAAGACCTCCTCGATCTGCGGGACGGTCATCGCGCCGCCGAACCGTGCGGCGGTCTCGATCACCCACATCCGGCCGTCCGCACCGAGCTTGATCTCGGTGTGCGTACCGCAGTTCTCCAGCCCCAGCGCGTCGACGGCCTCGCGGGCGAGGTCCACCACCCGGCGCTGGGCGTCGTCCGGCAGTGCGGCCGGGGTGATGCCGCCGCGTTCGGTGAACGGCTCCACCGTCGGCATCCGGCCACTGAGAGAGACCGGGCGGAACGCGCCATCGACGACGACGCCCTCGACGCTGACGTAGTCGCCCCAGCCCTCCTGCTCGAACCAGCCGTCCGCGGTGCCCGGCACGATCTCCTCGACGAGGAAGTCGGCCCCGGCCCCGGCCACATGGAGCTCGGCGTAGCCCAGCTCGGCGGATGCGTCCATCACCTCCCGCGCCCGCTGCCAGGCCGCCGGTACGTCGTCGGCGGAGCGGATGATCCGGTGCGCGGTGGAGCCCGCGCTCCAGGCGGCCTTCAGTAACAGGGGGAGGCGGAGCGCGGCGGCCGCGTCGCGCAGCTCCCCTTCGTCGGCCACCGGCCGGAACCGCGGCTGGGATATGCCCTGTTGACTCCAGGTGCGGCGCATCAGCCGCTTGTCGCGGGCGAGCGCACAGGCGCCGCCGGCACCGGGCAGGCCCAGCTTCTCGCAGGCCTCGGCGACCGCGACGACGGCGTACTCGGAGAAGGTGATCACCGCGTCCGCGCCCACGGCCTGGGCCCTGGCCACGATCAGGGACACCAGATCGCCCCGCTCGGGCCCGGCGGCGGTCAGCACCGAGGCACACTGTCGCCCGGCGGACTCGGCGACGGCGGGCGGCAGCGTGCTGAGCGCCAGCAGGTGCACTGCCGATCGCGCGGCGACCCGTGACAGGGCATACCCCAAGGGCGGACCGCCCTTGGCATACACAAACAGCACCGTGCTCACTGGAATCCGACTCCTCTGCAAGGCGGGGATGGGGGCCGTCGGAACGGCCGGTGACGCCGGTACCCGATGTCCGGACGCCCTCCCTCCAGAGAACCAGCCGGGCGGCCTCCGGATCGCCTCGGCGGACGGCAAACCCTCAGGCAAATGCCTGAGTTGTGGAGTTCGCCGCTCCGCTGTGAAGGTTCCGTGATGCCGTATGGCGCGCCCCGGCCCGCAGATCGGCCGAGAACCGGGCATACGGCGTGGCGGCCGGGGATACGCATGGCGGTGGCGAGCCGTGCGCACCCGTTGAACTCTTCATCACAGAGAGGCCGTCGTGGACGAGACCGGTCTGAAGTCGCTGCTCCAACACCTTCCGGTGTCCTGGTGGGAGGCCGACCGAGAGCTACGGGTCATCGACAGCGGGGGAGGGGCGTTCGACGACACCCGCACGGCACAGCGCTTCCTCGACACCGTCTGCCGGGAGCAGCCCGCCCCGGCCGCCCCGGCCGGAAACCGCCACTGGCAGGCGCAGTTCGACGGCCGGATCTTCGATGTGAACTGGCCGCTCGACCCGCCCCGCCCCGACCGCACCCGCGGGATGGCGGTGGAAATCGGCCCCGGTCCTGCCACCGCCCCCCGCCGCTACGACGCCTTCGCCGACCTCGCCCCCGCCGCGGCCTTCATACGGGACGCCAACGGGCGCTACCTCTGGGCGAACCACGCCTACGCCCATCTGTACGGCACCACTCCGGAGCGCGTCATCGGCAAGTACGTGCGTGAGGTCGACGCCCCGGTCGACGCCGCCCAGGTGCTGGCGCTGGACCAGGAGGTGCTCGCCCGCGGCAAACCGGTGCGGCACACCCTCACCTACCACCGCTCGGACGGCACCAGCGGGCACGCGGCCGGCCACCGCTTCCCCGTACGCGAGGGGACCGAGACCTGTGTGGCCGGCATCTATATCGACATCAGCGACTACACCCACGCACTGCATCAGCGCCGGGAGGCCGAGGACAACCTGTACGCGCTGCGCGACCACAGCGGGCTGCCGTGCGCCCTGATCTCCGCGGGCGGCAGGATCCTTCAGGCGAGCGCGGCGGCCGCCGAACTGCTCCAGACCCGGCTCTCGGACCTCGTCGGCCGCCGGGCGCACACCCTGCTGGCGCCGGCCCCGGAATTACCGGGGCTCGCACGGAACTGGCACGCCCTGGTGGCCCGTCGCAGCCGGCGGATCCAGACCTCCGCGGTCCTGGTCGACGGCCGCGGCCGGCAGCGCCGCGCCCGGCTGCACCTCACGACCGTGGGCCGGGGCCCCGCCCGCGCCGCCAGCGTCTGGGCGGTGGTCACCCACCAGAGCCTCGCCCATGAGGCCCACCCGCCCTTGACGGCCAGTCAGGTCCGGATCCTGTCCCTGCTCGCGGCCGGCCGCAGCAACGGGGAGATCGCCACCTCGCTGCGCCTCTCACGGCAGACCGTCGACTACCACCTCAGCCGGCTGCGGGACCTGCTGGCCGCCCCGACCAGATGCGCCCTGGTGGCGCGCGCCTATGTGCTGGGCATCCTCGCGCCGCAGACCTGGCCGCCGCGCTCGGCGACGGCCGGCCATCCGCACAGCGCCACCTGACGGGCGGCGCCGCTGCGGTCACCTGTGGGCCTCCCCCGCGTCCTGCTCGCGCTGGTCCAGCGAGCGCGCCGGGCCAGGGGCGGGCGCCTCGTAGCGGCGCTCCCCGGCGATCCGCCACCAGATCCAGGCCAGCGACAGTACGACGAGCAGCGCGACCGGCGCGTAGTTGAAGGTCGCGAGGGACAACAGGCCGGTGCTGGGCCGGCGGGTCTGCGGCAGGCAGAACAGCACGGTGACGAAGGCCACCCAGACCACGGCGAGGCAACCGACCGGTACCCCCCACCGGCCCAGGTTCCACGGACCGGGCCGGAAGCGGCGCCGGTGCCGCAGACGCAGGTAGACCGGGATCGCATAGGCGGGGGTGATGCCGATGACGTTGATGCTGGTGATCGCCGCGTACGCGGTCGGGCTGAACAGGCTCGGCACGGCGAGCAGCGCGGCGGCCCCGACGGCCAGCGCCACCGCGTTCCTCGGGGTGCCGGTGCCGGGGTGCACCCGGCGCCACAGCCCGGAGCCGGGCAGTGCGCCGTCCCGGCTGAAGGCGAACACCATCCGGGAGGCCGCGGCGGTCTCCGCATTGCCGCAGAACAGCTGGGCGACGATGACGACCAGTAACAGCGCCTTGGCACCGGCCGGCCCGAGGGCGTCCAGGAAGATCTGGGCGGGCGGAACTCCGGTAGGGGTGGCGCGCGTTGCGCCGTAGTCCTGGATGGCGAAGGTGAGCCCGGCCAGCAGCACGAAGCCGGCCACCCACGACCAGCCGATCGCCCGCATGATGCCGCGGGCGGCGGAGACCTGGGCGTCGGTGGTCTCCTCCGACAGATGTGCGGAGGCGTCGTAGCCGCTGAAGGTGTACTGCGCCAGCAGCAGGCCGATCAGCGTGACGTACAGGGAGGAGGACCAGCCGGTGTGGTTGGCGAAGGCGCCGAAGACGAAGGACACCGGCCGGTGGTGCGCGGGCACGAGCGCCAGGGCGCCGACGATCAGGGCGACGCCGGCCAGATGCCACCAGACGCTGACCGAGTTGAGGACGCTGACGAGCCGGACGCCCCCCAGGTTCACCGCGCCGTGCAGGGCCAGGATGATCAGGTAGAGGGCCATGGTCCTGCCCTCGGTCGGCTCGAACCCGAACTGAAGGTTCAGGAAAGCGCCGGTGAAGAGCGCGGCTCCGTAGTCGATGCCGGCGATCGCGCCCAGCAGTCCGAGCAGATTCAGCCAGCCGGTGTACCAGCCGGCCTTACGGCCGCCGAGCCGCTCCGCCTGGTAGTACAGCGCCCCGGACGTGGGGTAGGCGGAGGTCACCTCGGCCAGCCCCGCGCCGACGCACAGCACCATCAGGCCGACGGCGACCCAGCCCCACATCATCACCGCCGGGCCGCCCGTGGTCAGGCCGAAGCCGTACAGGGTCAGACAGCCGGACAGGACGCTGATCACGGAGAAGCTGATGGCGAAATTGCCGAACGCCCCCATACGGCGGGAGAGCACCGGCTCATAGCCGAGCTCGCGCAGGTAGCGGTCGTCGTCGGTGCGACGGTCGGACGAGGGACGGCGGGACGGGCCAGGGCGGTGCACGGAACAACGACCTCCAGGAGGCAGGAACCGGTTCGGGCACTGCGTTTCCTGCCCGTCCGCGGAAGCCGTCAGACCGCGGCGGACATGGACATGCCGGTTTGTTGACGGAGCGACAAGAGCGCTCGACGGAGGGTGTGATGCCGGTCTCAGCCCGGTGGAGGCTCCCCCTCAGCGATTACGACTGGTGATCAATTCTGGCTATAGTGTTATCAGTTGAGTGCGCGGGGGTTGCGACTCCGGTGTCGCTCAGCTCATGGCTTTATTGCCGCCTTCAGTGGGTGAGGTAAGCCGACAGCTGTCGTCCCTGCCGTGCCGCATCCCACGCGCTTCCGTAGTCCCCCACGATTGAGGATGCTGATGGTAGGTACTGCGTCGTCACCCGGAAGCTCTCATTCCGGCTCCGTTGCGGCGTGGTCGGCACCCCCCGCCGTGACGGCCGCGGCCACGGCGGTGACCGGAGTGCTGGTGCCGGCCGCGGCCACCGGGGCGGTGATCTGGTGCGGTGTGGTCGCCACCGGGATCATCGCCCTCGTGTCGGCGGCCGCCGCCCGCAGCAGCCGCGCCCTGTCCGAACTGCGCGCCGCCTCCGCGGAGCGGGAGGCACAGCTCCTCCGCCATCTCCAGCAGCAGGAAGCGGCCACCATCCGCCTGGCCGAGCAGCAACTGCCGGCGGCGGTCAGCAGGCTCCAGGAGGGCGAGTTCGCCGAGGACGTTCTGCTGTCGCTGTCCGTCGCGGACGGTGGGCTCAGCCCCCAGTTCCGGGCGGCGCACGAGGCGCTGCTGCGCTCGGTCGTCGAGGCGGTGCAGGCCGAGGAGACCATGCGCGATTCCGCGCAGCGCGGTGTGGTGAACGTCGCCCGCCGGGTCCAGGCCATCGTGCACCAGCAGGCGACGGACCTGCGCGCCATGGAGGACCGGCACGGCCAGGAGCCGGCGTTCTTCGCCGATCTGCTCCGGCTCGACCACGGCACGGCCCTCATCGGCCGGCTCGCGGACAGCATCGCCGTCCTCAGTGGAGCCCGGCCGGGCCGTCAGTGGAGCAAGCCGGTGCCGCTCTACAGCGTGCTGCGCGGCGCCATGTCCCGGATCCTCGACTACCAGCGCGTGGAGCTGCACTCCGTCGCCGAGGTCGCGGTCGTCGGTCCGGCCGTCGAACCGCTCATCCACGCACTGGCCGAGCTGCTGGACAACGCCACCCGGTACTCCCCGCCCAAGACCCGGGTCCATCTGACCGCGGTCGAGGTGCACATGGGCATCGCCATCGAGATCGAGGACGGCGGCATCGGCCTCAGCGAGGAGGCCCGGGCCCGCGCCGAGCGGATGCTGAACGAGGCCCGCGCCGGTATCGACCTCAAGGACCTGGGCGAATCGCCGCGGCTGGGACTCGCCGTGGTCGGCCGACTGGCCCGGGCGTACGACTTCCAGGTCTCGCTGCCGCCCTCGGCGTACGGCGGTGTGCGCGCCGTACTCACCGTGCCGAAGGGCTCGATCACCACCGCGCCCGCCCCTGGCAGGGCGCACGGCATCGGCGCCGCCTCCGGCCCGCGCTCGGCACCCCGCCGCTCCGCGCCGCCGGCCCCCGCGGCCGCCGAGCGGACGGCGCACGAGCTGCCCGCGCGCCGGACCGTCACGGAGGACACCGGCTCGTTCGCCACGGCCGGTGCGGACCGGGCCGAGGAGCAGACAACCGGGACCGAGGTCACGGCCAGCGGGCTGCCGCAGCGGCGCCGGCGGGCGCCGAACCCGGCCCGCAAGAAGGTCCCCACCGGGCCCGGCCCGGCGGCGATCGCACACGAGGAACCGGCGCCCGGCGTCTGGATGGCCGAGCTGCACAGTGGCCTCTCCGGCGAGAGGCCGACATCGGCACCCGCCCGGACCAGCAACGACACGTCAGACAAGGGTGAGTAACCGATGTATCAGCGCGCGGACATGGACTGGATGCTCAAGGACCTCGCGGAGAGCGTCCCCCAGACCCGTCACATCGTGGTGTTGTCGTCGGACGGCCTGTGCATGGCCCGGTACGACACCAGCCCGGACACCGCAGACCGGATCGCCGCCATCGGTTCCGGACTCCAGAGCCTGTCCGGGGCGGTTGCCACCGAATTCCCGCACAGCGACGGCCGGATGCGGATGGTCGTCATCGAGGTCAGCGGCGGCTTCATGTACCTGATGGCCGCCGGCGCCGGTGCCCATCTGGCCGTGCTCGCCGACGAAGGCGTGGACGCCGGGCTCGTCGGCCAGTGCATGCGCGACCTGGTGGCCCGAATAGGCGCCCATCTCACCAGCCCGCCGCGCGTCGACGGGCGGACGGCGTGAGCGAATCCGACCAGGACTGGGACGCGGGTGGTCCTGAGCGGTTGTACGTGATCACGGGGGGTCGGGCCGGCGCGGAGGAACAGGCCGCGCTCGACCTCGTCACGCTGATCGTCTCCCTGGAGGAATCGCAACCGGGCATGCAGCCCGAACACGCCGCCATCCTCCGGGTCTGCCGTTCGCCGCTGTCCGTCGCGGAGATCTCCGCGCATTTAGCCCTGCCCGCGAGCGTGATCGGCGTGCTGCTCACTGATCTCCTGGCCGACGGGCGGGTGGAGGCCCGCGCACCGGTCTCGCATCTCCCCGACATAGCACTGATTGAGGCGGTTATCGATGGTCTCCAGAAGCTCTGACACGGTCATGGAGCCGCGGCGCGAGGACCAGTTGCCGTCCTCGGCCTCCTCGGCCGTCAAGATCGTGATCGTCGGCGGGTTCGGCGTCGGCAAGACCACGCTCGTCCGCTCGGTGAGTGAGATCCGGCCGCTCACCACCGAGGAGACGATGACCGAGGCCAGCGCCGAGGTCGACGACCTCTCCGGTGTGGAGCGCAAGACGGCGACCACCGTGGCCATGGACTTCGGCCGGATCAGCCTGAACGAGGAACTGGTCCTCTACCTCTTCGGTACGCCCGGCCAGCAGCGGTTCTGGTTCCTGTGGAACGGCCTCTTCGAAGGGGCCCTCGGCGCCATCGTCCTGGTCGACACCCGGCGGCTCGAAGTCAGCTTCGATGTGATCGGCCGTCTCGAAGAGGCCGACGTCCCCTTCGTGATCGCCGTCAACGCCTTCCCCGACGCGGTCTCGTACCCCACCGAGGAGCTGCGCAGCGCACTGGACCTGCCGGAGCAGGTCCCGATCGTGGTCTGCGACGCCCGTCAGCGGACGTCGAGCCGGGACGTCCTGATCACACTGATGCGCCATCTGCGCGACTTCGTCCAGACCCCGGAGCACTCGTGACCGCGAACCACCCCGAGCAGTACGCCGATTACCACCTCGCCCCACCGCCGGGCTGCCCGGCCCACGGCAGCGCCCCCGACGGCCTCTACCGGCTGCACGACGCCGGGATCCAGGACGACCTCGTGGCGGTGTACGAGAAACTGCGCGCCGAGCACGGGCCTGTCGCACCGGTACTGGTCCATGGCAACCTCCCGGCGTGGCTGGTCCTCGGTCACCGCGAGAACCTGGAGGTGCTGCGCACCCCGAGCGTCTTCTCCCGCGACTCACGGCACTGGGCGGACATGGCCCGGGGCCGGGTGCCGGCCGACCATCCGCTGGCGCCGGTCACGACCTGGCAGCCGCTGTGCGTCTTCGTCGACGGCGAGGACCACAAACGGCTCCGCGGTGCGGTCACCGACAGTCTGGGGCGCTTCGAGTCCCGCGGCATCCGGCGTCATGTCACCCGCTTCACCCACCAACTCGTCGACGACTTCGCCGGCACGGGCCGGGCCGACCTCGTGAGCGAGTTCGCCGCCCAGCTCCCACTGCGGGTGATGACCCAGCTGTTCGGCATGCCGGACGACTTCGGACCGAGCCTGGCGGCCGCCGTCCAGGACGTGCTCAACGGCACGCAGACCGCGGTGGCCAGCAACAACTACATCACCGAGACCCTTCAGCAACTGGTCGAGCGGAAGCGCGCCCACCCCGGCCACGACTTCCCCTCCAAGCTGATCGAGCACCCGTCGCGCCTCAGCGACGACGAGATCCGCGAACATCTGCGGCTCATCCTCACCGCGGCGAACGAGACCACGGTCAACCTCATCGCCAACGCCCTGCGGATGGTGCTCACCGACCCGCGCTTCCGCGCGCATCTCACCGGCGGCCATATGACGCTGCCCGATGCGCTGGAACAGGTCATGTGGGACGAGCCGCCGATGATGACGCTGCTGGGGCGCTGGGCGACCAGTGATACCCAGCTGGGCGAACAGACCATCAGGGCGGGGGACATGCTGCTCCTCGGCCTGCGGGCGGCCAACGCGGACCCCGCGATCCGCCCCGACCTGTCCGCACCCGTCCAGGGCAACCGTTCGCATCTCGCCTTCAGCAGCGGTTCGCACGAGTGCCCGGGCCAGCACATCGGCCGCGCGATCGCCGATACGGCCGTCGACACGCTGCTCACCCGGCTCCCCGACCTCCGGCTGGCCGTGCCGGAGACGGAACTTCAGTGGTCCACCTCGCTGATGTACCGCCACCTGGTGGCGCTGCCCGTGCAGTTCACACCAGCGCGCCGATAGCCGCGGACCTTTTTTGTGGTCACGGTGCCGGTCCGGACCGACGGGCGGGCCGGCACCGCAAGAGGACCAACGGGCCGTGAGCAAGGCGACATCGATGAGCCACGACAGGACGGCAACCCTGTCTTAAAGTGATGCTGACGTGGGCAGTGATGCCGAGGAGCACCAATGGGGCGTGTGGGCAAGGACAGCTCACCGCGGCTCCCGTAGAGGAAGGCATCACGTGCCCTTGTCTGACGAAGAGCACCTGGACCGAGCCTGCGGGCACCACTTGGTGTTTCCCTCGAGCCCACCTGGCGGGTTAGGCCCTGCGGACGCGGCGCACTGCGCCAACGGTCCCGTACGCCGGCCCCGAAGGTGTCGCGCGAGAGTGAGCTGATTCCCCCGCAGCCCGGAGACAGCCGCGCGCCACACCCGGCTCCTGGCCAGGCACCGCCCCCCGGCGGCCCCCAACTCGCCTGCCCTTGACGCCTCCGGTGTGCCCAAAGCCGCTGCCCCGGCGCTCTGCCGTCCCGTCCGCATCAGCCCCTTTCCCCCCGTGTGGAGCTTTGATGAACACCAGCACGCCCGTTGCCGACGCCTGGAACCTCTCCGTGGTCGACTCTCCGCCGGGCGCTTCCCTCCCCGCCCTGCTCGCCCGCCGGACGGCGCGTACGCCGATGACCCCGGCGGTGCAGGACGGCGACCGGTGCTACTCCTACCGGGAACTCGACGACTGGTCGCAGTCCATATCAAGGGCCCTGCGCGCCCGGGGCATACGCAGAGGGGAGGCCGTCGCCGTCCTGGGCGTGCGCTCGTGGGAGGCGACGGTGACCATGGCCGGCATCCTGAAGACCGGCGCGGTCTGCGTCCCGGTGGACGCCCACTACCCCTCGGCCCGTTCGGCCGAAATGCTCGCGGACGCCCGGGTGCGGCTGGCCGTGGTGCTTCCCGGCCATGACGCGGCGGTGCCCGCCCAGGGCGCGGCGGTCGAGTGGGCCGCCTTCGACATCCTGCTGAAGGAGGCGCCCGGCCCCTGCGACGACAGCCCGGCGGTCGCGGAGCGAGGGGCCGACGACAGCGCGTACATCCTGTTCACCTCGGGCACCACGGGACGTCCCAAGCCGGTGGTCTTCCCGCACCGCGCGGTGGCCCGGCTCGCGGCCGGGGCGAACCCCTGGTGCGCCGGCCCGGGCAAGCGGGTTCTTCAGACCTTCGGCCTCTCCTTCGACGGCGCCCTCTTCGAGACCTGGGCCACCCTGATCAACGGCGGCTGCCTCGTCGTCGCCGAACGGGATGTGCTGCTGGACCCGGACCGGCTGCGGTCGATGATCCATACGCAGCGCCTCACCCATGCCTTTCTGACCACCAGCCTGTTCCACCACGCGGTACGCACCCATCCGGGCATCTTCGGCTCGCTGGACATGGTGCTGATCGGCGGTGAGGCCATGGACCCGGACCTGACGGCGGCGGTCTGCGCGGCCGGGCGCCCGCGCCACCTCATCAACGGTTACGGGCCCACCGAGGGCGGCATCATGGTCACCGCCCATGACGTCGACCATGTGGCGCCGGGCACCTCCTCCATCCCCATAGGGCGGCCGGTGGCCGAGAGCAGCTGCGTACTGCTGCGGGCCGACGGCAGCCCGGCCGGCTTCGACGAGGAAGCCGAGATCTATATAGGCGGGGCGGGCCTGGCCCTGGGATACCTCGACCGGCCCGCCGAAACCGCCCAGGCCTTCGTCACCCGGGAAACCGCCTCGGGTGAAGCGCTTCGGCTCTACCGCAGCGGCGATCTGGGACGCCGGCGCCCCGACGGCACCCTCGAATTCCTCGGCCGGGCCGACCGGCAGGTCAAGATCCGCGGCTTCCGCATCGAACTGGAGGCGGTGGAGGGCCTGTTGCGGGGGCACCCCGACGTCGCCGAGGCCGCGGTGCTGGTCCGGGGCAACGACGGTATCGGCAAGGGGATCTGCGCCTTCGTCACCCCGGCGAACCCCACCGTACCGCCGGACCCCGCGGAACTGCGCAGCCATCTGTCCGGCCGCCTGCCCGCACATGCCCTGCCCGCCCCGCTCCACCGGCTGGACCGCCTGCCCCTCACGGCCAACGGGAAGACGGACTACGCGGCGCTGCGGGAGCTGGCGGAGTCGGGCCCGGACCCGCGCGCCGCCGAGCAGGACACCACCCACCCGGCCGGCGACGCCCTCGCGGAGATCTGGGCCGAGGTACTGGGGGTGCCGGTCTCCGACCGCACCGACTTCTTCGCCGAGGGTGGCAACTCCCTGCTGGCGGCCCACGCGGTCACCCGCGCCCTCGCCGCCCTCGGCCTCCCGGCGGAGCGCTTCGCACCGCTGCTGCAAGGCCTGCTCGCCACCCCCACCCTCGCCGCGTTCCGTGCGGCGACCCGCAGCGCGCCGGCCGTCCACGACGACCGTACGGAACCGGATTTCGAGGCGGAGGCCAGGCTCGCGCCGCTCCCGCCCGTCGCCCAGGCCCCGGCACCCGGGCCGGCCGGCCCCCGCCACATCCTGCTCACCGGCGCCACCGGCTTCGTCGGAGCGTTCCTGCTCGAACGGCTGCTGCGGGACACCGACGCCACCCTCCACTGCCCGGTGCGCGCGGCCGACGGACCCCAGGCGAGGCGGCGGCTCCACGAGACGATGGCCCGCTACGGCCTCCGGCTCACCGACCCCGACCGGATCCGCCCGATACCCGCCGAACTGGCCCGGCCCGCACTGGGCATGGACCCCGCCGTCTTCGGCCGGCTCGCGGACACCGTCGACCTGGTCCTGCACAACGCGGCGCACGTCAACTTCCTCTACCCCTACCACCAGTTGCGGCAGGCGAACGTGGAAGCGGTCCGCACCCTGGTCCAGCTGGCCGCGCCGCGCCGCATCCCGCTCCACTACGTATCGACCACGGCCGTGCTCGCCGGAAGCGGGGTCGGCGGCGTACGGCACGTCGACGAGAGCACCCCGCTCAGCCACCCCGAACTGCTCAGCATGGGGTACCCCGAGACGAAGTGGGTGGCCGAGCGCATGCTGGGCCACGCCGCCGACGCCGGGCTGCCGGTCACCATCCACCGCCCCTACGAGATCACCGGTCACAGCGGCACCGGCGCCTGGAACACCACCAGTGCCATCTGCGCGGTCTTCGACGCCATCGTGCGGATGGGCATGGCACCCGCGGTCCCGCTGCCGCTCGATCTGGTCCCGGTGGACGCCGTCACCGACGCGATCGTCGGCATCGCCACCCGGCTTCCGCACCTCGGCGGCGTGGTCCACCTGACCAATCCGCGGCCGGCGCTGCTCGGCGACATGGTCGACCGGATGCGGTCCGCCGGGCACCGCATCGACGAGGTGAGCTACGAGCAGTGGACCGACGCCCTCGTCGACCATGTGCACGCCCACCCCACCTCGCCCATCGCCCCGTTCACCCCGCTGTTCCTCACGTCGGCCAAGCAGGCCGACTTCACCGTCAAGGAGATGTACTTCGACACGGTCTTCCCCGAGGTGCGGCGTACCCGCACCGATCAGGTCTGGCCGTCGTGGCGCACCAGCTGCCCGCCGGTGGACGACACCCTGCTCGACGGCTACGTCAGCTGCCTCAAGCGGGCCGGTCTCCTCCTCGGCCGCGGCTGACCCCCTCGCCGTCCGCCCGCAACACCCGGGACCGGCCCCCCTGTTGGGGCCGGTCCGTCGCCTTACGCCGCCTCACATCGGCTTCCGTGGGCTCCCGTTCGGCTTACGTCGGCCTCCGCCGGTCCAGGCACCCCAGCCCCGACCCGCGGCCGGGCCTCGGCTCGGGCAGCGTCGTCCCACCCCCTTCCGGGGCACACCCGCGCAGCATGTACGCAAGGACGTCATCGAGTCCGGCCTCGATCTCCTCGGCGGAGAACATGCTGCTCACGGCGATGCCGGCGAAGCCGTGCAGTGTGGTGAAGACCGGCATGCTGATCCGGTCCACCGGCCCTTCCCGTACCTCTCCCGCCCGCTGGCCCTCGGCGATCAGCTCCTCCGCCAGCGCAACCGCCCGGTGTACGGCGGCCAGGAGCGCCTGGGAGGCCGTCGGGTCGTGCTTGACCGCGTACATGAGGTCGAGCAGTTCCGGATTGGCGGTGGCGAAGCCCATGTAGGCGCGGGCCAGCGCGCCGAGCCGGTCGGCGAACGACGCGCCCGCGCCCCGCGCCGCGGTCAACTCCTCGACCAGGCGGTCGAAGCCGACCAGCGCCAGCGCGTCCAGCAGCGCCTGCTTGTCCTTGAAATGCCGGCTCGGCGCGGCGTGGCTGACGCCGAGGTCACGGGCCAGTTCCCGCAACGACAGCGCGCCCGGCCCCCGCTCGCGCAGGGTCTGCTCGGCACGGGTCAGCAGCGCGGCGCGGAGGTCTCCGTGGTGGTAACGACGGGTCTGCATGACGTCCACCCTACCTTCGATGTATTCACCGGCTACATTGTTGTCATTGACAGCATTGTTGTCGACGCCTACATTGAGGGTATGGCTCTCACTCGTAAAGCGCCCAAATGGAATGCGACGCAGATACCGGATCAGACCGGCCGGACCTTTGTGGTGACCGGGGCGAACAGCGGCCTCGGCCTCGCCACCGTCGACGCGCTGGCGCGGGCCGGCGCCCATGTCGTGCTCGCGGTACGCGACGTCCGGCGCGGCGAGGCGGCCGCCGAGTCCGTCAAGAGCGCCAAGGGCGGCCTTGAGGTGCGCCGCCTCGACCTGGCCGACCTCGCCTCCGTGCGTGAATTCGCCGAGTCCTGGCAGGGCGAACTGGATGTGCTGATCAACAATGCCGGAGTCATGGCCGTCGCCGAGTCCAGGACCAAGGACGGCTTCGAGACGCAGTTCGGCACCAACCACCTCGGCCACTTCGCGCTGACCAACCTGCTGCTGCCGCACCTCACCGACCGCGTGGTCACCGTCGCCTCCATGGCGCACAAGACACCCGCCGAGACCCGCATCCACTTCGACAACCTCGACCTCGCCGGTGAGTACACGCCCTACCGCGCCTACTCCCAGTCCAAGCTGGCCAATCTGCTGTTCACCCTCGAACTTCAGCGCCGCCTCACCGAGGAGGGCTCCCGGGTACGCGCCCTGGCCGCCCACCCCGGCTACGCCGCCACCAACCTGCAAAGCCATGACGTCAGCCCGGTCCGGCGGGCCGCGATGCGGGTGACCAACCGCGTCGTCGCCCAGGACGACAGGGCCGGCGCACTGCCGACGCTCTACGCCGCGACCCAGGACCTGCCCGGCGCCGGCTACCTCGGCCCCGACGGCTTCGCCGAGATGCGCGGCGGCCCGACCCTGGTCGGCAGGTCCCCCGCGGCCAGCGACCCGGAGAGCGCCAAGCGGCTGTGGACCGTGTCCGAGGAGCTGACCGGGGTCACCTTCCCGGCGTTGCCGGCTGCCGGCCCGCGGTCCACTTCCGCCCCGTCTGCCGGGGAGTAGTCCGGCGCAGCGTGACGTCCGGCAGCGCACCCGTACGGCGGTTGTCCGGGCTGGGAAGGCCGATCGCCGGACCCGTTACGACACGATGTCCCGCAGCGGCTTGCCCGCCAGGTGGTCGGTGACGTTCTGGACGGCGGCCAGGGCGATGCGGACCAGGGTTTCGCGGGTGACGCCCCCGACGTGCGGGGAGAGGACGACGTTCGGCGCCTTGAGCAGACGCAGGGCCGCGGTCGGCGGTTCGGGGTCGAAGACATCGAGGCCGGCGCCTGCCAGGGCGCCGCGGGCCAGCGCGTCGGCGAGGGCGTCCTGGTCGATGAGGGCGCCGCGTGCGGTGTTGATGACGAACGCGGTGGGCTTGAGCAGGGCCAGTCGCTCGGCGTCGAGCAGGTGCCGGGTGTCGTCGGTGAGCGGGGCGTGCAGGGAGACATAGTCGGCGGTGCGCAGCAGTTCGTCGAGGCTCAGACGGCGCGCACCGCCGAGACGGGCCTCGGTCTCCGGGGCGACCGGCCTCGGCCCGGCGTAGACCACGGCCATGTCGAACGCGACCGCACGGCGGGCCACCTCCGCACCGATCTGGCCGAGGCCGATGATGCCCAGGGTCTTGCCGGACAACTCCGTGAGGGACTGCTGGAGACGCGGCAGCGCCCAGTCGGCCTCGGTCAACGCCGTGTGGGCCGGCACCAGTTGCTTGGCGAGGGCGAGCATCAGGGCGAAGGTCTGCTCGGCCACGTTCTGCTTCTCGGCGCCGCTGGAGCCGATGTTGCAGACCGGGATTCCCCGGGCCCTGGCGGCGTCCAGGTCGATGTAGTCGAAGCCGTGGCTGGCGCACTGGACGAGTTCCAACTCCGGTGCGGCGGCGAGGTGTTCGGCGGTGACCGGGCCCAGGCCGGTGATGATGATCTGCGCGTCGCGCAGGGCCGTGGGGTTCTCGTCGGCCGTCTCGACGACCGTGACCCGGGCCGCGTCGGGGAAGACGGTGGCGAGCGCGGCACCTGCGGCGCGTCCGCCCACATGCGGTGAGACGACGGCGAGGATGTTCTTCATGGGAGGCCTCTCGGAGTGTGTGCCGGGCTGTGCCGGACGGCCCGTCGGGGTGTGGGGGGCGGCGGTCATGCCGACGGGATGAGGAGGTCGTCGGGGCTCAGCGTGCCGGGACGGGAGTGGCCCGACAGGGCCAGGGTGAGGTCGAACTCGGCGAGCAGACAGCGGATGACGTGCTCGACGCCCGCCTGTCCTTCCAGGCCGAGCCCATAGGCGTACGGGCGTCCCACCAGCACCGCCTGCGCGCCCAGCGCCAGCGCCTTGACCATGTCGTCGCCGGTGCGGATCCCGCTGTCGAAGAGGACGGTGAGCCGGTCGCCGGCCTCCTCGACGACGCGGGGCAGCGCGTCCGCGGCGGCGACGGAGCCGGCGACCTGGCGCCCGCCGTGGTTGGAGACCACCACCCCGTCCATACCGGCGTCCGCGGCGCGCAGTGCGTCGTCAGGGTGCAGGATGCCCTTGAGCACGATCGGGCCGTCCCAGTTCTCGCGCAGGAACGCCAGATCCGGCCAGGTCTTCGCGGGGTCGGCGAACATCCCGACGAAGTGCCGCACCGCCGCCTCGGGGTCCTCGTGGACCGGCTTTGCCAGACCGGCCTGGAACGCGGGGTCGGTGAAGTAGTTGGCGGTGCCCACGCCGTGCAGGAACGGCAGATACGCCTGGTCGAGATCGCGGGGGCGCCAGGCGAGGAGCGGAGTGTCGAGGGTGACGAACAGCGCGCGGTAGCCGGCGGCCTGCGCTCTGGTCAGAAAGCTCCTGGTGACCTCGCGGTCCTTCGCCCAGTACAGCTGGAACCACCGTTCACCGTCGCCCATCGCCTCGGCGACCTGCTCCATGGGGGTGCTGGAGGCGGAGGAGAGGACGTACGGGACGCCCTGCGCCGCGGCCGCCCGGGCGGCGGCCGGTTCGGCGTCCGGATGCATGATCGACAGCACCCCGACCGGTGCGAGCGCGAGCGGTGCGGGCAGCGTCCGGCCCAACACCTCGACGGACAGGTCGCGTTGCTGCACATCACGGAGCATGCGCGGGACGATCCGCCGGCGGTCCAGTGCGGCCCGGTTGGCGTCGGCGGTGCTGCCGGTGCCCGCGCTGCCCGCCACATAGCCGACCGGGCCGGGGCCGAGTTTCTGCTCCGTGAGCTGCTCCAGCCGGGTCAGATCGGTCGGCAGCCGGGGCACGGCGCCCGTCATGCCGTTGAGATAGATCTCGTACTGGAAGTCCGCCCAGTGCTTCGCCATCCGTACGTCCTGCCTCTCGTCGCTGAGACCGCGTGCTCCACCGCGATCCTGGCGACAGTGACAAGTTCCGTCCACCGCCCCGCGCACACCGCGCGGCCCACTTCGTCACCCTGTGAGGAACCGTCTGCCCGCTACGCCCGGTCCCGGGAGAGCGCCGGGAGCCGCAGCCGGGAGGCGATGTCGTCGTCGAAGTCCGCGCAGAAGGCGCCGAGCAGGTCCTCCAGGTGTTCCAGGGAACGGGCGGCGTAGAGGACGGGCTGGTAGCCGGAGATGCGGTAGGGGGTGGCGGCCGCGGTGCGCAGGTCGAGGGCGCGGACCTCCCGGCGGTCGTGGGCACCGATCTCGCCGTAGGACGACAGCAGGGCAGCACCGAAGGCCTTGGGCGTGCCGGACTCGGTGATCAGCCCGTATTCGAGGGTGAACCAGTACACCCGGCTGAGGACATCGAGGGCTTCCTCGGTACGGACGCGGTTGGCGGTGTGGCCGATGAGCCGGTAGAGGCGGGCGAAGCGCGGGTCCGACAGATGGACGCCGTGCCCGAACACGTCGTGCAGAACGTCGGGTTCGGGTGTGTAGAGCGGGACGGCGGGGTGCCGGACGAACTGCACGGCGTGGAAGTATCCGTGCTCCATCGCCCCCAGGAAACGTTCGTTGGGTACGACGCCGCCGGCCAGGGTGAAGGAGAAGCCCGTACGGGCGGCGAGGCGCGCGCTGACCTCCGCGTGCTGCGGGATCCGCTCGCCGGGGATGGGCGCGTCCTCACCGGCCTCCAGCACGGCACGGCAGGCGTGGGCGCGGTGCGCGGGAACGAGTGCGCGGTGCGCCGCGCGCCAGGTGTGGTGTTCGGACTCGGTGTAGTCGACGGCCGCGTACGGCGCCCCGACCCGGTGGCCGTCGGCCGGTGCGGCGAGCGCGGCACGGCGCCGGAGGTAGGCGGGGTCGCTCAGGCCGGGGTGCTGGGCCGGTCCGCCCAGCCGGCCGTCGGCGGAAACGGGCGTTTGCTGCCACACGGTCCTCATATCGGTCACCACGTCTGGATCAAGTTTCGCATGAGGGGGCGAAGGGTGCATCCGCGTCTCGATCCAGCAATTCGCCAATAAAGTGAGCGATTCGGAAAGCCCGGTGGGTGAACGCCGTTCAGAGGCTCATCTCACAGCTCGATTTCATATCGCTATTGCTTCGATTCTTGACGATCAGGTGAGCCGTGACGTTCACTACAGCAGTTCTGGGCCGGGTCAGGCGGCCCCAGTGGGAGGTTCCGAAAAAAATGAATGCAATAATGCGGCGCGCCCTCACAGGCGCAATGGCGCTTTCGTTGGCGGCACCGTTGGCGGCCTGTGGAAAAGATCAGCAGGATGCCGGCGCAGGCAAGGACGCCATAGGCCTGCTCCTCCCGGAGAACAAAGCGGCCCGCTATGAGAAGTTCGACCGCCGCATCATTTCGGCGCGGATTGCGTCACTCTGCCTCGAATGCAAGGTCGAATACAGCAACGCCGAGCAGCAGGTCGATACTCAGAAAAGGCAGTTCGACGCCCTGGTGGCGAAGGGTGTAAAGGTCATCATTCTGGACCCGGTGGACGCCCAGGCGTCCAAGAGCTGGGTGAACTCGGCGGCCAAGAAGGGCGTCCAGGTCGTCGCGTACGACCGGCTCGCCGAGGGTGATGTCGCGGCCTATGTCTCGTACGACAACGAGAAGATCGGCCGGCTCCAGGGAGAGGGCCTGCTCGCCGCGCTCGGCTCCGAGGCGTCCTCCGCCGACGTCGTCATGATGAACGGCTCGCCGACCGACCCGAACGCGCCGGCCTTCAAGAAGGGCGCCCACGACGTCCTCGACGGCAAGGTCCACAAGATCGTTTACGAGAAGGACATCCCCGACTGGTCCCCGGCGACCGCCAAGAAGAAGATGACCGACGTCATCAACTCCCGTGGCGCACAGGGATTCGACGCGGTCTATTCGGCAAACGACGGTATGGCCGGCGGTGTCGCCGAGGCGCTCAAGGCGGCCGGCGTCAAGAATGTGCCGCTCGGTGGCCAGGACGCCGAACTCACCGCGCTCCAGCGGGTGGTCGCCGGCACCCAGTCCTTCACCATTTACAAGGAAGTCCGTCCGGAGGCCGAAACCGCCGCCGAAATCGCCTTCCGGCTGCTGCGCGGGAAGAGCATCAACGCGCTGACGACGACAACCGCCGGTAACAACACCAAGTCCGGTATCCCGGCCCGGTTGTTCAAGGCGCAGATTGTCACCAAGAAGAATGTCAAGGACACCGTCGTCCGCGACGGCGTCGTCCGGGCCGACCTGCTGTGCGCCGATGATCTCGCCGCCGCATGTGAGTCCCTGGACCTGAACTGACGCGCCCTCAGTGAGCAGGCGGCCACGCTCCGATGCACCGACGCACCGGAGCGTGGCCGCCCGGCCGTTCAGTGCACCGGCTGCCCCAGCCAGTCGTACGCGGCCCGCGCCGTGAACTCCCCGTGGCCGCCCTTGAACAGCAGCCCGGCGTGCGCGAACGCCGGGTCGTCGGCGGTGCCGGCCACATAGGGGACGGCGATGCACCGCATCCCCGCCCGGTGTGCCGCGAGCGCCCCGGGCGGCGCGTCCTCCAGCACCACGCAGTCGGCGGGGTCGGCGCCCAGCCGGCGCGCGGCCTCCAGGAACACATCCGGCTCCGGCTTGCCGTGCGCCACCTCCTCCGCCGAGACGCGCGTGGTCAGCAGCGCATCGAGCCCCGTGGCCGCCAGCACCGCCTCGATCGCGGCCCGTGAGGAACCGGACGCCACCGCCATCGGATGCCCCGCCGCCGACAGCCGCTCCACCAGCGCCCGCATCTCCGGGAAGACCTCGGTGTGCGCCCGAGCCAGCTCCAGATACGCGCGGTTCTTCCCGGCCAGCAGCTCCTCGACCGGCGCGTCGAGGCCGAACTCCCGGCTGAGGATCTCCAGGGTCTCCCGGGTGCCGATACCGATGAAGCGGGTGTGGTGCTCCCAGCTGAAGTCCGCCACGCCATGGCCGGCCAGCAGCCGGCGCCCCGCCTCGTAGTAGTTCGGCTCGCTGTCCACCAGCGTTCCGTCGAGATCGAAGATCACCGGAGTGGGCGGGGCGGCCGTGGCGGGCGTGACCCGGGAGGCGGGGGAGCTGGTCATGCCCTCCAGCATGCCAAGGCGCGCCCCGACAGGCCTGCCTGGCAACGCTGCCCGGCCCACGGTCGCCCGCGCCGCCTCACCGCCGCTGCGCGGTCCCGCCCACTGCCTCCACCAGCGGCAGCATCCGGTGCGGCACCCGCTCGCGCAGCGCCATCTCCGTCCGCGTACGGACCACGCCCGGCAGGCTGATCAGCCGCTGGATGACGTCCTCCAGATGCGCCGCGTCCCGCGCCACCACCCGGGCCAGCAGATCCCCGCCGCCGGTCGTCGAGAACGCCTCGATGATCTGCGGCACCTCCGCCAGCGCCGCGGCCACCTCCTCCAGATGCCCCTGGGTCACCTCGATGTGGATGAAGGCGAGCACAGGGTGACCGAGTGCGGCGGGGGAGAGGCGGGGGCTGTACGCGGTGATCACACCGTCCCGTTCGAGCCGGTCCAGCCGCGCCTGGACGGTGCCGCGGGCCACCCCGAGCAGCCTCGCGTACTCCCGCACGCTGGTGCGCGGCTGCTCCAGCAGCAGCCGGAGAATCTTGGCGTCCAGGGCATCCACGGGCATGTCCAACAGCCCCTCACGTTCGGCGCGGTGTGCTCGCGACTGTACCAATGGACCAGTGGGCACGGCGTTCGCTGGGCCAGCGGCCCGCCGTTGCCGAACGACACCCGGACGGGGGCGTCGCTGTGGCCCGTGCCCGGAGGCGCCGCCCGGTACCCCGCCCGCCCGTCGGACCCCGTACCCGTGCGCCCGGCGATCTTCTCGGCGACGCTGGAGGCGTGACCAGCCGCGCACAGCCCCCGCAGACACCGCCGAGCACCGCTGCCCAGATCGATTACAGCGGTGCGGTCTACGGGTCACTGCTCGCCGGGTCCGTGGTGGTCGGCGCCGGATCGCTCGGCGCACGCCCCTGGCTACAGCTCTCCCTCCTGCTGCTCTGCACCGGCGCGGTGTTCTGGGCGGCGCATGTCTTCGCCCGCCTCTTCGGGGGCCGTGAGGTGTACCAGCCCCTGAGCCGCGCGTTGATCCTCCGGGTGTGTGCCGACGAGGGGCCGATCGTGAGCGCGGCCGTCCCGCCGGCCGCTGCCGTGGCGATCGCCGGGGCGCTGGGACTGAGCTACGAGGGGGCGGCCTGGCTGGGCCTGGCGGTCGCCCTGACCGGGCAGGTCGGCTGGGCGATCACCGCCGTCGTGCGGGCCGGCGCCTCGCGCGGTGTGGTGGTGGCCGCCGGTGTGGCCAACCTCGTACTCGGACTGATCATCGTGAGCTTCAAAACCGTACTTGAGCACTGACCGCCCGCCGCGGCGACGGACCCCCGCCGGCCCCGGTCCCGCCCCGGCAGGCCCTCGGCCCGGCCATTGGCTCCCTGTCGGCAGGGTCATGGCCCGCAGAACTGTGCCAATGGCCCAGTGATTTCCGGCTCCCTTGAGCCATCAGCCGGAGAGGTGCTGTGATGGGGGCGTCGATGGCGCTGCGGATCCCCGCGGCGCCTTTTTCATGCCGTACGGAGAAGGGGCGGGAAACTGTGCTGAAGAGGGTGTTCGTGGCTCCGGACCCGGGCGGACTGCGGCTGCGCAGCGCCACCCGGGCCGTCCTCGGCATCGGGTCGGCGGTGGCGGCCTGCGGTCTCGCCGGCCACTCGCTGATCGCGGCGATCACCGGCGGGCTCGCCGCGCTGCTCGCGCTCTTCACCGTCACCGACGCCACGGTCCGCGGCCAGGCGCTCACCACGGCCCTGCTGCCCGCCGCCGGACTTCCGGTGCTCGCCCTCGCCACCGGCCTGCACGACCACCCGGTGGTCCGCGACGCGGTCTTCCTCGCCGTCCTGGGCACCGGGGTCTACGCCCGGCGCTGGGGGCCCCGGGGCCACGCCCTCGGCGTCTTCGCGTTCATGACCTTCTTCGCGACCCAGTTCCTGCACCCGGTGCCCGGCCAGCTCCCCGAACTGTTCGCCGCCGTCCTCCTCTCCCTCCTGGTCTCCTCGACCGTCCGCTTCGGACTCTGGTGCTACGAGCGCCGTCTGCCGCCCGTCGTCGCGCCCGTCGCGCCGGGCGGCACCGGCCTCGCCCGTACGACCACCCGCCAGGCCGTCCAGGCGACGGTGGGCGGCGGCTTTGCCCTGATGGCGGGGCAACTGCTGTCGGACCAGCGCTGGTACTGGGCCGTCGGCGCCACCTGGTGGATCTTCGTGAACACCGCCTCCCGCGGCGAGACGCTGGTCCGCGGATTCCGGCGGATCCTCGGCACGGTGCTCGGCATCGCCGTCGCCGCGGTCGTGGCGCTCCCGCTGCACGGGGCGGCCGTCCCCTCGGTGGCCCTGGTCGCGGTCTGCATCTTCGGGATCTTCTACACGGCGGCCGTCTCCTACACCTGGATGATGTTCGCGGTGACGCTGATGGCCGGACTGCTCTACGGACTCCTCGGGGTCCTGGACGCCCAGCTGCTCGCGCTCCGGCTCGCCGAGACCGGCGTCGGGGCGGTCGGCGCGGCCCTCGCCGTCCTGCTGGTGCTGCCCGTGACCACCCACGCCACCACGGACGCCTGGATCCAGCGCGCCCTGCGCTGCGTACACGCCTGTGCCGCCGAGGCGGCGGCACGCCTCGCCGGCTCCGACACCGCCGACCCCGCCCCGCGCATCGCCGAACTGGAGCTGCTGCTCAGCCGGGTGCGGCTCTCCCTCGCCCCGCTCGTGCACCCGCTGAGCCCGCTGCGGACCCGCAAGGAGAAGGCCCGGCGCGTCCTGGCACTGCTCGACGACTGCGCCCGTGAGGTCCGGGGGCTGGCGTCCATCGCCGCGGACCCGGAGGCCTCGCACGACGACCGTCTCGCCGCCGCCTGCTGGCGGGTGGAGGCCGCCGTCGAGGCGCTGACCACCCCCGGCCGCAAGCGTGACCTCCACGGAGCCGTGGCCGCGGCCCCGCCGGCACCGGCCCCCGAGCCCGCGCTCGCCCATCTGCACGGCCTGGAGAAGACCCTCGCCGAACTGGCCGCGCCACTGCGCAGCACCCGCCCCTCGCCCCTCGTCGGGGCCTGACCGGCAGCGGCGTACGCGGTCGGGGCGGACGACGGGATCCGGCCATCGCCGCGGACGGCCCGCCCACGGCTGTTAGCGTCGCCGGCGTACCTCAACGGGCAGGCGGACGAAGGGCGGACCAGTGGGGACGAACGACAACGGCCGGCGGGCGTACATCGGTTCGTTCACCACGGCCGGCGGCCTCGGCATCACCACCGCGGCCGTCGACCCGGAGTCCGGCGCACTGACCGCGCTGCACTCCACCGACGCTGTCCCCAACCCCTCCTACCTGGCGGCGAGCCCAGACGGCCGGTACCTCTACGCGGTCAGCGAGACCCCGGACGGCGCCGCGGCCGCCTTCGCCCTGACGCCCGAGGGGCCCGCGCTGCTCGGCCCCGCCGTCGCCGTGGAGGGCGACGACCCCACCCACCTCGCCCTGGTCGCCGGCCACCTCGTCATCGCCAACTACAGCTCGGGCAGCGTCAGTACGCTCCCCGTACGGCCCGACGGCTCGCTCGGCGGCCCGGCCGGAGTACTCGCCCACGAAGGCAGCGGTCCGCAGCCCGACCGTCAGGAGGGCCCGCACGCCCATGCCGTCCTGCCCGCTCCGGACGGGCGCCGGCTGCTCAGCGTCGACCTGGGCACCGACGCGGTCCGGGTGTACGCCCTCGACTCCGCCGGCGGGGCGCTGACCGTACACGCCGAGGTTCCGCTGCGGCCCGGCAGCGGACCGCGCCACCTCGCCTTCCACCCGCGCGGCGACCGCGCCTATGTCATCAACGAACTCGATCCGACGGTGACGGTCTGCCGGTGGGAGCCCGACCTGGGCGCGCTGACGCCGCTGGGGGAGACCCGGCTCCTTCCGGACGGCGTCGCGGCGGCCGGTACCTTCCCCTCCGGACTGGCGCTCTCCCCGGACGGCCGGTTCGCCTGGGCCGCCAACCGTGGCCACGACAGCCTCTCCGTCCTCGCCCTCGACCCGTCCGGCGACACCGCGACCCTCGTCACCACCGTTCCCTGCGGCGGCCATTGGCCCCGCGACCTGGCGCTGCACCCCGACGGCCGGCACCTCTACGCCGCCAACGAGCGCTCCGGGGACGTCACCTGGTTCACCGTCGACCCGGAGACCGGCATCCCGGAGCGGCGCGGTGCGCTCAGGGCGCCGGCCGCCTCGTGCGTGGTCTTCGTCTGAACGGCACCGGACGCGGCTCAGCCCTGCGGGAAGCGGCCGCCGAAGTACACCTCGACCTCGGTGATCCGGCAGTCCCGCACCGTGTGCACCTCGACATTGCGGTGGCGTTCACCGGTCTTCAGCTCGTACTCGTAGCGGACACAGACCTGGTGGTCGTCGAGGGCCACCGCGTCGAGGATCTCCTGATGGCGCAGCCGGTCCGCCGTCGGGAAGCAGACCTCCAGGAAGGCGGCCTTGCCGATGTGGTCGTCCTGAGGGCTGGTGAAGACGAAATCCTCGGCGAGCAGCCGGTCGACGGCCTCGCGGTCCTGCGCGAGGTAGGCGGCGAACGCACTGCGGACGATGTCGACGTTCGTCATGAACATCCCTCCGGAAGGCTCTGGGGGTGCTCTCGCGAGCTCGGGGGCTCCTCTCGCGAGCCTAGAGCCGTCCGGCCGCCCTCGCCGCGGCCCGGGCTCTCCCAGGCGCTCTGACGGGCACCTGGGCCCTCGGCGGCCGGCCGGAAGGCCGCCGGCGCGGTGACCGGCCCGGACAGGCCGAAGGGCCGCACCGCGCGCTGCGCGGGTACGGCCCTTCGGTGCGGTCTCTGCTGCGCCGGGCGGTCTCCTACCGGACCGGTACCCCCTGCGCCTGCGTCGGCAGGGTGATGCCCACCGCCGCCGCGTAGTTCGACAGGACCAGCCGGCCCACCGCGCCGTACGCGCCCAGCGCCTCCGCCGCGGCGCAGCCGGCCTCCTCCGCCGCCGCCCCCACCAGGCCGTCGGCGATCTCCGGGCCGATCAGGTACGGGGCCAGCGCCAGCTGCTGCGAACCGGAGTGGCGCAGCTGCTCGGCGGTACGGGAGATGGCGCCCTCCTCGTCCAGCGCGGCGGCCAGCACCGGCACCGCGAGCCGTGCGGAGAGCAGCATGCCGGTGATCCCGGCGGCCTGCACGGCCTCCTCGCCGCCCACGGTGGCGAGGATGATGCCGTCCGCGGCCGTGGCGACCGTGAACAGCCGGGCGCGGTCCGCGCGCGCCAGCCCGGCCTCGGAGAGCCGGACGTGCAGCGCCTCGGCGAGCAGCGGGTGCGGGCCCAGGACGTCGGTCAGCTCGGCACCGGAACCGCTGTTCATCATGGCCTGGCGTATCCGGCGCAGCAGCGCGCTGTCCGGTCCGGCGAGCAGCGGTACGACCACCGCGGCGGGGCCGGGGTCGGGACGGCCGTCCGCGCCCTCCCGGGCCTTCTGCTCGGCGGCGGCGCCTGCCAGCACGGCCTCCAGGGACGGGAACTCGTCGTCACCGCCGTCGACATAGCCGATCCGGGCGTCGAGGCCCGGGAGTTCGGAGCGGGCGATGCTGGAGACCTCCTCCGCCAGACTGCGCGAGGCGGAGGCGGGGGTGCCGGGCACGGCCAGCACCAGGACGGGCGCGCCCTCGGGTGCGGCGAGCGGCTCCGGCTTGCGGTGGCGGCCGGACCGTCGCGCGCGCGGCATGCGTACCGGCAGGCCGGGTGCGGCTTCCGGGCTCGGGGAGGCGGCGTCGAAATGGGGCGAGCCAGGTGCGGGCCCAGTGGGGGAACTCATGGCGTCGCATGCTAACGCCTCGGACCGACCTCGCGCGGAGGGAGGGTTCGGTGGAGAGGTATCCGTCCCGATTTATCCCGCGCGTCATCGCGGTTACCCCGGCGCGGGCCGTGTGATCTGCAACAACTTCGTGTCCGGGGGCAGCAGCAGGCGGTCGTCGGCCAGCGCCGCGGCGATGGTCAGCGCCCCGTCGAGCGGGCTTCCGGCGGCGGCTTGCGGACGGGCGCCGGGCAGCCGCTCGGCGAGGGCGGTACGCAGCGGAGCGAGCAGCGGTTCACCGATCCCGAACAACCCGCCCGTGTACGCCACCGCGCGGCCGGCGCCCGGTGGGCAGACCGCGGCCGCGGCATCGGCGATATGGCCCGCGGCGGCGCACAGGATGTCGCGCGCCACCGCGTCGTCCTCCGTCGCGCAGCGGGCGACCTCCGGGGCGAACGAGGCCAGTACGGCGGGCCGGTCGGCGCGCGGATAGAGCGCGCCGGGCAGCCCGGCGACCGGCCCGAACACCGCGTCCGCGCGCGCCAGCAGAGCCGGCGAGCCCCCGGCCCGTCCGTCGTAGGCGCGCATCGCGGCCTCCAGGCCGGCCCGGCCGATCCAGGCGCCGCTGCCGCAGTCGCCGAGCAGATGGCCCCAGCCGTCCGCCCGGCGCCAGCCGCCCGCCGGGGTCAGATCGGTGCCCAGGGCGATCATGCCGGTGCCCGCGGCGACCACGGCACCGGGCCGCTGGCCCAGCGCACCGGCGTAGGCGGTCACCGCATCCGCCGCGAGGGCCAGCCGGCGTACCCCGAAGGCGGTGGCCAGCGCGCCGGGCAGCCGGGCACGCAGATCGTCCCCCAGCGAGGCCATGCCGGCCGCGCCCACACACACCGCCGTGAACCGTTCCGCGCCGACCTCGCGCCCCAACTCCTCGGCCGCGGGCAGCAGTTGGGAGAGCAGATGCCGGGCGTCGATCCCGGCCGGGCCGGTGCGCACCGGCTCTGCCGAGGCGTACGAGGCCAGCGGCCGCGCCTCGGCAGAGCCGGCGCGCGCCACGGCGATCCGCAGTCCCGAGCCGCCCGAGTCGACGCCGAGGACATGGCCGCGGACACCGCCGCGGCCGGCGGGCTCACCCAAAGCCGCGGGCATCCTGCTTGAGGGCGGTGTCCACGGTCAGGGCGGTGGCGACGACCAGGCTGAGCAGCGGGTCGGGCAGCTGATGGTGGATCTGGAGGACGTAGTTGTCCGCGGTCGTGAACATCGTCTTGGCCAGGCCTTCCCAGGTCTTGGTGATCCGGGCGACCTCGGTGTCGGCGTGGTCCACGATCGCGAAGTTCCAGGCCCGCCAGTTCTCGGCCTTGATGGCGCCGATCTGCTGGCCGTTGACCATCATCGCGAAGTTGATCTTGCCGATCGCATTCTGCTGCACGATCTCGCCGACCGGCGAGCCGTCCGGACGCTGCACGATCACCTTGGACTTGATGATCTTCGCGGGCCGGGTCAGCACCAGCTGAGGCTGGCCGTAGGCGTCCCGGATCTCCAGCTTGTGGGTCATGTACTGATCGAGGCTGGAGACGACCCGCAGCACCTTCTTGGCCGTGCTCTGGCCGATCTGGACGACCGCGCCGAGGGTGTTGCCGTGCTGGTCGAAGACGCTGTACTCGTTGGTGACCTCGATGAGTTTGGCCTTCTGGTTGACCACCAGCACCGGCTCGGTGAAGAGCGAGCCACCGCCCTGCGCGCCGGGCGTCACCCCGGCCTGCTGCTGCACCTGCTCCTGCACGGCACCCGGGTGCATACCCGGCTGCCCCGCCATCGGCTGCTGGCCGTAAGCCTGCGGCATCGGCTGGCCGGGCATCGGGTGGCCCGGAGCCTGCTGGGGGTGGCCGGGGCCCGGCTGCCCGTACGGAGCGCTGCCCTGCTGGCCCGGATAGGGGGCCTGGCCCTGCGCCGGCTGCTGCTGCGGCGCGAACTGCGGCGGCATCTGCTGCTGCGCGGACTGCTGAGGGGCTTGCTGCTGGGCCTGCTGACCGGCCGGCTGGTGCCCCGCGGACTGCTGGGGGTTGGCCTGGGCGCCCTGGTGCTGGGCGGGAGCCGTGGCCCCGGCGGAGGCCGCCTGTTGTCCCTGGTGGGTGTGCGCCGTCCACTGGGACCCGTCCCACCAGCGCAGTTGGTGGGGGGTGCCCTGCGGGTCGGCATACCACCCCGCAGGGATGTTCGCATTCGTCATGCCAGGCACACTATCGCCCGGTGTCAGGGCAGCCTCCAGTCGACCGGCTGCGCGCCCTGTCGTACCAGCAGGTCATTCACCCTGCTGAAGGGCCGCGAGCCGAAGAAGCCGCGGTCGGCGGACATGGGGGAGGGGTGTGCGGACTCGACGGCCGGCAGATCGCCGAGCAGTGGCCGCAGATTGCGCGCATCGCGTCCCCACAGCACCGCCACCAGCGGGCGCCCGCGCGCCACCAGCGCACGGATGGCCTGTTCGGTGACCTCTTCCCAGCCCTTGCCGCGGTGCGCGGCGGGCTTACGGGGTGCGGTCGTCAGCGCTCTGTTCAGCAGCAGGACGCCCTGGCGCGTCCACGGCGTCAGATCGCCGTTCGACGGCCGGGGCAGCCCGAGGTCGGAGTGCAGCTCGCGGAAGATGTTCTCCAGGCTTCCGGGCAGTGGACGGACGTCCGGCGCCACCGAGAAGCTGAGCCCGACCGCATGCCCCGGGGTGGGGTACGGGTCCTGTCCGACGATGAGCACCCGCACCTCGTCGAAGGGCTGTTGGAAGGCGCGCAGCACATTGTTGCCGGCCGGCAGATAGGTACGTCCCGCGGCGATCTCCGCCCGCAGGAAGTCGCCCATCGCGGCGATCCGGTCGGCAACGGGCTCAAGTGCCTTGGCCCAGCCTGGTTCGACAATGTCTTGGAGAGGTCGTGCAGCCACGGGATCACCCTACTGGCCCAGGCCCGCTCCGCTTCAATCGATGGCCCGGGCCCGCCTCCGCGAACGCGGCAACCGGCCAACCTCCCCGCCGTCCGGCCGCTTTGACCGCTCAGGCCAGGGCGGCCGCCCGTACACACAGCACATCGGGCAGGTGGGCGGCGAGCTGCTGCCAGCTGTCACCGTCGTCCGCGCTGGCGTACACCTCGCCGTTGCGATTGCCGAAGTACACCCCGGCCGGCTCTGCGTTGTCGACGGACAGCGCGTCCCTGAGCACCGTGCCGTAGTGGTCCTCCGCCGGCAGGCCGTCGGTCAGCGGCTCCCAGCTGCGGCCGGCGTCGCTCGTCCGGTAGACCCGGCAGCGGTGTTCGGCGGGCACCCGGTCGATGTCCGCGGTGATCGGGAAGAGGTAGGCGACATCGCCGGTGCGCGGATGCGCGGCCACGGCGAAGCCGAAGTCCGAGGGGAGCCCGCTGCCGATGTCGGTCCACCGGGCGCCGGCGTCATCGCTGCGGTAGACGCCCCAGTGGTTCTGGAGGTACAGCCGGTCGCGGTCGACCGGATCCTGCGCGATCTTGTGGACGCACTGACCGAACTCCGGGTGCTGGTCGGGCAGGAAGACCGCCTTGACGCCCGTGTTGGACGGGGCCCAGCTGGCGCCGCCGTCACGGCTGCGGAAGACCCCGGCGGCGGAGACCGCGACGGTGACCGCATCGGCGTCCCGCGGATCGGTGATCACCGTGTGGACGGCGAGTCCGCCGCCGCCCGGCACCCACTTCTCGCGGCTGGGGTGGTCCCACAGGGCCCGTACGAGCTCGAAGGTCTCCCCGCCGTCCTCGGAGCGGAACAGACCGCCGGGCTCGGTGCCCGCGTACACCACCTCGGGGGCGGCCGGGCCCGCGGGATGCAGCTGCCACACCCGCTCCAGTGAAGTCCCGGTGTCCTTCGGGTACTTGACCGCGGGGCGGGACGGCTCCTGCCAGGTCTTGCCCAGGTCGTCGGAGTGGAACACCGACGGGCCCCAGTGGGAGCTGTCGGCGCCGGCCAGCAGCCGGGGGGTCGCACGGCGGGTGTCGATTCCGAGGGAGTACACCGCCTGCGCGGGGAAGTGCGGACCGCTCAGCTCCCACTCCCCGTGCCGCCGCCGGCCGATGAAGAGCCCTTTGCGGGTGCCCACCGCGAGTAGTACGTCAGTCATTGCCGGAACACCTCCGGGACGCCGTTGTCTCAGACAAGGGCAAGTCTGCACCCGACCACTGACAACGGCGTCCCGGAGCGTATCCGCGCAGGTCGGACGGTGCGGTGCGGTACCCGGCCGGGCAGTGCCGGGCATCGTCCGCCGCGCCCCGTGACGGTCCTCAGACCGCGCGGTGGTACGGCTCCGGCACCCGGATCCCGGCGCCCAGCTCCCGCGCCGCGTGCTGCGCGAAGCTGGGGGAGCGCAGCAGCTCGCGACCGAGCAGTACGGCGTCGGCCTGGCCCTCCGCGATGATCTTCTCGGCCTGCCGCGCCTCGGTGATCAGTCCGACGGCGCCCACCGCGAGTCCGGTCTCCTTCTTGACCCGCTCGGCGAACGGCACCTGGTAGCCCGGCTCCACGGTGATCCTGGCGTCCGGGGCGTTGCCGCCCGTGGAGGTGTCCAGCAGGTCGATGCCGAGCTCCTGGAGATCGCGGGCGAAGCGCACGGTGTCGTCGGCGGTCCAGCCCTCGCGGTCGTCGCTCTCGTCCTCGGTGAGCCAGTCGGTGGCCGAGATCCGGAAGAAGACCGGCAGCTCGTCGGGCCACACCGCCCGTACGGCGGCCACGACCTCCCGTGCGAACCGCGTCCGGTTCTCGTAGGAGCCGCCGTACTCGTCGGTGCGCCGGTTGGTGAACGGGGAGAGGAATTCATTGATCAGATAGCCGTGGGCGCCATGGACCTCGGCCACCTCGAAGCCGGCCGCCAGCGCCCGGCGGGCGGTCGCCCCGAACTGCGCGACGATCTCCTGGATCGCGTCCACGGACAGCTCGGCGGGGGTGCTGAACCCCTCGTCGAACGGCACCGGGCTCGGGCCGACCGGCTCCCATCCGTGCCGCTGCCCGGGGAGGAGCGGGGCGCCGCGGTTGATCCAGGTGCGCTCGGTCGATCCCTTGCGGCCGGAGTGCGCTATCTGGATTCCCGGCACCGTCCCCTGGGACTTGAGGAAGCCGGTGATCCGCCGGAACGCCTCGGTCTGGGTGTCGTTCCACAGCCCGAGGTCGTACGGGCTGATCCGGCCCTCAGGGCTGACCGCGGTCGCCTCCGTGAGGATCAGGCCGGTGCCGCCCGCCGCCCGCGCGGCCAGGTGCTGGAAGTGCCAGTCGCCGGGCGCTCCCTTCGCCGGGCCCTCGGGTGCCGCGGAGTACTGGCACATGGGCGCCATCCACAGGCGGTTCGGGACGGTCAGCGAGCGAAGGGTGATGGGCTCGAACAGTGCGCTCACGGCGGGCTCCTGTACCTGAGGGGGAGGGTCCCGGGCGGACCCTGCTCGTACGATAAACACCGTACTACGGTGGATGTCAAACTACGATGCTCCTCGTACAATGGGCATGCGGACAGGCCGCCACGCCGGACCGGATTCCCGCAGACCCGAGCCCGCAGACCGAGTCAGGAGCCGCCATGCCGACCGATACGCCAGCAGCGGGCCCCCCATCGGGCTCCCGGGCACTGGAACACCCGTCCCGTGCGGACATCCGGCTGGCGGACGTACTGCACGCCCTCGCCGACCCCATGCGGCTGCGCATCGTCCGTACGCTCGCCTGCGCCGAATCAGAGCTGAACTGCGCGGACATCGAGCTCCCGGTCAGCAAGTCCACCTGCACCCACCACTTCCGGGTGCTGCGCGAGCACGGCGTCATCCAGCAGCTCTACCAGGGCACGGCCAAGATGAACCGACTGCGCGAGGCCGACCTGGAAGCGCTCTTCCCCGGCCTGATCAGCGGCGTTCTGCGGGCGGCGGACCTCCAGGCCCGCCGCCTGGGGGAGAAGTAGCGCGCTTCCCCGGCGGGCTCTGGTCCAAGGCCACCGGGCCGTCGCACTGCGCGGCGCGGAATCAGCAGGGCACGCCCGCCGCGCGCGCCGCCTCCAACAGGCCCGCCCAGTCGGGGAGTTTGACGGTGCCCCGCCCCAGGCCGTGGCCGAACGCGGCCTCCGCCGCCTCGATGGCCAGCCAGCCCGGCCAGGGAACCGGCCGCTGTCCCGCCCGGGTCAGCGCCGCCACCGGGTCGTCGGCCGTGGCGCGCTCCGTCAGCGTGCCGGCGTCCGCCAGCAGGGCGAGCGCGGTCTCCTTCGCGCACGGCCGGTTGGTGCCGATCACGCCCGTCGGCCCGCGCTTGATCCAGCCCGCCACGTACACCCCGGGCAGCGGCGTCCCGTCCCGCAGTACCCGCCCCTCTTTGTGCGGCACCGTCCCGGTCGCCTCGTCGAACGGCAGCCCCGGCTGCGGCGTCCCCCGGTAGCCGACCGAGCGCAGCACCAACTGCGCCTCGATCTCCTCGAATTCGCCGGTGCCCGTGATGCCGCCCCGGCCGTCGGGCGCGGTCCGCTCGAACCGTACCGCGCGCACACCCGTGGCATCCCCGAGCATCTCCACCGGCCGCAGGAAGAACCGCAGATGGATCCGGCGCCGGCCGCCCGCCGCAGGCTCCCCGGCCGGCGGCTGCTCCGCCCAGCCGCGCAGCACCTCGACGTTCCGCCGCGCCACCGCAGGCAGCCCGCCGGGATCCAGGTACGCCGGATCCAGTGCCAGCTCCTCCGGCCGTACGAGCACCTCCGTACCCGGCAGCGAGCCCAGTTCCCGCAGCTCCTTGGTGGTGAACTTGGCCTGCGAGGGCCCGCGTCTGCCGACCATCCAGACGTCCTCGACACGACTGTCCGCCAGCGCGCCGAGCGGTCCCTGCGGCATATCGGTGGCGGCCAGGTCGGCGGCGCTGCGCGAGAGCATCCGCGCCACGTCCACCGCCACGTTCCCCACCCCGATCACGATCGCGGACCGTGCCGCCAGGGTGAAACGGGTCGTGGCCGCATCGGGGTGCGCGCTGTACCAGGCGACGAACTCAGTGGCCGGATGGCTGCCGGGCAGCTCCTCACCCGGGATGCCCAGATGCCGGTCGGTGGCGGCGCCCACACAGAACACCACCGCATCGAAGATCTCCCGTAGCTCCGCGACGCCCAGCCCCGGCGCCCCCACCTCCACGTTTCCCAGGAAGTGCACCCTCGGGTGTTCCAGCACCGTCCGCAGATTGTTCTGCAGCGATTTGATCTTCTCGTGGTCCGGGGCGACGCCGTAGCGCACCAGGCCGTACGGGCACGGCAGCCGGTCCAGGACGTACACCTCGATGTCCGGGACGGTCTGCTGCTCGATCAGGGACTGGGCGGTGTAGACGCCGCTGGGTCCGGAACCGATCACTGCGACACGAAGCACGATGGCCCCTTCCGCGGGATACCCCCAGGATCGCACCGGTGGGCGCGCGACGGGAGATGCGCTATCGGGGTTGCTCCCGGTGGGATGAGCGTGCCGCGCTACTTGGCCGGGTGAGCTGGAGGCTAGGTTTTCAATGTGTCGGAAAGTGACTTTTATACCGTTAATCACCGATATGAAGCCCAGGGCGCGCCACGGGAGTGGCCCACGTGGGAGCTCCAGGCGCACGGTTCGGCCGCGCCCGCTCCCGCCGCCCCCGACGAGCCGGCCGGATCCGACGGCCGGGGCTGCCAGCCGCCCCGGCTCGATCCGCTGGGCCCGTGGTGCAGCGCCCGGCTGACCTTCGCCGACGGCGCCCGGATCGATGTCCTGGTGACGGTCTCCGACGAGCGCATCACCGTCGAGGACGTACGGGCCGATCCGCCGCTGACCCTGGACGGCCTCGCCGACCTGGCGCGCTGGATCGAGGGCCCGCTCGACGACGCCTTCCGCGCGGCCACCGGGCGGCCGCGGAAGACCCGCTCCGCGCCCCGGCAGCCGGGCCCGGCCGCCGCGTCACCGGAACGGGAGGGCGGACCGATGGCCGGTCCGGCGCGGCAGGCCACGGTGGGTCCGACATCTGAGCCGACGGCCGGAGTGGCGGCGGAAGCGGTGGCTCCGGTGGCTCCGGGGGTGCCCGAGCCGGCGGCCGGTGTGACGGCGGAACCTGCGGCCGGTGGCACCTCGGAACCGGTGGTGGGCCCGGCGCCGGAGCCGTCGGGCGTGGCGGTGCCGGGGACGGGGCCGTCGGGTGGCGGGACGCAGGTGACGGAAGCCGGTACGGAGTCAACGGGAACCGGGGCGGGGGCAGCGAGCGCCGGGGCGGGGGACACGGAGGCCGCTGCGGAGGCGGATCCGGTGGAGGAAGCGGCGCTGCCGGCATCGGGGGAGCCGACGGGTGAGGCGGCGTCGGGGAAAGGGGCGGAGGAGCGCGCCCGCTCCGCCCTCCTCGCCCGGTCGCGGGCCGCCGAGCGCCGTAAGCTCGCCGCGAACGTGTACCGCAAGGCCCAGCGCGAGGGCCGCGATCCGGTGCTCGCCGTGATGCTCGCCACCGGCCGCAACCGCCGGAGATCCCTGCGACTGATCGCAGGTGCCCGCGACGAGGGACTGCTGACACCGCGCCACAACAAGCGCTGACTCCCGACTTCCCAACTCACCTCCCGGCAAGGTGACTTCGGTCAGGGGCTCCGCTATCGCACGGTCGCCCGCACGCGCTTCATCCGCCCGATCTCGGCACTCTGCTGCGCGATGACCTCATTCGCCATCTCCTCCACGAGCGTGTTACGGCCCGCGGAGAGCACCTCGGTGGCCATCGAGACCGCGCCCCGGTGGTGCGTGATCATCAACCTCAGGAAGAGCGCGTCGAACTCCGCTCCGCGCGCCGCCCGCAGCTGGGCGAGCTGAGCGGCGGTGGCCATCCCCGGCATCGCACCGTGATGAGCGTGACCGCTCCCGGCAGATGGTGCGCCGTGGCCGCTCAACCAGCCTTTCATCGCTCCGATTTCGGGCTCCTGGGCCGCGGCGATCCGGGCCGCGAGCCGCCTGACCTGCGCGGTGTGCGCATACCGCTCGGCCAGCGCCGTCATCACCAACGCCTGCTGATGGTGCGGGATCATCATCTGGACGTAGCCGAAATCGGCCGCGTTGGGGGAGTCGTCACCGCGCGCCCTTCCGGCCTCCTCGGCGGTGAGGGTCTTTGCCGGTTCACCGGGTTTGCCGGGCGCCACCACGGCGGGTCCGCCGGTGCCCTGGGCGGCCCTGGGGCCTTCGTCGGGTGAACAGCCGCTCATTGCCAGGGAGAGGGCGAGGGCCCCGGCCGTGAGGACGGCTCCGGCCGGGACCAGGCCGGCACCTCTCGTGGAGCTCTCTCTTCCGGTACGCGTCACCGCACACACTCCTGTCCGCCGAACCGGCCCTTGGGTGCTGGATGCCGTTCTTCAGCCGGGCGCTTGGCCACCCTGCTGGGGTATTACCTCTTCTCGGACTTCTATTGATATGTACATGAACAGCGCGATACTACCGGGGCCAGGCACCGTTCACACCGGAACGGACTCCAAGGGAGGCCCTTGTGACGTCGTTGCACAGACCCCGCGTGCGGCGCAGATCCCTCGGCACGGCGGCCGCCGCCCTCGGGCTCGCGGCCACATTCCTCGTGGCCGGGCCCGCGGCCGCGACCCCCGACCCCGGCGAGCACCCCGCCGCCACCTTGGAAATGAGCCACCGTCAGAAAGCCGCCACCCGGGCCGCGATCGAGAACGGCGAGATACCCGGCGTGGACGAGGTCGTCCACAGCGACAACGTCCGCCATCTGACCAACATCCCCAAGCAGGCACTCCAGGGCACCAACTCCGACCTCGCCTTCCAGGGGAAGTACGCCTTCGCCGGCAACTACGACGGCTTCGTCATCTACGACATCTCCCGGCCTGAGGCCCCCAGGACGGTCAGCCAGGTGCTCTGCCCCGGCTCCCAGAACGATGTCTCGGTCTCGGGGAACCTGCTCTTCCTGTCCACCGACTCCTCGCGCACCGACAACTCCTGCCACAGCACCGCACAGCCGGCCACGGAGAAGTCCTCCTGGGAGGGCATCAAGATCTTCGACATCAGCGACAAGGCGCACCCCGAGTACGTCGCCGCCGTCGAAACCGCCTGCGGCTCGCACACCCACACGCTGATGCCCGAGCGCCGCAACGTCTACATTTACGTCTCGTCGTACTCGCCCAGTGACAGCTTCCCCGACTGCCGGCCGCCGCACGACGGCATCTCCGTCGTGAAGGTGCCACGCGCCGCGCCCGAGAAGGCCGCGGTCATCGACTTCCCGGTCCTCTTCCCGGACGGCGGAAACCCCGGCGCTCCCGCCAACCCCGGCGTGACCCCGACCAGCGGCTGCCATGACCTCACCGCTTTCCCGAAGCTGAAGCTGGCCGCGGGCGCCTGCATGGGCGACGGCATCCTCATGGACCTCTCGGACCCTGCCGCGCCCAAGGTCATCGACCGGGTCCAGGACAACGTGAACTTCGCGTTCTGGCACTCGGCGACCTTCAACGAGCGTGGAAACAAGGTGGTGTTCACCGACGAGCTGGGCGGTGGCGGCGCGGCCACCTGCAATGAACGGACCGGCCCGCAGCGCGGCGCCGACGGGATCTACGAGATCGCCGGCCGCGGCACCCATCGCAAGCTCGTCTTCAAGAGCTACTACAAGATCCCCCGCCACCAGGCCGACACCGAGAACTGCGTCGCCCACAACGGATCGCTGATCCCCGCCAAGAACCGCGACATCATGGTCCAGGCCTGGTACCAAGGCGGCGTCTCCATCTGGGACTTCACCGACTCGGCGCACCCCAAGGAGATCGGCTACTTCGAGCGCGGCCCGCTCTCCGCGGACACCCTGGTCACCGGCGGAGCCTGGTCCGCGTACTACTACCGCGGCCACATCTACTCCAACGACATCGCCAAGGGCTTCGACGTCCTGGCGATCGACGACCGCCGGACGGACAGCGCCCGCTCGGTACGGATGCGCGAGCTCAACGTCCAGACCCAGCCCGACTACCGCTGACGCACCGGCCCCTCATGAGGTCCCGTCGGCCGGCTCAGTCGTCCGGCGGGACCCCCAACTCCCAGTCCAGACCGTAGCGTTGGAACAGTTCGGCCCGGAGTCGGGCCCGTGGCATCGGCGCCCCCGGAAGCAGCATCGGCACCACCGACCCCATCAGCAGCGCCCGCAGCAGCGGATAGTCGGTGTCGGGGTCCGGTGAGCCGTACGCCGCGACCGTCTCGCGCAGCAACTGGGCCAGCCGCTGCTGCTCGGGGCACTGGATGAACCCCTCGGCCGTCAGGATCCCCGCCATATGCGTACGCATCAGCAGCGGCCGGTCGTGGGCCAGTCCCAGGATCGCGTCGATGGCCCGGGCCAGCAGCTCCCGCCCGGCATCCGGCCCGGTGGGCCGGGGTGCCCGCTCCAGCGCCGCCTCCAGGGTGAGATGCATCAGGCGGTGGACGGCGGACTGCAACAGCTCGCGCTTGCCGGGGAAGTAGTACGAGATCAGCCCGCGCGCCACTCCGGCCCGCTCGGCGATGTCCCCGAGCGTGGTCGCCTCGTACCCGCGCTCCCCTACCAGGTCAACCGTCGCCTGCAACAGCCGCTCGCGGGAGCGCCGCCGCAATTCTTCATTGACCGATGCGCTGCGGGGGGACATGCTTAACTCCTGCGTTGACTGGCTGAGCGCCAATATACTCAGTATGACTTCGGATGTCCGTGCACCGGGCGGAATCCGGTCAAGCTGCCTGATTTGGGCGACGCGGGGGATCGCCCAAATCAGGCTTCGTTCGCCTGTTAGTACTGATGTCCGATCTCGCCGTCGCATTTCACCTTCTGTTACCAGAAGGAGTTAACCGGTGACCGGGCCGGGCGGGGGCTGCGCCGGCGACGCGAGCGCCCGAGCGGCCAGGGCCGGCGGCGGCGCTGGGGCGCGTACCGCTGTGTGCAGCGCGGTATCGGGGTGCACGGGAAGCGGGAAATAAGCGGTCCCCGTGGTCTGCTGACGGTGAATCAGTATTCAAGTGGCCCCGAATGCACCGTACTTGACGTATTCGTGCACGCATCCCCGCCCTGCTGTGGGGAGTTGTCGCGTAATTGCCGGCAAGATCTTCCGGCTGCTTCGCGAGCGGCGCCTACGGGACGGCGTGGCTGAAAAATTTCCTTGCCGGTTCGGCAAAAGAAGAGAGGCGGCTTTAACCCTCGCGCCATAGCGTGAAGAGACGGGCCAGAGTTCCTGAAGACTCCCCCGCAATGGAGTGAAGGGGTGATGCGCGATGACCGAGCCGGCACAGCGCGGGGCGCGGGACACGGGGAACCTCGGACGGACCACGATTGCCGACGGCGTGGTCGCGAAGATCGCTTATCTGACGGCCGGGGGCGTGGTCGGCGTGTACGCCCTGGGCAGCGGGTTCTCGCGATCCGTGGGAGAGCTGCGCAGGCGGGTCCCCGGAGGCGGGGCCGCCACACATGGCGTCAAGGTCGAGGTCGGCGAGCGACAGGCGGCCGTTGACCTGGACCTCGTCGTCGATTACGGCGAAGTCATCCCCGAGGTGGGGCGCGCGGTCCGCGAGGAGGTGATCGCCGCGATCGAGCGGATGACCGGCCTCGAAGTCGTCGAGGTGAACATCGCGGTCAGCGATGTGAAGCTCCCCGACGAGGAGGAGGAACAGGAGGAACGGGTGCGCTAGCAGGCCGGACCAGGCCAGGCCGGGCCCGTAGCGCGGCCGGTCGACGATGTGCGGCACCAGTACGGGGCGGCCGCTCAGGGCTCCGTGCCGGGGAGGTCACAGACCGCGACGCCGCGTTCGGCGACGCTGCCCATGACCAGCCGGCCCTTCGTCCGGCAGACACTGGTGACCATCCGGTACGGGGACCTGGCGGCGCGCAGATCGCAGGCCAGACCGCCGTCGGGCCGGACCGCCAGCACCCGCACCGTCGGGTGCGGCGGCGGGAGCGGGCGGATCCGCCGCGTCGCCTTCCAGACCGTGCGGCGGACGGCGAGCGGCATACCGTGCAGCACCTCCAGCGCCGGCTGGCGCGGTCCCGCCAGGGCCACCCAGAACGCTCCGTCGGGGCCGAGGGAGATGTTGTCGGGGTGGCCCGGGAGGTCCCCGGCCAGGATGTCGGTGTGGCCGGCCCGGGGGCCGGTGAGCAGGTAGCGGGTCAGACGGCGCGCACCGGTCTCGGCCACGACCAGGAACGAACCGTCCGGCGCCAGGGCCACTCCATTGGCGAACTGCAACTCCGACAACAGCACTTCGGGTTCTCCGCCCGGCCGCAGGCGCAGCAGCTGCCCGGTGGGAAGGTGCTCCAGGATGTCGCCCGGCCACTCGTCGAGGCCGTAGCGGCGGCTGGAGACGGTGAAGTAGAGGGTGCCGTCCACGGCGGCGGTGACATTGCTGCAAAAGCGCAGGGGCGCTCCGTCCACCTCGTCGGCGAGTACCCGTACGGCGCCGTCCTGCGGGGTGACGCGCAGCAGACCGCGCTGGGCATCACAGACGAGCAGCGTGCCGTCAGGAAAGGGTTGCAGGCCCAGCGGTCGGCCGCCGGTGTGTGCCACGGCCTCGGCCCGGTCGGCGGTGGCCCCGCCGACATCGGTGCCGTTTCCGGCCGTCCCCTCCCTGCCCGCCGACCGCAGACGCAGCCGCCAGATGGTGCCGTCCGCGGCGCCGGTGAGGATGCTGCCGTCGGCGTCGGCGATCACATCCTCGGGGCCGTCGATTTCGGGCGCGACGATCCGGGCTGCCGGGAGCGGACCGGCCTGGTGGCCACCGGCGCGGGCCGTCGGCCGGCGGTTCACCGGGCGCTCCGGCGCCGGGCCGCCTTGATACAGCGGGTCATCTCCTCGGCGTACGGCAGCACGACGCTGAGGCCGACACCCAGGCCGATCCCGGCCAAGTACCGTGCGGGCAGCGGGGCTTCCTTGGGCAGCAGCTTCCAGTCGTCGGCGTGACGGCCGCCGCGCAGCGCGCGGCGCACCTGGTCGTGGTGGAGCGTGCCCAGGAACGCCAGCGCCGTGAGCGGCAGCACTTCGAGGAAGCTGTGGATGTGCTGCTCCACCGGGCGGACCTCCCGCTCCTTGGTCGCCATGCTCACGTCCCACAGGGCGGTGGCGCCGTGGGCCAGCGCGGCACCCCCCATCACCGACAGCACCAGCGGATTGATCCGGGCCAGCAGCCCCAGCACGACCGGCACCCCCGCCTGCGTCATCATCAGCGCATGCACCGCCGACTCCCGTACCCCGGTGGTGTCCTCGATACGGGTACGCCGGTGCATGACCCAGTCCGCCACCGCCGGTACGAACCACAGCGGCAGCACGCCGTACATCAGGAAGCGGCGGTTGGCGCTCTCCACATCCATCGCGGCGGGCGGCACGGAGAGTTCGGGGGGCCGGCGCCAATTCCGCCAGGCGCGGGAAACCGGACTACGGTGCAGATTCATCGTTCGCCTCCACGATCGCTATCGTCGCCGTTCCGGGCTTTCCGCAGCCGTATTTCCGGCTGTCACTGTGTCATGTCTCCTCCTCCATGCGGATTGCCTTCCTGAGATCTTCGGCGGCCTCACCGCCCTTGCCCTCGCGCTCTTCCAGCAAGGCGGCCGCCAGGGCGTCGAGCTTGCGCTGAATGGCGTGTTCCGCGCGCAGCTCGGAGTTCTTGAGCAGGGCGAGGAGAACCAGGGTCACCGCCGTCATGAGGTCGCCGGCCAGCAGCTGCCATTCAAGTGAGAGATGGGCGAAGTGCACGGCGAGGAAAAGGGCGATCAGGGCGATGCAGACGATGAAGAAGGCGGGGGAGCTGGTGAAGTGGGACGACTTCTGGGCCAGCTGGGCAAACCGGCCCCGCTGGTCGCCGCCCCGGCTAGCGGGATGGCGGAGCGCCATGGCGTCCCCTGCCCTTCGCTTCCGCGCCCTTCCGCTGACGCGTGCCCTCGCCCCTGAGCTCGTGGGGGGTGCGCCGTTGGTCCGAACGGGCGAGTTCATCGGGCTCACGGCGCTCCACGAGATCGCCGACCGGCCCGTCCTCCGGCAGCCGGGGCTGCTCCTCAGGCCTGGGCGGGGCGGGTTCGCGGGCCCTGATGCGGCGTCCCCAGACGAAGGCGGCGATCAGCACGGCGACGATCACGATCCCGACGACAGTGAGCAGGGCGCCGCTCGTCCCATGGGGAACCGCCAGTTGTCCGGGCAGAGTACGGGTCGATGCGGCCAAAGACGTCGATGCAGCCATATACAGAGTCTCCATCCCCGCCGGTTACCCGACGAGGCGAGGACTACGCGGAGAGGTCCTCGATGAGCTCCTCGCGGTTCATCGCCGAGCGGCCGCGGATATCGGCCTCGGTGGCCAGCTCATAGAGCTCCGCCTTGCTGTAGCCGTCGAGTTCGGAGCGTGCGGGCGCGCGTTTGGCGCGGCCTTTCCGCTTTCCCTTCGCCGTTTCGAGGCTGGCGTTGAGGGCGTCCATCAGATTGATGACATTGGTGGATTCGGGTGCCGGTTCGGCCTTCTCGACCGTCTCACCTTTGCGTTTGGCCTCGATGAGCTTGCGCACGTTTTCCTGATAGGTGTCGTGGTAGTCCTCGGGGTCCCATTCGGTGGACAGCGCCTCGATCAGCTGGCTCGCGGTCCGGAGTTCGCGGTCGGTGAGCTTCGGCTTGCCGGGCAGATCTCCTCCAAAGCCCAGCGGTCTGTTTACGAAGCGTCTTGCCGCCGTTGAATACGGACAGTGATGATAGAGGCGAGAGTGCTGCTGGCCGGAGAAGGCGGGCGCGAGCGGGTGCTACTGCCTCTCGATCATTCGGCGGGCTGCGGTGAGTGCACCGTCGGTGCGCACCCGCCCTGCCAGAGTGTGTGCGGTCTCGACCACCTGGGGGGCGAGGGCTCGGCCCAGCGCTGCGGTGAGGGAGTCGGCCGTCGGGTCGCTGACCGCGTGGGCGCTGCCGATTCCGAGCTGGTCGACGCGGCGGGCGAAGTAGAACTGATCGAACATCTGCGGGACGATCACCTGGGGCGCCCCGGCTGCGGCGGCCGTCGTGGTCGTGCCCGCCCCACCATGGTGCACGACTGCGGCGACCCGCTGGAACAGCGCTTGTTGGTTCACGTCTCCGATTGCCAGGCAGTCGGGCGCGGCTTCGTCGAGAGACAGCTCGGCCCAACCGCGGGCGAGGATCGCGCGGCGGCCGAGTGCGCGGGCGGCTGCGATCATCCTCCGGGCGATGCCTTCGGGGGCGCGTACGCTGCCGAATCCGAAGTAGATCGGTGGCTCGCCAGCGTCGAGGAACTGTTCCAGCTCGGGCGAAAGCGGCCGGTGATCCGTCAGCGTCCACGCCCCGGTCTGGAACACGTTCAGCTCCGATGGCTCGGGCCACGGTGCCAGGGTCGGATCGGCGGCCAGCCACGGGGTGTCGGTGAAGATATGACGGCTTACATCGCTCACCGGGGCGAGCCCGGCAGCCTCTCGCTGTGCGTTGATTGCCGCGCTCCACATGACATTCCAGCGCTGTGCGTCCTGGGCCCACAGGGTCTGGTTGTCGACGGGGCTGTCCGTCGGCTTTTCTCCCAGCAATCCGAACACGGGCGGCGCGTGGTGCGGCGAGGGCAACGTGATCGGTGCGAACGCGGCGTACACGTAGCCGATACCTCGCTGCTCGGCCACCGAGTGGGCGGCGATCGCCAGAGCACCGCCTCCCACGATCATCCCGCATCCCTCGGCGGCCGAACCCACCGCCGCGAACTGATCCGCAACCGTGCCCTCGATCATCTGTCGCCGCTGCTCGGGTGTGGGCACTGCCCCTGCCGGCCGCTTGGCTGTGGCGTGCAATTCCGGGCCGACCGGGACGTAGGCGATCCCCAGCGACTTGGCCCACTCCTGGAAATCAGGAGGTGCGCACACCACGGCCTCCTGTCCCAATTCCTTGAGCTGCACGGCCAGAGCGATCACCGGCTGGACCTCTCCGCGCGATCCGATAGTGGACAACAGCACCCGCATGTTCACTCCCATACTCTTGCCGCGCCTCGTGACGCGGAGGGCCATCTTCGCCCGATATGGGGGGCTTGCGGCAAGATCCCCCATGCGATATACCGTTAAACGGGAGATAGATTGGGCGACTTGCCCGCCTCGGGTCCCGAACGGCGATGCCGAGTGCAGCGAGCGGTCCCATCCGCCCCCGGCGGCATGACAGGCTGCGCTCCGCCCTGCCGCCGCTGGCCGACCAGGCAGCCCCAGACGTTCATCGACAATGGTGGTCTGCCAGCACGCAGCGGGCTCCTTCAGGAGTGCCCTCTCATACATGGATGCGTGAGTTCGGGGTCTCGTACTGGTGAGGTCTCCTACTCCACTGTCGCCAGTTCGTCATGGGTGTCCAGCCGGACTCCGCCCGCTTCCTCGGTGGTGGTGTGGAGAGTTGGGTTGTAGGCAGGCGGGGGTATGTGGAGTTGGTCGGTGGTGTAGTCGCCGAAGCGGAGCACGTTCTCGCGGCGGTAACCGATGCCTCGCGGTCCCACGCAGAACCGCCCGTGCCGGTTCCACCGGGCGCATATGCTCGTCCACGATCACCGGATGACGATCCGGCAGGGCACGGAAGTCCAGGCGCCGCAAGGCTTCTTCACCCGCCTGCCCACACAGCTCAGGCCGTTCCTAGGGTGTGCAGCGCGAGGATGTCGTCCTCGGCCTTGACCACGACCAGGTAGGCACGGTTGCGCATCACGAAGGTGGCGATACCGGCCTTGCCGGACCGGTCGAGCGCCTTGTGCAGCAGGGCGTACACCTTGCCGTACTCCTTGCCCTTCGGCCCGAGGTAGTAGGTCCGGTCGGAAGACCGGTGCGACCTCGGCCAGGTCGACGAAGCCGCTGATCTCCAGGGCCCTGGACCGGCCCGGTGCGATGTCGTCCAGTTCCTCCGGCTCGACCAGCACATACTCCTCGCCCGCGTCCAGGCCCTTGACGATGTCCTCGGCCGCGACCTCGTCGCCGGTGCGTTCATTGACCCGCTGGTTGCGGATCCGGTCGGCGGTGCCGCGCTGGCATCTGGTGGAAGTGGAGGGTGTGGCTGTCCGCGCCGGGTACATCCGTACCGGCAGCGTGACCAGGCCGAACGTCAGAGATCCGGTCCGGACCGGGCGTGCCATGGGACGCACCTCCCCCTGCCGGACGTGCCAGGTCGTACCTGCTCCGTAACCCCTCCATGGCACGTCCGATCGCCGGTGATCGCATCCCAGCGGCACGCTCCCGCCCAGGTGGCGCTCTACGGCGTCCCCGGCCCGCCGCGTGGTACCCGGGCCACCTCGGGCGAGGCGGTGTCCAGCGGCACCGACCAGGAGCGGACCAGGCCCAGCTGGACGCCCTGGCGGGGGAGTGCGGCGTCCAGGAGCCAGTCGGCGGCGACCCGGATGCGGTTCCCGGGCATGGCCAGCAGGTGGTAGCCGCGGGTGAGGGCGCCGGCGAGCGGTCCGGAGAGCGGGATGTGGAGGGGGTTGGCGGCGGCCTGGGCCCCGCCGAGGTCGACCATGAAGCCGAGGTCGTGGTGCTCATAGGCGCGCGGGGCGCCCCGGCCGCAGGAGGCCGCCACATTGCGCGCCGCGACCTTGCCCTGCCGCTGGGCGTGCTGCGCGGTCATCGGCGTCACCTCGCCGGGGCGGGTCAGATCCGGTACGGCCGCGGCATCACCGCAGGCGAACACCTCGGGCCGGCCGGGCACCCCCAGGTACTCGTCGACGCACAGCCGCCCCCGGTCGGTGGGCAGCCCCATTGACGCGACCAGCGGATCGGGACGTACCCCCACGCACCAGATCAGCGAGCGGCTGCCGACGAACTCGCCGTCGTCGAGCAGTACCCCGTCCGAGGTCGCTTCCTTGACGGAGGTCCCGGTGCGCACATCGACCCCGCGGGCGCGCAGCACCCGCTCGGCGGTGCGCGACAGCCGCTGGTCGAGCTCGGGCAGCAGCCGGTCGGCGATGTCCAGCAGCAGCCAGCGGGGGCGTGGGCCGTCCCGCAGTCCGGCGTTCTGCCGGGCCAGGGCATCGGTGAACAGCGTGCCCTGGGCGGCGACTTCGGTGCCGGTGTAGCCGGCGCCGACGACCACGAAGGTGGTGCGGGCGGACCGTTCGGCAGCGTCGTCGGTGGCGCCGGCGAGTTCGACCTGGCGGACCATGTGGTCGCGCAGGTAGAGCGCTTCGGGCATCCCGCGGAAGCCATGGGCGTGCTCGGCGACGCCCGGCACGGGCAGCAGCTTGTTGACGCTGCCGACGGTGAGCACCAGCCGGTCGTACGCCAGCGAGCCCTCGCGGTCCTCGGGGTCGGTGTACGCCACCCGACGGGCATCGAGGTCGATGTCATGGGCCTGTCCGAGGACGAGCCGGACGCCCGGCAGCGTCCCGGTGAGGGATACCGAGACCCGGCGGGGTTCGAGGATTCCGGCCGCCACCTGCGGCAGCAGCGGAACGTACAGGAAGTAGTCGTGCGGGTTGATCAGTACGATCTCGGCGGCTCCCCGGGCCTGCCGGGAGAGCGCGCGGGCACAGGTGTAGCCGGCGAAGCCGGCTCCGACGATCACGATCCGAGGGCGACGCAGTGTCACGTGGCCTCCTGCGGTCGAGGGCGAATCCATCTGACGGCGGTCGGTCCTTGACGGTGCTCAGGTCTTTGACGGGGCCGGGGCCGGGCGGCGCGTTGCCGGTACGGCCGAGTACGGGCCTCCTGCGCGGTACTCCTCGTACTCCGCCAGCCTCGCTCCCGCGGCTGTCGCGTGCCCCCTGGTGGGCTTGTTACTCGCCCCACCGGGCATGCGAAGGCCGCGGCACCGGCCGGCAGGGCCGCACATGCGGGGCCGGCCGCCGCGCGCCACAGTGAGAGAGGCGACCCTCCTCAGGAAGGCAGGCGGGTGAGGTGAGCAGCAAGAACGGACTGGCGGCCTACCGCGCCAAACGACACTTCGACCGGACCCGTGAGCCGGAGGGCGCGCAGCCCTCCCCGGAGGACACGCCCTGCTTCGTCGTGCAGATCCATGACGCCAGCACCCTGCACTTCGACTTCCGGCTGGAGGTCGACGGCGTACTGAAGTCCTGGTCCGTGCCCAAGGGACCCTCCACCGACCCGCACGACAAGCGGCTGGCGATGCCCACCGAGGACCATCCGCTGGAGTACCGGGACTTCGAAGGCGTCATCCCGGAGGGGGAGTACGGCGGGGGCACCGTCATCGTCTGGGAAGAGGGCGGCTACCGCCCGCTGCCCCGCAAGAAGAAGGGCCGCACCCGCTCCTTCAGCGAGTCGCTGGCGGACGGTCACGCCTCGTTCTGGCTCGACGGCCACAAGCTGCGCGGCGGCTATGCGCTCACCCGGTTCCGTACCGGCGAAGGCTCCGGCGAACGGGAGGCCTGGCTGCTGGTGAAGGAGAACGACGAGCGGGCCGGGCAGGGCGGCACGCCCGATCCCCGGCGGGCCCGCTCGGTACGCAGCGGGCGGACCCTGAAGCAGGTGGCCGCCGACGCGGTCACGGGGCGGGATGACGGCCGATGAGCCAGGCCCGCGCGCTCTTGGCCGGGCTGCCGGCCGCGCAGCGGAAGCTGCTGGCCGACGCCCCGGCGGGGGACGACTACGCGGTGTGTCCGATGCTCGCCGTACTCAGCGACCGGCGGGAGTTCACCGCCGACTGGATATTCGAACGCAAGCTCGATGGTGTCCGGGCGCTGGGGGTCCGCGCGCACCGTCGCACCCGGCTGCTGTCCCGCACCGGCCGGGCGATCCACCACAGCTACCCCGAGATCACCGAGGCGCTGGCCCGCCAGCGCTGCCCGGACTTCACCGTCGACGGTGAGATCGTCGCCTTCGCCCGCGGCCGTACCGACTTCGCCCGCCTCCAGCAGCGGATGCAGCTCGCCGACCCGGAACAGGCCCGCGCCAGCGGCGTCGCGGTCACCTTCTACCTCTTCGACCTGCTGCGGCTCGACGGCCGCGACCTGACGCGGCTGCCGCTGCGCACCCGCAAGTCCCTGCTGCGCCGGGCCCTCGATTTCGAACGCCCGCTGCGGTTCACCCCGCACCGCAACCGCGGTGGCCGGCGGGAGCTGGACCAGGCCTGCGCCCGCGGCTGGGAGGGTCTGATCGCCAAGCGGGCCGACGGCCGCTATCTGCCCCGCCGTTCCTCGGACTGGCTCAAGCTCAAATGCGCCCAGGGCCAGGAGTTCGTCATCGGCGGCTGCACCGAACCGGCGGGGAGCCGGGTCGGGCTGGGCGCCCTGCTGCTCGGCTACTACGAGGGTGGCAGGCTGCGCTACGCGGGCAAGGTGGGCACCGGCTTCGACCGGGACACGCTGCGCCGTCTGCGCCGGCTCCTCGATGAACGCAGCACCGGCCGCTCGCCCTTCGACGGCCCGGTCCGCGAGCGCGGCGCCCGCTGGGCCCGTCCCGAACTCGTCGCCCAGATCGACTTCACCGAGTGGACCCGGGACGGCATGCTGCGCCATCCGCGCTTCGTCGGCCTGCGCGATGACAAGCGGGCCGAAGAGGTGGTCAGGGAGCGGCCGGCCTCCGGCTGAATTTCGACGCCCCTGACCGGCATTTCCGCGTCACCGTCGTCGAGGACTCCTGCGCCCCTATTCATCGGGACCTCGCGAAGACCGCGCTGCGCATGTGGGAGCGCACTATGCAGGCCCGCTTTTTCGCACCGCCGACGACAAATTTAATTTTCTGACGGCTTACGAGCTGACGCGCTTACGGCATACCGCATACGGGACGCATACGGGAATTGGGCCGCCGGCCCCCTCAACCCTCCGACTCCCCGTCCCCCGCGTTGTCGCGGGTAATGTGCACGGCCGCCTCCTCCGCCGATGCCGCGCCGCCGTCGATGCCGACGTCCCGGGCGGAGATGTCATTGCTGCCTCCGCGCCAGAACCCCTCGTCGGAGCCCACGAGCCGGCCGGCCCGCTCATCGCCGCACTGGGAGTCCATCGGCTCGCCCACCCCGCCCGGCAGATCGCCGATGTCGTCGCCGTCGGGCGCGCTGACGTCCGGTACCTCCACGGACAGCCGGTGGTCGAGGGTTTCGCGGTCGTGCAGCTCCCGTGCCGTGGTCCCCTCGTGATTCACCACGAACGGCCGCTCCGGCGGCGAGTACCCGGTGTTCAGCGTCTCGTCGAGGTCGGGCTCGTCAAGGGCGTCCTCCATGTCCAGGTCGTTGGGGTTGTCCTGGGGATCGGTTCTGGGCGGCTGATAGACCTCGTCGCCCATCGCGTCGTCGGACACAATCACCCACCCTCTTCCCATCCGCTTCCCACCGCGGGCCGCGGCGGGTGCCGTTACCTCTGATTGTCCGCCTCCTGGCGCCGAGCGGCACCGTCAGGCCGGGCGCAGGGCGCTGACCTCAGGCGCGCCGGTGTTCGGTATGGATTCCGACGGCCTCGGCGATGCTCTGGACGTTGCCGAAACGCTCATGGGCGGGCAGCCGCTCGGCCATGCCGACCAGCCGGTCCGGGGCATTGTTGCGCCGCAGGGTCTCGATGATCGTGTTCTTGTCGGCCGGGTAGATGCTCCGGCCGAGGTGCTGGGCGAGCTCGGAGCGCAGCCCGACATCCTGTTCGGTCATACCGCTCGGCGTACCGCCCCGGAAGGTGCTGTCGGGGGACCAGGCGGCCACCGGCTGGTCCTCACCCGCCGGCTGGAGTTCATGCACCTCGTCCGTGCGCAGTGAGCGCTCCGCGGTCAGTTCGGCGCGCAGTTGCCGCTTCATCACGTCGTCCCGGGCGGGGCCGGTCTTGTCGGTTCCGTGTTCCATGACCATGGGTGCCTCCGGCTCTACGTGTCGTACAGACCCGACGCGTCTCTCCCAGTTTCCCTGGTCCCTCCGCCCTAACAACCTGACGGCGGTCGTTTCAAGCCCGGGCACGGAAATCGCCGGGATGTACACGGAAGGTGACCGGGCCGGAAGCAGGGCATATGCCCGTCATGCTTACGCCTTTCGGGAACGGGAATTCGTATGAGAGCCAACTGCATCATCCCGAAGGCAGCCCACCGCATGCCGGGAGAATCCGAGCAATCCGAGGAGGCAGCGCCATGCGACTCTCGCTCCTTCGACCGGTCATCGATCGGCCAGGCCCCTGGGCATCCGTCTATGCCGATATTTCGCACGGTACCGAGGACGCGGAGAAACAAGAAGAGTTGACGGCCAGCGCCATCAGTGCGCAGCTGTTCGCGCAGGGCGCGGACGAGGCCACCTGTGGCGCCGTGCACGAGGCGCTGCTCGCCCGGCGCGAGGGCGAACCCACGGCGTACGGCGGACATGTGCTCTTCGCCGCCCACGGCGTCGTCGTGCTCGACGCCCCGCTCCCCGGGCCCCCTGCCGTCCCGTTCGCCGCCTGGGGGCCGGTGCCCCGGGTCACCCCCTTGCTGGCCGCGGTCGGCGACGACCCGGTCTGCCTCGTGGTCCGCCTGGACCGGAAGGGCGCGGACTTCACCCTCCTCGGTGGTGAACGGGCCACCGAGGACGCCGGCCAGGTCAGCGGCGCCGACTGGCCGATCCACCGGACCGCCTCGGCCGACTGGTCCGAACGGCATTTCCAGGCCAAGGTGGAGAACACCTGGGAGCGCAACGCCGAGGAGATCGCCGACGCGGTGCGCGAGGCCTATGACAGCTGCGGCGCCGAGGCCATCGTCCTGATCGGCGATGTCCGTGAACGCCACCTGGTGCACGAGAAGCTGCCCGAGCAGCTGCGCGCCGTCACGTACGAGAGCGAGCACGGCGGCCGCGCACCCGGTGCCGAGACCGACCTGGTCGAGCGGGACATCGCCCAGGTCAGGGCCGTACAGGAACGCGAACACGTCACCGAGGTGGCGGACCGTTTCCGGGCCGGCTCCGGTCCCGGTGGCAAGAGCGCCCCGCACGCCGCGGCCGGCATCCCGGCCCTGATCGAGGCGGCGCGGGAACACCGTATCGACACCCTGCTGGTCAGCACGCACGGCCCGGACACCGCACGCCAGGTCTGGGTGGGCGATGACGCCGACCAACTCGCCGTCCGCGGCACCGAGTTGCAGTACCTGGGCGAGGAGCATCCGGCCGCCGCCCGGGCCGATGACGCACTGGTGCGCTCCGCCGCCGCCAGCGGTGCCGAGGTCGTGGTCGTCCGCGACCCCGAGCAGGCACCGGCCGGCGGACTGGGCGCCATTCTGCGCTGGACCGAGGAGGAGAACCCCAAGTGAGGTACCGCACCGCCGGACCGCAGTCCCCGCGGCAGTAAGGGAGGCCCGTCATGTTGAAGGCGATCGCAGATGTGCTGAGGTCGATCGGCGGCGCCCTCGCCACCGTCGTCACCCTGCCGTTCCGGGCCGTGGCCCGGCTCTTCGGCGGTGCCTCGGACACCGCACACGGACGTCACTGAGCACGGACCCGGACGGGGCCGCCCGCCGGCCGGTGCATCCGGTCGGCGGGCGGCCCCGTCGTACGTGGTCCCCGGCTCAGTCGCGCGCTTCGGCCGCCACCGGCTTGGGGATCAGGAAGGAGGTGGCGATGGCCGCGGCCAGGATGACCACGCCCGCGATCATGCCGGCGGTGTAGCCGCCGGACGACGCCGGATCCGCCGGGGTGGCGGCGGTCTTCACCGCGTACAGGACCGCAAAGCTCAGCCCCGCACCGAGGTTGAACGCGCCGGCGTTCAGGCCCGGCAGGAAGCCCGGGTTCTCGCTGGGGGAGAGCACGATGCCGAGCCCGTTGAGCACGATGTTCGCCACCCCCGCGTAGGCGATGCCCACCAGGATGGAGGTCGCCAGCAGCAGGATCTGCGAGTGGCTGTGCATCGTCAGCAGCATCAGCACGACCGTGGCCACCGAGCCGGCCAGGCCCAGCCGCAGGATCCGCCCGTAGCCGAAGGTGGCGGCCAGCCGGCCCGCCAGCGGGCCCATGGCCAGCCCGGCGAGCGCGTACGGGGACAGCGTCCACCACGCGGACTGCTCGGCGCTCATCCCCAGACCGGCCTGGGCGTCCTGGGCGAAGGCCGGGATCAGCCCGTTCATCACGGCGAACACACCGGTCATGGTGAGCACGGTGGTCAGCAGCGTGGCCCAGGTGGCGCGCTGCTTGAGGTGCCGCGTCGCGACCAGCGGGTGCCCGCTGCGGTTCTCGGTGCGCCAGAACAGCGCGAAGGCGGCCGCGGCCACCACGGCGAGACCGGCGACCAGCGGCCAGTTGGCGGCGGCGAGCTTGCCCGCCTCGTTGAGCGCGGTCAGCAGCGAGCCGACGGAGAGCACGAGCAGGGCGACGCCCGGCCAGTCCATCCGGCGGGCGCCCGGCATCCCCGAGGCGGGGTCCAGAACCGGTGCCCTGGACTCGGGGGTCAGGGCGGCGACCAGGACGGCGGCGAGGGCCGCGACGACGGCCATCGCCCAGAAGACCGAACCGAAGCCGTGCCGGTCGGCGAGGTAGCCCCCGGCGAGCGAGTCGACACCGGCGATACCGCCGTTGACCGCGGTGATCACGCCGAGCAGGGTGCCGTACCGCTTGGGCTCCCGCACCTCCACCCGCAGCATGATCAGACACAGCGGGACGACCGGACCGCAGATGCCCTGGATGACACGGCCGGCGAAGAGCATCGGCACGCTGGTCGCCAGCGCGGCGACCACACAGCCGACGACCATCAGGCCGAGCATCCCGGCCAGCACCTTGCGGCGCCCGATGACATCGCCCAGCCGCGGCAGGAACAGGGAGAACAGGGCTGCCGAGGTGAAGAACGCGGTCTGGGTGAGGCCGATCTCGGCGGAGGTGGCGCCGAGGCTGTCCTCGATGTTCTTCAGCGCGGGGCTGAGCATGCTGGCGTTGAGCTGGAAGGCGAAGCACGCCGCGAGCAGCGCGGTGAGCAGGACACCTATCCGGACGCCGGGGGCGCCGCCGGACACCTCGGCAGGGCGCTGGGTGGTGGTACGCATATCCGTGGAGAGGTCGGTGGAGGTTTCAGGGGACACGTTCATGCCTCGACGTCACCGATCCGCTCCAGCGCGTCCACGACGAGGTTCCAGAACCGCTCGTGGTCGAGGGAGACCGCGACCTGGGTGGTGCAGTCGTCGGGGGCGGGTGCGCGGAAGTCCGTGACGGTCATCCCGACCGTCAGCGCGCCGCGCAGCTCGATGTCCACCGGGGCCTTGCGTACGGTCATCACGTCCGGGTCGATCACATACGCGACCGCGCACGGGTCGTGCACCGGGGGGTACTCGAAGCCCTGGTTCTCCCGGTAGGCCTCACGGAAGAAGTCCAGCAGCTCCAGGACGAAGGTGGCGGGCCGGGTGCCGACCGCGGCGATCCGCTCCTCGACCGCGGGGGTGGCCAGCGCCTGGTGGGTGAGGTCCAGGCCGACCATGGTTACCGGCCACTTCTCGTTGAAGACGATGTGCGCGGCCTCGGGGTCGATGATGATGTTGAACTCGGCGACCGCGCTCCAGTTGCCCTCGTGGTAGCCGCCGCCCATCAGCACGACCTCACGGACCCGCTCGACGATGCGCGGCTCCTTGCGCGCGGCGAGCGCGATATTGGTCAGACCGGCCGTCGGGACGAGGGTGATCTCACCGGGCTCATGCGCCATCACGGTGTCGATGATCAGGTCCACGGCGTGCCGGCGGTCCAGCTCAAGGACCGGCTCGGGCAGGTCAGGGCCGTCCAGACCCGTCTCGCCGTGGATGTCCGGCGCCGTCTCGATGTCCCGTACGAGGGGGCGGGGGCAGCCGGCGGCGAAGGGCACGCCGGTGATCCCGGCGATCCGCGCCACGGACAGCGCATTGCGGGTCACCTTCTCGACCGACGCGTTCCCGACCACGGTCGTCACGGCGACCAGCTCGACCTCGGGATTGCCATGGGCCAGGAGCATGGCGATCGCATCGTCATGCCCCGGGTCGCAGTCGAGGATGATCTTTCTGGCCAACGGAAGAGCCCCTTTGCTCTGCGGAACGGTGGTGCGGGGGGTGCGGGTGAAGTCTCTGGGAGCGCCGCAGGGGGCTGCTGCCGCTGGAAAACGTTCTCCGAGAATTTCGCTCACCGTGCCGTCGAATGTCAAAGGAGTGTGCGGCGTACGACCGGTTGCGCCATGGCGCCGATACGGTCCGTGAGCGGTGATAACGTTTGCCGCCCTCATCCGGTACGGCTCGACAAAAGGGGCGCACCACCGTGGCCGAAGTGACCTTGAAGGACGTCGCGCTGGCGTCCGGCTGCTCCATCGCCACGGTCTCCCGCGTGCTCGCCGGCACCCGCCCGGTCGGCGCCGAGACCGCCCGGACCGTCCGCGCGGCGGCCGAGCGTCTGGGCTACCGGCCCAACCATGTGGCCCGCGCGCTGCGCAGCCGCTCCACCGGCACCGTAGGACTCGTGCTGCCGCAGATCACCAACCCCTTCTTCCCCTCGCTCGTCCGCGAGCTGGAGCACGCGCTGCACGCCGAGGGCCGGGCGGTGCTGCTCGCCGACTGCGACGACGACCCGGTCACCGAGGCGGCCCGGATCAACGCACTGCTCGCCCGGCAGGTCGATGCGCTGCTGCTGATACCGGTCGACGAACGGCGCAGCCGGGAGGCGGTGGCGAGCGCGGCCGAACGCGTGCCGCTGGTCCTGCTCGACCGCGGCTGCGGCCCGGGCGTCGCCGACTCGGTGGCCGTCGACAACGCGGCCGGTATGTCGCTGGTCCTCGCGCATCTGGCCGCCACCGGCCGCCGCCGGCCCTGCTTCATCGGGGCGGCCGGCACCGCGTCCGCGGCCGTCGAGCGCCGCGCGGCCTACGAGGCGGGAGCCGCCGCCCTCGACCCCGCCGCTCCCGGGCGCAGCGCACTCGGGGACTTCTCGGTGGAGTGGGGCCGGGCCGCCGTCGACCACCTCTGGCCGTCCCGCCCGGACGCCGTGATCTGCGCCAACGACCTGATCGCGGCCGGTGCCCTGCAACGGCTGCGGCAACTGGGCGCGGACGTCCCGGGCGAGGTAGCGGTCACCGGCTTCGACGACATCCCGCTCGCCGGCCTGGCCGACCCGGCGCTGACCACCGTCCGCCAGCCGCTCGCCGAACTGGCCGCCGAGGCCGCCCGTCTGCTGTCCCGGCAACCACCGGCGTCCCGGCGCACGGTCCGCCTCACGCCGGAGCTCGTCGTACGGGCCTCCAGCGTGCGCGCCGGTACGGTCTCCGCGCACTGACCGGACGCTGTCCACCGGTCCGGCAACGTAGCCTGACGGACCGTCAAATCGCTTGCCTGCTCGGCCAGGCCCCTCCGTTCCGGGAAGCACCCGGCAGGAGAGTGCCGCTGGCCGGACCTCTTGACCGTACGCGGTCAGAGAGTAAAGTCTAGACCAATCCCCTCACCCTCGCGTCACCCCACCCCCCCTCGCGAAAGGGTTGACATGAACAGGAAGAGAAGGCTGGCCCTTGCCCTCGGAGCGGGTATCGCCCCGCTCCTCGTCGTCACCATGCCGGCGAGCCCGGCCAGTGCGCACGGCTATGTGTCCTCGCCGCCCAGTCGTCAGGCGCAGTGCGCGGCCGGCACCGTCGAGTGCGGTCCGATCAAGTGGGAGCCACAGAGCGTCGAGGGCCCCAAGGGCCTGACCAGTTGCAGCGGCGGAAACAGCCAGTTCGCCGATCTCGACGATGATGCGAAGGGCTGGAAGGTCACCCCGGTCGGCAGCTCGCAGGCCTTCAGCTGGCGACTGACGGCCCGTCATGCGACCAGCACCTGGCAGTACTTCGTCGGCGGAAAGAAGGTCGCCGAGTTCAACGACGGCGGGGCGCGGCCCCCGGAGACCGTGACGCACACCGTCAACTTCGGCGGCATCACGGGCAAGCAGAAGATCCTCGCGGTCTGGAACGTCGCCGATACAGCGAACGCCTTCTACGCCTGCATCGACGTCAACATCGGAGGCTAGGGGGCAGACCGCCCGCCCCGCAGACCGTCCCCTCGTCGAACGCGTCCGTCCCGTCCCCGCCACCTCGTCGCCCCGGCCGGTCACTGCGGTGAGCAGCCTCAACAGGGCGACGAGGGCGGCGGGGCGCACCCGTTACGATCGGGCCCATTCGAGGCCGTTGATCGTGGCCGCTGCCGGGAGGAAAGTGATGGGCCTGTTCCGCCGAGGACCGAAGCGGGATTCCCGCGACCTGGCACGCGATGGGGAGTTCAGCTTCTTCTCCGAGCGCGAGGGCGGCGTCTTCAGATCACAGGTCCGGCAGGCCTTCGCGGAACAGGGCCTGGAAGTCATCGCGTATCCGGGGGTGGTGACCGACTCCTCGGGCCGGCAGTTCGGCCTCGGCAACCTCGCTGCGGTCTGCCACCGTGACCGGCGCGGTGAGCGCAGCTGGCCCGCGCTGATCCGGGACCACGTCGGCAAGGTGCTGCGGACCATGGACGGCCCGCAGCCTCTGGAGATCCTCAGCGAGGACGAGATCCGGGCCTGTCTCTACCCCCGGGTCGTCGCCCAGGAGACGCTGCCGGCCTCGGACTCCTTCCGGTACGGACGCGAGCCTGCGCCCGGGCTGCGGGAGGTACTTGCGCTCGATCTGCCCGAGGCGGTGCAGATGCTGAGCGAGGACTCGCTGACCGACTTCGGTGACCTGGCCGAACTGCGGATCAGGGCGATGAACAATCTGCGCGCACTGCCCGTCGAGGGGCACGAGACCGTCCGGCGCGGCGACGGCTCGGCGTTCGAGGTGCTGCTCGGCGACTCCTTCTTCACCGCGAGCCGGGTGCTGGTGCTCGACGAGCTGGTGCAGCGGATCATGGGCACCGGGCTCACCGCGGACGGGGCGCTGGTCGCCCTGCCCTTCCGGCACCAGCTGGCCTTCCACCGCATCCATGACGCCCAGGTCATCCCGGCGTTGCAGGCCATGGCGCAGTTCGCGGCGGCCGGTCACGAGGATGCGGCGGGCGCCATCAGCCCCCGGGTGTTCTGGTGGCGCCGGGGCATGATGACCCCGTTGAGCGAGCCGGACGGTGAGGGGCTACGGGTGGTGGTGGACGGGGAGTTCCAGCGGTTGCTGGAGCGGCTGGTGCAGGACGAGACCTGAGCACCGGGCACCGTGCACCTGCCGCGCGCCGTCCGCACAAGATTTTCTTGCCGAATCTCCACGGTGGGGGAACCTGCGGCGTCCCGCACCCGTTTCTATAAGTGAGGCCCCACGCTCTCCCCCGTGCGTGGGGCCTCACCACTGCCCGGTGCGTGTTCTCGCCGCCGCTCAGTCTCCGAGCCGGGCCCGTTCCTCGTCGGTCAGCAGCCGGGAGCGGATCAGGAAGCGGACGCCCTCGGGCGCCTCCAGGGAGAAGCCGCTGCCCCGCCCCGGTACGACATCGACGGTCAGATGGGTGTGCTGCCAGCGCGCGAACTGGTCCGCCGCCATCCAGAAGTCCACCGGCTCCGGCACCCCGGTCACCCTCAGCCGTGCCAGCAGCACGTCCGACGATCCCGTACGGAACTCCCCGGCGGGGTAGCACATGGGGGCGCTGCCGTCACAGCAGCCGCCCGACTGGTGGAACATCAGCGGGCCGTGCTGATCGCGCAGCAGGCGCAGCAGTTCGGTGGCCGCCGCGGTGAGCCCGATCCGCGAGGCGGCCTCCGGTGCCGTCGTGTGCACGGCGGCCGCGTCCCACCCGTCGCCGCCCGCCATCAGCAGCGGCCCGGCTTCGTCGTGCGGCAGCTGATCTGCGGCCTTTCGCTCTGCTGTCGGTACACCTGTGACCCCAATCCTGACCGGCAACGTGCACGCATGGTGCGGGATGCCGCCGGGTCGGCCCAGGAGGCCCCCGGAGCAAGGCCAACGGGCCGACCGGGCGGCGATGTCCCAGTCAACCGACGGGAGGTTGCACGATGGTTGCACGTCAGGGCCGGTTCACCCGGAGGGCGGAGCCTCGTTCCGCCGGACCCGGTGGGGGCGTTACGGGCACGCGGTGACCGGCAGGGGGCCGGAGGCGCTTGCCTCAGCTTGCCGGGCCGTGGATCCTGCGGTGGGTCAGCGCCCACCACACCTCGGCCAGATCGGCCGGGTCGCGCAGGTTGGTTCCGGTGATCTCCTCGAAGCGCCGGAGCCGGTTGCGCAGCGTATTGGGGTGGACGTACAGCACGCGCGCGGCGGCCTCCAGACGCATGCCCTGCCGTAGGTAGGCGGCCACGGCCTCCTCCAACTGGCTGCCGTCCTCGCCCCGTTCGGCCAGCGGAGCCAGGCGCAGCCGTACGAGTTGTTCGCCCACGGCCGGCATCGCCACGACCGTGGCCCGCAGCCCCAGTTCCTCATGGGTGAACACCCCGACGAGGCCGGAGCCGACCGCGGCGCGCAGGGCCTGGGTGGCCCGGATGAACTCCGTGGCGAGCCCGGACGCGGGCGCCGGGGCGCCCAGCCCCACCACCAGACCCCGGCACAGTCCCTCCGGACGCCCGGCCAGCAACCCCGCCGCGTCCCCGTCCACCGTCGTGACCAGCGGCTTCCCGGAGGCGTCCAGGGCGAGCCAGGGGCGCAGCAGATCGATGGTGCGGGCGAGGGCGGCGTCGGTGGAGTCGCTGCCGGGAACCCGTGGGGCGGGGTGCGGGGCGCCGTACGTGCCGTCGGCCCCGGGAGGGCCGGGCAGCCGGGCCCGGAACGGGAGGCGGAGCGCGCTGTGGTCGTAGGCGCCGTCCAGCTCCCCCGCATCGGCGTGGCCGTCGGCCCGGTGCTCGCCCCACCGCGTCTCGCCGAGCAGCAGCGCGCGCACCAGCGCCGCCCGCCGGCGGTCGGTCACCGTTCTTCGCTGGAGGTCGGCGCGACAGCTGCGGATGATGCGCAAGGTGGTGGCGGCCGCCCAGGCCCGGAGCGTCTCGGCGATCGGCAGCAGCTCTTCGGCGGTGCCCTGCCGGGCCGCCATCTCCTCGCCGAACCGCCGCCAGACGATGTCCGAGCCGATCCGGTACGCCGAGATGATGTCCTCGACGGGCACGGAGCGGGCCAGCGCGGTCACCTCGTCGAGATGGGTGGCCGGGAGGTCGTACGCCGGGCCGCCGCCGTCCCCGGTGTCCCGCGGTGACCGCTGCTGCTCGCCGGACCAGCGCTGCACCAGCGACAGGCCGTTGCGCAGCGAGGCGGTCACCCGCGGCCGGAGCTGGTCCGCCGACACCGCCGCGTAGGAGGGGAGTTGCGCCCGGAGGGCGTGGATGACCTCGTCGGTGAGGGCGTCGATCCCGGCGTGCAGAGCGGCAACGGCCCCCGGCACCCTTGTGGAAGTCTCCACCCGTCCCCTCCCGACTCGGTGTCTTTCCCCATGGCGAAAGCGATCATTCGTCGCCATGCTACGAGGAAGCCGCCCGAATCCCTACAGACGTTCGATCCGGGACGACATGTGTGCCGTCGTCAGGATCCGTCCGTGGCGCCGGCGGGCGGCCCCGCTTCACCCCAAGACCCCCCGCACCCCAAGGAATTCCATGGCTGTTTCCTGGCGCCGTATCGCGGTGCCCGCCGCTGCGGTCGGCGTACTCGTCCCCGCGGCCCTCGGCGCCCACGCCCTGCTCTCCGGCTCCGGCGACCCCGGCTCGTCCCCGGCCGGTATACGGGCCGCCGAATCCGCGGACCCGGACAGCGTGCCGGACGACGGTGCCGGAGCTTCCGGACCGGAGGGCGCCGTCGTCGCCAAGCCGTCCGGCGCGCCCGCCGGCTCCGGCCGTTCGGTCTCCGTACAGCTCTCGTCGTACGACGTCCAGCGCAAGCAGGCGGTGCTCAAGCCGTCCGCCGGCAAGACCGTGCGCACCGGGGACGTCATCGCCGCCGCGCCCAACCGGCACGCGCCCGCGGGCGCGCTGTTCAAGGTGGGCAAGGTCACCGGCTCCCGTGGCGGCGAGGTCCGGGTGACCACCGTCCCCGCCACGCTCTCGGAGCTGCTCGGCGACCGGAAGGTCGACCAGCGCGCGGCGCTGCGGGCCGGCGAACTCACCGTCAAGCCGCTCTCGTCCGGCGTCTCCGTGCGCACCCCGTCGGCCGGCCAGGGCCAGGGCGGCACCGGCCCGGCCACGCCGTCCGACGGTGCGAGCGCACCGTCCGGCGGGCCGAGCACGCCCGCCGGCGACGGCCAGGACGCCTCGGCCGGAGCCTCCCCGAGCCCGTCGGCCTCCGCCTCCGGGGCGCCGCGCAGCGGGCTCACCGGCACGAAGCACCCGGCCGCCACCTCCCCGGGAAGTACGCTGCCGCCCGATGCGCGCAAGGGGCTCACCACCCTGCGGCTGGGCGTCAATGTGCCGCTGCCCAAGGGCGTGGAAGCCACCGGTAAGTCTCCCGCCCGGCTCTCCGGCGAGGTGACGTTCCGGCCTGAGCTGATCTTCCAGTACGACAAGCGCGGCGGGCTGAACCTGCTGCCGGAGCGCGCGGCCGTCGGGCTCGGCGGCTCGTACTCCTACGGGTGGCAGGTGCACGGCAAGGTGCGCGGCACCGCCGACACCGGACAGGTCGCGGTGCCGCTCGCGGCGGTCACCGGCCGGCATGTCTTCTGGGTCGGCCCGGTCCCCGTCGTCGTCAGCACCGAGGTCACCTTCACCTACCGCTTCACCGCAGGCGGGCGCATCGTGCTCGACGCCGACCAGCGCACTTCCGGCTCGTTCGCCGTCGGCGCGAAGTACGACCGCGGGCACGGCTGGCAGCCGCTCCATGAGGCGCGCCAGCAGACCAAGGGCGCCGCTCCCCGGGTCGAGGGCGCGGCCTCCGCGACGGCCAGCGTCGGCGCGCACGCCCAGGTGTTCCTCTACGACACCGCGGGCGTCGGCGGAGACCTCTCCGTCCACCTCACCGGACGGGCCGCGGCGGCCACCGGCGGCGGCGCCCCGGCGTGGGCGCTCAGCGCGGGCTACGACCTGAAGACGCAACTGATGCTGCAACTGAAGATCTTCGGCATCCAGATCGTCGACCTCAGGACCACACCGTTCGCCCTGCACGACGAGCGCAAGCTCTTCGGCCACGGGAAGCTGCCGCCGGCCTGAGCCGGCGGTTCCACGACGGCCGGAGAAGCCGGCCGGTCACCGCACCCTCCCGCCGTCCGGGCGGGAGGGTGCGGACCCGTGTGCGCTCACCCGGCCGGTCGGTGACCGGATGTCGTCGCACGGCCGGGTGAGCCACGTCTCACCCGGGCGGCGCACCTTGTTTATGCAACTCGTTGCATAGAAGGATCGGGGTATGGCGCTCGAGAGCGTCCGGCACCACTCGCCGTGAAGATTCCGCGCCACAACCTCAACACCCGAGCCAGAGAGGCGCAGCACCGTGGCCGACCCGCTGCTGTTCAACCCGCGCACCTACGACCCGGCACACTTCGATGCCGAGACCCGCAGGCTGTTGCGCGCCACCGTCGACTGGTTCGAGGACCGTGGCAAGCGCCGGCTGATCGAGGACTACCGCTCCCGTGCCTGGCTGGCCGACTTCCTCGCGTTCTCCGCCAAGGAAGGGCTGTTCGCGACCTTCCTCACGCCGGCCTCCGCCGCCGACGGACAGCAGGACAAGCGCTGGGACACCGCCCGGATCGCCGCGCTCAACGAGATCTTCGGGTTCTACGGGCTCGACTACTGGTACGCCTGGCAGGTCACCATCCTCGGTCTCGGCCCGGTCTGGCAGAGCGACAACGCCGATGTGCGCGCCCGCGCGGCGGAACTGCTCGCCCAGGGCGAGGTGTTCGCCTTCGGACTGTCCGAAAAGGCCCATGGCGCCGACATCTACTCCACCGACATGCTGCTGGAGCCCGACGGCGACGGCGGCTTCCGGGCCAGCGGCTCCAAGTACTACATCGGCAACGGCAACGCCGCCGGGCTGGTCTCCGTCTTCGGCCGCCGTACCGACGTCGAGGGCCCGGACGGCTATGTCTTCTTCGCCGCCGACAGCCGCCACCCGGCGTACCACCTGGTGAAGAACGTCGTCGACTCTTCCAAGTACGTCAGCGAGTTCCGTCTGGAGGACTACCCGGTCGCCGCCGGCGACATCCTGCACACCGGCCGGGCCGCCTTCGACGCCGCCCTCAACACCGTCAACGTCGGCAAGTTCAACCTCTGCACCGGCGCGATCGGCATCTGCGAGCACGCGATGTACGAGGCCGTCACCCACGCGCAGAACCGCATCCTCTACGGCCGCCCGGTCACCGCCTTCCCGCACGTACGCCGCGAGCTGACCGACGCCTATGTCCGCCTCGTCGGGATGAAGCTGTTCAGCGACCGCGCCGTCGACTACTTCCGCTCCGCCGGCCCCGACGACCGCCGCTACCTCCTCTTCAACCCGATGACGAAGATGAAGGTGACCACCGAGGGCGAGAAGGTCATCGACCTCATGTGGGACGTCATCGCCGCCAAGGGCTTCGAGAAGGACACCTACTTCGCCCAGGCCGCCACCGAGATCCGCGGCCTGCCGAAACTGGAGGGCACGGTCCACGTCAATCTCGCGCTGATCCTCAAGTTCATGGGCAACCACCTGCTGAACCCGGCCGAGTACCCGCCGGTGCCGACCCGGCTCGACGCCGCCGACGACGCGTTCCTCTTCCGCCAGGGACCGGCCCGCGGTCTGGGTGCCATCCGCTTCCACGACTGGCGCACCGCCTACGACGGCTACGCCCATGTGCCCAATGTCGCCCGCTTCCGCGAGCAGGCGGACGCCCTGTGCGAGTTCGTCACCACCGCCGCCCCCGACGAGGAGCAGAGCCGCGATCTCGACCTGCTGCTCGCCGTCGGCCAGCTGTTCGCGCTGGTGGTGCACGGCCAGCTGATCCTGGAGCAGGCGCAGCTGACCGGCCTGGAGCAGGATGTGCTCGACGAGCTGTTCGCGGTCCTCGTACGGGACTTCTCCGCGCACGCCGTCGAGCTGCACGGCAAGGACTCCGCCACCGCCGACCAGCAGAGCTGGGCCCTGGGCGCGGTCCGGCGCCCGGTGGTCGACGACGCCCGCTCGGCGCGCGTCTGGGAGCGGGTCGAGGCCCTGGCCGGGGCGTACGAGATGGCGCCGTAACGAGGGAACAGCGGGCCCCACACACGGGCAGGGGCCGGGCCGGCCGACGCCGACCCGGCCCCTGCGGGGACCGCTCAGAACGGACTCGGTACCGGCTCGGAGACCTCAGAGGCCTCAGAACAGACCCTGCGTCAGGGCGACCGAGTCCGGTACGGCGACCTCCTCGGGTGCGCTCAGGGGCATGATGCCCTGGATCTGCTGGATGACGTAGTGGGCCGACATCATCGCGCCCTCCTGCCAGCCGGGCAGCGGCGAGATCTGATCGCCGGTGACGAAGAACGCGTCGGTGCCCTCCGGCTGGAGGAGCTGCTTGTAGGCCTTCTTGTGCTCCTCCTTCTGGGGCTTCCACGCCGCCCAACCGCCCAGCTGGTACGGCACCTTGTGCCAGGCGATGGAGAGCCCCTTCTTGTCGGGGACGACGGAGCGGTCCTTGAACTCCGGGTGCAGCTGTGCGGCACCCTCGCGGGCCAACTCCAGGCGCTTGGCCGGCGGCAGCTTCCCGAGGGTGTCGGCGGCGCTCCCGAAGTTGTAGGCGCCGGTCAGCGTCCCCTTGTCCGAGAAATAGCCATGGGACGGGTACCACATCTGGGTGATGTTGTGGCCGGTCCAGCTGATACCGCCGTAGATCCCCTCGGTGTCGTCGGTGCCGCCGAGGTCGCCCTCCCAGAACCGGCGGTTCGCCTGCCAGCCGACCTTGCAAGTCTTCTCGAACTCCACCACGCTGAGGGCGTGCTGGAAGGGGTCGGAGAAGTGGGTCAGTTGGAGCTTGCGCAGCACCGGGACGGGGATACTGCTCACGCAGTAGCGGGCGTTGGTGTGCACCTCCTCGTTGCCCTTGCTGCGGTAGGTGACCGCGACGGAGAGTCCGCGCGGGTCGATCTCGATCTTCCTGACCTCGGCGCCGAGCACGAACTTTGCGCCGGCCCGTTTGGCCTCGCGCGCCAGCGCCGTGACGATGTGGTCCATGCCGCCGACCGGCTGGAACATCGTGGCCTGCCACAGATAGTCGACCGGCTGGTAGAAACGGGTCTTCCAGAAGCCCGAGTTGACCAGCTCCTCGAACGACAGCGGCGGGGCCGGTACCGGGAACTCCTCGATCTCGGGCCGGTCCAGATACCCGGAGCGGGTGGACCCGCGGTACTTGCCGTTCGGGTCGAGCGCACCGAACACCCGCAGCAGGTCCCGTAGTTGACCGGTGAAGGTGTCCGTGCTGACCAGTGACTCGGCGAGCTTCGCCGCGAGGTGGCCGCGGGTGTCGTTCGCCACCCGCCGGTTGCGCCAGGCCACCTCGGCCTGCGGCGGACGGACGAGGTTCGCCGTGGTCTCCATGATGTACGGCTCCAGGTCCACCCCGAATCGACGGCAGTACGTGAGCACCCGCCGGTGGTGGTACGGGATCCGTCCGGGGCCGACGTTGAGGTACAGACCGTCGTCGAAGTCGCAGGTGTGCGTCGGGGTGACGGCGCCGTGGTCGTCGAGCTCGAAGAGCTTGTCGCCCTTGCGCACCGTGCGGTTGCGCCCGCCGACGCGGTCCTGCGCTTCCAGGACGGTGACGTCGTAGTCGAGCATGCTCAGCTCGTAGGCGGCCGTCAGGCCCGCGATGCCGGCGCCCAGGATCAGCACCTTCGTGCCCGCGCCGGGGGTTCCGTCGGGCATGACGGTGCCGGTCCAGCCGGTGGCCTCCGGCCCGGACAGACCGCTCATGGCGTGCCGGAGCGCCTTCGCGGAGTCGTCGACGGTGGCGGCCGCCGCGGACCCCTGGCGGTTCGGCCGGGTCATCCCTCGTCTCCTTCCGCCGGCGTGCCGCCGGACGGCGGACAGTTCTCGATGATCTTGTACTTCATGGCCTCCGGATAGTCGTGCCGCGCCAGCTGCACCCGTACGACCACCGGCCCCTGGTTGACCGGGTCGGCGGGCTCGGCGATCCGTTGGAGCAGGGCTTCGAGCGCGTCGTGCCGACGGACGGCGAAACCGCTCATCGGGTGCTTGGCGGAGCCGAAGACCTCCGCGAGCTTGTCGTACTGCCAGGGGTGCAGTTCGTTGTAGAACTCGGCACCGTCGGAGGGCGGAGCCCCCGCACCCTCCTTGTAGTAACAGGGCTGGACCAGCATCTGCTCGATCCCGTAGAACGCCTCGTTGTCCAGGACGAACACCACCGGGCGCAGACCGTGCCGCACATGGGTGGACATCTCCTGGCACGTCTCCTGGAACGAGCCGTCCCCGACGAACACCATCGGGCGCTTGTCCGCGTGCTGCCGGCCGAGCGCCACGCCGGTGGCCGCGCCGACCGAGTAGCCGATGGAGAGCCAGCTGTTCTGCGCCACGTACGAGGCGCGCTCCGCCATCCGCAGATTCATCGAGCCGATGAGCGCGAACGCCGCGTCGCACACCACGGTGAACGGGTTGGTGCGCTCGTTGGGGGGCTCGGTGGTCTGCGCGGCGAGGAACGCATTGATGTGCCGGAAGAAGCTGTCGTACGTCACGTTCTCCGGGTACGGCCCGCCGGTCTGGCCGGCCAGGTGGGCGGCGGTGGTCTCCGGGACGTCCAGGCCCGCGCTGCGCGCACGGGCGAAGTAGTCCGCGGAGAAGGAACCCGCACCGAACTCGGCGGTCAGACGTTCCCGCAGTGCGGGGAGGAACCGGGCGAGCTGCACATCGGGGAAGTACGAGGCCCCGACATGCACCCCGTCGTGGGCGGCGATCGCCCAGTCGTCCCCGATCGACTGCGCCCCGCCGAGGTTCTTCGACGTCGCCCAGGAGCCCAGCCCGATCCGGCAGCCCGCGTTGTTGAAGACCGCGGCCACATCCGGATGGCTGGCCTTGCCGTTGTAGACGCCGGAGAAGCCCGGGGTGTACTCGGAGACCACGGACTTGGCGCCGATGGTGGTGCAGAACGGGATCCGGGTCTCGCGTACCAGCGCCTCGAACTCGTCGGACAGCCGGAACCGGTCGATCTCCTCACCGGCCCACAGGATCGGATTGCCGTGGCTGCGCACCAGTTCCACGCACGCGGTGACCGCCCGGTCCAGCATGCGCTGGTTCTTCGCGGTGAAGGGCCGCTCCCGGCGCGTCAGCCGGCCTTCGGGCGCAGGACACTGCGCCCCCCAGACGTCGTCCATGACCTCCAGGTAGACCGGCCGCCGGTGGGACAGGCAGGCGGTGATCGCGCTGTCGATCTGGGTGGGCGCCAGACCCGGGTTGGAGATGACCTGGGCGTCCACGGTGACCTGGCGGTAGACCTCCAGATTGCTCGCCGGGCGCTGGGACATGTGCGAGGTGAGCAGGCCGATCTCCTGCTGGTTGAGCCACTGCTCGTACGAGGGGGCCGCGTTGATCGCGATCAGCGGTACATACTCGGCGAAGCCGCCGCCGATCGCGTTGAGCAGGTTGAACGCGCCCACGCTGTAGGTCACGGCGACCGCGCCGATGCCCTGCTCACCGAGGGCGAGCTGCGCATCGGCGACCTTCACCCGCGCATAACCGTCCGCCGCCTGGCCCGCGCCCCCCTCGGTGGGCGTGCCCACCCAGCGCACCGAGGTCTTCGCGTGGAGCGTCGCCAGGAACGGGCCCAGATGGTCGCCGGGCACGCCGAACAGATGGGTGATGCCGAGCTGTTCCAGTCTGCGGCCCAGGTACTCGGCCACGGTGCAGGTCGGAGAAGTGCTCATGACGTCAGCACCCCCTCTCGGGTCCGGCCTTGCGAAGTGGCCGAGGCGGCGCGCTCGCGGGATCCCGCGGCTCCCGCGCCAAAGGCGCTCTCGTCCGCCGCGGGCGCCTCGTTGACGGCGATGGCGGCCCGTACGGCCGTCTCCACCGCCCCCTCGATCCAGGCGTGTTTGAGCGAAACATGCTCACCGGCGAAGTGCACAGGACCCTCGGCCCGGACCACATCGAGGTGGAAGCTGGTCATCTGGTGCGGGGTGTACACGGCCGCCTCACCGCAGGCGTACGGGTCGCGCAGCCAGCTCTGGGTCTGGCCGGCACCGGTGTAGAAGACCTCGATCCGGCGGCCGTGCACCGACTGGAGGTTGCGCAGCGCGTAGACATAGCGCTCGGCCTCCTCGAAGGAGTCCCAGCGCGCGGCGTCGTCCGACCAGGAGTAGCCGGCCAGCACCACACCTCCCTGACTGCCGGGGACCGGGTGGGAGGGGTAGTACATGAAGCGGTTGGGGTTGTCGGTGGTGGAACCGCCGCCGTACGCGTTGGTGGCCGGCCGTACGCCCCCGCGCAGCGAGGCGTTGCGGTGGTACTCCACCTGCTCGCTGCTGATCTGCTTCTCGTCCACGCTCGGATGCGCGCCGAGCAGTCCGGTGGGCAGGTCCCGCAGGCTCTGCGGTACCGCCACCGCGGCCTCGGCGTCGTCCTCGCCCCACTGCTGGTAGTACTCGTACAGACCGGGCGCGATGGCGTCGAGCTCCCGCTTCCAGTCCTCCTCGGTGAACTCCCACCAGCGGCGGGAGAATTCCAGCAGCACCTTGGTGGCCTGGTCGTAGTGCGTCTCGATGACGGCGCGGCGCTTCTTGTACGAGAACGGTGGGGTCACGGTGGCGAACCGCAGGCTGGAGAACGGGACGGTGACGATCGCCAGGTCACCGGTCCAGGTCTCCACCTCTCCGTACGGGTCGTCCTCGGGCACGGTCTGGACGGCGACGGCGGGGCCGCCCGGCCCGGCGAGTCCGCCTCGGTGGCCGTCGCGGCCCGGGTCGTAGTACTCCAGCCGGGTCATCCGCCGGCCCATCACGAGCTGGTCCTTCAGGTTCTTGGCGAGCGCTTCGGGGAGCTGCCGGCTGCCGCCCTCGATCTCCCAGTACGTGGCGGTGGGATCGATGTCGCTGCGGCCCAGGAAGCTGTGGAAGAAGGCGAGGTGCAGCCGGGAGGTCATGTTCTCGATGGTCCCGATCGCCTCGACGGCCTCATCGCTGAACCCGGCGTACTCGCGCAGGAAGCGGCCCATGGAGAAGCCGTCGAAGTCCCGGATGACCTCGGCCCAGCCGTCCAGCCACTCCGGGAAGGGCTTGTTGACCCGCGTCCCGTCGCTCTGCCGTACGGAGTAGTAGTCGCGCACCGGCTCCAGGGCCTGGTTGACCATCTCGGCGGCCGTCACCCGCGATTCGGAGCCGGTGAGGTGGAAGCCCTCGTTGATCTGGGACGGGTCCATGGCGTACTGGGCGCGGCGGACCTGCGTGCGGTTGGTGCGGATCCACGTGTGGTTGCGCTTGTCCGGCTCCCGGAACTCGGGGCTGGGCTCGCCGTTCGTCCAGATCTTGCCGTCCTTGAACGACTTGTAGACCACCGGAGGCACAGGGGCGTGCTGGTTACCGGTGCTCGGATCGATGTCGACGTTGAAGAACAGCCGGCGCTTGAGGCCGAGTTTGTCGATCAGGGCCAGGGTCAGCGGATGGAAGCTGGGCAGGCGCATCGCCCCGGCCTCCGCGTACTGCGCGGGGTCGGTGAAGGGCGGCGGCTCGCCCTTCTTGGCGTGGAAGGTTTTGATCCGGCCACCGACGCGGTTGGCGTTCGCCTCCAGGATCGTCACCTCGTGCCCGGCACGGGTCAGCAGATCGCCGGCCACCAGGCCCGCGATGCCCGCTCCGACGATCAGGATGCGCTTGCGGGTGGCGGGGGGCTCCAGCCCCTTGTCGATCAGTACGTCGAGGTAGCGCAGCTTGAGGTCTTCGTTGGCCGGCTCGGGCCCGACCAGCAGGAGTTCGCGGGCGAGCTGCTGGTAGGTCTTGTCGTCGGCGCGCTCGGCCCCGGTGTGGCCGGTGCGGATGTCATGACGGGTGTCGGTCATCGTGACTCAGGCCTTCCTGTCGAGGGGCTCGTTCGCGGCGAGCCGGCGCAGCGTGCTGATGGACGGTGTGAACGCGTACACCGCGCCGGTGGTCTGCACGAACCGGTTCATCGACACGGTGCCCTTCTCGCCGTCGGCCAGCACGATGTGGGCGTCCGGGCTGCCGGAGCCGCCCTGGGGGAGGGTGCCGGTCACCTTGTCGAGGCCGTTGGGTGCGCCGCTCGCCCCGGGAAGGAAGGCGGGGTTGTTCGACCAGGCCCGCTGGACGAACTCGAACTGCCGCTCCAGCGAGGTGCCGTAGCACACGAACATCAGGCCGCGGTCCGTGGTGTCCTTGCCCCCGGTGTACGCGGGCCCGTACGGAATGCCGCGGCGCATGATGCGGTGCCGCTGGGTGGACTCGAAGTGGCGGGGGTGCGTCCTGCGGATGTGCGCGGCGCACGGGGTCTGCTTCCCCTCCGGGTCGTTCTCGTAGGTGAAGTCGTTGCTGTCCGGACCGACGCCGGTCACCGGGTTCTGACCCTGGGCGAGCGGGGTGCCGTCCTTCTTACGGCCGACCAGGCACGCCCCCAGCAGATCGGGGGTGAGGGGCTTGGGCTGGAACTTGCCTGCCTCGCGGACCACGGCCTCGTTCCAGCCGGGGACGTCCTGCCGCAGCCGGCGCACCACCTGGAAGGAACCGTTGTCCAGCCACTTGGGCCCCTGCGGCGGCTCTCCGCTCTCACTCTTGTGACCGAAGACGAACTCGCCCGGTTCGACCAGCGTGGACCCCGTCCGGTTCTCCCGGACACCGGGGTTGTCCCGGTCCTCCCGGTGGAAGTCCTTGACCCCCGGCTGGGAGATCCCGTCCTTGTACCCGAAGTGCTCGTGCCCGCGCAGCTCTCCGGTCAGGGTGCGGCCGTCGTCCTGATGGACCAGCGTCACCCCGTGCGCCGAATCCGCGGCGGCGATGTTCCCGAGCTTCTCGTTCAGCGCCTCTTCGGTGTCCGCGGCGACGATCAGTACGGCATGGACGCTCTTCTGGTCCGAGCCGAAGTGCCACTCCGCGGGCGCGCTGGTACCGTCGTCGCCCAGCTGCGCAGCCCTTCCGGCCGCGCCCGTCACAAACGCCTCGAAGGGTGCCAGGTCCTGCTTGACCTTGTCCGGTTCGTGGGCGACCTGGAGCAGGCCCTGGTAGGTCAGGGACACCCCGACCCAGGTGGCGATGATGGAGGGGTCCTGGCCGTAGGCCCGACGGGAGAGCGAGAACTCCTCGTTGAAGTCCTCCACCGCCGCGGTCACCGAGACGGTGTTCAGCATGACGGACAGCCAGCCGCGGCCGCCGACGCCCTTGTCGTCGGGGAACCGTACATAGCGGAACGCCATGTAGTCCTTGTTGAACGCGGCCAGGATATTGCCCTGGATTTCCCTGGATCTGCGCAGCGGCGGCTCCGGAAGCTGCTCGATTTCCGGTGCTGCCGTGGGGCGCGCTGAGATGGTGGTCACGCTTCTCCTTCATGGGGCTTCGCGCGCTTCGGGGGGTTCGCGCGCAGGCGAAATCCCAGTCGTGGAATGCCGAAGCGGAAGTGGTGCCGGAAGTTGATGTCGAAAACAGTCACAAGGGCACACCAAAGTCAGCCGGTGCACGGCTTGTACCGCCAGCCCAACACCGAAGCGGCCACCTCGCAGAAGCACCGGGGCCAAGCGGAGTACCGGGTCACCCGTTCCGGTGAGTCCCCGTCGAACAAGGACCGGTGATCCCCTCCGCCCCGGCCCACGCGCCACCCGCCAATGCGCATGCGGCAGGATGGCGGATCGTGCCCTGGTGTCTTCACACGCCTCGGCACCTTCGCAGACCTAGAGACAAGCAGGTGGCACGTGACCAGACATCACATCCAGCGCACAGCACGGCAGCTCCTGGGAGCAGTGGGAGCCGGCCGGTGAACCGGGCGGTCACGCTGCACGACCTGATCGTCGCCGGGGCCGCGCTGGCCGCCGGCATCGTGGCCGGCCTGCTGCTGCGGGCGATGCTGCGGTGGCTGGGCAAGCATGCGCTCAGGACGCGGTGGAGCGGGGACGACGTCATCGTCGGGGCCCTGCGGTCCGTGGTGCCCTGGGCGGCGATCTGCGCCGGACTGGCCGCGGCGACCGCGTCGCTGCCGCTGACGCCGACGGTCGGACGCAATGTCAACCGGTCGCTGACCGTACTGCTCATCCTGGTCGTCACGGTCACCGCGGCGCGGGTGATCACCGGTCTGGTGAAGTCCCTGGCCCAGTCCCGGTCCGGGGTGGCCGGCTCGGCCACCATCTTCGCCAACATCACCCGCATCGTGGTGCTGGCGATGGGCATGCTCGTCGTGCTCCAGACCCTGGGCATCTCCATAGCCCCGCTCCTCACCGCGCTGGGCGTCGGAGGCCTCGCGGTCGCCCTGGCCTTGCAGGACACCCTCGCCAACCTCTTCGCGGGCGTGCATGTCCTCGCGTCGAAGACGGTGCAGCCCGGCGACTACATCCGGCTCAGCAGCGGCGAGGAGGGCTATGTCGTCGACATCAACTGGCGCAACACCGTGGTGCGTCAGCTCTCCAACAACCTGGTGATCATCCCCAACGCCCAGCTGGCCGGCACCAACATGACCAACTTCACCCGGCCGGAACAGCAGCTGTCGATCCTGGTCCAGGTGGGAGTCGGCTACGACAGCGACCTCGAACACGTCGAGCGGGTCACCATCGAGGTCGTCGAGAGCGTGATGACCGATGTCACCGGCGCCCTCCCCGACCATGAACCGGCCGTCCGCTTCCATACGTTCGGAGACTCCAGGATCGGCTTCACGGTGATCCTGGGCGTCGGCGAGTTCAGCGACCAGTACCGCATCAAGCACGAGTTCATCAAGCGCCTCCACCAGCGCTACCGGGCCGAGGGCATCAGAATCCCCGCTCCTACCCGGACCGTTGCCCTCCAGCAGTCCGACGCCCCCGCGATACCCCACCAGCGCGGAATGGCGGACCCGGTGGGATAGCGGTGCGACGGGGCGCGGCGAGCCGCACCCCGGTCACCCGGCACAACAGGCGCCGGACGGGCAAGAGTTCCCGTCCGGCGCCTTGTTGCGAGTGGTGCGGTCGTCAGGTGAGTTCGTCCCACGCCAGGACGTGTTCCGCCTGGGAGTGCAGTGCGGAGAGGAGGCCGAGCCGGTTGGCGCGCTGGGCCGGGTCCTTGGCCATCACCATGACCTGGTCGAAGAAGCCGTTGACCGCGGTGACGAGCCCGGCCGATTCGGCGGCGAAGCGGTCCAGCCGGGGGGTGTCGCCGAGGGTTGTGCGGAGCTTTTCCACGGCGGTGTGGAGGTCGTGCTCGGCGGCGGTCTCGAAGAGGTCAGGGTCGTAGGACGGTGCGGCATCCGGCGGGAGGATGCGACGGACGCGCTGCATGGCGGCGACGAGGGCCGTGAAGCCGGGGGTTTCGAGCAGCGAGCCCAGCTGGGTGAGGGTCTGTTCCGCCTGGAGCGGGCTGCCGCCCTGCGGGAGGACCGCGCGTACCTGGGCGACCGGATGGCCGTTGTCGATGAGCTGCTGCTCGAACCGGCGGAGCACGAAGTGCCGCGCGTCGTCGAGCGCCTCCTTCGCACAGGGGACGGGCTGCTGCTCGGCAGCGATCAGCAAGCCGCGCTCCAGCGTGAGGGAGGCGAACTCGGGGCGTGCGCGCAGGATGTGGACCACACCCAGCGCGGAACGGCGGAGCCCGTACGGGTCCGAACTTCCGGTGGGGGCGGAGCCGATCGCGAAGAGGCCCGCCAGGAGGTCGAAGCGGTCCGCGAGGGCCAGGAGGGCGCCGACGCCGGTGGCGGGGAGTCTGTCTCCGGCGAAGCGCGGCAGTTCCATGTCCAGGAGAGCCGTGGCGACGGCGTCCCCTTCACCGGCGCGCACGGCGTACTCCGCGGCCATGACCCCGGCGAGTCCGGAGAGTTCGGTGACCATCTGGGAGCCGAGGTCGAATTTCGCCAGCCCGGAGGCGCGGTCGAGCGCCTGCCGGTCCTCCGGTCCCAGGTCGACGGCCTCGGCCAGGCGTGCCGCGACGGCCGCGATACGCCCCGCCCGGTCGGCCATCGAGCCGAGGCGCTCTTCGAAGGTGAGCAGGGCCAGTTTGTCGCGCATCCCGGTCAGCGGAGTGGCAAGGTCGGCGCGCCAGAAGAACGCGGCGTCCTCGTACCGGGCGCGCAGTACCGCCTCGTTGCCCGCGCGGACCACGTCCTGGTCGCAGTTGCCGTTGGCCACCGCGATGAAGTGCGGCAGCAGTCGGCCCTCGGCGTCCTGGACCGGCAGGTACCGCTGGTGCTTGCGCATGACGGTGGTGAGGATCTCCTCGGGCAGTTCGAGGTACTTCGGGTCGAAGCTGCCGAGGACCGGAACGGGCCGTTCGACGAGGTCGGTGATCTCCGAGACCAGTCCGCTGTACTGCGTGAGGTCGACATGGCCACCGACCTCGGTGGCGAGGCGCCCGGCACCTTCCTCGACGAGCCGGCGGCGCTCGGCCGCGTCGGCCAGGATGCCGTGCTCCGCCAGGAAGGCCGGGTAGCCCTCGGCCGAAGGCACCTCGACCGTGGGGGAGGGCGCATCGCGGTGCACCTGTGTCGTCCGGCCCGCCGCGAGGCTGGAGACGGTGAAGGGCACGGTCCGGTCGCCGAGCAGCGCCAGGAGCCACCTGATGGGACGGGTGAAGACGAGGCCGGGGGCGCTCCAGCGCATGTTCTTCTCGGCGCGCAGCCCGGTCACCACCTCGGGCAGGATCTCCGCGAGCACTTCGAGCGCGGGCCGGCCGCTCACCTGGCGGGTGACGACGACGTGCTCATGGGCGCCGAAGACGGCCCGGCCGAGAGCGCCCACTTCGACGCCCTGGCTGCGGGCGAAGCCACGGGCCGCTTCGGTGGCCTCCCCCCGCGCGTCGAAGGCGCCGGCGACCCGGGGGCCGCGCACCGTCCGCTGGTGATCGTCCTCCTGGGCCGCCACGTCCTCGACCAGCGCCACCACCCGGCGCGGGGTGGCCACGACGCTGATCGCGCCGTGCCGCAACCGGGTGCCGGCGAGCTTCTCCGTCAGGGCTTCCTCGACCGCCCGCGCGCTGCGGCCCACTTCCGCCGGCGGCATCTCCTCGACGCCGATCTCGAAGGCGAGCGTGGCGGGGCCGGACGGTGCCGGTCCGGTGGACGGCGCCGGCTGCGCGGCGGGCCCGGCCCCGGCGGTGCCGAGCGGGTGGCCGAGTTCCGCGCGCCGCGCCGCCCACAGGCCCGCGACATCGTGGGCGAGCGCCCTCATCCGGGCGAAGGCCCGGGCGCGCTCGGTGGTGGAGATCGCCCCACGGGCGTCCAGCACATTGAAGGTGTGGGAGCACTTGAGCACATAGGTGTACGCCGGGACCGGCAGCCGGGCATCGAGCATCCGGCGGGCCTCGTCGGCGTAGGTCTCGAAGAGCGCGTGCTGGGTCCGCACATCGGCGTCGTCGAGATAGTAGCGGCTCATCTCGTACTCGGCCTGGCCGAAGATCTCCCCGTAGGAGACGCCGGGCGCGTAGCTGATGTCCTTGAAGTGGCTCACGTTCTGGAGCGCCATGAGGATCCGCTCCATGCCGTAGGTGATCTCCACGGAGACGGGGTCGAGCGCGATACCGCCGGCCTGCTGGAAGTAGGTGAACTGGGTGATCTCCAGCCCGTCCAGCCACACCTCCCAGCCGAGCCCCCAGGCGCCGAGTGCGGGCGAGGCCCAGTTGTCCTCGACGAAGCGGATGTCGTGCGCGGCGACGTCGATCCCCAGCGCCCGCAGGCTGCCCAGATACAGCTCCTGGGCGTTGCCCGGCTCCGGCTTGAGGATCACCTGGTACTGCGTGTGGGTCTGGAGCCGGTTCGGGTTCTCTCCGTAGCGAGCGTCGTCCGGGCGCACGCTCGGCTCGGGGTAGGCGACCCGCCAGGGCTCCGGGCCCTGCACCCTGAGGAACGTTGCGGGGTTGAGGGTTCCGGCTCCGACCTCACTGTTCATCGGCTGGGCCATCAGGCACCCTTGCTCCGCCCAGTAGGAGTTCAGTGTGAGCAGGGTGTCTTGCATCGTGGGCACGCGCGCCCTCCAGGGCTCTGTCGGTGGAAATACGGTGTGCGGTCGGTTCTCAGGGCCGGTGGGCCGCGGACGGGACCAGGCCGGCCTGGCTGCCCTCCACACCGGCGGCTACATGGGGGCAGTTCTTCATGGCGTCCGCGACCTTGACCAGCCAGTTGATCTCGTCGGTGAGGTCGGACCCCTGGGGCCCGGTGGCGGTACGCGGCACCGGATGCGCCGAGGGCAGCGCATTGCGTTCCCGGGATCTGACCATGGAGGCGAGCTGTGCCGCTTCCTCTATCGCCTGGAGGTCCTTGCCGGTCAGTCCGGCCGCCCGGGCCCGTTCCCGCGCGATACGGACGGCTTCGGGATCGGTGTACGAACGCAGCGCGAGCTGGCCGTCCCGTATCTCGATGACCTGGCGGTAGACCTTGAACTCGAGGGTGGAGGGCCGGAATCTGCTCCAGAATCCGTTCGCCGGGGCGGTCAGTTCGATCGTCGGTGTGAGTTCGTGCAGCACGTTCCACAAGGGGCGCAGTTGTCGGTACTGGCGCCTGGCACGCAGACAGCGGCGCGGAGCGCTCAGTGCCGGCCCCCAGCCGGGGAGCGTCCAGCCGATATGGGTCAGCAGCGCGCCCACGTCGCCGCACACCCAGGCGACCGCTTCCAGTGGCCGCAGGGCCGTGGAGGAGCCGGACAGGACGATGTCGGTGATCCGGATCAGGCTGAAGCCGAGGGTCAGCCAGGACCCGGCGGCGGTGAGCCGGAGCCCTCTGCGCAGCCACAGGCGGTGCGAGACCTTGGCGTAGCGGTGGCTCAGCCGTCCGGTCTCGATCTCGCCGACCGTGTAGAACACGAGGAAGATCAGGAGGTAGGCGGCGTAGAGAGGCTGGCCGGAGTAGTGCAGCGAGAAGTCCTTCGGCCGCTCTTCGGAGGGCGACATCGCCGCGAACAGGCCGATCAGCACGGCGAGTACGAGACCGGCGGCGAGCACTCTGGGCCGCGCCCTGCGCCAGGCCAGGCCGGGCGGGTGCGCCCAGAAGGTGAGGACGACCTGCTGGCACGCCAGGAGCACCACCACACACCCCATGGAGAGCAGCGCTGCGCAGTTGGGGACGCCCATCAACCGGTCGACGTCGTCGTAGCGGGAGGGGTCTGCCACGGTGAAGCTGAGGGCAGAGAACAGCAGCGCGCCGCACAGCGCGATCAGTGCGTAGTCGCGGGGTGATTTCCGTAAGGCGCTGAGCTTGTAGGCGAACGCCAGCCAGGCGACGACGGCGCACAGCGGGTGGAGGTAGACGTTCACCGGTGGTCGCCCTTGCGGGTGTGCCGCAGTGAGCGGTCCAGCCGCTGGATCACTTCGGCGGAGCCCGAGGGCACCGTCCACGTGGGTTCGAGTGTCCTGCGGTGCGCCTCCTGGAGGATCAGTGAGGCGATGACCTCGGCCTCCTGCTCCTCCATGCTGCTGTACTGCGTGCGCTGGAGCACCCGCGTGACCATCCGGGGGTCCAGGTTGGGGAGGATCAGCAGTGACGATTCCTCACCCACTGCCGCGCTGGTGCGGTGGTCGCAGAGCACATGCCCCAACTCGTGGGCGATGATGTGCTCCTGGTGCAGCCGGCTGGTCTCCTGTTCGTAGAAGATGTAGTCCGTCTCGCCGACCGCGACCCAGAGGCCGCACGGGCCATGGGGCGGGAGCGCTATCGGCTCCAGCCGGATCGGCCGGCCGGTGTGCTGGGCCACGCGGTCGCACAGCGCCCGCATGTCCAGCGGCGAGGTGATCTCCAGATCGCGGACCAGAGCTCTACAGCGCCGGTTCATCGCCCGAGAACTCACTGACTGCCCCCCTGGTTCGGTCGATGCTCACGTCTGGCCGACATCAGGGACCCGACGTACCTCTTCGTAGCTAGGAATCCCCGGGCGTCGGGTGACGGGGGAGACCCTCCAACTCCCGTACGCGCTCGATGACTTCACTGATCGAGCTGAGGGTCTGCGGGGACAGTCCCGCGGTGCGGAGCGCGACCTGCTGGACCTGTGAGTCCCGAAGGGCGGTGAGAAGCGTGAGATCCGCGTTGACCTTCTGGGACACCTGGTCGTCGAAGAAGTAGGCCGGCGGAACGCCGAAAAACCTTGCCAGCCCCTCAAGATGACGCAGTGTCGGGTTGTCCCGCTGCCCCCTGCGCAGCAGCCAGATGTAGCTGCCCGAGATCGGGACGCCGTCCGAGGTGATGGCGCGCGCGACCTCCTCCGAGCTGTAGGGGCCGCGACCCGCCGGAATCACCGTGTCGAAGAGGTGGTTCAACTTGTCGGCCAGCGCGCGTCCTGACGTGTTGCCCGTATCGGTCACGACCACCCCTCCATCCCGTTGGGCATAAGAGCAACCTAACATCAACACTAGTGTGGAACCCGAATTCCCCTGCATCCTATACCAGTTGACAGTGATCAAAGGTGCTGTTTACAGTCCCTGATCCGTAGCGGTCATCGACTCATGTGTAACGGACCAAGTTAGCTGATCAATCGTCAGTTGACGGTTGTGCGGGTCGACGGCCGGCTCCTTACGGGAAGCGGGGGAACGAATGAATCACGACCTGCAGATCGGAACGCTGAGGACCCTGGCGACCATCGTTGACCTGGGGGGATTCAGTCGCGCGGCGGAGGCGTTGCATCTGACGCAGCCGGCCGTGAGCCAGCAGATACGGCGCCTGGAAGGTTTTCTCAAACAGCCTGTCTTCGCCACCACCGGGCGCAACATGCGCCTCAGTCCGGCCGGCAAGGAGCTGCTCGCCTATGCCCGGAAGATGCTCTCCCTCAACGACGAGGCCGTCGCGCGGTTCGCACCCCCACGCGACGGTATGCACATCTCCTTCGGCATCTCCGACCAGTTCAGCGACGCGCTCCCGGCGATCCTGCGGAGCCTGAAGCGGGTGGCACCCGACTCCCGGGTGACCATACGCACCGGAGTGAGCGAATCGCTCACCGAGCAGCTGTCGGACGGCAGCCTGGACCTGGCACTGCTCATCAACCCGTGGGAGGACCCTGCCTACCGCGTCGAGGAGATCGGGCACATCGAGATGGCCTGGTTCGGGCGGCCGGCGATCGGGAACGACGCACCGCTGCCCCTCGTGCTCTTCACCGAACCGTGCACCCTGCGCGGGCGGACCCTGGCGGCCTTCGAGGAGTCCGGGATCAAGTGGAAGCGGGCCTACGAAGGGCCCGAGCTCATCGGACTGCGGGCCGCCATTCAGGCCGGTCTCGGGGTCGCCTGCCTGGTGGCCAACGCGGACGAGCTGTGGGGGCTGCCCACCGCGATCTCCCCTCACCTGCCCGCGCCGCCGGGGCCGGTGCCGACCGGACTGGCCATCTCCTCCCGGGTACCGGCGGACTACGCCGAGGCCGCCCTGAAGTCCATCCGCGAGGCCCTGGGTTCGTACCCCTTCGCCGTCCTCCAGCCTTCATGAAGCCCGGCATGCCGTCCGGCACCGGACGGCACCCGCGGCGGCGGCTTATCCGGGCACTGTTCCGACGGCGACGACATTTCCCTCGCTGATATAGCCACCGGGGTCGTGAAGGGGGTTGGCCGGCGCATCCGGATCGGCGAAGCCGCGCCAGCCCTCTTCGCCTCCCAGGGCCAGTGCCTGTTCGGCCACCCGCGCACATGCCAGACCGTAGAACCTCTGCACCGCGGCATCGAACGGCGCATAGTGCTCGATCAGCAGCGTGCGCTGCCGTACGGCGGCGAGGCCGGCCCGCGACAGCCAGCGGTGCAGATCGCGGGCGCGCAGCAACTGCCGGGCGTACCCGGGGGATTCGGCGGCCCGCCGGAAGAAGTCCGTGAAGAGGAACGGGGGTGCCGGACGGGCCGTGATCAGGCTTGCGTCGAGGTCCTTGACGACCACGCGGCCTCCCGGCCGCACGACGCGGACGAACTCCGCCAGCGCGCGCTCCAGTTCGCCGTCCCCGAGGTACTGGGTCGTATTGGCGCACCAGACGGCGTCGAAGGAATTGTCGTCGTAGGGCAGATGCAGCACATCTCCCTGCGTCACCTCGACCGGAGCTTCGAGCCCCTGCGCCAGTTGCCGCACCCGGCCGACGTTCTCCTCGGCCAGGTCGAGCGCCGACAGCCGTCCGGTGGCTCCGACCAGCTCCGCCAGCCAGGGCAGGAAGGTGCCGCTGCCGCAGCCGGCATCGAGGACCCGGCTGCCCGGACGGAGGTCCGCCTCCTCCAGCGCCAGCCGGTACTGCGGGGCGCAGGCGCGGAAGTGCGCCTCGACGATCTCCCGGTGGGTGAAGCCCAGACCGGTCGAGGAGGCGTACCCCCAGGCCTGGTGGTCGTCGGTCAGCATAGGTGTCCTTCCGGCAGCGTTTCGTATCCGGCGATGTCGTCCAGCAGCCGCGTCAGGGTCCCGGTGAAGACATCCGGTGCCTCCAGCGGCTGGAGGTGGCCCGCGCGCGGCACGGTGACAAGGCGTCCCCGGGGCAGCGCGGCGGCCATCCGCCGCGCCTCGTCCGGCGGGATCAGCTCGTCCTCCTCACCGGCGATCACGAGCGCGGGAACGGTCGTGGCGCGCAGTACGTCGAAGGAGTCCGGGCGGGCGGCGACGGCCCGTTGCGCCCAGGCCACGGCCGCCGGTGACGCCGCGGCCACCTCGTCGAGCAGCCGCTGGAGGACCTCGGGGCGTTCGGCCCGGGTGGTCGCCCCGAGCAGCAACGGCGTGGTCGCGGCGATCAGTTCAGGCCGCAGCCGGTCGTCCAGCACCCTCTGCGCGAAGCCCTCACGCCGGGCCGCCGCCTCCGCGGAGTCCGCGGAGGCCTTGGTACCGGTCAGCACCAGACCGTCCACCCGGTGGGCATGGCGGCGCAGGAACTGCATCGCCACATAGCCGCCCATGGAGGAGCCGACGAGCACGACCCGGTCGTGGCCCCCGGCATCGAGCGCCGCGGCCAGGTCCTCGGCGACGGCGTCGAGGGACGGCGGGCCCGCACCGAGCGGGGCGCCGCCGAATCCACGCTGGTCGAACGCGAGCACCCGCAGACCGCGATGCTCAAGGGCGCGGCACTGCGGCCGCCACATCGACGAGTCGAGGGAGAGCGCATGGAGCAGGACGACAGTGGTGGTCTCCGCGCGGGTCATCGTTCGCCGCCCCCTCGCTGCACCCGCTCCACGAAGGCGCGCACATGGCCGGGCAGCTCCTCCCCGCGGCGCCAGGCCACCGCGACCGGCGCGCCGGGAAGGTCGTGGATCGGGACGATCGCCACCTCCGGCGGCGCCACATCGGCGAGCGAGGCCAATGAGATGTGCACCGCGGTGGACTCCGCCACCAGACGCATCATCTGCGGGATCGTCGACACCTGGTGGCAACGCCGCAGGGGCCGGCCGGCCGGGGTGTGCGGGGGAACGACGGCGTCCCATACGTAGGCGGGCATCCGGCCAGGCCGGGCGAACGTCTCGTAGTCGGCGAGCTCCTCGATGGACACCGACTCGCGGCCGGCGAGCGGATGGGCGATGCCGACCACGGCGGCCCGTGGGTCGTGGGCCAGCACCGGGCTGACGGACAGGTCCGGCTCCCGCACCTCGAACTTGACCGTCATCACGTCGAGTTCGCCCGACCGCAGGGCGCGGAAGGGGTCGGTCACGTCGTACTGGCGCAGCACGACGTCGTGATCGTCGAAGCCCGCGTCATGGATCAGCCGGCGGACGAGGTCCGCGGAGCCGTGGTAGCCGAATCGGATGCGGTCGGTGTCAGCGGTGGTACGGGGCGGCATCAGGGGTCTCCTGGGTCAGCCCGGCGAAGGCCTGGAGCCTGTCGGGCGAGTCGATGGCGGTGTCGATGCGCAGCGCGGCGAACGGTCCCGACGACTCGTCGAGCCGCGGTACGCCGCGCACGGTGATCCGGTCGCCGGGAGCGATCAGCTCGTCCATGACCGCCTCGGCGAGCAGGTGGTTGAGGTGGACCAGGGCATCGGTGAGGGTGAGGCCGGCGGTGACGAGCTGCAACGTCCGGTGCCGGGGAGGGCGGGAGCGGGGGCCGGGGCCCGCCGGCAGTTCCACGGTCGCGGGGGACAGGTCGTCCAGCGGTCGCCGGCCGTCGAAGCTCTTCAGCAGGCGCCGCAGCCCGTGGGAGGCCGCGGCGGGCGCCGGGCCCAGCCACGCGGCCGACGCGTCGGGCGCGACATGGTCGAAGGAGAACCGGTCCCGGAGGTTTCCGGGAGAGCCGGCGAGATACACGGTCCGGGTGAAGGCGCGGCGCCACGCCTGCCGGCGCTCGGCGTCGAGCGAGCAGGTGAACGCGCAGGTCTCGCGCACCCACCCGATCAGGTCCAGCTCACCGATGACGGCCACCACCACGGCCTCCGCCGTCCGGGCCGGATCGGTCGCCCCGGCGATCTCGGCCTTGACGGCCTGCAACGCCGCGGGAGTGGACAGGTCATGGCGTGCGGCCAGCTCCGGCCGCGCGGTGTGGAGTCGTTCGGCCGCGAGGGACAGCAGACGGTCTGCGGACAGGGTCATAGGAACACCGACGAGATCAGGTCGAGGGGCGGGGTGGGGCGGCGCTTGCCGAGGAGCGAGGAAGTGAGGCGGTAGGGGTCGACGTAGAGGTGGTCGCGGCGGTGGCGGGCCAGACTCTCCGGCACACAGGCCGCGTCGGCGCCGGCCTCACGGGCGGCGGCCAGCAGCCGTTCGGCGCGCGCCATGCACTGGTGCAGCAGGTCGCTTCGGAAGGACTGCTGCTGGCCTGGGCCCAGCGTCGCGATGAAGTACAGGCGCATACCGAGCCGTACGGCCGCGGCGTCGTGGTCGCGTGCGGCGGCCTTCAGCAGGGCCCCGGCGGTGGTGGTGTGCCAGTCTCCGTGGCGTGCGGACCGGATCTTCCCGTCGATCGGCACCCGGCCGATGGGCGGCCGTCGCACCGGCGGGCCGAGCCGTTCCAGTACGCGGCCGAGCAACTGGTAGTCGGGGTCCAGCTCCTTGTCGTAGAGCAGCACCACTTCGTCGAACTGCGGTGCCAGCGGCAGCAGTTCACGCAGCGCACAGGCCAGGTAGTTGGGCCGCCCGTCCGCGGTGACGATCTGCCGCAGGGGAAGTCCGTGGCGGGTGGCGTCCAGGTAGACGGGTCCGCCGAGCCGCCGGTGGTCCAGGCACATACCGAGTCCGGCGAGCGCGGCCAGCGCCTCGTCGAGGGTCATGCCGGGTGGCTGGTGCGCCAGCAGCCCGGGGTCGTGCAGGCCGAGGCGTGCGTAGTGGGACGCCCAGATCTCCAGCACCCGTTCCCCGGCCGGATGGCGCCAGCCGTAGCGCTCCACGGCCTCGGCGTACGGGCGCAGGGCCGCCGCGGTCGGGTGCCGTCCCTCGGCCCGGTAGGCGACGTAGAGCTCTCCGATCTCCTCCTCCGTCATCCCGGAGTAGTCGGCCCGGCCCTCGACGCGGTCCAGGTACTCCCAGAACCCCAGGGTCTGTTCGGTCGGGTCGTACGTGGTGTGGCTGTAGCGGTAGGACACCTCGGCCAGGTGGCCGGTGGCCCGGTACATCACATCGGTCCACAGGAGCCCCTTGAGGTGGCTGGGCGTCAGCGGCTTCGACGGGGTGATGGTGACCGGGGCCAGCAGTACGCGATGCCCGGTCATCGGGTCCCTCCCGTCGCTGCGGTGACCGCGTCCAGCAGCGCGTCCCGGCCCGGCGGCCGTGCCGCCGCCGGTGCCGGCGGGGGCTGCGCGGCGGCCACTCCGGCCCGGAACAGGGGGGCGTCGAAGACCTTGCCGGGGGTGTCCAGGCTCATCAGCACCCGGGTCACCCCGCGCCAGACATTCCCGTCCACCGCCGCGGCCGCTGCCGCCTCGGGGAGCGACGGGCGGCCCGGGGGCCCCGGTGGGGCGGGCGGCGCCGCCGGCGCCTCGCCGTGCACGGCCGCCTTCCAGGCAGCGATACGCGCCGCGTCGTCCTGCGCGGACTGCTCGTACCAAGGGCCGAGCAGGTCCTCGGTCGCGGCGGCCACCTGGGCACCGAACTCCTCGTCCACGCGCGGAGCGGCACCGAGCATGTCGGCCACCTGGAAGGCGTGGGCCAGCGCCAGCGACAGGCCCCTGCCGAACAGCGGGTTGGTGACACAGGCGGCGTCCCCGACGGAGAACAGACCGGCGACCGGCCGCCGGCGGCCCGTCGCGACACCTCGCAGCACATTCGGCGGGCAGGTGATCGACCGCACGGGACCCGCCGGCTCCGCGGCGCCCGCGGCGAGCCACGGTGCCACATACGGTGTGGCCAGGGCGGCCGCGGTGAACCCTGCCGGGCTGCTCAGTGCCGTCATCGCGGGGTCCTTGGGCAGCACCGCCAGGGCGATGGCGAAGGTGCCGTTGTCGCCGGGGTGCAGCACGCCGGCGTAGTGGCCCCAGATGCCGCCGGCCGCGTTGCCCCGGTTCAGCGGGCCCGGCCGGCCGGTGCCGGTCAACCGGTAGTGACGGCTGAAGCCGCGCAGGTCCGAGGGCGCGGTGCGGTCCGAGGCGACCGGGACACCCGCTGCCGCGAGCCAGGACCGGGACTGTGCCCGGCGCCCGGTGGCGTCCACGACGACATCGGCCGGGACCCGCTCGCCGCGCCCGGTCACCACGCCCGTGGCCCGCCGGCCGCCGTCGTCGGTCAGCAGCGCGCGTACGGTCGTGCCGTGGCTGATCCGGACGCCCGGCACGGCGCGCACGACGCGGTACAGGACCAGGTCCAGCACCGAACGGCGGACGGCCAGTGCGGCCAGTTCGGCGTCGTCCGGCTCGGGGCGGAAGCCGCCGTGCGCCCGGGGCGCGCAGTCGGTGAGGTCGAGCAGTGTGGCACCCGCCTCCAGGGCCGCGTCCAGGACCTGCGGCGCCCGCTGCCGGAGCACCCGCACACCGAGGGAGGTCAGCGTGTGCGAGTGGCTCGCCTGCGGAACGGTGGGGCGGTGCCAGCCCGCCGCGACCTGCCCGGGCGGGCCCTCGGGGGGCGGGTCGGCCCGCTCCAGGACACGGACCCGGTATCCGGCCTCCGCGAGGGCGAGGGCCGTGGAGAGACCGGCGACGCTGCCGCCGACGATGACCGCGCTCCCCATCGTCAGCGCCGGTGCCCGTGCACGAAGAACACCCGGCGTACGTCCTGCACATGGCGCGGCGGTACGGGGTCGGGCCAGCGGCCGAAGTCGGCACCCGGATCGCCGGGCTGGACGGCCTCGACCTCGAAGCCATGGCTGCCGAGCAGCCCCTCGGGGTCGTCGGTACCGAACAGCCAGGGGCAGCCCCAGCCCGCGAAGACGTCCAGCAGTCCCCGCATGTGCGGCAGGGTGAGCGCCGCGGCGTTGACGATGTCGGCGGCGAAGCGGCTGCCGGGCGCGGTGATGGCGGCCACCCGGTCCAGCATGCGCCGGGCGTCCGGCTCGGCTATGTAGTAGAGCAGCCCTTCGAGCAGCCAGGTCGAGGGCTGCGCGGGGTCGTAGCCGGCGGCGATGAGGTCGTCCTCCCAGCTGTCCGCCGTCAGGTCCACCGCGACCGTCCGGTGCTCCACCTGGGGCCGGACCTCGCCCAGCCGCGCGGCCTTGAAGCCGAGCACAGCAGGCCGGTCGACCTCGAAGTAGCGGATGTCCGACGGCCAGGGCAGCCGGTAGGCACGGGAGTCCATGCCGGCGGGCGCGAGCACGATCTGGTGCATCCCCGGCTCCCGGGCGGCACGCTGGAGGTACTCGTCGAAGAACCGCGTCCGGATGGCGTTGTAGTCGGGGGTGCTGGGCAGCGTGCGGGGGCGGTCCGGCGGGAAGGTCGCGGCACGGACCTCCGCCAGCAGCTCGGGGCCGACGTCCCCGACGAGCCGGGCTGCGTACGGGTCTTCGTAGAGCCGGTCCGCGCGCAGCGTCTCTGCGGCGCGCAGCGCGGCGGTGAGCAGCGCGGTGCGCTCCACGGCGTCCAAGGTCTCGGTCATGGGTGCTGGGGTTCCTCTTCGTCGGTGGTGGGCACGCCGGTCAGCCGTTGCCAGAGGGCGGGGTCCTGCCGGAAGACGCGGTCCTTGACCTGGGTGGGCCGTACTCCGGCGCCGACCGCCTCGTGCCAGTCGCGCTGGAAGGCGTCGTGCGGCAGCAGATGCAGGGCAGGGGTGCCGAGCCGCCCGGACTCGCGAGCCGTCCGGTACCCGGGCGACTGCGCGCCGAGCCGGACGTCCAGCAGCCTTGCGAAGCGGCCGGTTTCCTCCTCGGTCCACGGTGTGTGCGGGGCCACCGCGAACCGGTAGTGCGGGGCCCGCCCGGGCGGCCCGGCGACCCGGCAGGAGGCGTTGCGCAGCTCCAGGCCCGTGTCGCCCGCCGCGGCCTGAAGGGCGCGGATCACCTGGGCCTCGCGCAGCCGCTCGCCGGCCGCGTCCAGCCGCCCGCTGCGGCCCGCGTAGGCGACCCGGGGCACACCGTCGACCCGGTCCACGACCCGGACCACGTCGCCGACCGCGTAGCGGTAGAGCCCGCCCACGTGGCTGAAGATGACGTGGTAGTCGCGGCCCGCCTCGAGTTCGTCGGGGAGCAGGGTGGCGACCTCCGGAGTGAGGTCGTGTTCGGCGTCCACGAACTCGTACACCGAGGCGGTGGGCACCAGGCTGCCCGCGGAGGGGTGGCGGTCCCAGGCGACGCCTACGGGTCCCTCGGACGCGGCCACGGGCGCCGGCAGGACGGTCACCCCGGGGCCGAACTCCTCGCGCAGCCGCGGCAGATACAGCGCCGCCGCGCCGGTGGTCCAGCAGAACAGCGCCCGCATACGGGGCCAGATGTGCGCGGGCCGGACCGTCCCGAAGTGGTCCGCCAGTCGCTCCAGTTCGGCCGCTCGCCCGGGTGCCGGGGCACCGTACGGCAGTCCACCGAGGGTGCCGTCGCGTACCTCCTTGACGATGCGCGGCCACCAGAGGTTCAGCTGGTACGGCACGGCAGCGATCATGGCCGGGTTGATCCCGATGAGGCACCGGACGTCGCTCTGCACGGCCAGCCGCAGCCGCAGATACATCTTCTCCAGATGCGCGTCCGCCGCCACCGGGACGGGCAGGGTCGCCCAGGGCGCGGCGGTGCCCGGCTCGGCGGACAGCGCCTCGCCGAATTTCTCGCCGAAGTCGACCTGGCTGGCGCCGACATGCGGACGGCCGTCGCTGGTGGTGGGCGGGGCGGCCAACGGGTCGTGCTTGAGGTTCAGTACGGCGTCGGGGCGGGCCAGTACATCCGGGAAACTCTCGATCAAGGGCGCCCAGGCCGCGTAATAGAAGGGAAAGAACGTGGTCTTCATGAAGCGCGGGGTGACCGGGATCTTCTTGTGTGCGCCGGTACTTCCGCTGCTGGTGAAGTACACCGCGGGCCGGTCAGCGGTGAGCACGTTCTCCTCGCCCGCCGCCATGCGTTCGATCCACGGCTCGTGGGCCGCGTAGTCCTGGACGGGAACGGCGCGACGGAATTCATCCATCGTGCGGATGCTGCCGAAGCCGTGCGCCCGGCCGAATGCCGTGTCGGCATTGAATTCCAGCAGATCGGCCAGTACCTGCCGTTGATGCGCCATGAACGCCGGAGCGGCCCCGCGCAGCCGGGCACGTTCGGCGAAGACCCGCTCCCGGTAGCGCTGTTCGTGGCCGGGCGCGCCCCAGCCGTCAGTGGTCTTCATCGGCGAGCGCCCGTCGTACCGCGGCCGCGGTACGCGCCACGTCTCCGCATTCCTCGATCACCGTCATGGGAATGTCCCTTGTCTCTTCGAGCATGATTTTGCGCAGATCGCGCTGGTAGCTCTCGAACGCGAGCTCGGTGGGCCGGGATCCGGCGTGTTCGAGCGGGTTGAGCAGGGCGCCCTGGCGGCTGCGCTGCCAGGCCGTGCGGTGGCGCACCTCCAGGTACACGATGCGGCGGGGCCGGGGAAAGGACCGCCACCACGTGAACATCGGGTTCTCCCCGACCCCGGCGAGCCGGCACTTCGCCAGGATTTTGTAGTAATAGGAATCCACCACCACCGGTGTGCCGGGCTCGCATTGCGCTATCCGGTCGCGGAGGTGGAGGACCGCGGTCTGGAGAAGGGCCGCAAGGAATTCCGGCGAGTAGGACGTACCGAGCCCCGGCAGTACGTCGCTGACCACATGGCGCCGGAGCTGTGCCACCAACGGGAAGGCGGATTCGGTGAATTCCCCGTCGGTGGACACCAGGCGCCAGTCGGGCCGGGTCGCCGCGAGCTCGGCCATCACCGAGGACTTGCCGGCGAAGTCGGCACCCAACAGCACGGAGAATGCGGAGTGTTCGGGCGGCAATGTGATCCTCCTCTACGCGGTGAGCACGGCACAGGTGAAGGTGAAGCCCATGCCGGTGCCGATCAGGACGATGCGGTCCCCGGGATGCAGCCGGTCGCCCCGTATCAGGTGGTCGAGGCTGAGCAGCTGGTCGACCGAGCCCAGGTGGCCGGTGGTCAGGCCGAAGGGAAAGAGGGTCCGGTCGGGGTCCAGGCCGAGGGGTTCGACGAAGCCCGACTCGAAGAGCCGGCGGCCCACGAACGGCGGGACGACCCAGCGGGCGTCGGCGATCGTGCATCCGGCCTCGTCCAGCGCGGTCTTGACGACGCGCTGCACCGCGTCCACCGAGCGCTGCCGGGCCTCCTTCGGCGCCATACCGCCCTGCGCGAAGAACTCCCGGGCCCTGCGCCGCATGGGAAGCGTCTCCAGCGCGGTCGGCGAGACGGGGTGGAAGGCCTCGTTGCCCCGCTGGAGCCCCTCCAGCGTCGTGTCCGTGTACGAGGAGACCGACAGCACCCGCAGTGCGCCGCCGCCCCGCCCGAGGAGCGCCGCGGCGGCGCCGTCCCCGAACGCCATTCCCGAGTCGATGTTCCACCGGTCGATCCCGGGCGGTGCGAACCGGTCGGCGCAGGTCAGCAGCGCGCCGGACAGATCAGGCCGGCCGGCCAGCATGCTGCCGGCGATCTCCAGGCACGCCAGTGAGCTGTTCGACAGCGCGGACGTCTGGAGGGAGAGGGCGCCCAGGTTCTCGCCGAGCAGCTGCCCGGCGATCCAGCACGAGGCGGGCCACATGTCGAGGCCCTGGAAGTAGGTGCTGCCGTGCAGATGCAGAACCGACGAGGGGTCGAACCCGCCGGCCCCCTCCACGGCCGCCCGGCCGGCGAGCACCGCCATCTCCGGCGGCGCGAGATCCGCGACGGACACCGAGACCGTACCCGCCTCCCGCGCGTCCTTCTCCGCATACCGTCCGGCGGCTATGTCGGGTGCCACCGGGCGCAGTTCGCCCAGGTAGCTGCCCGTGCTCTTGATCCAGAGATCGTCGTAACGCACTTACTCGCGCTCCTCGTTCCGCGTCCGTAGCCAGTGCCGCAGGCCCGCGGCGTTGGACTCGAAGCCGCCCATCACCGCGAACCGCTCGGGGTCGTCGGACGGCATGCCTTCGTCGCCGGCGAACCGGCGCAGCAACTCGGACTCCAGGTCGTCCTCGAGGCCGCGGGCCGCCGACTGCTCCGCCACCGCACACCACCGCTGGAGCCGGTCCTCCGCGTCGGCGAGGAAGGCCGCCGGGTCGCCGGGATCCCCGAAGTGGGTCAGCAGGACCCGGGCCGGCTTCAGCGCCGCCATACGGCGCATGCTCGCCACCGCCGCGTCCCGGTCGAAGTGCGGCGGCGGGCAGGCGGGCCGGGCCGAGGTCATACCGTCGACCCGGACACCGGCCGCGTCCCCGGTGAACAGCACCCCGGTGCCGGTGTCCTGCACCACGAGGTGGTGCGGGGCGTGTCCCGGCGTGTGCAGGATGTGCAGCTCCCGGTCGCCCAGGTCGATGCGGGCACCGTCCTCGGCCGCCTGGATGCGGGCCGCCGCCACCGGGGTCATCGATCCGTACACCCGGTCCAGCAGGGGCCCGTGGACCCGTCGGGCGCTGGCCTCCAGCCGTGCCGGGTCGGCCAGATGACGCGCCCCGAAGGGGTGCACCACGACCTTCGCGGCGGGGAAGGCACGGCTCAGCTCGCCCGCCCCGCCCGCGTGATCGAGGTGGACATGCGTCACGATGATCCAGCCCAGGTCGCCGGGGGCGAGCCCGAAGGCCTCCAGGGCCGCCCGGGTGCGGGCGGCGGACAGTGCGGTGCCCGACTCGATCAGGGCCGGCCGGGCGCCGGGGATCAGGAAGACGCCGTTCATGCCGGGGTAGCCGGCCATGGTCGAATCCGCGACGAACACCCCGTCACCGAGGCCCGTACAGGCGGCCGGCGGTGCGCTCACGGCGCGTACTCGCGGCCCAGCAGCTGCCGGGCGACCACCAGCTTGGTGGCGTTCTCGGTGCCGTCCGCCAGCTGGAGCCCGATCACGTCCCGGAGGCGGTGAGCCGTCGGCAGGTCCTCCGACCAGCCGAAGTGGCCGAGGGTGAGCAGCGCCTGATGGGCCGCCTCCACCGCCGCCTTCGGCGCCCACCACTTGGCCATGTTGGCCTCGACCCGGTGGTCCTTGCCCACGTCGTTGCGCCACAGCGCCTCATAGGCCAGCAGCCGGGCGCCGTGCAGATAGGTGGCCTGCTCGACGAGGGGGAAGGCCACCCCTTGGTTCGTGCCGATGGGCCGGCCGAACGCCACGCGCTCGCGTGCGTGCGCAAAGGCGTGCTCCATGGCGGTTCCCGCGGCACCGACCGCCATCAGGGCGATGAGCGCGCGCGAGTAGTCGAAGCCGCGCATGACCTGGACGAAGCCCAGCCCCGGTGCGCCGACCACGTCCTCGGGCCCGACCACGAGGTCGTCGAACTCCAGCGCCGCGCGCCCGGCCGACCGGCACCCGAGGTCCGACAGCTGGGTGCGGCTGACCCGGCCCTCCTCAAGCGGGGCGAAGAACGCGGTGACGCCGCGTGCGCCGGGCCCACCGGTACGTGCGAAGACCAGGCCGTGGGTGGCGTAACTGCCGATCATGATCGACGTCTTGTGGCCGGTCAGCCGCCACCCCTCGCCCTCGGGCACGGCCGGCAGCTCGATCCCGGCGGCGTCGGTGCCGTGCCCGGGCTCGGTCAGACACAGGGCGACGACGGACTCACCGCGGGCGATCGGCGGCAGCCACCGTGCGAGCTGTTCCTCGGTGCCGTTCGCCTTCAGCACACCGGCGATCAGTGCCGCGTTGAGCACGGGGTAGCACACGGACTGGTCGGCCTTCGCCAGCTCTTCCAGCACGATGCCGGTACTCACCGCGTCCAGGCCCTGCCCGCCGTATTCGACCGGGACGCGGAGCGAGAAGAGTCCCTGCGCCGCCATGTCCTTCAGGAGCCCGGGGGAGTAGCTGCCCCGGCGGTCGTTCTCCTGGTAGTCCGGCGCGATCCGCTCCGCCGCGAAGCTGCGGACCCGTTCGCGCAGTGCCTTCTGGTCGTCCGTGAACTCGAAGTCCATCTGTCTTCCTCTCAGTCCGACTGAAGCTGAGCCCGCAGCCGGAACTTCTGGATCTTTCCTGAGGGGGTCTTGGGCAGCGTCTCGACGACCTCGATGCGCTCGGGCCAGTACTGCTTGGCCATGGCCAGGCCGTCGAGGTGGTGTTGCAGATCGCCGAGGGTCGGCGGGGTGCCGTTGGCGATCAGCACGGCGCAGGCGCGCTCCCCGAGCCGCTCGTCCGGGTAGCCGACCACCGCCACATCGCGGATGGCGGGGTGCCGCAGCAGCGCCGCCTCCACCTCGGTGACCGGGATGTTCTCCGCACCGCGCGAGATGACGTCCTTGGTCCGTCCTGCGATGCGGATACCGCCGTGGCCGTCGTCCCTGGCGAGGTCGCCGGTGTCGAACCAGCCGTCCTCGGTGAGCGACGCCGCATAGATCTCCGGCCGCCGGAAGTAGCTCAGGCACTGGCTCGCGCCCCGCACCTGCAACAGCCCCGTCTCGCCCGTCGGGACCGGCGCTCCGGTCTCCTGGTGGACGATCCTGACCTCCATGCCGGGGACCGCCGTCCCGTCGCTCTCCGCCGCCCGCAGCACGGGCTCCTCGGGGCGGGTGACGGTGACACAGCCGTTCTCCGTCATGCCCCACAGGGCATAGACCCGGCAGCCCAGCACCTCACGGGCGCGTTCCACCACCACCGGCGCGACCGGGGCGCTGCCGGTGGCGAAGGTCGCCAGGGCCGACAGGTCCCGCTGGTCGGCCCGCTGCGCCTCGATCAGGTCGGCGAGGAAGGTGGGCGCGCCCATGAAGAAGGTGACACCCTCGTGTTCCAGGATCCGCAGCATGAGTTTCGGGTCCCATGCGTCGATGTGGACCGAGGTCGCGCCGAGCAGCAGCGGCATCACGAAGTTCCAGGTGTAGCCGCCCTGGTGAGTGGTGGGCGAGCCCATCGCGGTGACCTCGTCGGACGTCAGCCGCAGCACGTCCGCCTGCGCCTTGTTCATCGCGTACAGCGTGTTGTGGCTGTGCACGACGCCCTTGGGCTCACCGGTGGTGCCGGAGGTGAACATGACCTGGGCCGGGTCGTCGGGGCCAGCCTCACGGGCGTCCAGCTCCGCCGCCGGATGCTCGTCCTCCCACGCCTTGCCGAGCAGATCGCGCGCGAAGTCGAGGGCGCCGGTGGCTCCGGTCTCCGCGCCGCCGAGCAGCACCCGGTGCCGCAGCGTCGGCACCGCCTCGGCGATCTCGGCACTCATCTCCGCGTACGAGAAGCCGCGGTACTCGGCGGCGCCCACGTACAGCGGGCTGCCGGTCAGCCGCGTCATGAACTCCACCTCGCGGCGGCGCATGATCGGTACGACCGGGCCGGCGATGGCGCCGACCCGCGCGCAGGCCAGGCACAGCGCGATGAACTCCCATGAGTTCGGGAGCTGGAGGGTCACCACGTCGCCGCGTTTGACGCCGAGGCCGACCAGCGCGGCGGCGAGCCGCTCGACGTACCACGCCAGCTTCCGGTACGTCAGGTGCTCGGCGGGCCTGCCGTCGGTGTGCCAGCACACCACGGCCGTCTTCTCGGGGTGTTCGCCGACCGCACGCCGCAGATCGTCGAGGATGGTCTCGTCGCGCCACCAGCCGGCCTCCCGGTACCTGCCGACGAGCTGCGCGGAAACGCCGGCCGGGGCGGCCGTGTTGGGTTCCTGGGTCACCGTTCGTCCTCTCCTGTCGTCCGCGGGTGGGCCGGGCTCCCTGAAGAACCGAGCATTTCCTTGGCCCGCGCGGCGACCGCCCAGGACGTGACCCCCGCGCGTTCCAGCTGGTACTGCTGGCTGCCGGCGACCGAGGCGAACGCCCCGGGCACCCCGATCGCGCTGACCCGGGTACCGGGCAGCTCGCTGAGCGTTTCGGCGACCGCGCCGCCGAAGCCGCCGCTGAGCCAGTGTTCCTCGACGGTGATCACCGCACCGGTCGCCACCGCCGCCTCGCGCAGCGTCCGGGTGTCCAGGGGCTTGACCGTGTGGGCGTTGAGCACCGTTGCCGCGATACCGTCGGCGGCGAGCTGGTCGGCCGCCTCCAGAGCGAGGTGGACGGGGTAGGGGCCACAGGCGGCGAGCGTGAGGTCGCCGCCCTCCCGCAGGACCTGGATACGGCCCAGTTCCACCGGCGGCGCGTCGGCCGGGAGGTCCGGGGTGGCGTTGCGGCCGAGGCGGAGGTAGACGGGCCCGGGCAGTTCGAGGGACTGCCGGAAGAGCCGGTCGGTGGTGTGCGCGTCCGTCGGGACGACCACCGTCATGTTCGGCAGCGCCCGCATGACCGCGAGGTCTTCCAGCGAGTGGTGCGTGGGCCCGAGGTGGCCCGCGGACAGCCCGGAATGGGTGGCCGCGATCTTCACCGGCAGGTCGTTGAGGGCGATGTCGAGCTTCACCGCCTCCACCGCCCGGCTCGCCGCGAAGGTCGCCATCGTGTTCACGACCGGGATCCGGCCGCTGCGGGCGAGCCCGGCGGCGGCGCCCATGAGGGTGTGCTCGGCGATGCCCAGGTTCAGGTAGCGGTCACCGGCCGCGCTGAGGTCCACGCCGTTGAACAGTCCGGTGTCGGTGTCCAGACAGACCAGGCGCGGGTCCGAAGGCAGCAGCTCCATCAGGGCGTTGCGGTAGGTCTCCCGTGAGGAGAGTGCGGGCTTCGGCCCGGCGGTGGTGGTCTCGCTCACGCTTCGCCCCTCTCGGTCGTGGCGCGCAGCGCGCTCATCGCGCGCTGCCGCTGGCGGTCGCTCAGCCGTGCGTAATGGCTGCGGGCCTGTCCCTCGACGAAGGACAGCCCCTTGCCCTTGACCGTCCTGGCGATCACCATCGTGGGTTTGCCGGGCTCGGGCGCCGCGTGCAGTACGGCACGCAGCGCGTCCAGGTCGTGGCCGTCCACCTCGTAGGTGTGCCAGCCGAAGGCGCGCCACCGCTCCGCGAGCGGTTCCAGCCGGACGACCTGTTCCGTACCGCCGGTGATCTGTAGCTCATTGCGGTCGACGAAGGCCGTCAGGCCGTCCAGGCCGTGGCTGGAGGCCGCCATGGCGGCTTCCCAGACCGACCCTTCCTGGAGCTCTCCGTCGCCCATCACGACGAAGGTGCGCCGGTCGCTGCGGTCGAGGCGGGCGGCCAGGGCGAACCCGACGCCCAGGGCCAGCCCGTGGCCCAGGGAGCCGGTGGGCATCTCCACTCCCGGAATCTCCGGGTGCGGGTGGGCCATGAACTCACTGCCGGCCGTGCCGTATTCGGCGAGGCGCTCGGCGGGGAAGAAGCCCCGCTCGGCGAGTGTGGCGTACAGGCCGATGCCGCCGTGGCCCTTGCTCAGCACCAGGATGTCCCGGTCCGGGTCGTCCGGCCGGGCCGGATCGATCCGCAGCGCGTCGAAATAGAGCGCCACCAGAATTTCCACCAGGGACATCGAGCCCCCGATGTGGCCGCCCTCCCGGCCGGCGCACATGTCGACGATATGTTCCCGGATGCGGCCGGCCGCCGCCTTCAGCCGCTGGGTGTCGGCCGGGGGCCGTATGTCCGGCGGTGCGATCGCACCACTCATCCCTCTACTCCATCCCGCTGTCGATTGGCATCAGTTCGGGTGCAGACCGGTGAACTCCAGCCCGGTGTGCTCGGGCAGGCCGAACCGGATGTTCATGCACTGCACGGCGTTGCCCGCGCCGCCCTTGACGAGGTTGTCCAGCGCCCCGATCAGCAGCGCGTGCGGCGCATCCGGGTCCACCGAGAACCCGACGTCGCAGAAGTTGGACCCGGAGAGGATCTTCGGGTCCGGGAACCGGTGGATCCCGCGACGTTCGGCCACCACCCTTACGAACGGCTCGTGTTGGTAGCTCGCCCGATAGGCGGCCCGTACGGCGCGCTCGTCGGCTCCGGGTGCCAGCTGCACCCGGCACAGCACCTGGACACCGCGGACGGCCTCCACACCGCTGGCGCTCATGCGCACCGTCAGCCCGGTCGCCTGGGCCATCTCCGCTTCGTGCCGGTGGCGGGTCGGCGCGAAGACGCGCAGTGCACCGCTCCGCTCGGCGTGCAGATTGCCCGAGCCCGCCGTGGCGCCCGATCCGCTGGAGCCGGTCCGCGCGTCGACGGTGACCGCACCCTCGATGAGTCCCGCCCGGGCCACCGGGGCCAGGGTGAGGATTCCCGCGGCGGCCATGCAGCCGGGCACCGAGATACGGTCGGCGGTCCCCAGCTCCGCCCGGTGGAATTCGGGCAGGCCCGGGGTGAACGAGCCGAGCATTTCGGGTGCCTCGTGCGGGACGCCGTAATAGTCGGCGTACACCTCCGGGGAACGGAGCCGGAAGTCTCCCGAGAGGTCGATGACCGTCTTCGCGTGGCCGAGGAATTCCGGCATGCGCCGCATGGTCTCCCGGTGCGGTGCCGCCAGGAACAGTACGTCGTACGCGCCGAGCGAGGCCGGCTCGCAGAAGTGCAGTTCGGTGCGCCCGCGCAGGTTCGGATGGACGCCCGCGACCGCCCGGCCCGCGAAGCTGCGGGACGTGGCGGCCGCCAGCTCCACCTCGGGGTGGCCGACCAGCAGACGCAGCAATTCGCCGCCGATGTATCCGGCGCCGCCCACCACGGCAACGCGCATCATGCCGCCGCCTTGGACAGCAGATGCCGCACGATGTGGTCGGCCACGTCCACGCGGTCTCCCTGCGCCTCCTGGAATCCCGCGAATTCCACTCGGTGATTCACCTCCAGAACCGATGTCATCCCCTCGCTGTCGACGACGAGATCGACGCCTGCGATATCCGCGCCGACCGCGTCAGCGGCGGTCACCGCGAGTTTGGCGTCCTCGTCGCTGAGCGCGCAGAATTCACTGACTCCGCCCCGGGCGACATTGGTGCGCCATTCGGAACCCCGGCGATAGGTCGCGCCGAGGACTTCGTCGCCCACCACGATGACGCGGATGTCGCGGTCGAGTTTGGGGATCATTTCCTGCACATAGACGATGTGGGACTGCGGGGACGGCAGGGCCGCGATGTGCTCGAGGACCGTGGACGCGATCCGCGGGTTTTCCACCGGTGTCACCAGCCGGCCCCACGAGCCGACCAGCGGCTTGATCACCGCCGGGTAACCGATCTCCTCCAGCGCGGTCAGCGCCGCGTCCGGGGTCATGGCCAGTGCGGTCCTGGGGGTGGGCAGTCCGCGCCGCTGAAGGGCCACGGAGGTCAGCCACTTGTCGCCGCACAAGGTGGTGGCGGCGGCGGTGTTCACGACCTTCGCGCCCCTGGCCTCCAGCGCGGAGGCCGCGTAGCCGGCGCGGAATTGCCCGATCTCCCGGTTGAGAAACACCCGGTGGGCCGTCGGCCCCCCGCCGAGCATGACGGAGAGTTCTCGTGCATCCACGTAGCTGAAGGGGACCGCGCGCCTTTCGAGCGCCGCCATGATGCGCTTCTCCTCCGTGCGGACCCTGGAGGCCAGCACGGCTATGGACGGTTCCGGGGAACTCACCACTACTCTCCCCAGTCCTCCTCGACCTCCGGCGCCTGGGTCAGCGTCGCCGGAGCCAGCGAGGTCACCTCCAGTTCGCTCCGGCAGTCGCCGCACTCGACGATTTCGTTCACCCGGGTATTCGGCTCGATCTGCACCTGAGCGTCGCACTCAGGACACGCCGCGACGGACATGCGTCCTCCAAGGGAGTCAGAAATGGCTGTGCTCGCACCGCAGTTGCTGAATTCACTGCGGCGCGGCGAGGAAACAGTAACGCCGGAACGGACGGGCGAACCAGGTACGGATTGTTTTTGTTCCCATCACCGCAGCTTATTTGAACGAAGAAATAAGACGGCGTTATGTGGCCCATAAAGAGCTACAGCGGACGAGGGCCCTGGCCGGCCGGTGAATACGTCTACTGTCCATTGCCACACCCCTTCTTCCGCATATCCATGCGCACCACGAGGAGTTGTCATGCAGGGAGCTGCCGCCGGCGCCGCCATCCACGAGGGCGTGCGCGTCGCACTCGCCGACCCGGCACTGCACACCCGCACGCCGGGCGAGGAGTTCGCCTGGTCCGTGCGGGGAGCGGACGCCGCCGAGGACCTTGTCATTCCCTTCCGGGCCCATCTTCCGGCCGTCTTCCCGCTCTTCGCGACGCGTCCGCGCTACGCCGTGCGCCATCTGCTGAAGACCGCGTCCGTGCCCGACCGCACCGTGCCCTTCGTGCACGAGCCCCCCGCCGCCGCGCTGAGCGCCTCCGGCACCTCGTACGCCACCACGCCCGAGGCCGCCTTCGCCCCGCGGCTGAACGAGGCCGAACTCACCGATCTTTCGGTCTCCGTCCCGCTGCCCGTCGGCCTGCTGGACGAGCCCAGTCTGCTGGCGTCCTTCGTCGACTACCGGGTGCTGGTACGGCTGTCCGCCAGGGAGAACGACGCCCTGCTGCACGGCACCGCGGACAAGAAGATCCCCGGACTGCTCACGCTCCCCGACAGCCGCGAGGGGCGGCTGGGCAGCGACCTCGCCGAGGCCCTCACCTCCGCGGCCGCCGAGGTCGAGGAGACCGGCGGCTCGTGCGACGGCATCGTCGTCCACCCCTTCACCTACTGGGAGTTGGTCAAGGGCGGCGTCCTCGAACTGCTCGCCAAGGCCGGCATCACCGTCTCCCGCACCCGCATGATCGGACGTGACCAGGTGCTGCTCGGCGACTTCCGGGCCGCGGCCACGCTCCTCGTGCCGGACGTGGCGTCGCTGGCGCTGCGCCGCGGTGCCGGCCCGGACGGCTGTGACCTCATCGAGGCAACCACCCGCGTCGGACTCGCCGTTCACCTGCCGCAGCACTTCCTGCTGCTGTCGCGGGACTGAGCGCGCATGTTCCCGAAGGCGGCCGCCCTGCGATGACGACGGAAGGACCCCCACCCCCGATGGCCGAAAAGCTCCCACGCGTCCTCTACATCACCGGCTGGATGCGCAGCGGCAGTACTCTGCTGGGCAATGTCCTCAATGAACTTCCCGGGGTCTTGCATGTCGGCGAGCTGCACTACCTGTGGCAGAACGGAGTACTGGAATCCGGAACCAACTCCGAGTGCGGCTGCGGGCTCGGCCTGAGTGACTGCCACCTGTGGTCGGCAGTTCTCAAGGCCAACCAGTCGGCGACACCCGATGTCACCGCCACCGCACACCACATGATGATGCGTCAGCACGCTCTGCTCAGGACCCGCCACACCCGGACCCGGCTCGCCGAGGCGCGCGGCGCGGCGGTACCCGCACCCGGCATCACCGAACTCCTCGACCGTACGGCCGACATCTACCGGCTGGTCGCCCGCGAGGGCGGCGAGCGGCTGATCGTGGACGGCTCGAAGTACCCGGCGGAGGCGGCGGCACTGCTGGGCCGCACCGACCTCGACGTCCGGGTGCTCCACGTCGTGCGTGACCCCCGGGCCACCGCGCTGTCGTACCGGCGCAGCAAGCAGTACATCGACCCGATGAGCCCGGCCCGCAGCAGCAATTACTGGACCGCCTTCAACCTCGCGTCGGACCTGATCGGCGAGAGCGCCCCCGGCCGGTATCTGCGGGTCCGGCACGAGGACCTGGTGGTCCGCCCGCAGGAGGTCGTCACCGAGGTGCTGCGGTTCGCCGGCCTCGACGACGAGTCCCCCGTGGACCGGTCCGGGAAGGTGTGGCTGAACGGGAACCACACCGTCACCGGCAACCCCGACCGGCTGCGCCAGGGCGAGACCCTGATCCGTCCCGACGCCCGCTGGCACACCGAACTGTCCCGCGCCGACACCGCGACGGTGACGGCGCTGACCGCCCCGCTGCTCGTCCGCTACGGCTACCCCGTGCTGCCCGGACGCGTATGGCCCTCGCCGGAAAGGTATCCCCGATAGTGGATCTCGGACTCGAAGGACGCTGCGCCCTTGTCGCGGCGTCGAGCAGCGGCCTCGGCCTCGCCGTCGCGCGCACCCTCGCCGCGGAGGGCGCCCATGTCTCGCTGTGCGGCAGGGATCCGGACAAGCTGGCGCGCGCCCATGCGGAGGTGGACGGCTGCGGCCCGGGCCGGGTCCTCAGCACCGTCGTCGACCTGCGGGACGAGGACGCGGCCGCCGCATGGGTCCGGCACACGGCCGAGGAGTTCGGCGCGCTGCACATCGTGGTGACCAACTCCGGCGGCGTGCCGTTCGGCCCGGTGGAGAGCTTCGAGGTCGCGGAGTACCGCCAGGCGGTCAACGACAACCTGCTGCCCCATGTGTCGCTGTCGCTGGCCGCGAAGCCGTACCTCACCGAAGCGGGCTGGGGCCGGATCGTCATGATCACCTCCGAGGCGGTGCGCCAGCCGCACCCCGGCAGCGGCCTGTCCTCCGTCGCCCGGCTCGGCGTACTGGGCTTCGTCAAAGGACTGGTGCACTCGCTCGGCGCGAGCGGAGTGACCGTCAATGTTCTTGCCCCCGGCTTCCACCGGACACCGATCCTCGACGAGCAGTACGGGGCGGAGGTGGAGGACCGCCTCGCCGAGGTCGCCAGGGGACTGCCGCTGGGCCGGATAGGACGGGCCGAGGATCTCGGCAGTCTGGCCGCGTTCCTCGCCAGCGAACAGGCGGCGTTCGTCACCGGCACCGTGTTGGTGGCGGACGGGGGCAACACCCGCGGTATCGGCTGACGGAGGAGAATGTGAGCAAGGAAGCGTTGCCGGCGAAGACACCGGTGGTCCCGTCCACGGAGGCGCCGGGGCGGCAGCCCTGGGTCCGCACGTTCGTGGGCGTCATCACCGCGCTGTTCTGCACCTTCGCGTCGTTCGGCCTGGTGATACCGGTCATTCCCAGACTGGTCACCGAGCAGCTGCACGGTTCACCGTTCGAGGTCGGCGCGACCTTCACGGTCTCCGGCGTGGTGGCACTGCTGGTCCGGCCGTACGCAGGACAGGTCGCCCAACGGCGGGGCAGCCGACCGGTCATGATGTGCGGCGCCCTGCTCATCATCGTCGTCGGCGGACTGTACGCGCTGCCGCTGGGCCTGCCCGGCCTCCTCCTGGCGCGGCTGGTCATGGGCGTCGGAGAGGCGTTCCTCTTCACCGCCGGGTCGGTGTGGACGGTGTCGCTGACCCCTCCGGAACGCCGTGGACAGATCGTCGGCTTCTACGGGCTGGCGATGTGGACCGGACTCACGGTGGGGCCGGTCCTGGGCGATGTGGTGTTCCGCGTCGGATCGTTCGGCGCCGTGTGGACGCTCGCCTCGGTCCTCCCCGCGCTCGCGGTCACCGTGCTCTTCCTGCTCCCCAACAGCGCACGCCTCGGCACCGCGGTCTCCGGCCGGCTGCTGCCGCCGTCCTCGGTGCTGCCCGGCCTCTCGCTGGGCTGCGGTGCCTTCGGCTACGCCGCGGTGGCGAGCTTCGGTGCGCTGTCGCTGAGCGCCCGCGGTATCGCCAACGGCTCCTTGCTGATCAGCCTGTTCAGCGTCGCCTATGTCGTGGTCCGGCTGGTCGCAGGACGGATGCCGGACCGTATCGGCGCCCTGCCGGTGATTGTGGTCTCCGCCTCGGTCGAGGCGATCGGCATGGTGCTCATCGCCTTCGCCCCGTCCCTGTGGCCGGCCGCGGTCGGGGCGCTCATCGCCGGCGGCGGCTTCACCCTGCTCTACCCCGCCCTGGCCCTCATCACCATCGACACCTCTCCGGAAGCCGAACGAGGGGCCGCTCTCGGCGCCATCACCTCCTTCTTCGACGTTGCCGTCGGCGTCGCGGGGCTGCTCGGCGGACTGCTCGCCGAGGTGAGCTACACCGCGACATTCCTGCTGTCCGCGGTGGCCGTCCTGGGGTCGCTGTTCACCGGCACCGCAGCGGCCCGGCGCCGCAACCGGCAACTGGCCGTGCCGACCGGCTGATCCCGGCCGTCCCGGCCCGCACAGCACCCTTTCCGTACTCGCACGAAAGGCAACTCTGGCATGCCCACTTTGGGGGAAGTAGCCAGCTCTCGCGATGCCGCGCTCTATGTGGTCAAGCTGGGCAGCGCGAGCCTCGCACACACCCAGGTCTTCGACGAACTCCACGCGCTGCACCAGCGCGGCGCCCGGCTGCTGGTCATCGCGGGCGGCGCGGCCGGCATCAAGGAGCACTACCGCGCCATCGGCCGCGACATCCGCACCGTGACCTCGCGCGACGGCGACGAAATACGATACTGCCCGCCGGACGAGATACCGCATATCGTCGCGGCCTACGAACAGATCACGCTGCCCTTGATCGAGAAGGAACTCACCGGCCGCGGCATGTCCGTGTTCGCCACCGTCTCCCGTACCGGTTCGCTGGTGCGGGCGCAGGCCAACGGACCGCTGCGCGTGGTGGACGAGGGCCGGACGCGGCTGGTCCGCGACCATCGTGCGGGCACGGTGAGCGCCGTGGACGCACCCCGGCTGACCAGTCTGCTGGCCGCCTTCGACGTGGTGTGCCTCTCCCCGCCGGTCGCCGCCGACGACGGCGGCACCGCCCTGAACGTGGACGCCGACGTCCTGGCGGCCGAAGTCGCCAAGGCCATGGACGCCGACCACCTCCGGCTGGTCACCGGCACCGCGGGGCTGCTCACCGATCCGGCGTCGCCCACCAGCACCCTGCGCCACGCCCACGCCGGCGAGGGGCAGCAGTACGCCCGCGGCCGGATGCGGCAGAAGGTACGGGCCGCGGAGATCGCGCTGGAGGGCACCTGCGACATCGCCATCACCGGCCCGCACACGCTGTCCACCGCCGAGGCCACCTGGTTCTGGCGGGCGCCGGCTCCCGCGGAGGACCTCACCCTCCTCGCCCGCGCCGTGGAGCTGTCGTCCGTCTCCCGGGACGAGCGGGAGATCGCGGAGTTCCTCGCGCAGTGGTGCACGGCGCAGGGAATTGACGCCAAGATCGACGCGGCCGGCAACCTGGTGGCCACCCGAGGTACGGGCTCGCGGCGGCTCCTGATGCTCGGCCATCTCGACACCGTTCCGCACCGTTGGCCCGCCCGTTGGGACGGTGAGGTGCTCACCGGACGCGGAAGCGTCGACGCCAAGGCGAGCCTGGTGACGTATCTCCAGACGCTGGCCGAACTCGACGTGCCCGACGATGTGCAGCTGCGGGTGGTCGGGGCGGTCGAGGAAGAGATCACCGCGGCCGGCGCCTTCCACGTCCGCGATCACTATCCGGCCGACGCTGTGATCATCGGCGAACCGAGCGGCGCCGCCGCGCTGACCATCGGCTACTACGGCCTGGTCAAGGTCCGGCTGAGCGTCTCCGAGCACACCGAGCACACGGCGGGCAAGGGCGTGCGCACGGCGGGCGACCGGATGGTCGAAGCGCTGCGCGCCGTCCGGCAGGCCGTCGAGCGGCTGGACGAGGAAGCCATGACCGCGGTGCTCGGCATCCATGCGCGCAACCAGGGTGATGTGCAGGCCGGTGAAGCGGTGGTGGATGTGCGGGTCCCGCCCGCGCTCGACGTGGAGGAACTGCTGGCCGCGCTGCGGGCCGCGGTCGCCGCTCCGGTGGAGCTCGAAGTCCTGCGGGCCACACCGGGTGTGGCGACGGGGCGCTCCAGCAGCCTGGTGAAGGTCTTCCAGCGGGCGTTCCGCGCCGCGGAGGTGACACCCCGTTTCCTGCTCAAGAAGGGCAGCAGCGATATGAACACCCTGGCAACCACCTGGCAGGGCGTCCCCATGGTGGCCTACGGGCCCGGTGACGCAAAGCTCGACCACACGCCCCACGAGCACATCGACGCGGCGGAGTTCCGGGCGGCCCGCACCGTGCTGGCCACTGCCGTCCGAGAGTGGAGCGCACTGTGAGCGACGCTTCGCACTGCACCTGCTGGCCCGGCTCGACCGTCTGGCTCACCGGTCTGCCGAGCGCCGGCAAGAGCACCATCGCACGCGCCGTCGCCGAGCTGCTGCGCGGCGGGCACCGGCGGGTGGAGGTACTCGACGGCGACGAGCTGCGGATGTCGCTCTCGTCCGAACTCGGCTTCTCACCCGAGGACCGGCGCCGCAATGTGCAGCGGATCGGCCTGGTCGCCGAGGTGCTGGCGCGCAACGGCGTCACCGTGCTCGTCCCGGTGATCGCGCCGTACGCCGATGTCCGCGAGGCGGTGCGCAAGCGGCACGAACAGAGCGCCACCACGTTCCTCGAAGTGCATGTGGCCACGCCCGTCGAGGTGTGCTCCGAGCGCGATGTGAAGGGGCTGTACGCCAAGCAGGCGGCTGGTGAGATCTCCGGTCTGACCGGCGTGGACGACCCGTACGAGGAGCCGACGGCGCCGGATCTGCGGATCGAATCGCACCTCCAGACCGTGGCGGAGTCCGCGGCGGCGGTGCAGACGCTGCTCATCGAGAAAGGGCTGGCATGACCACTGCGGCAGCACGCGCCGGCGAGACCGGCAGACCGTATGCGCTCACCCACCTGGACGCGCTGGAGTCCGAGGCGGTGCACATCTTCCGCGAGGTGGCGGGTGAGTTCGAGCGGCCGGTGATCCTGTTCTCCGGCGGCAAGGACTCCATCGTCATGCTGCACCTGGCGCTGAAGGCGTTCGCGCCCGCCGCGATCCCCTTCTCCCTCCTGCACGTCGACACCGGGCACAACTTCCCCGAGGTTCTGGACTACCGCGACCGCACCGTGGAGCGGCACGGCTTGCGCCTGCACGTCGCCGCCGTACAGGACTTCATCGACGCGGGCACGCTTCAGGAGCGCCCCGACGGTACCCGTAACCCGCTCCAGACCGTGCCGCTGCTGGACGCCATCGAGAAGAACCGTTTCGATGCGGTCTTCGGCGGTGGCCGCCGGGACGAGGAGAAGGCGCGCGCCAAGGAGCGGGTGTTCTCGCTGCGCGACGAGTTCGGCGGCTGGGACCCGCGCCGGCAGCGTCCCGAGCTGTGGCAGCTCTACAACGGCCGGCACTCGCCCGGTGAGCACGTCCGGGTCTTCCCGCTGTCCAACTGGACCGAGCTGGACGTGTGGCAGTACATCTCCCGGGAAAAGATCGAACTGCCCGCCATCTACTACGTCCACGAGCGGAAGGTCTTCCACAGGAACGGGATGTGGCTGGCCCCCGGCGGATGGGGCGGCCCGAGGGACGATGAACAGCTCGAAGTGAGGAAGGTGCGCTACCGCACCGTCGGCGACATGTCCTGCACCGGAGCGGTCGAGTCCGACGCAGACACCGTCGAGAAGGTCATCGCCGAGATCGCCGCGTCCCGGCTGACCGAGCGGGGCGCGACGAGGGCCGACGACAAGCTGTCCGAGGCCGCCATGGAGGACCGCAAGCGCGAGGGGTACTTCTGATGATCGTTGACACATTGCGTTTTGCGACCGCGGGGTCGGTGGACGACGGCAAGTCCACTCTCGTCGGGCGGCTGCTCCACGATTCGAAATCGGTCCTCGCCGACCAGCTGGAAGCCGTCGAAGCGGCCTCGCAGCGGCGTGGCCAGCAGGCGCCGGACCTGGCGCTGCTGACGGACGGACTGCGCGCCGAGCGCGAGCAGGGCATCACCATCGACGTGGCCTACCGTTACTTCGCCACCCCCAAGCGCCGCTTCATCCTCGCCGACACCCCCGGCCATGTGCAGTACACCCGCAACATGGTCACCGGCGCCTCCACGGCAGACCTCGCGCTCGTACTCGTCGACGCCCGCAACGGCGTGGTCGAGCAGACCCGCCGGCACGCCGCGGTCACCGCCCTGCTGCGCGTCCCGCATGTCGTCCTCGCGGTCAACAAGATGGACCTGGTCGACTACGCCGAGCCCGTCTTCGCCGCCATCGCCGAGGAGTTCACCGCCTACGCCGCTTCCCTCGGCGTACCGGAGATCACCACCATCCCCGTCTCGGCGCTGGCCGGCGACAACGTCGTGACGCCCTCGGCCCACATGGACTGGTACGGCGGCCCGACCGTGCTGGAGCACCTGGAAACCGTGTCGGTGGTCTCGGACCCGGCGCAGGACGTGGCGCGCTTCCCGGTGCAGTACGTCATCCGGCCGCAGAGCGCCGAACACCCCGACTACCGCGGCTACGCGGGCCAGATCGCCTCCGGCGTGCTGCGCGTCGGTGACGCCGTCACCGTTCTGCCGTCCGGCCGCACCAGCACGATCGACGGCATCGACGTCCTGGGCCGGGCCACGGACGCGGCCTGGGCGCCCCAGTCCGTCACCGTCCGGCTGGCGGACGACCTGGATGTCTCACGGGGCGATCTGATCGCCCCGTCCGCCACCGCTCCGGTACCCACCCAGGACGTCGAGGCGACCGTCTGCCATGTCTCGGACCGCCCGCTGAAGGCGGGGGACCGCGTACTGCTCACGCACACCACGCGGACCGTGAAGGCCGTCGTCAAGGACATCCCCTCCCGCCTCACCCTGGACGATCTCTCCGACCACCCGGCCCCGGCCGAACTGGTCGCGAACGACATCGGCCGGCTCGTGGTCAGGACCGCCGAACCCCTCTCCCTGGACGCGTACGCCGATTCGCGGCGCACCGGCTCCTTCCTCCTCATCGACCCGGCCGACGGCACCACCCTGGCCGCTGGAATGGCACGGCCGAGTGATGGCTGAGGGGGCGTTCTCCACCGTCGCCGTGGTGGGTGCCGGGGCGGCCGGCACCCTCACGGCAGCGCGGCTGCTCGATGCGGCCGCCCTGGCACGGCTTCCCCTCGAGGTCCAGCTGATCGACCCGGCGACGGCGACCGGGCAGGGAACCGCGTACTCGACCACCGATCCGCGGCACCTCCTGAACGTGCCGTCGGGCAGGCTGAGCGCGCGGCCCGACCGGCCGGACGACTTCACCTCGTGGCTCTCCGGGAAGCTCGGCAGAAGGGTCGGCCCCGGGGAGTTCGTCGCCCGCCGGCACTACGGCCACTATCTGTCCGACCACTTGGCCCGGGCGGTCGAGAGCTCCGCCTTCGGGCGCTTCCGGCGGCGCCATGAACGGGTCGTGGACCTCGCCGTCGAGGACGGTCCGCACCTGGCCTTCGCCTCGGGCGGCCGCCTGCGCGCCCAGGCGGTGGTCCTCGCGCTGGGCCAACCCCGGTCGGGCGGCGGCTGGTTGCCGCACCCGGTGAGTTCGCCACGGATCATCTCCGATCCGTGGCGGCCGGGCGCGCTCGATGCGGTGCCGCCGGAGTCCGATGTGCTGCTCATGGGAACCGGGCTGACCATGGCGGACCTCGCCCTCTCCCTCACCAGGCCCGGGCGGACCGTCCATGCCGTCTCCCGGCACGGCCTGGTGCCCCAGCGGCACACCCGGCAACCGTCACCGACGGTTCCGCCGCCGCCCTACGGTGAGTGTGCCGATCTGCCCGCCCTGCGCCGGATGGTGCTGCACCACGCGGCCGTCTGCCGCCGTCTGCACGGAGACTGGCGGCCGGCGATCGACGGTCTGCGGCCCTGGTCCTCCTCGCTGTGGCAGCGGCTGAGCCCGGACGACCGGTGCCGCTTCCTGGCCGAGGACCTCCGCCGCTGGGAAGTGCACCGGCATCGCATGCCGCCGCAGACCGCCGACGCCCTGGCCACCGCCCGCACCGAGGGCAGGCTGAGCGTCACCTCCGGCCGGGTCACCCAGGCCACTCCCACCCCTGGTGGTGTGCACATCCGTCTCGCCGACGGGCGGTCGCTGGAGGTGGGCGCCGTCGTGAACTGCACCGGCGCGCCCCGCTCCGTCCACGATTCCACCGACCCGTTCCTCAGCGCCCTGCTGAGAAGCGGCGCGGCCCGCCCCGGCCCGCTCGGCCTGGGGCTGGACACCGCACCCGACGGCAGGCTCGTCCCCCTCGACGGGCACACCCCCGCGCCCCTGTGGGCCCTTGGCGCCCTGCGGTTGGGGAACCTCTGGGAGACCACGGCGATCCCCGAAATCCGCGTTCAGGCCACGGACATCGCCACCTCGGTGCTCTCCGTGGCAGCAGCACACACCGGTACCGCCGACATCCTGTCCACGACATAGGGCGTGCGTATGCCGCGCAGGCCGGCGCAGGGAGGTCCTTCTCCGGAAGAACCCCGGCCGGCGGGCAACGCACGGCTGACCCCGGGATGCGCGGGGACCGGTGGAGGCCGACAGTGGAACCAGAGCCCTGCGCCGAACGAGGAGGAGCTCACGTGACGGATCGTACGAACGGAAACGAACCGGCGTTCCGTATCCCGCCCCAGTGAGCCGCGGCGCCCCGCCCGGCCCGGACAGCAGTCACCGTGAGTGCGCAACCGCACCCCCCGTCGGCGCACCCCGCTGCGCCGCACCCGGTGTCCGAGGCGGCCTTCCGGTCCCTCTACCGCCGGCTACGTGAGCAGGCGCTGGACGGCACGGATCACCGGCGCGGCGCGCTGGGCCACCTCACCCCCGAGCGGGTGGCGGCCGCCGCCACCGCGGTGCGGTCCGGACGCACGGTGTCGCTCGCCGCTCCCATCGAGACCGCACCGGGGCCCGACAACCCGCAGCCCGCCTCCCACCGGATGACCGCACCGGCGCCCGGTGAGACCGAAGCCCCGGGACTGCACTTCGCCCTCGACCGGTTCGCCATGAACGTGCACGGGGACGCCGACAGCCACCTCGACGCGCTGTGCCACGTGCTGTTCGACGGCGAGCTCTACGGCGGTGTCCCGGCGAGCAGCGTGACGCCGGACGGTGCCGGCGCGCTCACGCTGGACCTGGTGCGGGACGGCATCGTCGGCCGCGGCGTCCTCCTGGACATCCCGCGCCTGCGCGGCGTGCCGTGGCTCGACCCCGGTGACCACGTGACCGCCGACGACCTCGCGGCGGCCGAGAACGCCCAGGACGTCACGGTCGGGCCGGGCGACCTGCTGCTGGTACGCGTCGGGCACCGCCGTAGGCGCCGGAGCCTCGGCGCCTGGAACGCGGCGCAGGCGCGGGCGGGCCTCCACCCGGAAGCGATGCGCTTCCTGGCCGAGCGTCGGGTGGCCGTCCTGGGGTCGGACGGCAACAACGACACGGCCCCCAGCGTGGTGACCGAGGTCCCGTTTCCGGTGCATGTGCTGGCCATGCACGCCATGGGGCTGCACCTGATGGACTACCTGGACTTCGAGGAACTGGTACCGGTGTGCGAACAGCTGCGCCGCTGGCACTTCCTGTGCGTGGTCGCCCCCCTGCGGCTCCCGGCCGCCACCGGTTCGCCGGTGAACCCGATCGCCGTCCTGTGACCGTGCCGGGACGCGGGCCGTTCCAGGTGCCGCGGCGCTGCGGGGCGTATACGTTCGAAGAGGGGAGAAAGCGATGGGCAGGTCCCGGCAACGGCTGGGGACCGCAAGGCAAGGACGGTGGTCGCCGTGGGCGGCTCCTCCCACTACGACGTCATCATCATCGGCACCGGCGCCGGCGGTGGCACGCTCGCCCACCGGCTCGCCCCCTCGGACAAACGGGTGCTCCTCCTCGAACGCGGTGACTACCTGCGGCGCGAACGCGACAACTGGGACTCCACCGCCGTGTTCGTCAAGGGCAAGTACCGGGCTCCGGAGTTCTGGCTCGACCAACACGGCAACGAGTTCCCGCCCGAGGTCAACTACTACGTCGGCGGCAACACCAAGTTCTACGGCGCGGCCCTGTTCCGGCTGCGCCCCGAGGACTTCGGCGCCCTGCGCCACCACGACGGTGTCTCACCCGCCTGGCCGATCCGCTACGAGGACCTGGAGCCGTACTACACACAGGCGGAACACCTCTACCTGGTGCACGGCCGGCACGGTGAGGACCCCTGGGAAGGGCCGTGCAGCGGACAGTACGCCTACCCGCCGGTCGAACACGAGCCGCGCATCCAGCAGTTGAGCGACGACCTGGAGAAGCGGGGCCTGCATCCGTTCCACCTGCCCATCGGCGTCAACCTCACGCAGGACGCGAACGGGCAGGCAACCCCCTCCAGCGTCTGTATCCGCTGCAACCGGGTGGACGGCTTCCCGTGCCTGGTCCGCGGCAAGTCCGACGCCCAGGTGATCTGTGTGGAGCCGGCACTGCGGCACCCCAACGTCGAGATGGTCACCCATGCCCGGGTGACCAGACTGGAGACCGATCCAACGGGGTGCAGTGTCACGGCAGTTGTCGCCCAGCTCCCGGGCGAGGAGGAGGCCCGGTTCTCGGCCGACATCGTGGTCGTGGCCTGCGGGGCGGTCAACTCCGCCGCCCTGCTGCTCGCTTCGGCGAACGACCGTCACCCCCACGGGCTGGCGAACAGCTCGGACGTGGTCGGCCGGCACTACATGCGGCACAACAACCTTGCGCTGATGGCGATTTCGAAGGAGCCCAACGACACCCAGTTCCAGAAGACCCTCGCCCTGCACGACTGGTACCTGGGCGCGGACGACTGGGACTACCCCCTCGGCGGAATCCAGATGCTCGGCAAATCGGATGCCGAGCAGATCCACGGCGAGGCCCCGCGCTGGGCCGGAGCGGTGGCACCGGACATGCCCTTCGAAGTCCTCGCCCACCACGCCGTCGACTTCTGGCTGTGCGGAGAGGACCTGCCGCAGCCGGACAACCGGGTCACGCTGGACGGCGACGGCCGTATCCACCTCGCCCTCGACGAGAGCAACAACATCGCCGGCCTGACGCGCCTGCGGCACAAGCTCCAGCACATGCTCGGCCACCTCGGTATGCACGAGCACCGTCTGCTGTCCCACAGCATCTATCTGCACAAGGGCATGCCGATCGGCGCCACCGCCCACCAGGCGGGCACGGTGCGGTTCGGCCACGACCCGGCGTCCTCGGCCCTGGACCTCCACTGCAAGGCCCACGACCTGGACAACCTGTACGTCGTCGACACGAGCTTCTTCCCGAGCATCGGCGCGGTCAATCCGTCCTTGACGGCCATCGCCAACGCCCTGCGGGTGGGCGACCACCTCCTGGCGCGGCTGGGCTGACCGGCCCGCGGTGACGCACCTCCGACCGGGCGAAGATCGTCAGTCGGGCAGCGCAAAACCGGCCTTTCCCTCGCGTTGTTGCCCCGCCACGGTGATTGTGTGACGCCTGCACTCCGGGCCGCGGCCCGGCTGATCCGGATCGCGCAGTGGAGGACAGAGTCATCGTGAGTTCCCCCGAGGGCCCGCCTCAGGACGTGATCCCCGCACACCTGCTGAAGGGCCAGAAGGCGCTGGTCACCGGCGCGAATTCCGGCATCGGCAGGGCGACGGCCGTCGCCCTGGGCCGGGCCGGAGCCGATGTGGCCGTGAACTATGTGGCCGGCCGTGAGGAAGCCGAGAAGGTGGTCGAGGAGATCGCCTCCTTCGGGGTGCGGGCCGCTGCCTACGAGGCGGACGTGTCCGACGAGGGCCAGGTCGTCGCCATGATGGCGCGGATGGTCGAGGAATTCGGCACGATCGACATCCTCGTGGCCAACGCCGGATTGCAGCGTGACGCACCGTTCACCGAGATGACCCTCGCCCAGTGGCAGAAGGTCCTGGACGTCAACCTCACCGGGCAGTTCCTGTGCGCCCGCGAGGCGGCCAAGGAGTTCGTACGCCGCGGAGTGGTCCCCGAGGTGTCGCGCGCGGCCGGGAAGATCATCTGTATGAGCTCGGTGCACCAGATCATCCCGTGGGCGGGGCACGTCAACTACGCAGCGTCCAAGGGCGGCGTACAGATGATGATGGCGACGCTGGCCCAGGAACTCGCCCCGAAGAAGATCCGGGTGAACGCGATCGCCCCCGGCGCCATCAAGACCCCCATCAACCGCGACGCCTGGGAGACGCCGGAGGCCCAGCAGGACCTTCTGCGGCTGATCCCCTACGACCGCATCGGCGCCCCCGAGGACATCGCCCACGCGGCCGTTGGCCTCGCCTCCGACCTCCTGGACTACGTCGTGGGCACCACCCTCTACGTGGACGGCGGGATGACTCTCTTCCCCGGCTTCGCCACCGGCGGCTGACCGGCCTCACTCACGTCGGCCCCCGGGGAGACGCAGATGCACACCACGGTTTCGTTGCTGGCGGACGCGCCGGCGCAGATGCTCCCGGCCAGATCGCTGATGGCCTTCACCCTCGCCTCCCACATCCTTCTGGTGCCCCTGGGCGTGGCGCTGCCCCTGATCACGCTCCTCATGCACGCCTACGGTCTGCGGCGGGACGACCGGACCGCCCTGCTGCTGGCGCGGCGGTGGTCGGCGGTCATGGCGGTCCAGTTCGCGATCGGGGTCGTCACCGGCACCGTGCTGTCCTTCGAATTCGGGCTGCTGTGGCCGAACATGATGGGCAGATGGGGCGATGTCTTCGGCATCGGGTTCGGCGTCGAGGCATGGGCCTTCTTCCTCGAAGCCGTCCTGATCGCCATCTACTTGTACGGCTGGCGGAGACTTCCCTCCCGGACCCACTTCCTGCTCGGACTGCCGCTGCCCGCCGTCGCCCTGCTCGGCGCCTTCGGGATCCTGGCCGCCAACTCCTGGATGAACACCCCGCGCGGCTTCACCCTCGACGCCGCGGGCAACCCCGTCGACGTGAAGATCTGGAAGGCGATCTTCACGCCCATGTTCGGCCCGCAGTACTGGCATTTCGTCGTGGCGATGCTGGTGACGGCGGGCTACGTCGTGGCCGGCGTCTACGCCGTCGGCTGGTTGCGCGGTCGCCGGGACCGTTACCACCGGCTCGGGTTCACGATCCCCTTCACGCTCGCCGCGGTGTTCACACCGGTGCAGTTCGTGCTGGGCGACTCCATCGCCCGGCAGGTCTTCCACAAGCAGCCGGTGAAGTTCGCCGCGATGGAGATCGTCTGGAAGACCGACACCCATGTGCCGGAGTACCTGTTCGGCCGGCTGCACCCGGACGGGAGCATCTCCGGCGGTATCCGGATCCCGCAGCTCGACTCCATCCTTGCCGGCTTCCGCCCGGACACCCGGGTGACCGGGCTGACGTCCGTCCCGGCGAGCGACCGGCCGACGGCCACTCAGGCCACCCTCGCCCACTGGACCTTCGACATCATGGTGGGAATCGGCTCCGCGCTGGCGCTGCTCGCCCTTTGGTACGCCCTGATCTGGCTGCGCCGCCGCAGGCTGCCCGCCTCACCGTGGTTCTACCGGTGCGCCGCCGTGGCCGGCGTCGCCTCCGTCGTCGCCGTCGAATGCGGCTGGATCACCACCGAAGTGGGCCGCCAGCCGTGGATCGTCTACCAGAACATGCGGGTTGCGGAAGCGGTGACGTCAACGCGCTCAACCGGCCTGTGGATCATGTTCGGCCTGGTCATCGTGGTGTACGCGGTCGTCTTCGCCTCGTTCCTCGCGGTGCTGCTGAAGATGGGCGCCCGCTGGCGGCTCGCCGACGGGACGGGCGGGAGGGGGAGACCGGCGGAACCGGAGGCGGACAATCCGTACGGGCCCCGCTCCACGGTTCCGGCCGGAGCCACGCCTCGGTCCGGTGGCGACGGAACCGCCTCGTCCACCGGGGGACGACCGTGATCGCCGGTGTCATCGCCGTCGTGCTGCTGCTCGCGGTAGCCGCCTATGCCTGCGCCGGCGGCACCGACTACGGAGCCGGCTTCTGGGACCTGACCGCAGGCGGAGCGGAACGCGGCAAGCGCCCCCGCTGGCTGATCGACCACGCGATGGCTCCCGTATGGGAGGTCAACAACGTCTGGCTGATCTTCGTGCTGGTCATCATGTGGACGGGTTTCCCCGTCTTCTTCCAGCGGACGTTCACGGCCATGTGGCTGCCCCTGGCACTGGCCGCCGTCGGCATCGTCCTGCGCGGCGCCGGCTTCGCCCTGCGCAAGCCCGTCAGACGGCTGGCCGGACGGCGCCTGTACGGAGCGATGTTCGCCCTCTCCTCGCTCCTGACGCCGTTCTTCCTCGGCGCCGCGGCCGGCGGAGTGGCCTCGGGCCGCGTCACGCCGGGGACGACGGCATCGATGGATGCCTGGTCCCATCCCACCTCGGTCCTCTTCGGCCTGCTCGCCATCGCGACCACGGCTCTGCTCGGCGCGGTCTTCCTGGCAGCGGACGCCCGCCGCTTCGCCGCGCCGGATCTCGACGCCTACTTCCGGCGGAGGGCACTGGGCGCCCTGGCCGTCGTCGCCTCTCTCGCCGTGATCACACTGTTCGTCACCCGCGGGGACGCGCCTCATGTATGGCACGGGCTCACACACGGCGTGGGGCTCGGCTTCGTCATCGCGTCGGCACTGGGCACGCTCGCCACTGCCTGGCTGCTGATCCGCTCCTCAGGGGCCTGGTCCCGGGTGAGCGCGGTCGGCGTGGTCGCGTCGGCCGTCCTCGCCTGGGGGATGGCACAGCGCCCGTACCTCATCCCGGGCTCACTGACCGTCGCCGAGGGCGCAGGCGCGCACACCACGCTCCGCTGGCTGGGGTGGGTCACCCTCGTGGCATTCGTGCTGATCGTCCCCGCGGTCGCACTGCTCTACTGGCTGGACACCCATGGCGAGTTGGAGGGCCTCACCGACGCCGACCTGCGGCGCACCGGTGCCGGTGACGAAGGCTGACCTCGTGGCGGGTGCAGACCGCGGACGGCACGGTGCACGCCGAAGGGTGAGAGCGCGGTGACCGAGGACCAGATCCTGCTGGGCCTCGGCCTGACCGTGGCCCTCGCCGTCGGCTCCCAGATCCTCGCGAGCCGGCTGCGGATCCCGGCCCTGGTCGTGCTGCTGCCGGCCGGGTTCGCCGCCGGAGCGGTCACCGAGGCCGTCCGTCCCGACAAGCTCGTCGGGCCGGCCTTCTCGCCCCTGGTGTCGCTGTCGGTGGCGCTCATCCTGTACGACACCGGCCTGGGGCTCGACCTGCGCCACCTCAAAGGCGCGACGCGGAGCGTCGTCGTACGGCTCATCGTGCTGGGCGTGCTGCTCACCGCGGGAACCGTCATGGGCCTGGGGCCGAAGCTGTTCGGCGTTCCGTTCGCCGTCGCCGGCATGATCGGCGTGATCCTCGTGGTGTCCGGGCCGACCGTCGTCGGTCCGCTGCTCGACCACGTCAGGCCGTCGGACAAGGTGCGGCGGGTCCTGCTGTGGGAAGGGTCCCTGATGGATCCGGTCGGCGGCATCCTCGGCGCCGTCGTCTTCCACTCCATCGTCTCCGGCGGCTTCCGGACCGGCCACGGCTTCCGGTCCGCTTCCTTCTTCACCGGTCTCGCGGTAGGGCTCGTGGGCGGAGCGGTCGGCGCCGCACTGCTGTGGTTCACCCTCCGGCTGCTCAGGCTCGGCGAGACGCTCGGCACGCTCGCCCAACTGGCCACCGTCGTCGTGGTGGCCGCGGGCTGCGACATGGTTTTCGACGACACCGGGCTCATCGCCGCGATCGTCACCGGGCTGACCGTCGCGAACCTGCCCGGCTTCGACATGCCCGCACGCCGGCCGTTCTTCGAGACGCTCGTGCAACTGATCATCAGCGTGCTGTTCATCTCCATCTCGGCGACGGTGACACCGAAGTCCGTCGTCCCTGTGCTGCTGCCCACCCTCGCGCTCGTCGCCGTGCTCGTCCTGGTGGTCAGACCCCTGGTTGCCCTGCTGGCCACCGCCGGGACGGAACTCGCCGGCCGGGAACGCGCCTTCATCGGCTGGATGGCCCCGCGCGGCATCGTCGCCGCGTCCACCGCCACGACCTTCTCCGCTTCGCTCACCACCGCGGGCCTGCGCGGCGCCGGCAAGATCCTTCCCATCACCTTCCTGGTGATCGTCGGAACGGTCGTGGTCTACGCACTGACGGCGCGGCCGGTGGCCGCCAGGCTGGGCGTCGCACGCCCCACGCGGGCCCGCCCGCTCCTGGTGGGCGGGGACCCCTGGGTCATCGATCTCGCCCGGTCGCTGCGCACCGCCGGACTCGATGTGCTGATGTGGGCGGGACTCGCACAGGAGCGGAACCGGATCACGGAAGCGGGGATCGAGCTGGCCGCCGGAGAGCTCATGGCCGTGGCCACCGATCCCAAAGCCCGGCTGGAAGAGGTCACGTCGCTCTTCCTACTGACCGACAACGACGACTTCAACGCACTCGCCTCGATCGTCATGCGGGACAGCATCGACGGCCCCGTCCACCGCATCGGCCCGCCGCCCGGAGGCCAGGGCGTCGTTGCCCCCTACACCGCCGGTGACACCCTCTTCGGCCCGGCCCTCCTCCGCCACGACCTGATGGCCCGTCATGAGCAGGGCGCCCGCTTCCGCGTACAGCCCGCGTCGGTCCCGAGCCCGCCAGGACACCAGACCCTGTTCGTCGTCCGGCGTGACGGCCGGCTGGAACCGGTCACCGAAACCCTGCCGGGCCCCGCGGCGGAAGGCGACACGCTCGTCCTTCTCGGACCCGCGCCGACGACGGGCGCGGGTCCGGCCACCTGAGCCGATTCCGGCTACCGCCGGTCGAGCGTCGCGTTCAGGGTGATGGCCGCGTCGATGAGGGCGAGATGGGTGAAGGCCTGGGGAAAGTTACCCAATTGACGACCCGTCAGGTCGATCTCCTCGGAGTACAGCCCCAGATGGTTGGCGTACCCCATCATCTTCTCGAACACCAGCCTCGCCTTCTCAGGTTGCCCCGCGCGTGCCAGGGCATCGACGTACATGAACGTGCACAGCGAGAAGGTCCCTTCGGAGCCGCGCAGCCCGTCGGGCGAGGCCTCCGGGTTGTAGCGGTAGACCAGGCTGTCGCTGACCAGCTCCTGCTCCATCGCGTCGAGGGTGGAGTCCCACATGGGGTCGTCGGGCGTGATGAACCCCACCGTCGACATCCGCAGCAGCGAGGAGTCGAGTACGTCACTGCCGTAGTGCTGGACGAAGGCCTGACGCCCCTCGCTCCAGCCCTTTGCCATGACCTGCTCGTAGATCTCGTCCCGTGCGCCGTGCCAGCGTATGGCCGCGGCCGGCCGGCCGTTCGACTCGGCCAGCCGCAGAGCGCGGTCGAACGCCACCCACGACATCACGCGGCCGTACGTGAAGTTCTTACGGCCGCCGCGGGTCTCCCACAGGCCCTCTCCCGCCTGGTCCCAGTGGTCGACCAGCCAGTCGAGGTTCGTCAGCAGCGAGGTCCATCCCCGGTGCCCCAGCTGGATTCCGTGCCGATGCGCGAAGTAGATGCTGTCCAGCGCCTCGCCGTAGATGTCCATCTGAATCTGCGTGGCGGCACCGTTGCCGATCCGCACCGGGGCCGAACGCGCATAGCCTTCCCAGTGGTCGAGGATCTGCTCGTCCAGGTCGGAGGAGCCGTCGACCTTGTACATGATGTTGAGGGGGCCGGATTCCTCGTCGCTGCCGGCCCGCTCCTTGACCCGGTCGGTGAGCCACCCGATGAACGCCTTGGCCTCCTCGGTGAAGCCCAGTCCCAGCAGGGCGTACACCGAGAAGGAGGCGTCACGGATCCAGGTGAACCGGTAGTCCCAGTTGCGCTCGCCGCCCAACTGCTCCGGGAGCGCCGCCGTCGGGGCGGCCACCAGGGCACCGCTGGGGGCGTACGTCATGAGCTTCAGCGTCACCGCGGAGCGCTCCACCGCCTCCCGCCAGCGCCCCGAGTAGCGTGACTGGCCCAGCCAGGAGCGCCAGTACACGACGGTGTCGTCGAAGAGCTGCTGGTATTCCGCGAGGCGGATCTCCCTGGGCGGCCCGTCGGCGGCCGACGCCAGGACCAGCCCGCGCTGCTGGCCCGCCTCCAGGGTCAGCGAGAAGTGCAGGTCGTCGTGCCGGTCCGCCAGAACGTCCACCAGCCGCTCGTCCTCCGGTTCGCGGATGGGGTGCACGGTGAGCTCCACGCCGTCGTCCGAGACGAATACCGCACCGTGCTCGGTGACATGCAACTGGTGGGCCTTGCGTCCGTAGTCGAACCGCGGGGCGATTTCGATCTCGAAGGTCATGCTGCCGCGCACGCAGCGGACCATGCGGACCAACCGGTGGCTGGAGGTGACCGTGGTCCCGGTCACGGGCATGAAGTCGACCACCTCACCGGCGCCTGCCTCGGTCATGAACCGGGTGACCAGAATCGCCGTGTCGGGAAGGTACAACTGCTTGGTCGCGTGCGTGGTGTGCAGGGGCCGGACCGTGCAGTGCCCGCCCTTGTCCTTGTCCAGCAGCGCCCCGAACACGCTGGGTGAGTCGAACCGCGGGAGGCAGAACCAGTCGACCGTCCCATCCGTGGTCACCAGTGCCGCAGTCTGTAGATCGCCCAGCAGGCCGTGGTTCTCGATCAGCGGATAGTCGTCCATAGGGGCGCCCCCTTCGGCGTGCACCTCACCCGAATGCGGCCCCCCGATCAGCGTAAGCCGGGGGGCTCGCTCCGGCGCGCCGAGCTCGGCCCTGTCTCCCCGAGGCGCGTACGAGACGCGCAGGTCGCGGGCGTGCCCGGCCCCCGGCTGGTCGTGAGCAGGAGCAGGAGCAGCGAGCCCCACGCCTGATGCCAGTCGGCGAAGACAAGCGAGACGGCGATGTCCGAGGAGGACGCGATCGTCAGGGCGACCCGCTACCGCTCAGGCCCCGCCATTGCGCGCAGAGCGGCCGCCACGACCTGTGCCGTGCTGCCGGAGGCGTCGAGGGTGACGCCCGGTTCGTCGGCCTGAAGCGGCTCCAAGATGTCGTACTGGGAGTCGAGCAGCTCCGGCGGCATGAAGTGCCCCTTCCGGCGCGCGATCCGCTCCGCGGCCAGCTCACGATCGAGAGCCAGATGGACGAACCACACCTCCGCCCCCGAACGCCGGAACTGGTCCCGGAACTCGCGCTTCAGCGCCGAACACGCCACCACACCCCCGTGTCCACCGGCCGCAGTCGTGCGGATCCACTCCGTAAGAGCCGCCAGCCAGGACTGACGATCGGCGTCGTCGAGAGGGTGTCCGGACGCCATCTTGGCGCGGCTGGACGCCGGGTGCAGATCATCGCCGTCGAGGAACGGCACGCCGAGCTGCTGCGCGAGCCGCGCTCCGACGGCGGATTTTCCGGACGCCGATACGCCCATCACGATCACCACCCGCGCTCCGCCGACCACGCCGGTCAACGAGCCTCCCTGAGGCGGCGGTGGAACACTGACACATCTCCACTATCACCCGCCATCCCATACCCCGCCGCATATCGCGCCGCGTATACGAACCGTCCACCGCCAGGCACCCACCGGTCTCCACGACCCGGCCGCGACCGGCCGGCAGGCCCCGCGATGCGCAAGGCACCGCCGGCGTTCAGGCTCGCGGGGCGGAGGGGAGGAGCCTCTCGGAGTACTGATCGATGAGGCGTTCCACCGCCAACGTCGTCCGGTGGGAGCGTGCTTGGTCGAGAGTGAGCCAGACGGGCGCCTCACCTTCCTCATTCACGGTCAGCTCCCCAAGGGCTCCTGCTTCCCGGCGCTCATCGACCTCCAGCAGATACGCGTGCCAACGGTGCGCGTCCGAGCCCCTTCTGCACACATCCCCCTTGAAGTACTCGTCCGCAACGAGCCGGAGATCCCCGTTCGCGCTGCGGATTCCTACTTCCTCCCACAGCTCCCGCGCGGCCGCGCACTTGGGTTCCTCTCCGCGTTCGACGTGGCCTGCGGGTACGGTCAGAGCGTAAGGAAAGGCGATTCGCTGGAAGAAGAGAAACCTCGCTCGCCGGTCGCGTACGAATACACCCGCACTCTCATGCCAGTACTCGCCGTCTGCATCGGTCCACCAGCAGATGCGGGGGTCGACGATGACGGCTCTTTCCGCCTCGCGGCCGCACGTACCGCAGATGCAGCGTTTTCTTCCGTCCACGACGCTCCATTTGACCGTCTCCGCGTGGCAGTACAGGCAGTACTCGCCATAGGAGTTGTCCCGCAACAGAAGGGAATCGATTTTCATCCTGCCCTTTCCCAGGTGAAGGAATGCCGTCCGCCGGCAAAGCAGTCCAAAACGCCGCACTTTCATGGCTCGGTCAGGATCTCGTGTGGTTGGGCCCGCTGACGTCCGCCGCCTTCCCCAACGTTTCCGATCCCTCCCTCATATCCACACCATCCGGTGCGTCAGGCGACGCGGACACCCCGGCTGCCGAACCGGTCGCGTACGCGCACGAACTCGTCAGCAGCAGGACCGCGCCCACTCCACCGAAGACCAGGGTCGCCGCGGCGACGGCGCCCCACCCCGCCGCAGCGATGACCAGTCCGAAGACCGGTGGCCCCATCAGAATCCCCACACTCCCGAGCTGGTTGAGGATGCCATTGGCGACATCGACCTGCTCAGGACGGTTCACCGAGCCGGGGACGGCAGCGAAGACAGCGGAGATGAGCAGGCCGTCGACGACAAGAACAAGCGTGGCCGCTCCGCCGCTGACCGCGAGTGGGAATTCGGCCGAGAAGGCGGGGAGGCAGGCCACCGGCATCAATGCGCCCAGCGGGACCAGTGAGGAGAGGGCCAGACCGCGCCGCAGCAGCCAACTGGCGGCGAGCCCTCCGGCCGCGCTGCCCAGGCAGACGACCGCCACCACGGTACCGGCCACCGCCGGCGAAGCCTGCCGGTACTCGGTGAGGAAAGGCGGAAGCACCATCACCACGGCAACGCCGACCAGCGACAGACTTCCGTACGCCACCCCGAGCCTCAACGCCCCGCTCCAAGTACCGGCCTCGCGGTGAGTGCACGGAACCGCCGCCCTCGGCAGCGGAGGCAGGACGGCCGTGAGTACTCCGGCCATGATCAGCGGACCAAGCGCTGTGAGGACCAGCCATTGGTTCCACGTCCACCAAGACGCCAGCGCTCCGCCCGCGGCCGAGGCGATGGCGAGCCCCGTAGGGACGCATGTGCCCCACAACGCGAGCGCTGCCGATCGCATGCTGCCCTGAGTGATGCGGGTGAGAACGACCGGACCCGCCACGAACACAAGCAGGTAGCCGACTCCTTCAGCGATACGTGACCCCAGCAGCAGTCCCCATGATCCGGCGGTCGCGCTGCCGGCGCCTGCCACCGCCATCACGAAGAGGCCCCAGGACAGGGCCCGCTGGGCGCCGAAGCGGCGAACCCACCATCCCGCCGGGATGCCGAGGACGGCGCTCACAGCCGTGATGCTCGATGTGGCCCATGCGAGCGCACCGGATGACAGGCCCAGTGCCGAACGCAGGGCGGAACCCGCCGGTGAGACGGCACCCAGGCCGACGGCCGCCAGCACACCGGCGAGCCATGTCGCCAGAACGTACTTCCAGGTCGACGTCGACACGCGGTGGTGCCGGCCTCTCTTCCTGTCGCGCACGGGTTCTCCTAGTGCTGGCCGTGCGCGTTGTCCTGCGCCGTCGGCCGTCGAGGGACGGGGTGACCGGGGGCCGCGTGGCGGGAGGGTCGATCAGTGAACACCTCCCGCCACGCGAGTCCGGATCAGTCCTCCAGGCCGAACTTGCCCAGCAACTCCTGATGACCTGCCACATACGAGGTGTCGGTCATCGCGGTCTGGTCGGAAGGGCCACGGCTGCACATGCAGAGGTGGCGGCTACGGGAGGTGACTCGCACGGCTTTTGCGCCGCCGGAGGACATGATCTCTTCAGCGATGTCCTTGACGAGGTACTCCTGGATCTGGAAGCGCCGGCTGAACGCCTGTACCAGACGAGGGAATTTCCCGAGCCCGAGGATGCGGTCACCCGGCACGTAGGAGATGTTGACTTTCCCGAAGAACGGCAGGAAGTGGTGGGCGCAGATCGAGAAGAAGTTGTTCTCGTGGACACGCACCACGCCGGTGTGCTCGCCGTTCACCAAGCATGTGGTCTTGAGGATCTTCGAGGTGTCGATCTCATAACCGCTCAGCAGCTCGCGATAGGCCCGGACGATGCGGTCTTCGCACTCCGGGCCGCTGAACCACTCGAGTGCTCTCGTGTCGGTGGTTACATTAGTTTTGAGCCATTCGTCAATGGTCACCTGCGGCCTCCATTCCTACTCACACCAAGGGATCCGAATCCCGGTGGAGGCCTTTCACTATCCACCCGCTCGCGTTCATTGAGAATATTCCTCCATTGGCTGACGCCCGATCAGACCAATGTACAGATGATGCGCTGATCCCTAAGTATGCAAATCTGCACGGGAATTAACGTTTCTCTGATGTTTCAACCGAGCGGACGACGGGAACGCGGCGCCCGAACGGGCGGAGAAAAAAGTACCTTCTGAGCGCCGGAGCGCAACCGCTCACTCTTCACCTCGTGCCGGTCGGGCACCGATGCGCCCGACCGGGCCCGACGCGCGGCGGTCGTACCCGACGGACACGATGAGCTCTCAGCAATGCCAAAAACCACTGCGAATTCTGCACTTGGGCTGCTGTGACTGCCGTCAGCAGAGCGTTGGTCCGTGAATGGTCAGTGAATTGCGGGATCTTGGTGTCAGCGACCTGAATGCGGGGGTAGGGCTGTCGGCACCGCCCAGGAGGAGGGCGACCGTCACCAGGCCGTCAACGCGTGATCAGGAGCAGCGGGGCGTGGTGGTCCACGTGCATGGCAGGGCGGACCGGTCAGGTACTGGGCGGTGCGGTACCCCTTCGGCTTCCACTGGCACTGCGATTTGCAGTCAGTTAGCAGATGGCGCGCTGACCGGCGTTTTTGCAGGTAGCGAAGGGGAGTATGCGGATTCGCCAATGTGCAGGTGTGCTCACGTGTGGGCGGCTTCGGCAGTCTTCATGCTGACCTCTTGCTGACTTTCCTGACGGTTCGTCAGTGGATCTTGTTTGTAGTGGCGGTGCCGTTGCCGGAGGGGCTCTGGTCGGCGCTGGTTGCCCTGTTGTGGGGGAGCGGCGGGTATTCGGTGTCGAGGTGATGGCAGGCCACCGATATTCCGTCGATGAGGCGGTGCCCTGGCCTGCGGGGGGCGGGTGGGTATCAGGTTGCGGGGGTGTGGTCCAGGGCTTGCCTGGCCCGTGCGAGCGATCCGGGCATCACGTGTCGGTAGGTGCGGTAGGTCGTCTCGATCTTGCGGTGACCCAGCCATTCGGAGACGTCGGTGATGGGGATGCCGTGTTCCAGGCAGACGGAGGCGAACAGGTCGCGGTAGCCGGAGAGGGTCATGCCGTCCGGCGGAGGCAGCACGGTGTGCAGTTTGGCTGCTCGCGTGCTCTCTATCCGGTAGGTGAAATAGCCGTTCGATCCGCGCAGCAGGTAGCCCTCGTCCGTCGCGCCGTGTCGCTGTTCAAAGCGTTCGATGGCTTCCTTTACGGATCGCGGCAGGGGGACGTCGCGGAATTCTCCTGGCCGGCGGTGTTTCAGGGGTG